>CAZDSU010000004.1:0-16800 GCA_964508135.1 uncultured Saprospiraceae bacterium
GCCGCCCAGGTTGTTCACGATTTTCTTGCAAGTGGCAAGCCCTATCCCGCTACCCTCGTAGTCCTGAATGGAATGGAGGCGTTCAAAAATATTGAAGACGCTTTGCCTGCTTTTTTCTGGTATCCCAATCCCATTGTCCATAAACATGAACCGGTGGCGGTCAGGCTCCTCGTGGTAGGTTATGCCAATGACAGGGGGCATGCCGGGCTTTCGGAATTTGATGGAATTTGAGATTAGGTTTTGGAAAAGCTGAATCATCTCGACGGACGACGAGCGGATTACCGGCAAATTGTTGGCATAAATGGCAGTATCGGTTCGCTCCATCGAAGACATCAAGTTCTGCATGACGACCAACAAGGTATCGTTGAGGTCGTAATCCTTTAGTTGCACATCGTTTCGACCCAATCTGGAATAGAGCAATAGGTCATTTAGCATTTTTTCCATCCGATTCACACCGTCGGTGATGAACCGCATGTATTCCACGGTGTTGCTGTCGAGGTCGGTGCCGAGTTTCCGTTTGACAAGGTTGACGTAGCTTCCTATCATGCGAAGCGGTTCTTTCAAGTCGTGCGATGCAGAATAGGCAAATTGTTCCAGCTCTATATTGATGGACTTTAGTTTTTCTTCAGCCACGATGAGCGCCTGAGTTTGGCGGGAGAGTTCAGCTTTTTGTTTGGTAAGCTCCTTTTGTTTTTCGTCCAATGCCCTGATAATCATGGATTGCCCGGTGGCGAAAATCAGGACAATGCCAATCAGCATGATGAACAGGCCGCTATAAGTGATTAAGTAATACAGCCCATCCAGTTCCTCTGTCTGTTTCCTGTAGAAACCAGGGTTTTGGAAATCGAGAAAGTACAGCCAAAAAGTTACCCCAACGAGCAGCCCGAGCCAAACCATTCCAGACCTAGCGTTTGAAAAAAGCAAGGCAGTGAGCGGAGTCGCCATCATCCAAAGCAAATTGTCTGAATACAGTCCACCAGTAGCAAAAACAGATTCCAAGAATAGCAGGAAAAGAAAAAAGGCCAATAAGTTGCCAGAAACCCCCAAATTGCCGAAACGCTTGAAAATAAAGGTGAGTACCGCCCCAATTAATACCCCAACCAAGGTTGCTGGGCTATCAACTCCTGGATAAAGGGAATTCGCTATTTCAAAAGAACCAGCTATGACAATAAGGAACAAATGCAAGAAGACAAGCACCCGTGCTTTACGAAGGCTCAAAGGAGAAACAGTGAGATTTCTAGCTATGAAATATTCATCGTATTTCTCTCCACAAAAATGGAAAAATCGATTAAGATACAGCATTAATTAGTGGTTGATTCGAATGGCTCAACCCCGGTAATGCAATATTTCTGCCAACTAGTTCTACTTTGTTACTTTAAAAAAAAATCTATCCAAGTGGGGCGATGCGCCGCCAAAACTTTATCAAAACTGCCATTTCCCCTCCTCGCCGCCTTCGGCGGCTCGTCGGGGGAGGGAGCCTTTGGGGGCGTTCCGCCCCCAAACCCCCTACTTTCCAAAGTGATATGTTCAATATTCTAAAGTAACAAAGTAGAACTAGGCAGATTGCAAACTATAAACCCGCTCGTCCTTACTGAATGCCTTCCATATCTGCTCCATGGTAAAATCCTCAGACTCTAGGATGTCGGGCAACAAGTAAGCAATAGTTTCAAGCAGGTTGTCTATGTCCGCTTCAGAATGGCTCAAGGTCAACAAGAACCTGATGCCGGTATTGTTGTAAGGAACACTTGGGTAACAGGCAATACATGAGAGAAATCCATTATCAAGCAATGCCTTGACAAGTTTTCCACCAACTTCAAAACGGCTAACGCCAAGGAAGAAAATAGGTGTTTGGTCTTTGCTGATGATGGGCAAGCCGAGTGATTTTGCCTTGTTTGCAAAATATTCAATTTTCCCTTTCAATCGGTTTTGCAACCCAACAATCTCGTCACTCAGGTGGATCTTTGCTGACGCAACCGCAGCCCCCAATGTTGCTGGTTGAAGTGGCCCCGTAAAAATGAGAGGGCTGCCTGTGTTTCTCACCAACTCCCTTGTCGCCTGGTCGTGAAAAACCGCAACCCCACCCGATGCACCGAAGGCCTTTCCAAGCGATGTGACAAGCACCAAGTGTGGGTGAAAGGGCATTCCATCCAATACCGTTCCTGAGCCGTGTTTGCCCGTCCAGCTCATCCCGTGGGAATCATCTATGTACGCATAAAACTGCTCATACCGCTGCATCAACTCGTACAAATCACCCATCGGGGCAATATTGCCGTACATGGAATAAACGCCATCGGCCAAGTACCAGATTTTTCGGTATTCGTTCCTGAGTTTGAGGATTCGGTTTTCCAGATAGTCCATCCGACTGTGGCGCACCACCTCCACATGCGTACCGTTCGCCTTCAAAATCTTGGAAGTCATGTTTACGCTTGTATGGACTTGGTGATCCAGAATGACCGCATCTTCGTTGCTCACCAAGGAAGGGAGGCAGGAGAGGTGACCCAACATGGTTGTTGGCATGACAATAGAAGGATACCCAAAAATTTCCTTCATCTGAGCTTCCAACTCTTCGTAATAACTCAGGGAGGTGTAGGCTCTTACACAATAATACTGGGTGCCATACCGCTCGATTGCTTCGATGGCGGCCCGCTTTAGGCGTTCGTCGGTTTCAAGGCCAACATAGTTGCAAGAGGAAAAATTGAGAATATCCTGGCCGCCAATTTTCACTATCCGCCTGTCTGGCATCGGAGCATCGTCCAATTTCAAATGCACCACCCCCATTTCCCTCAATTTAAAAGCTAGGTGGTTCACTAATTCCACCTGTTTGTTGTTTTGTGCTGTCATTTGTTTGAATTAATCCTTGGTTAACAAATAAAATACTTCCGTAATCGAATTTCGAGAACAAACGGCAACATAGACCTTCACTATGGTCTACGCTATCACATGGATGTGATTTTTCAAATTACAAATACAGGCTACGACATAGCTGCACTTTAATTTGACACTAAAAATGTTTTACAATTTGGCTGAATAAGTAGGTAAGCAAGGAAAAATTACAAAGCATCTAACACTTAAAATCTGTTGGGTATAAATCTAACAGCCTTCATTTAAACTTAAAAACACGGAACTACTCAAGAATGTTTGGTAGTCAAGGCAAATATAGGTACAACTTTCAAACGTCAAAAATAATCTTTAGCAACGGAAAAAATAACACGACTTTTTCGACTTGTCGGTGTCCGTAAGGCGAAACGCTGGCAAAAGCCACATGGCCTAAAACCTAGAATCTAAATACGCAATCAACAAGATTCTCAATCAAAATTTAAATTTTCCCGAACACTTGTTCGCCCACCTAGCCAAAAAGATATTATCTTTGTCCACGAAAATTGTATTTTTCTACTTCAGCCTTACCAAATTATGACTAGCTTGAATTTTGAAACAATTTTCCAGTCCAAGATAGACGACGAAACCAAAATAGAACCAAAGGACTGGATGCCGGACGCCTACCGGAAGACCTTGATTCGCCAAATTTCCCAACACGCACATTCAGAAATCGTGGGGATGTTGCCCGAAGGTAACTGGATTACCAGGGCACCATCCCTCCGCCGCAAGCTCATCCTGCTCGCCAAAGTACAGGACGAAGCTGGCCACGGTCTGTACCTCTATTCCGCCGCCGAAACCCTCGGAGCCGATCGGGACGACCTCGTTCAGCAACTGCTAACTGGAAAAGCCAAATACTCCAGCATCTTCAACTACCCCACCCTCAATTGGGCCGACATCGGTGCCATCGGGTGGCTGGTGGACGGAGCCGCCATCATGAACCAAGTCATGCTCACCCGCACCTCTTACGGCCCCTACGCCCGTGCGATGGTGCGCATTTGCAAGGAAGAAAGCTTCCACCAACGCCAAGGCTACGAAATCATGATAGCCATGGCGAAAGGCTCGCCCGAACAAAAAACCATGGCGCAGGACTCCCTCAACCGCTGGTGGTGGCCCTCATTGATGATGTTCGGCCCAAGCGACAGCGAATCTACCCACTCCGACCAAGCCCTGAAGTGGAAAATCAAACGGAAGTCCAATGACGAACTGCGACAACAGTTCGTGGACGTGACCGTGCCACAGGCCGAGTACCTCGGCCTCACCGTACCCGACCCCGACCTCCGCTGGAACGAAGCCCGTGGCCACTACGATTTTGGTGAAATCAACTGGGACGAATTCTGGAGCGTGGTGAAGGGCAACGGCCCCTGCAACCGCCAGCGCTTGCAGGCCCGGGTGAAAGCTTACGAAGACGGTGCTTGGGTGCGGGATGCCGCCATCGCCTACGCCGAGAAAAAGGAGCAGCGCAAGCTCGCACCCGAAGCAGCAGTGAAAGCAGCTTAACCCTTGGTGCTTTGTTGAAACACGCACCCCAACAATTCAACAATCAACAATTCAACAATCGCAGCACATGAAAAATACATGGCCACTCTGGGAGGTATTCATCCGCAGCAAAAGCGGCCTCAGCCACAAGCACGTAGGTAGCCTCCACGCCTCCGACGCCGAAATGGCGGTCGAAAATGCTCGTGACCTCTACACCCGACGCAACGAAGGCGTGAGCATCTGGGTTGTCGAATCGAAGCATATCACCGCTTCCGACCCCGACGACTCCGACCCATTGTTCGAGCCAGCAAAGGACAAAATCTACCGTCATCCGACGTTTTACAACGTGCCAGATGAGGTTACGCACATGTAATTAATGGAGAATTGAAAATGGCAGGCTGATATTTCAGTCCTCCATTTTCCATTCTCCATTTTCCATTTTCAATTCATGAAAGAATACCTGCTTCAACTCGCCGACAACGCCCTCATCCTCGGCCATCGGCTCGGCGAATGGTGCGGCCATGCTCCCGAAATGGAGCTGGACATAGCACTGACCAACATCGCCCTCGACCTCACCGGACAGGCTCGCAGCCTATACCAACGCATAGCCGAACTGGAAGGGCTGGGCCCCAATGGGGCAAGCAAGACCGAGGACGACTACGCTTATTTGCGTGATGCTTGGGAATTTCGGAATTCCTTGCTGGTGGAGCAGCCAAACGGCGACTTTGCCCACACCATCGTGCGGCAGTTCATTTTTGACAGCTACCATTATTATATGTGCCAGGTGTTGTCCCAAAGCCAAGACGAGTGGCTGGCCGGCTACGCCGCAAAATCGCTGAAGGAAATCACCTACCACCTCCGTTTCAGTTCAGAGTGGATGCTGCACCTCGGCGACGGCACCGAAGTCAGCCATGCCAAGATGCAAGGTGCCATCGAAGACCTCTGGACCTTTTCCGGTGAACTCTCCACGCCCAACGAAGTTGAAAAAACCATGGCCAGCCAAGGCATTGGGGTTGATTTGACCAAAATAAAACCATCAATCGAGGCAAAAATGGCCGAAGTGCTCACCGCCGCAAACCTCACGGCCCCTGTTGGTGCATGGATGCAGTCGGGCGGAAAGGACGGCAACCACTCTGAGCACCTGGGTTTCATCCTCGCAGAAATGCAGTTCTTGCAGCGGGCCTACCCAGGGCAGAAGTGGTGAGCACTGAAAAAATCAAACCTAAACCATTGCCGCAAAAACTTGTTTTGAGGTGAATTTTCGCAGAGGGCCAGAGTGAACGGAACGACACTTTTTACTTTCGCCTTGCACTTATTCTTTCAAAACAGCATGATCACCGTCATCTCAGGCACAAACCGATTCAACAGCGAAGCACTGCATTTTGCCAACCATTATTTCAACCTGCTCAGCTCAAAGACCGATGAGCCAGTGAAACTGCTGGCACTTGAGAACATCCCTCACAACTGGTTCCACCCGGACATGTACGAAAAAGGGGCGCAGTCGCCCAGCCTTGCGGCCCTGCAAGACGAGTACATTTTGCCCGCAACCAAGTTTGTGTACGTGATACCAGAGTACAACGGCGGCTTCCCAGGTGTCCTCAAGCTCTTCCTCGACGCCTGTTCCATTCGGGAGTACAAGGCCAGTTTTTTTGGCAAAAAAGCAGCGCTCGTCGGCGTGGCCAGCGGCCGGGCGGGCAATCTTCGTGGCATTGAACACCTCACGGGCATCCTCCACCACGTCGGCACGGTGGTGCTTCCCCAAGTCCTACCCATCTCCAGCATCGAAAAATTGCTGGACGAGCAAGGAAATATCACCGATGCCGGCACCCTCACGGCCATCGAACGACAAGCCAACGCCTTTTTGGCTTTTTAATCTTTTGATTAAAATTTGGTGAAAATCCATGTTCTCGCCTTGCCCAACGCAAAATCAAGCCTATTTTTGCCATTTAATGTTTAGCTTTCGGGCAGTACAGAACTACCCATTAAATCCAACATCCTTCATCCTTAAATCCTTCAAAAAATGGACACTAGAAAAGGCTTGCTAATCCTCGTCATCCTCCTGCTCCTTGGCCTCATCGGCCTCGGTTACTGGGGCTACAACACCAACAACAAAAAAAAGGAACTCGCTTCTCAAAACGAGGCGCTCACTGGCCAGGTCGGCGACCTGACCAGCCTCCGTGACAACCTCCAGCACCAAGTGGACAGCCTTGAAACGGCTTACACTGTGCTCACCGAGGAGAACAAAAACCTGCAAGGTTCCGTGGTGACGGCGGAGAAAACCATCGCTTCGCAATCCGCAGCAATCACCAAAATCAAGAAACAGAACGCCAACGAGACGGCCAACCTGAAATTGCAAATCGAGCACCTGCTCAAGGCCAAGGCCAACCTCGAAGGCAACATCAAGAACCTCCAAGCAGAAAATGACAGCTTGCGAGTGGTCACCGGGCAGCTAACCACCGACCTCGCCAGTTCAAAATCTGAGAACGATGCACTTGCCAACCTCAACAAAACCATCCAAGATGAGATGAAAAAACTTACGCTGTCCAATTTCAAGGCCAGCGCCTTCCGGGTGGAGGTGGAGCGCAAGCGGCCAAAGGCCACTGCCAAGGCAGGCCGTGCTCGCCGCATCCTCGTCAGCTTCGACCTGACGGAAGTGAAGCCCGAATTCCGGGGGCTGCGACCGCTGTACCTCGTCATCACCGACGACAAGGGCACGCCCATCAAAATGTCCAACCCAATTCCGGCGAAGGTGACCGTCAATGGCCAACAAATGGACTTGCTGGCTGTGCAGAAAAAAGAAACAGATGTCGTTGAAAATCAGCGGCTTACATTTACACACGACCTAGAAGACAAGCTCAAGGCAGGGTTCTACCGGGTATCGGTTTACACCGACATCGGCATGTTGGGAGCGGCCAGTTTCAGGCTGCAATAAACCACAAACCACATTTTTCCAAAAAAGCAAACCTGCCAGTGATGATACGCTGGCAGGTTTGTTTTTTAATTTTGATGCTCAAAATAAACACCATGAAAAATAACGCTTACCTGCTTTCCCTTCCAGTTATGTTGCTGGCCATTTGCTCGCTAAACACCGCTTGCGTCGGCAAAAAGAAATTCCTCACAGAAATAGAAAACCGGGACAGCCTCTCGCACTTCCTCAATGTGCGCAACCTCGAACTCAGCCGGGAAGTTGGCCACCTGAAACTCGACCTCGCCGAAAAAACGGGCGAAGGAAACGCCCTGCGGGAGATTTTCGACAAGCATGTTTTTGAGATAAAAAAGCTGGAAAAAGAAATCGAAAGGCTCGGCAAACAGTCGTCGTCAACCCAGCAGTCGCTGAACGAGGAGGTGCGGCTCCGTGATGCACAACTCGCTGAAAAAGAGCAGGTTATCAACAACTTCGGCACGACCTTGCAAAAACAAGAGGATGGAATTGACTTTATTTTGAACGAATTCAAAGCCGCCTTTCTCGACTTTCCCCCAAAGGATTTTGGTTACGAGCACAAAGACTATCGGGGTTACCTCGTTGTTTCAGAAAAGCAGCTTTTCAAGCCGGGCACCGACCTGTTTACGAAGGGAACCAATTCCGTGCTGGATAAAATCGCACGGGTACTCAACAACCACCCGGAGCTGCAAATCCAGGTCGTTGGACACTCAGACAGCCAGTCCGGCATTAAGGGATTCAAGAACCGCCTCGACTTCAGCACCAGCCGGGCGGTGGCCGTGACGGAGTCGCTGACCCGTGATTTTTACATGAACGGCGTCCAGCTCACCGCCGCGGGCCGGGGCGATTTTGAACCAAAAACCTCCAACGAAACAGAGGAGGGCCGCTCGATGAACCGCCGCATTGAAATCGTCTTTTACCAGCGGGTGGATGAGGTGCGAAAAATGGCGAAGGAGGTGAGGAAGCAGTGACTTACTGGAATGTGAAGACGATTATGGACCACAGAGGACACAGAAGGCACGGAGGGTTTTGAATCAAACACCTATCGCTCTGTGTTCTCCGTGTTCTGTGTGGTGCATTTTTAAACCTTCCGTATCAGCACAACTGCCGTCAAGATGCCAACGATGCTGAGGGCATGCACCCAGGTGAAAAGTTCCCCGTCGAGCAGGCCCCACATCACCGCCACGATGGGCATGACGAAGGTGGTCGAACTGGCAAAAAGTGCAGAGGTGATTTTGATGAGTTTGTAATAAAGCACCGTGGCAAGTCCCGTGTTCAAAATACCCAGCGTAATCAAGGCAACCAATGGCCACCACTTGTCCTCGGTCATGGCGTAGTGTTCATGGCGAGGTAGAAAGACGAACAAAAAGGCCATCAAACCGCCGATGGAAACCGAAACGGCAGACAATGAAATAGCTGGGACATCGTGAAGGTGGTGCTTGATAAGGTTGATGTTCAAGCCATAAAAAATCGTGGCGAGGACAATCAAACCAGCATAAATATTTAAGGTGAATGCAGCATCGGAGCGCTCAAGAATGAGCATCACGGCAGATGCCAAGCCGAGCAACAAGCCCAAAACATGGCTGATTTTGTAGGTTTTTTTGAACAAGAAAATGGAAAAAACGAAGGTAAAAACCGACGTCAGCGCATTTAAAATTCCCGCCACCGAACTTTGCACGTGCTGCTGCGCCAAGCAAAAAAGAAAGGCCGGGATGAACATCCCAATCAGGGTAATCAGGAACAAATAAGGCCATTTTTCACGGGGAATCTTATTGAAGTGCCACATGCCAAGGGGCAGGAACGCCGCACCTGCCGCCATCAACCGGATGCTGGCCGCTTCCACGAAGCCAAACCCGACCAACCCTTTCTTTATCAGGATAAAACTGCTGCCCCAAGTGAGCGAGAGCGAGATGAGGATAAGCCATTTGACAAAAGCCGGGTTTTTGGTCATAACATCCGTTGGTTTTGGGTTTCTGGTTTCAGGGGGTCAGCCTCTGCGATAATTTTTCACATAATCCGGCGCTTCGATGCCCTCCACCCCAGCCTCGTCTGGCTCTGGTGCTTGCGGTACGAGCTTCAGCGGCAGCACCCCTGCCCAGACCTCCATGCCCATGTCCTCCTCGTCGTCCACGACGCCATGCGCCCGGAACTTGACGGAGGCTTCCTCCATCTCCACGGCGATGAACATGGTCTTTTTCAGTTCGCTCTTGTTGGGCGGGCGGGCATCGGCCCAGCGGCCCGGGATGACGTGTTCCGTAAATTTTTCAGCAACCAGCCAGCGCTCCTCCTCCGTTTCCACGAGTCGGGTTTTGCCAAAGGCGACCACCGAGCGGTAGTTCATCGAGTGGTGGAACACGGAGCGGGCCAGCACAAGCCCATCCACGTGCGTGACCGCCACGCAGACCGGAATGCCCTTGGCCATTTGCATGAAAAAATGGCTGCCCACCGAGCCGTGCAGGTAAATCGTATCCTCCACCCGGCAGTAACTGGTGGGGATGATAAACGGTTGATTGTCAATGACAAACGATACGTGGCAGACCAGCCCTTCGTCCAAAATGGCGTTGCGGGTGTTGGGGTCGAAGTCGTAGCGCTTCGGGTAGTAGCGGCTGCCTTCGGTGCGGGTGTTTTTCGTTTTCATGGTAAAAATTATGCGTTGAGCAACGGCAAATACCGCTCCTTCAAAATACCAAAATGGTGGATTTGGTGGCCAACAATCGTGTAGCCAAATGCGAGTACGGGCAGTTCCGAATTGAACATGACGCCCGTGCGGCGCAGGGCGGCATCCTCGAAAGTATCGAACAGTGCAATCGTGCTTTTTCGAACCAGTTTGAGTTCTTCCAGCACCTGCTCCAATGGGCGGGTATTTGCCCCGGAATACTCGGCGTATAGGTTTTCGTCAAAGCCGGGCAACGCCGTCTTATCGTTGCGGGCGAAGCGCAGGGCACGGTAGGCGAAGACGCGCTCGCAGTCGCTGAGGTGCTGGATGAGGTCACGCACCGTCCATTTGCCAGGAGCGTACACCTGGTCGCCGAGCGCTCGTAGGGCACTGACGTCGAGTTGGTTGAGGTCGGCAAGGCTCTGGGCGAGGGCTTCGGAAAGTTCGATGTCGGCTACCTTATTGATGTAGGTGTCGAAGTAGGTGGGATTCCAGCTTACATCTGATTTTTTCATGAAAATGGATTTTGATGGGGCAAATGTACCGTTTGGCGGACTACCGTGGTCGTCCGGTTTTCAAAAATTAGGTAGGCCACGAAACTAACGCATCAACGTCAAGTCGCCTACCAATCTTGAGGACTTTCCACCCGGCTTCACCACTTCGATGAGGTAAACAAAAACATCACTGGGCATGGGTTTGCCTTTGAACTCGCCGTTCCAACCGGCAGCGAGGTACTCAGAAATTTTATTAATAGCTTTTATAGGTGAGACCAACAATACATTTTAACCATTAACAGTCGCAGTTCGGAACTACTGATACTTGAATCAAAGAGCTATCAATGGAAATTGAATGATGTTCTGCAAAGCAGGTTTAATAAGGCTTGAATATTGACTACTTTATCTTAATGAATTTATTTGAGCTAATGACTTTCTCATTTTTATCAAAAAAAGAAATAAAATATGCACCTGCTGGCAAATAGCGACAGTCTAATTTTGTAAAAAACGGGGTATCCATCATCTGCCTTCCTGCCACATCGTGGATTCTAACAGTTTGAATATCAACACCTTCGGCTAAAATATTCAAAAAAGAACCGACTGGGTCAGGATAAATGGAAATAGAAAAATCAGGTTCCTCATCGATAATGATGCTAACACCTTCCTGGAACAATTCGCCCTGCTCCGACTGGGTCAATTTCCGGTTGTAAATGCGGATATCGTCTACTGCCCCAAAAAAATGGAATCCACCAAAATACCCCGCTTCGATGCTCGGATACTCAATCCCATCGGTCAGTTTGTCTTTGCCAATATAAAAATCACCCGTTGAAAGTCCATTTGCCTCAATCATTTGGCCTTGAATGTCTGGTATGTTATCAATGAAAAACTGCCCCATTCCAGTAGCCTGGTCAAAGCAATAAAGCACATGATGCCATGCTTGGGGTGTGAGGTGTGCATTGGTAGTGAGCTTTGGGTCAGTCCATCCACCGGACGTCACGATATCGAAACTACCCTGCTCAAGCCCCATAACGTGATTGGTGCCTATCAATTGGAAAAGGTAGCCTTGATTGCCAGACCCAGTGCGCTTGCTCAAAACGGTATGCGACTGCAAATCTTCAATCCCATCTGGCCTAACCCAAGCGCTGATGGTGAAACTGGTATTGCCGAGCCGAAGCTCAGGATGGTCGGGCACAAGAATAAAGTCGTTAACCCCATCAAAAAGGTAGGCACTGTTGAGGTCTCCGTGTCTATCGGTGATAAGCAATGGCCCAGATACTGCGCCATTATGCCCGTGGCCGGATTCATCATTGGCATTCCCATTGAAAGGGAACCAACATATCAGGCCGTCAGCAACTGGCTGTGAAAACAGCGGAAGGGCAAAGAAAAGCGAGAGAAGTAGTAAATTGGTTTTCATAAAAATTGATTTTTTTTGATTCGGATAAAGCTACCGCTTTCCAAGCTTATTTCTCAATTCACCTGCAATCTTTTTAAAGATATGGTTAACATCAGGGGAAACCTTCCAAAATAAAATCAGGCCACCAAAAATCAACGAAAACAAGCCTGACCTGATAATGGCATCCAGGATGGCAACATGAGTTTGTGGTAAAAAATAAATAGGAAGCGACGCAATCCCAGCCGCAAAGACTACTTGAAAGGTTCCTTTTGTGAACGGTTGCATTTTCAATTTCCAAATCAGCACCAAGTACTTCGCAAGATTATAAAGTGTAAGGGTAATGATGGTAGCGATGGCCACACCAATCAGACCGTAGTTTTTTATAAAAAACAGGTTGGAGCAAACATGCACTACTGCCATGAAAAGTATCAGGTAAAAATTGAAGCGGTAGTGCTTTGAGAAGCTTAGAATCTCGGTATTGACACCAGTCATCATGTCCACGATGCGGGCGAGGCCAAGCAACAGCACGACGTATTTGCCGACAGCAAACGAGTCACCGTTGGGCATGATTTGAAAAATTTGGTCAATGGACACCCAAATCGAGAGGAACACCCAAAGTCCAACAATGAGCTGGTTAAGGGCGGTTTTGTGGTAAATCTCTTCAATTTCGTCCAGTTTCCCCCCCCTGAACTTGTCTGCCAACAGGGGCGAAACGATGCGAGAGATAGCCTTTCGGGGCACATCCACCACGTTGGCGATAGAGTATGCAACGGTGAAAATGCCCGTGTTGGTAAGCGTTGAAATTGTGCCGAGCATGAAAAAATTGATGAACTCGGAGGAGAAGCGGCTGCCCAAACTGCCCAAGAACCCAAACAAGCTGAACCGAGCCATTTCCTTCACCATTGTCTTTCTCAGCAGCCGGAAATCTGGGCGAAGGTGCAGTTGGCCGAGGTGGCGCACGTACCAAATTTGCCCAACCAGAATGACCAAATATATACCAAGCGAACCGTACAAAATGACCTCGAACGGGATGTATTTCAGGTAAAAAGCGATGACGAGCAGTGGCACACCGATTTTGGGCAGTAACTCGTTGAAAATGGCGGGCACCACGATGCGCCGAAAATTGGAAACATAAAACGAAAACAGGTTGCCGAAGGCAATGAGCACCGTGAACGGCAGGATGAGGTGCACAAACTGGAGGTAAAGCAGTGACTCTTCTTTTTGACCAAAAAACCCGTAAATCCTCGCTTTGAAAATAATCGTCAACAAGGTCAGAAGTAGGCACCCAAACGTCAAAATACCCAACAGGAGGAAGAGGAAGCCGTTGTTTTTTCTCGTCTCATCCTTGAAATGCGGGAAGAAGCGAACTATCAAATCGGCACTTCCCAAGAACACGAACAACGAGAGCATCGCCGCCGTCTCCCGAACGTAGGATATGACGCCAATTTGGTCCTGCTGCAAGAAGGCGGGATAGATGAACAGCACGTTCACCATGCCGATGACCACGCCCACATACGTGACCACGCTCTGCTTGATGCCTTGTCGTTTGATGATGCCCATTGCTTGATTACCGAGAAAATCCTAGCTAAAAAACTGGTTATCAGCAATTTAGCATTCCATTGAATTCGTGCTATTTTTGTGCCTGCACGTACTCGGCTGGCAAAATTCATAAAAGAATCTATTTGAACAGCAATTACTTCTAAAACCGACCATCAAATGAACCGTAACCTAATTTTTACCTGCCTCTTTCTTCAACTCATTTGGCCATGTTCCTGGCTCCTGGGGCAAACCGGCCCTGTAGATTGCCTGACCGCTTTCACCCGCCATTTCGGCAACCAGAACAGCAATGAAGAAGCATTTTGCATGATTCCTTTTCAGGCTGGCAATTTCCTGATGGGCGGCAGAGAAGGCGACCATTCCATCTTGTTGCTTGTTGACCCGGCTGGCAACATCCTCCTCCAACGTGCATTTGATTTCACGGCAGGCGATGACTTTATCGCCAACATGATTGTGGACTCGGATGGCTACATCGTTGGTTCGGCCCGTGACCAACTGAACAGCGAAACCGTCAACGTCCTTTTCAAGTACGACCTCCAAAACAACAGTTTTCTGTGGACCAGGCGATTTGCGCCCATCGGCTTCTCCCGCTTGGATGGTGTGTACGAAAACCCCTCCAACGGCAATTATTGTTTTCACGGTGGGATATTCAGCGTCATTGACGACTACCTGATGGAAATAGACCGGAACACGGGTGCAAATACCTGGATTTCTCGCTGGGATTTCGGCGGAAATGCCGATGTTTTGATTGACAACTTCGTGGACAATACCGGCGTCTATTTTGCCGGAGAAGGCCGGCTTGGCGCAGGCCTCGACGTGCTTCGCCCTACCCTGATGAAGTTCGACCATGCTGGAAACCTGCTTTGGTCACGAATCCATTTGCGCTCACCCGGCGAAGCTGCCCGGCTTTACAACATGGCGCTTTTCATCGAAAACGATACCATCGTGAACATCGCAAGGGGTAACTTGACTGGCGATGATTTGACTTACTCTAAGATGTTTTTTTACAAAACGAACATTGACGGTCAATTGCTTTGGGCAAAAAGTTATTCCATCCCCGGAGGCACTAACGTAGCGGGCATTCAGGTAAACCCAATCCCCGGAGGCTACATCGCCCAGGGCACTTACAACGAGGGCGGCAACAACGAAAGGATGTTCATCGCCCGTCTCACAAAAAACGGCGATGTAGTGTGGGCGAAACACGTAAACACGGCCGTCGAGTCGCCAGGACTTGCCAAGCCGTTGTCAGTGGTCAGCGATAGTTTTGTGGTTTTCGCTTCGCAAACCACGCAGTTCGACAACAACGGAAACTACGATATTCTTTTTGGCAAAATACCGCTCAACCCGACATCAGATTCAACCACCTGCGATTTGATTGAAAACATTGATCTCGTGATTGAACCCTTCAACTCGCCGCCGATTACCTACGACGGGAGCTACTTGCCAAATCAGGTATTTGAAGGTTATGTGGTGGATTTCGCCAATGTTGGCACGTTGCCACTAAGCCTAGCCGTCTCCGAAATCCCTGGCTGCAATTGCCAAATTGTGGTTCAAGATTCCTGCGACCTCCACCTCAGCTTCCTCACCGACCTCGCCTGCCCCTTCGCCTTCGATGGAGCAGTCACGGTGAACCCAAGCGGCGGCATTGCGCCCTACATCTACACCTGGGAAAACGACACCGTTTTCACCAACCAACTGACCGGCCTTGATGTGGGAACCTACCTCGTCACCGTCACCGACGCGGCGGGTTGCGTGGTGGTGGACTCTGTCCAACTTGGCACAGCCACCCGCCCAGAGGTGAGTAGCGAGGTACAGGATGCTAGCTGCTTTGGCGTGAACGACGGCGTATTGACCATTGTCGCCGACGACCCAAGCCTTCAATTCCTCGTGCGGGACCACCCGCTTTCCAGCCAAACCGTGTTCGACTCACTCTGGCCCGGCGGCGACCAGTTCTTCGTGGTGGATATTTTTGGCTGCGAATGGGTGAATTTCTACTTCGTTGATGCACCCGACAAAATTCAACTCAGCCTCCCCAACAGCATCGAAGTGCCAACCTGCGATTCCGTGCAGATTCCGTTCACGCCCCCCAACCCAGCATGGGCATTGGAATGGAGTCCCGCCAATTTGGTCAGTTGCACGGATTGCGCAGACCCTTTCGTGTTGCCACTTTCCGACACGACGCTGCTCCTCACCGTCACGGACAGTCTCGGCTGCAAAGCCACGGACAGCCTGCGGGTCAGGGTCAATTTTCGGCCACGGGCCGACCTGCCCAACGCCTTCAGTCCCAACGGCGATAGCAAGAATGACGTGTTTTACGTTATTGGGAAATGCGCCGGGGAAGTGCGGGTGCTGCGGGTGTTTGACCGCTGGGGCGAATTGGTTTTTGAAAAAAGCAACACCCCACCCAACGACCCGTTGTACGGTTGGGACGGCAAGTTCAAGGGGGAAGATGCGAACTCCGATGTCTATGTTTACTTCGCCATCGTGAAAATGCCCGATGGTTCAGAGGTCGAATTGAAAGGCGATTTGACGCTGTTGCGATAACTTTGCCCCCGTTTCAAACAACTCGAATGAAAAAGACTTTAAAAAAAATACTCAACAAGTTCCGATACCCCTACACCTGCTCGCACACGGGGCTGGTGGCAGGAAAGACCATCCGCTTCCATGTGAACAACCCCGTGGAGATGTTCCGGCTACAAAAATTTGGCGGTGAAAAAGACCAACTCGAAGCCCTGCTTGCGCTGCTAAAACCCGACGATGTACTGTACGACATCGGCTCATCGGTGGGTGCCTGGAGCATCCCGGCAGCTGCGAAAGCCAGCAGCGGCAAGGTCATCAGCTTCGAGCCAGACCCCGAAAACCGCCAGCGCCTGCTCGCCAACTATGAGCTGAACGGCTTGGCCAATTTTCAAATTATGCCCATCGCCCTCGGCGACAAGCCCGGCGAACTGGAGCTTTTCACCGCAGGT
This sequence comes from uncultured Saprospiraceae bacterium, assembly GCA_964508135.1. Lineage (GTDB taxonomy): Bacteria > Bacteroidota > Bacteroidia > Chitinophagales > Saprospiraceae > UBA6168. Next base: position 16,364 of record CAZDSU010000004.1, read on the forward strand.
GCCTACGCCGCCTCGCCGTGCCTCAAGCCGGTGAACAAGATTTCGACCAGCATCAAAGTGAAAATCGAGACCGTGGATGACCTCATCGCCCGGAAGGAAATCCCGCTGCCAACGGTGGTGAAAATTGACATCGAGGGCGCCGAAATGATGGCCTTGCAAGGCATGTCCAACTTGTTGCGGAGCGACAAAAAACCACGAGTGCTGGTGCTCGAACTCCACCCGTTGTACCTGCCCGCTTTCGACACGAACCTGACGGCAATTTTCCAATTTTTGATTGAAAGCAACTACCAAATCGCCGAACTCGCCAGCCGGGAAGACCAGGTGATTTGCACGTGGGTGGAAAAATGAATTGTTGAATTGTTGTATTGTTATTGATGGAAAAAACAATTCAACAATCCCAACAATTCAACAATCCCAACAATTCAACAATCCCAACA
>CAZDSU010000004.1:16900-147528 GCA_964508135.1 uncultured Saprospiraceae bacterium
AACAATTCAACAATCCCAACAATTCAACAATCCCAACAATTCAACAATCCCAACAATTCAACAATGAAAATCTCCCTCATCATCCGCTGCTTCAACGAAGAAAAGCACATCGGGCGACTGCTCGCCGGGGTGATGGAGCAGACCGTGAAAGACGTGGAAATCATCGTGGTGGACAGCGGCTCGACGGATGCCACGGTGAGCATTGCCTCAAATTTTCCCACCAAAATCATCAACCTCCGCCCACAGGATTTTTCGTTTGGCCATGCCCTGAACCTCGGCTGCGAGGCTGCCACGGGCGACATCCTGCTCTTCGCCAGCGCCCATGTGTACCCGGTTTTTAACGACTGGCTGGAGCTGATGATGAAGCCATTTGAGGAGGAGAAAATCGGTCTCGTGTACGGCAAGCAGCGGGGCTGCGAGCTGAACAAGTACAGCGAGCACCAAATCTTCGCCAAGTGGTTCCCGGAGGAGAGCACCATGAACCAGCTCCACCCGTTCTGCAACAACGCCAACTGCGCCATCCGCCGGAGCCTGTGGCCGGGGCAGCCCTACGACGAAACCCTGACCGGTCTCGAAGACCTCGACTGGGCAAAAAAGCTGCAAGCCAAAGGCTACCGCATCGCCTACCAAGCTGGGGCGACCATCATCCACGTACACGAGGAGACCTGGAAAAACGTCTTCAACCGCTACCGCCGGGAGGCCATCGCACTGCGATTGATTCAAAAAAACGAGACTTTCAACTTCTTGACCTTCCTGACTTTGCTCTGGAAAAACGCCCGCCACGACTGGCAGCAGGCGCTGCACGACAGGGTGTTCCTGCGGGAGTTTTTTAGCATACTCCTGTTCCGCTCCAACCAGTTTTGGGGCACCTACCGAGGCTACAAGCAGTCGTACCTGATGGACAACCAAGTGCGGGAGCGGTTTTATTATCCCAAGGGGTTCGTCAGCAAAAAGGGAAGCCCAGCGGAGGAGCGGCGGCGGATTGACTATGCTAAAATACACAAGTGACACGGACTGGCGGGTTCGAGCCGTTTTGCCAGTTCGATTATTCCACCTAAATTAGCATCCTAAATTTATCAGGACATGATTGAAATAGATGAAGATGATGTAATGGTTTTGGCATTGGAAAACCCTTTGGGGCAATTGGTCCAAACGGGCCCGATTACCTTCCGACCACGAATGAGCAAGGAGCAGTTCCACCGTTTTTTGCTCCGCAATGCCGATTACAAAATCGAGCGGGACAAAAATGGCTTTGTGACAATATACCCTCCAATGACTTACGATTCTGGCTTTTACGAAGGTGTCGCCTTCACCTATTTGAGCGTTTGGTCGCTCAAGCACCGCAAACATGGCTTGGCTTTTAGCCCGTCAACAGCCTTCGACCTACCCGACGGCTCCACTCACAAGGCAGATGGCGCTTGGGTTTCCATGCAAAAGCACAATCTACTCACTGAAGACGAGCGCAAGCACATCCCTGCACTCGTGCCCGACTTCGTCATGGAAGTGCGCTCACAGACCGACAGCCTTGCCAAGCTCAAGCGCAAAATGACGGAGGTTTGGATGGAAAATGGGGTACAAGTGGCTTGGCTGATTGACCCAATCCGTGAAAAAGCATGGGTGTACAGACAGGGCGACGTGGTTGAGGATTATACCAATTTCAATGCGACGCTGGTGGTCGGCGACCTTATGCCTGGCTTTGAACTGGACTTGAAGGATTTAAAAAACGCCCAATAAATGCCACAACTCATAGACATCTCCGTCCCCCTCCACCCGAACCTACCCGTATGGCCCGGCGGGCCGCAGCCCAACATCATCCACAAGATGCGAATGGGCGACGGCGACGAGGCCAACGTCACCCACCTCGACATCGGTAGCCACACGGGCACGCACATAGACGCACCGCTGCACTTCGTGGACGGGGGAAAGACCACTATTGAAATTCCGCTGGAGAAACTCGTCGGGCCATGCCAAGTCTTGGATTTTCGGGGGAAGGCCAGCATCACCGCCGCCGACTTGGCAGCACTCCATTTGCCGCAAGGCACTGAAAAACTGCTGTTCAAAACCGACAACTCCCGCCTGTGGGAAGACCCCTCGCACCCCTTCAATGAGGACTTCTGCGCCCTCACCGCCGATGCCGCACAGTGGGTCGTGGACCACGGCATTCACCTCGTCGGCATTGACTACCTCTCCATCCAGCTTTACCACGACTCCTTCGAGACGCACGTGATTTTGCTCTCGAAAGAGGTGGTCATCGTGGAGGGACTTGACCTGCGGTTCGTGGAGCCGGGAGCATACCGCCTCATTTGTTTGCCGCTGAAAATAGCGGGGGTGGAGGGGACGCTGGCGAGGGCGGTGCTGGAGAAGGGTTGAGGGAGTTGAGATGGGTTGAGAGGGTTTAGTAAGCAGTTTTGCGGCATCCATTTGTAAACCTTCTGAACTTCTCAAAAAAACCTCCTCAAAAAATTGGATGGCAAAACGCTTGCGCTATTTTTGAGGCGAGAACTCAAGACTACGGAAAGACGAGACCCTGAAACCTTTTCTTGCCGCAGCTTTTACTAAACACACTGAAGGAAAACTTGAAACTTAGAGGCATGGCTTTAGCCTTTGACTAAGCAAGGACGTTTAGGGCTTGCTGCGTGAAGGGCTGTGATTGTGAGTTTACGAATTTACTGCGCTTGCAATTGTCGCTTCCATGAACACTTACAAGAACTGGGGTGGATATATACTTTTTAAAACCAAATCTTTTACCAGACATGAGGTTAAAATCAGTTAAACTAAAAAACTTCCGTTGTTATCGAACTGAAACAGAAATAAACTTCAATAACCTTTCTGCATTCATAGGTAAAAATGATGCTGGGAAATCCTCAATACTTGAAGCGCTTGAAATTTTCTTTAACAATTCAATAGTAAGAATTGAAAAAGATGATTTGAATGTTGATGCAGTAGCAACAAATGAAACAAAAATTGAAATTACTTGTGTATTTACCCACCTTCCTTCTGAATTAGTAATTGATGCTGCTCATCCAACTACGTTGCAGGATGAATATTTACTCAATATCGATGGTGATTTAGAAATAAAAAAAGTTTTCGTATGCGGAAATGCTACTCCTAAAGAACAGGTTTTTGTAGTTGCAAATCATCCAACAGTAGCAAATGGAAATGACTTATTAATGTTAAAAAGGCAAGATTTGCGTGATAGGGCGAATCAATTAGTTGTTCCACTAGCTAACTATAATGGCAATATCAATTCTTCATTACGCAGTGCAATTTGGAATCACTTAGGGGTATTGAATTTAGAAAGAATAGAAATTCAAGTTGATAAAGAAGATGCAAAAAAAGCATGGGATTATTTAGAGAAATGGATGCCCCAATATGCTTTATTCAAATCTGATAGAGAAAGTAATGATGGAGATAAAGAAGTAACCGATCCAATGAAAGTTGCTGTGAATATTGCTTTAGCGGAAATGCAAGCTGAACTTACTATAATACAACAAAAGGTAAGAGAGAAAGCAATTGAAGTAGCGAACAGAACTTTAGCAAAGTTACAAGAAATGGATCCTGCTTTGGCAAATCAGTTAACTCCTAATTTTAAAGCCGATCCGAAATGGTCAGGGCTTTTCAATCTAACACTTGCAAGCGACAGGAATATTCCCATCAATAAAAGAGGAAGTGGAATAAGGCGATTAATTGTTTTGAATTTTTTTAGAGCAGAAGCAGAAAGGAGGAGAACCCAGAATAATTCACAAGCGATTATATATGCGTTTGAAGAACCTGAAAATTCACAACATCCAAATCATCAAGAAATGCTGATAAAAGCATTTCAAGACCTATCAGATGTAAATAATACACAGGTTATAATAACAACACACAATCCTGCACTTGCAGGTTTAATTAATGAAGATGATTTACGTTTGGTAACAGAAGATGCAAGTAACAATGTAGTTGTTTTGGACAAGCAGCAAAATATTATGAAAACAATTGCTGAAACTTTAGGAATGTTGCCAGAGCCATTGAAGCCAAGGTTACTCATTTGTGTTGAAGGTCCAAATGATGTTGTTTTCTTTAAAAATATTAGTGCTACAATCCATCAATTCAGAAATGATTTACCTAACCTTTCCACAAATGACAGAATTGCAATATTTCCTTTAGGTGGTGGAACCTTGAAAGATTGGGTAACTCATGACTACTTGAATGGCTTAGGAATTACGCAATTTCATATTTACGATTTAGATGACGCAGGTAATCCACCATACCAACAACAACGAGACGAAGTAAGAGCAAGAGGTGGACAAAATTGGGCTGAGTTAACGGTGAAACGAGAAACGGAAAATTATTTGCATCCTGGTTGCATCCAAACAATTTTTGGATTTGCGGTTGCATTTGGGGATATGGATGATTTGCCTGAAATCGTGGCAAGAACACAACATGATGCAGCAAGCCCTAATCCTTGGAATACATTGGATATTGTTAAGCAGAAAATGAAAATGAGCAATGCAAAAAAACGATTGAATCGAGATGTATCACAGCTGATGACTTGGGCTGACATTCAAGCAGCAGATCAGAATGGCGATATTGTAAGATGGCTTGAAGCAATTAGGGATAGAATACAATAAGATTGTTTGCTCCAAACCAGTTTTTGCAAGTCTCTAGCGCAGCGGGACTTGCAAATATGCAAGTCCAGGTACACCTTCCAATCTTTCACCGATAAATCATAGAAAAGCCCGGCCATCATTCAAATGAAAGCCGGGCTTTTACTTTTAGTTTTCAAAGCATTTTCTACTTCGGTGCCAGATTCGGGTTCAACAAATCATAAAACTGGTCCAGTTTCGGCATGATGATAATCCGGGTGCGACGGTTGGTGGAGCGGCCATCGGCGGTGCTGTTGGTGGTGAGGGTGTTCCACTCGCCACGACCGGCAGCTATCAACCTATTCGGGTCCACTTTGTGGGTCGTCTGCAAGGCCCGCACGACGGAGGTGGCCCGCTTCACGCTGAGGTCCCAGTTGTCGTCCATGCAATCGGTTTTGATCGGCACGTTGTCGGTGTAGCCTTCCACCATCACCTCCAGGTCGGGCCTCGATGCGATGATTTGAGCTATCTTGCCCAGCACGGCGTCAGCCTTTGTGGTTATTTTGGCACTGCCACTTTGGTAGAGCATCTTGTCCGAAAGGTTGATGAAGACGACGGTCTTGTCCACTTTTATCTCCACGTCCTTGTCTTCGATGCCATCTTTCAGCACGGTTTTCAGGTTGACGGACAGTGCGAGGTTGATGGAATCGGCTTTGTTCTTGGCTGCTTGCAGCAGTCGGATGTACTTGTCCTTGCCCTCCAACTGGCGGAGCGTTTCGTTGATGTTGTCAGTGGCGGATTTTGACAGTACGGTGAGGTCGCCCACCTGGTTCAGTTGTTTGTCACGCAGTGCCTTGCAATCGGCGAGCTGGTCTTTTAAGTCCTGCATTTGCTCTGAGCGGGCTTGGCTGGTGCGGAGTTCCTGTTCGCAAAGAGAAAGCCGGGCCATATAACCGTTCAGGTTTTCACCGCAAGCGCCAAGGTCTTTATTGGCGACTGCAAGCTCGTTTTGCAACGAAGTAAATCTTTTTTTGCTGACGCAGGATGTCATTGACATTCCAGCGATTAGAAGGATGAAAAGAAAAGCGAATGATTTCATGATGATATTATTTAGCGGTGATGAATCTGGGCAATTTGAAGCAATGGACTTGCCGTTTGTCCAGTAAGAATCTTAATAGTAGAATGGACTCAGCCCCTATATGTTCAAAGTGAGCCATAGAAAAACAGGGTGTGAAGGATTAAAGGTTAAAGGGCAATGTCATTAACTTAAGACCCAGAAAGGGTCGAACATGAATAGCCCCGCATGAAATGCGGGGAATAGGGAAATGGGATGCGTGGCAACCCCGGAGGGGTTGAATGTCAATGAGTTATGACATTCAACCCCTCCGGGGTTGCCATAATTTTCCGCCCCCTTCCCCGGATTGCCTGTCTGCCGGCAGGCAGGCATCCGGGGCTATTCAAATTTGACCACTTCGTGGTCTTCAAACCCTTAAGTTAATGACATTGGGTTAAAGGCAAGGCAATCGCATAAAAATTTGATGACCTCGTAGAGGTCGTATATTGGTAGAAAAAAATTGAAAAAAAGCCATTTCCGACCTCGGAGAGGTCGAATGTTGGTGGCACTTCGGAACATTCGACCTCTCCGAGGTCGGGAAAAAACCAAAAACAACGTATTCTACCAACATTCGACCTCTCCGAGGTCATGGAACATTTTTTATGCGATTGCCTTGGGGTTAAAGGGGGGGATAGACGGTTTAACTTAAATCGCTCTATATTTGTCATCCTCTCCCTCAAACCCTCAAACTCTCAAACCCTCAAACTCTCATGCACCCATTCCAAGACCTCCGAGTCATCGAACTGTCCAGCGTACTGGCAGGCCCAGCGGTCGGCATGTTCTTCGCCGAGTTGGGTGCCGACGTGCTGAAGGTGGAGAACCTGACCACTGGCGGCGACACCACCCGCCACTGGAAGATGCCCTCGGAAGACCCCACCGACCCCGCCTCTGCCTACTTCTATTCCGTGAACTGGGGCAAGCGGCACGTCTTCCTCGACCTTGCCCAGGCCGCTGACCGCCGACGACTGATGGATTGGATGAAGGACGCCGATGTGGTCATTTCCAATTTCAAAAAAGGCGGCGCCGAGCGGCTGGGGCTTGACTGTGCCTCGCTGGCAAAACTCAACCCCCGGCTCATCTACGCCAGCATCAGCGCCTACGGCGAAGACGACCTGCGTCCCGGCTTCGACGTGGCCATACAAGCCGAGACCGGCTGGATGCACATGAACGGCGAGGCCGACGGCCCCCCGGTCAAGATGCCCGTGGCACTGATGGACTTGCTGGCGGCGCACCAATTGAAGGAAGGTATTTTGGTGGCACTGCTGCAAAGGGAGCGCACCGGACTCGGTGGCGAGGTCACGGTCTCGCTCTTCGACACAGGGGTGGCATCGCTGGCCAACCAAGCCGCCAACTGGCTCAACCTCACCCACCTGCCGCAGCGCATGGGCAGCCGCCACCCGAACATTGCGCCTTACGGCGAAATCTTTTACGCCAAAGACGCCAAGCCGCTGATCGTCTCCACGGGAACGGAGCAGCAGTTTCGGGCGCTTTGCCAATTGCTCGCTGTTCCGCAACTCGCTGATGATGAGCGTTTTGCCACCAACGCCCTCCGCCTCGAACACCGGGATGCCCTGGCAGAATTGCTTCAAGCAGCTTTTAAAAACTTTGAATCCACAGCTATTTTGGAGAAATGCCACACGGAGCAAGTGCCTGTGGCACCCATTCGCAACCTGGCCGAAGTGTTCGAGCTGCCCGCTGCCCGTGCCTTGATTTTGGAAGAAAAAACACCCACTGGGAAGGTGAGCAGACGGGTGCGCACGGTGGTTTTCAATTTGAAGGTTTAGAGGGGTTGAGAGTGGTTGAGAGTAGGTTTGTTCTTAATTTTCTAAACCTGTTAAACCTGCTGAACGCTTTAATTTACTTATCTTTACGGCTCACAAAAATTTTAAAATGAAAATTCAAAGCTTCTTTACTGTATTGGTACTCAGTGCCTTCACTATTTTCTCGGCCTGCAAAAACGACGGCAATGCTGCCCGTGATGCCGCCGTACAGAGCATCCAGGGCGACCAACCTCCTGCTGCTGGCGATCCTGCCGCTGCCACTACTCCTCCCACGCCCACACCAGAGCCTGCGCAAAACGCAACGGGTGTTTGGCACTACACCTGCCCGAAGGGCTGTGAAGGTGGCGCTGGTTCGGCGGCTGCCTGTGCAAAATGTGGTACCACCTTGGTTCACAACACAGCCTACCACCCGCCAGCAAATAACCCCAGCACGACTGCCCCGACAACCAGTACCAATCCGTTGCCGGAGGGTATCACGGCTGTCCCCAATCCGACCACCCCAGCCAAAACGCCTGAACCTGCGCAAAACGCAAAGGGCGTTTGGCACTACACCTGTTCGGCAGGATGTGCTGGCGGGGCTGGCTCGGCCATCGCTTGCGCAAAATGCGGCAAGACGCTGGCGCACAACCAGACGTACCACCAATAATTGACCAGTTGTTGCAGTGGCGGGGTTTCCAGTATTACTCACCCCGCCACTGAACATCGTCCAACATTGACGTGCAGGCTCAACTGCCTCTCAACTTATTTTCACTAATTTGCACGAGATAGGCCCTGCCTCTGTGAGGAAGGTAGCATAGTAGATTCCCGCTGGAAGCGGTTGTCCGTCCTGTGATAGACCATCCCATTCGACTTCAATCACCTCGCCATTTTGTAGGCTGAAAGTTTCGAGCTGCCGAACCAACCGACCATGCACATCGTAAATCGAGAGGTTGATTTTGCCCAAAGATATTTGCTGGACATTGGTCAGTTTTATTCTCACCCTGCTGTCAAAAGGATTTGGAGAGGCACTCACGCTCCAGCCACCTACCTGAATTTTTTCTTCTGTCTGGATGATACCGCCGTCATCGTTGGGCGTTTCCCAACAGGCCAGGCAGGGTTCACCACCTTGGTTTGGTTCAAGGGCAAGGAAGGCAGTGAAACTGCATAGTACCCGCTCGGCGATGCTAAGTTCAATGATGTCCTGGATTTGGAATTCGTTTGGGTTGCCACCTTCCAGGCTGCTGAGGTGGTTGCCAAACCAAGCCTCCCGCTCCAGCGAGTCGGCTTCCATGATTTGGTCGGCTTCCAAAGTTTTGCTTTCCGAATAAATGCCGTTCGTGGTCACAGCACTGAACTCGATTTCCATGGGAAAGTCGCCTTCGTACCGCCCAACTTGCAGCACTGGGCGATTGATGTTGGTGGATTGGCCGAGGTACTGCACCAGGTAAGGTTGCCAAGTAAAACCATTGGCCAAGTCGGTGTTCAAACTAAAAACTGCGGGGTCAAACGTCAATTCGTCCAGGACATTAAGGGTGGTTTCCCAGAAATTGCCATAACTGCTTGGCATCCCATAAAGGTTGCCGCCGGTTTCAGCGGTAAGTGTCTCGTAAATGTCAGCTTGCGGAACCGTATAAATCGCATCCCCATCTTGCGTGGTACTTTCATACCAAAGGTTTTTGTCCTGAAAATTTACCACGTGGATGGTCACGTCCAAGGAAAGAAAAGAAGCCTCGTTGAGGAGAAGTTCTGCCAATATCCCTCCTGTCCCCCATGGGTTGTAGTCGTTGGAACTGACGAAAAGCACAATGTCAGCCACACCACCGTTATCGTGGACAAAGTCGAAAGCGTCACTAATCAGATCCCAAAGCGAGGCTTCGGACCAAATCGGCTCCTGAATTGGGCCGAGCACCTGTTGGAGGGTGGCCGAGTCTGCTGGCAACCAATCGTCGGAGAGGCGCTGGGTAAAGCCCTCCCTTGAAAAAAACATGTTGAACTGATCGTTTGCCGTCAAATAATCTGGCAAATTCCGCTTGAGGAATGCGAAAAGCTCCTTGCCTCCCACCGAGGTGTTTTGCGTTTCATGGTCGAACAGAAAGGCAATTTTGCGAGGCGTCTCCACCTGCGGAAGGTAGGGCGGAAAATAGGCCAATTGGTAAAACCTGCCATCGCCATCGTCGAGGCGACTTGCAAACACACCATTCTGAAGAGGTGCCTCCACCTGAAAAGTCAAAGGTTGCGAAGCCGCTTCCCAGTCAAGGTTGGCATAAAGGAAATCACCCCAAACAGCATCGTTGCCAGCTTGGAAATTGACGGATGGGTGCTCCACCAATTTCGGGTTTTGCCAATCGGCATTGGGCAGTGTCACGAGCTGGATTTTATCGGGTTCAAAAAGCGAAGCCTGCAACAAGTCAATGGGAAGCATCGTCGAGACGGTGGCTGCCGTCCAGCGGGTTGGGGTCAGCCAGGTAATTTTGATTTTCCGGCTTTCGTCGCCCGGCAGGGGATATACCCTCAGTTGGTATCCTCCAAGCGGTTTCCGGTAAAGCAGCGAAGGGTCTCTCCGCCTGTCCACAATGTTTTCGTAGGTTTCAATGGCCGTCCAGCGGTCAATGATGTCCGCCTTGACAATCACGTCGCCCACCCAAAGCCAGGAATCATGGACAATGGCGTCCTGCGGCAGGGAAAAATCGAAAACAATCTCCAAGGAGTCAGCATTTGAGTAGCCCAACCCCTTGGCAGAAATGGTTAGGTACATGCCTACCTCCGTGTAAATGCCTTTGGGCTCCACAGTAAAAACAGCTTCTTCGATGGTGCCGTCCTCTCCTGAACCAGCCCACCACCAATCGGGGTTGATTACCTTGAGTGAATTGTGACCGAAAGCACAAGAAGCTGCAACCAGCAGCAAGGTGGCGACAATAGTGGGCTTTTTCATAAAGTTGATATTAGGTGATTTTGACCATGAAGCGATCAATGTCCTAAACCTAAACATTTGACAGGATATGAATACGCTTTCCTCTGGAATTGCAGGGTGAACTACCATACAAAAATGCCAATTGCAAGGCAGGAGACAATTGGAAAATAACAGCGGCCAAATCCAAAAATCCTATCATTGATGGTCAGGTCGTTTTTAGAGAAATCGCAATGCTTTAGGTTCTTTCGAGGGTTGATTTTTATCTTGCTGCTAGGGTGACATAAATCGCTTGAAGAAAAAGTGAAATGCCGTAAATCGCAGTAGCAAATATCATCGCCATGGAGCATTTTGATAGTTTACTTTTCTCAGCTTGACGACATCCAATAGTATCCCAGCGGCTGTCAGGTTTGTGTTTGGTCAAGCTGATGAGAAGCTTTAAGAAATAGCTTTAGCAATCTATCACCCTAAATCGAAGTCAACCATGTCAAAGCTATCAAACCCTTCAATGTTTAGGTTTTTTTGCCTGTCATTCCTGTTTTTCGCAGCCCTTCAAGTCTGTGTGGGCCAAACTTTGCCCGTCCCAGGATTATCAACATCCTATAAAAAACCGACGGTGCGGCTTTCTATGCAGAACGGCAACATCTTGAAAAATAGAACCCCCTTTTTTTCAAGCATTGATGAAGCGGGCAACCCTATCAAAGCGACGAGCGCTTTTTCGATAGAATATGGTTGGCAGATGTTGGGCGGAAAAGAATGGCACCAGACCTGCAAGTACCCCCGCTTGGGAATTGGAACTCAATACTTGCATGTGATGAGAAGGGATGAATTGGGCAACCCCTTTTCGGTCTATGGTTTTTACGATGGCATTTATTGGGGGACAAAAAAATTTCAGTTTACCAATAGAATGGCAGTAGGTCTTACTTATGGCTTGAATACTTACAACCCAAATGACAAATTGTCTAACGATGTCATCAGTACCAAGTTAAATGGTTTTGTGGAATTAGGAATCGGGATGGCTTTGCGGCTAAGTGATATCGTTTTTATCGAGCCGGGATTCCGGTTCAGTCATATCTCCAACGGCAATATCCGAAAACCCCAGCGAGGAATCAATATCGCTTCCTATTCAATAGGTCTAAGGTCTGTTTTCGGGAGCACACCCACCGAACCGATACGCATACCGATAAGTGAATGCCTGCACAGGCACGAAGTGCTTGGTTTTATTGGAATGGCACCTCGTCAATTGGAATTCAAAGATTCAACCAATGATTTGACCCATAAGACTTATGGAATGAATTACCTCATGGCCAACCTGCACTTGGGTTATAATTATGAAATCAGCCATCGCTTCAAATTGGGGGGTGGAGTGGACTTCGTTTATGATGGCACCAATGGCGCTCAGGAATGCATGAAATCAGATTTTCCTCAAAAAAGTGATGTTGCTTTGCAGGATAAAATCGGCTTATCCGTTTTCATTGGTGGCGAAGCTGCCATTGAAAAGTTATCAGTCGTCACCACATTGGGTTACATGGTTGCCCAAACCCGTTTTGAATATTCCACCCCAGCTTTTGAGCAGCGCTTAGGCTTAAAATACCACTTCTATCGGAACGTTTTTGCGGGCGTAAATATCAGGGCATATAAATTCCGTGCAGCTAAGGCCATTGAATTTAACATCGGCATGAGGAAGTTTCTGAAATAGCGCAAGCCGCCCCGGTCACTATGCTTCAATCAGAAGCACCTCCCCAGCGAACTCCACCCGGTCGCCCGCCCGCAGCTTCTTCCTGACCTGTGTTTCCACCTCGCCGTTCACGGTGGCCTCGCCCTCCTCCCGGATGCGCACCTTGGCCTCCCCGCCCGAGCCGACTAGGCTGTGGATTTTCAGGAGCTTGTTGAGTTCGATGTATTCTTTGCCGGAAAGGGAGAAGGTTGTCATGATAAATGGATATAGATGAACAATTTGAAGCAAGGATAGGCAAAAAAGCAAAGTTGCAAACACATTATTCGTTGGCGGTGCATCAAATGTAATGCTGGCGTCATTGTGCCTCTAAAGTCATCAACCTAGAAGTGCATTGTGTTTGGAGGGCGGAATTTATTCCGCCAAAACCTGCAAATCATTAGGCAAAAGCGGAATAAATTCCGCCCTCCAAACATACTACGCCCGTTAAGTTAACGACATTACATTGCGTCCCGCTGGGAGAAGAGAGAAGAAAAACCAGCCTTACATTTGACGCACCGCCATCCGCTCAATCCGTCTAATCCCTGTTCTATCCTCCTAGCGTGTCACGTTCCCCACACCATTACTTCAACGCTTGCAGAATTTACTCGAAGGCAGGTTTTTCTAAGATTTACACCCCGTTTACATCGTTTTACAATTGGAAAAGCCCCCCAAAGACATATCCAAATACCTTTGCAAGAAAAATAAATGCAGCGCGTAAAATGGTATTCCTCCGTATTCCCATTGCTGATTGCAGCGGCACTTCTCTTTTCTTGCAAAGGCCCAACCAATTCAAAGGCGGTAGAAGCCAGCAAGGTTGCCCACCTAAACAACTTGCAAATAGGCGATTATGTGGTAAGTATTTATGAGGATAAAAAAGGCAACTTATGGTTCGGAACGGTGCTGGAAGGTGCGGCCCGGTTCGATGGGAAAACGCTCACCTACCTGACCAGAGAGGACGGATTGGTTGACAACACGGTTACCACTATCGTTGAGGACAAGCACGGGGATATGTGGTTCGGCACCCACGGCGGCCTTGCCAAGTACGACGGAAAAACCATCACCAATTTCACGGAAAAAGACGGCCTCAGTGACTCCCGTGTGTTCGATATATTGATTGATAGCGGCGGTCAAATTTGGGTGAGCACCTGGAATGGGGTCTGCCGCTTTGACGGCGCCCGTTTCACCAAGTTTGACCTCCCGATACCTGATGTTGAATTATTGCCGTACCAGACAACCATGAATTGGGTCACTGAAATCAAGGAAGACCTGCAAGGCAATATCTGGTTTGGAAGGGATGGCTACGGTGCCTGCAAATACGACGGCAAGTCTTTCACGCAATTCACCAAAAAGGACGGCCTGGCCTCCAATAGTGTGCAGGCCATTCATGTGGACCAACAAGGGAATGTTTGGTTTGGCTCCCGTGTCGCAGAATTTGACAACCCTGACCCCAACGGGATAGCCGAGGATGGGGGGCTAAGCCGGTATGATGGCAAAACCTTTGTCCAATATCCTGGAATAATAGGCCTTAGCCGCAATGATATTTATACCATCGTCGGCGATAAAGCGGGAAACGTCTGGATTGGTGCGAATAAAACGGGCGTTTATAAATACGATGGAAAAGGCTTCACCTTGTTTGCGGAAACGGACAGAAAGGACCTGATAACGCCGTATGGTTACGGCATACAGGCCATGCTGGAAGACAGCAAAGGGACGCTTTGGATTGGCTTGTCGGGCGGGCTTTTCCGGTTGGATGGGGAGTTGATTCGGAACGTGGGTAAGGAGGGGCCGTGGTGAAGAACAGGAAAGCCCGATAGGGATTTCTGAGCCTGAACGTGCCGGGCTTTCAAATCCCTGACTGCTGTCTGATAGAAATCCCTTCTGTCCATGGGGGTTGTCAAAAAAAAAATTACCATAAAACGGCCTATCCATTGCAAGCTGTACCTGCAAGACCGTTGGCATGGACGAGCTTACCTCCTCAATATCCGCACCTTCCCCGGCTCAACGACCGAAAAAGCGTTTTCAAATTCCGCAAAATACTTGGTGAAAGCCTCCAACAACAACTGAATTTTTGATGCTAAACTCAAATTATACAGCCGCACTAAAACAACCCCAGCGTGTTGGCTGCCGATTCTGAAGACATGCTCCCCGAAATCTTTGTCCTCTGTCAAAAGAATTGAGTTTGTGGCAAAAGACTTTTCCAGCACTGTATCGTCCTTTACCCCCGGCATTTGTTCCGTGATGGAATAAACCTCAAAGCCAGCATTTCTCAATGCAACTACAATAGGGGAGTCAATATTTTCATCAGCAACGATGGTCATGCTGCCAATTGTAATGGATGGATGGTCTCATTTTTCAACATGGCAGCCGCATACCCAAGGCAAGCCATAATCGCCTCCTTGCTCAAATGCGGATAGGAAACCAACAATTCATCTGGTGTTTGCCCATAGCCGAGCCTTTCCACAATCAGTTCGACCGTGATTCGGGTGCCTTTGATGACGGGCTTTCCAAGCATGATGCCGGGGTCGCTGTGAATATATTCGTTCCAGTTTTTCATAATAGTGGTTTGAATAGTAGCAAAGTTAGTGCTTTTTGCAAGATTTACTTCCCAACCACCACCGCCCCCATCCAGTTCACCCCATCCGCCAACATCGTCAGCCGATAAACGCCCGGAGCCAACCCCCTCAAATCCACCGGAACCCCCCGCCCCCTCAGCACCTCCCGCCCCAGCACATCCCAAACCACCACTGGTCCATCCACTTCAACCCCGTCCGGCAGTTCCACCCAAACCATCCCACTCGTCGGGTTCGGGTACACCACCAATTGCGAAGCAGTCAAACGCTGCTGCGGCTCGTCCACCGCATCCGTCGTTTCCACACAAATATTGTCCAGCAAAGCCTGGTACTTCGGCGCCGTTTCGAGGTAGGGCGGCTGTATGTCAATGTCGTTCAACACGCCCCACGAGCCATAGACGCTCTCCTGCGGGCTGGCGAGACTGAAATTGCCGAACAGGCGGCTGCCCCAAGTGCGGATAGTATCGAGCATCTCATCGTAGAGCTGGTAAATCTCAGGGCTGTACTGGGCATCCCACATGGCCTGCTGATAGGGGTACGGGATGCCGAACACATTGCCGACGAAGTGCTGCCCCCCCTCGTAGTTCACGATTTTCTTGCCGAACAGCTTCACATTGTTGTAATCCTGCCAGAGTATGGGCCGGAAGCCAGCCCAACTGTTCCGGGCGTTCTCGATGATGTCTGATGGTGTGCTGGCGGCGTTTAAGATGGGCTGGCCGCTGTCCGAGTGGTCGAGGCCGAGATAGCTGGTCGGTGAGCCGTAGTCCCAGTCGTTGGGGTCGAGGTGGGAGAGGATTTGTTCGTTGAGGTAGTTGTAGCCGCCTTGCAGTCCGAGCACCCGTTTCACCCTCGTTTTTTCAGCGCCGAATACCTCGTGCCAGATGCGGAAAGTGCTGCCAGCCCGCATGGCCATCGCTCGACCGTAGTTGAGGTTGCTGGGGGCATTATCGGCATTGTAGTGCGACTGCTCGAAAATCCAGTTCCAGACCTCGTTGCTGTATTCGAGGTAAATGGTGAGGCCGGGGTCCAGTTGGTCACGGAAAAGGGTGGCCATGTTCGCCACGTAGTTGCTGTCGGCAGCGTGTGGGACGCAGAGCCAAACGTCCTTTTCCAACTGGTTCGCCAGTTTCACCATCATTTCATAAGGCACACCCATGGGGGTGGCATAGGTGAAATGCGTGAGCGAGCTGCGGTCTTCCCAATGCACCGCCGGGTTGCCGTTCGTATGTCCCCAATCCATGAAGCGCAGGGCCTTGAACGGCCTTATTTTATCCAAAAACCCTTCATAAAATGGCTCGGCGTCCAAGTCGGCGAACTCGTCGGCGAGGCGCAGGATGCGGACGTTGCGCACGGGGTTGGCCATTTGCGAAGCGTGAATCATGAAAAACAGGTTGCCCGCATCGTTCACGTCGAACTGGATTCGACCGGGCACATTGCTCGTCTCTGTCACGCCGCCACCCACGGTCAGGTCGCCCTCGCCGTCGTACAGGAGCACGTAGGTTTCGCCGGGCGGCAAATTGGCACCGTTGGAAGAGATGACATACCGGAGCTTGTTCGGCACCCCGTTGGCCATTTGCGGCACCTGCGTCGGGTAGCCGTCGTCATCGAATTCAATCAGCGCCAAATTGCCATTGTCCCAACAAAAACAGTCGTCGTTGAAGGCGATGGGTTCGGGGCGCACGTGCTTCATCAGGTTCTTCAATGGGCGCTCCGGCACCCAGTCGGCGAAGCCGCTCAGGTTCGTGCCGATGGCAAGGTCACAGGGGTCTGGCTGCCAGTTGGGGCAGGTGTTGCTGTCAATGGGCACGATAAGGAAGAATCGGTCGCTGCACCCAGCATTACTCAATGCCTCGTACAAATAAAGGCCATTGTCGAGGTTATAGTATTCAGCCCCATTAATTGGCGTGAGCGTCGTGCCGAGCATGTTTTTTAGGGTAAAGTCATCGGGTTGGTCGTTGATTCTGATGATGCCGCCAGTGCCGTCGCAGTCCGCCTGTTTCACCAAACTGAAACTGCTGAGGCAAGGAAACGTGCCGTTGGCGTCCCGCACGGTGATGGGGTAAACGGCGGTGTGCTCCAACCCGGCAATATCCGTGACGGTGAGGCGCACGGTGAGGTTGCCAAGTGCGGTGTAGGTGTGGTTTTGGGAAACACCAGCGACCTCTGCCGAACCATCGCCAAAGTTCCAAAGATAGGTGAGCGGGCCACCTTCGGGGTCGTAGCTGTTGCTGCCGTCAAAGTCAATCACCAGCGGGGCCTGGCCGTCGTTGGTACTGGCAGAGATGACGGCGACGGGCGGCAGGTCAACCGTCACCGTGCCGTCCGGGGCAGCGCAGGCGTAGGTGCTGGCGAGGCGGATTTCGTCCACCGAGCCATTGCCGGGGTCGTTGCCGAGATAGGTTACGACGCTGCGCAATATCAGCGGCGAAGAACTGCTTTGGGACAAAACGGGCGTCGGGCTGCCGTTACCGAGTTCCGTGGGATTGATAAATAAATCAATGCTTGTGCCGTTGGGGTTGAACGTGAGTTTCACCACAAAAAAAGTGGACGCACTAATGTCGACTTGCACCGAAGTCGGGAAGTAGCTGTCGCCGATGCGCAGCGTCCAGCGGCGCTGCCCTGCCACGTCGCTCTCCCCCTCAAAGTAGCCGAACTCGACCTTTTCGCCCGTGCAGTTGTCGCACCAAGGCAGGGCACTGCCGTGCAGTCCGGCGAACACCGATTGGTTGTTGTTCTGGTCTTTGCGGAGCAGGGCGCTCATCCACAGCGTATCGCCGTTGGCCGAAGTGCCGATGCCCTCGTTGAACTCGCTCACGTAGTCGCCGAAAGGCCCGCCGTTGCTGGTGTTGAGGCGGCGGCCAGCGGTGAGGTACTCCCGCCCGCCCGTTGCGAAGCGGCCCAGTGTCTGCAAATTGCTGAAGACAAGGATATCAGCACTTGCGCTGGTCTGGTAGCCGGGCAGCGTTTGGTCGTCGCCTTGGGTGCGCCACGGCTCGGCCCAGCCTGCGCCGCCGTTCTGGTCGTCGAGCGGGGCGGGGGCGGGATAGTCGAAGCCATCGTAGGCGAAGTAAACGCATGGCTGGGCGGTGGCCAAAAATGGGCAAAGGAGGAGGAGAATTGTGCGCATGTGGTTCGGTTTTGAGCGACAAATCTAATGGATTAATGTCACGCAAATTAGATTTTACTACCTTTGACGACACCACCTTTTCATTAAAATAAAATGACCATTGCCATGCAGAAATTCTCCGTACACCTTTTCGCTCTCCTCGGTTTTATCGGCTTCGCCAACGCCCAGGACACCTTCTCCATCGTCGCCGTGGACAGCCTCACTGGCGAGGTGGGCAGCGCCGGGGCCTCCTGCATCAGCGCCGACAACCTGGAACTCTACTTCCCCTTCGACGACCCCGACTTCCTCGGAGACCTGCTGCCCGGGCTGGGTGCCATCAACTCCCAAGCATCGTACTTGGCTGGCAATCAGGACAATGCGAACGAGCAATTGGCCAACGGCAGCACCCCACAGCAGGTGGTGGACTGGCTCGCCGCCAACGATGTCCAGGGCAATCCGGCAGTGCGCCAGTATGGCGTGGCAGCCCTCATCAACGGCCAGCCGATGGCAGCGGGCTTCACCGGAGCCAATTGTTTTAACTACAAAAACCACCGGGTCGGGCCCAACTATTCCATTCAGGGCAACATCCTGCTCGGCGTACAAATCCTCGATTCGATGGAGGCTCGTTTTCTGGCGGCTGAGGCGGCTGGCAAGTGCCTTTCTGAACGAATCATGGAGGCAATGCAGGGTGCCAAAGTGCCCGGTGCCGACACCCGCTGCCTGAGCAACGGCACCTCGGCCATGTTCGCCTTCATCAAAGTGGCCAAGCCCGGCGATGATGCGGCCAATCCCACGCTTCGGCTTTTCGTGTCCTACAACCCCGTCGGCATCGAGCCGATAGACTCGTTGCAGGCGCTGTTCGACTTGGCCGCACCTTGCTTTGTCAGTTTTGCGAAGGAAGACCACCGTGACTTCCGCTTTGGCATTTCCCCAAACCCAACTAGCGGCACATTCGAGTTGCAGTTTGCTGGCGCAATGCCCACCGGGCTTCGCTTGGAGGTTTTCGATGCAACGGGCAGGCGGTGCCTACACCAATCAACCTTCGAGCAAAACCAACAGCTTGGGATGGGGAATCCGGGCATTTACTTCGTCCGGCTCACCGCAGCCGATGGGCAGATTGGTTGGGAGAAATTGGTAGTAACCCAATAACCCAATTCTCCTGACTGTAACGGATTGTAGTGATAAGTGCCTGAGAAGCGATTATCCCCAAAATCCAAGGGGCAGCGCCCCGTAAAATTTGTAGCTTGCGCATACCCGAAGGTTTTGAGGGGCAGCGCCCCGGCATATAGCAACACCGATATTGCGGGGCGCTGCCCCTTGGTGCCGGGGTGTAGCGGAAATAGCTACAAATATTGCGGGGCGCTGCCCCTTTTTGGGCAAAAATAGTGGCCATCTTTGTTCATCACTACAATCCGTTATAGCCAGCAATTCTCAAATTCAACATGGAAGAAAACGCCTACATCCTCGGCACGGAGCAGGCCGAGTTGCACCGTTTGGGCTTGCAACACCAAGTTTGGTCAAGCGAAGCCCGTCGGGGCTGGGAAATCGCAGGTTTCCGCCCCGGGCAAACCCTCCTCGACCTGGGTTGCGGCCCCGGCTTTTGCACCACGGAACTGGCCTACATCGTTGGCCACACAGGCAAGGTGATTGGTGTTGACCTCTCACCGAACTACGTCGCTGCGCTGAAACAACAAGCCGAACTCCACTCGTTGCCCATCGAGCTTCGCACCTGTTCCTTCGATGAAATGGAGATGCAGCCAAACAGCCTCGACGGCATGTTCTGCCGCTGGGCACTGGCTTGGGTACCCAACCCAGCGGAAGTCCTGGCAAAGGTGCAGGCAGCCCTCAAACCCGGTGGCCGTATGGTCATCCAAGAGTATTTCGACTGGACGACCTTCCAGACCGAACCGCCCCTACCCCACCTGAAAAAGGGCATCGCCGCTGCCTACCGTTCCATGAAGCACGGGCAGCCGGGGGATATTGATGTTGGGCGCAGAATACCCGCCATGGCCGAGGGGCTGGGATTGAAAGTGGTAAGTGTCCGCTCAATGTCCAAGCTGGCACGCCCCACCGACTTGACTTGGGAGTGGCCCTATTCTTTCTTGAACATTTACCTGCCCAAGCTCGTCGAGCGTGGCCTGATTACGGAGGGGGAAGTGGCGGCTGCGCTGTCAGATTTGAAGGACTTGACAGCTATGCCACAAGGGATGATTCTCTGCCCAATGATGATGGAGGTGGTACTGGAGAAACCATAGTTCTTCCAAGCCCAACGAAGTGCGACTCGATACTAATAATGCTATTTGACAAGCCAGGGTGAACATTTCGGGCAGCACCTACGAGCTGGTTAAGGACCAGTTCACTTGCACGTACTGGGGCAAGGTGGACACCAACTGGAAAGGGGAAGTGGACATGTATTTCGTGGAAACAGCAACTGCCACTTCCCAAAAAACCTGAACGGTTGCCAGCAGTCGGATTTGTGGCGCCGCAAAAAATGTCCAGCAAGTTTATAGCACACGCCGCCAAGTTTTGGGCATAGGGGGTTTGGGGGCGGAACGCCCCCAAAAGCACCTCTCTCCCCGCTGCGGCGCCTCCGGCGCCGCAGCGGGGAGGAAAGGGTTTCCTGGGGAGGCTCAGCCTCCCCAAACCCCATGCCCAAAACCTGGCGATGCACAGTAAAACTTCCACATAAATGTTTGAGCCATGCTAATCGGAGCTTCATTGCCGCAAATCCAGCCGCTTCTGGATTTGTTCGTGCAAGAAAACAACTTCCAAATCCGCTACAACGCCTGCCACGAGCGGAGCCCACGACAAACCCGACTTTTTTGTTATCCCAAATAATGCCCTTACCTTCACCCCGTACCATTTTACCGCACCAACACCCATTCAAGCATGAACCAAAACCCGGAACAAATAGCACGAGACCAGATAGACCGCCAACTGCAAGCCTGCGGGTGGTTAGTCCAATCCAAATCAAAAATCAACCTGAACGAAGGGCCTGGCGTGGCCGTCCGGGAATACCAAACCGATGTCGGGCCAGCGGATTATGTGCTGTTCGTGGACGGAAAACCAGTGGGCATCATTGAAGCGAAGCGGGAAGAGGAAGGCCTCAAAATGACCGTCCACGAAGATCAAGCCGAAGACTACGCCGCCGCCAAGCTGAAATACCTCCACAATGAGCGGCTCCCCTTCGTCTATATCAGCACGGGGGAGGTCACTTCCTTCACCGATTTCCGAGACACTAAGCCGAGGGCACGCACCGTTTTCACTTTTCACCGACCGGAAACACTGCGGGGCTGGTTAAAAAAAACCAAGTCATTGCGCACAGCACTGCATGATTTGAACAACCTGCCGGAAGAAGGCTTGCGGGATTGCCAAATCAACGCCATCACCAACCTCGAAAAATCCTTCAAGCAGAACAAGCCACGGGCTTTGATACAAATGGCGACGGGTTCCGGCAAGACCTTTACCGCCATTACCGCCGTTTATCGCCTGCTGAAATTGAAGGACGGCAACAACAACAATGTGGCAAGGCGCATCCTGTTCCTCGTGGATACCAAGAACCTCGGCGAACAGGCCGAGCAGGAGTTCATGTCGTACCTGCCCAACGACGATAACCGCAAGTTCACGGAACTCTACGGCGTCCACCGCTTGAAATCGAAGCATATCCCCGACGACAACCACGTTTATATCAGCACCATCCAGCGCTTGTATGCCGTGCTGAAAGGCCAAGACCTCGACGAGAGCGCCGAGGAGGAAAACCCCAACGAAAAGAAATGGCAACCCAAGGAGGTGCCGCCCGTCGAGTACAATGAGCGGCTGCCCATCGAGTTTTTTGACTTCATCGTCATTGACGAATGTCACCGCAGCATCTACAACCTGTGGATGCAGGTGCTCGACTATTTCGATGCCTTTCAAGTGGGGTTGACTGCCACGCCCGATGCCCGCACCATCGCCTATTTCCAGCAAAACCTCGTGTCAGAGTATTCGCATGAAATGGCCGTGGCCGACAACGTGAATGTGGGCTACGATGTGTATGAAATCGAGACCAAAATCACGCAGCAGGGCGGTACGCTCTGGAAGGGCGAATATGTGGAGCACCGGGAGCGCCTGAGCCGACGCAAGCGCTTTGAGCTACAGGACGAGGACGAAAACTACTCGGCGCAGCAGTTGGACAAGGACATCGTGAACCCGAACCAAATCCGCAAGGTCATCAGCACCTTCAAGGAGCACCTGCCGCAGATGTTCCCCGACCGCTTTTCTCCTCCCCCTTTGGGGGAGGCCGGGAGGGGGCTAAAGGGAGAGTTTGAAGTGCCCAAGACCCTGATTTTTGCGAAGACGGACAGCCACGCCGACGACATCATCCAAATCGTGCGGGAAGAATTTGGCGAAGAAAACCGCTTCTGCAAAAAAGTGACCTACAAGGCCACCGAAGACCCGAAATCGGTGCTGGCGCAATTCCGCAACGACTACCACCCCCGCATCGCCGTGACGGTGGACATGATAGCCACGGGCACCGACGTGAAGCCGCTGGAGTGCCTGCTGTTCATGCGGGACGTGAAGAGCCGCAACTATTTCGAGCAGATGAAGGGCCGTGGTACGAGGGTCATTGATTTCGACGACCTGAAAAAAGTGTCGCCTTCGGCAAAGGTCACCAAAGACCATTTTGTCATCGTGGATGCCATCGGCGTGACCAAAAGCCTGAAAACCGACAGCCGCCCCCTGGAGAAAAAGCCTGGCGTGTCCATGAAGGATTTGTTGGGCGCCATCACCGTCGGGGCGAGGGACGAGGAGCTGTTCACCTCACTGGCCAACCGCCTGACCCGCTTAGACAAACAAATCACCGAGAAGGAGCGGAAGCAAGTTGAAGAAAAAACGGGCGGCATCCCGCTTTCGAGCGTGGTAAAAGGCTTATTGAATGCCTACAACCCGGACGTAGTTGAAAATGTAGAATTGAAAATCAGGAAGGAGAAATTAGGCGCTCCGCCTGTTGAAATTGAAGCAGCCATCAAGGTGGAATTGGAACAACTGCGCAACAATGCGGCAAAGGTATTCACGGGCGAACTAAACGACTACCTCGAAAACGTGCGCAAGGCACACGAACAGAAAATAGACGGCCTGAACCCCGACGAATTAGTGAACGCAGGCTGGCAAACCGACCACAAGGAAAAGGCCAACGACACCGTGGCCGCCTTCCGGGATTGGGTCGAGAGCCACCGGGACGAACTGCTGGCCTTGCAGTTATTTTACGGGCAGCCCTACCAACGGCGGGAACTGACCTTTGCCATGATTAAGGATTTGGTGGAGAAAATCACGCTGGACAGACCCGCCATCGCCCCGCTGCACGTGTGGCGGGCCTATGAGCAATTGGAAAGCGTGAGCGGCCAACCCATCAACGAGATGGTGGCCCTCGTGGCGCTGCTGCGCCGGGTGGCGGGCCTCGATGCCACCCTGACGCCCTACGACAAGACCGTGGACCGCAACTTCCAGGCTTGGCTTTTCAAAAAACAGGCGGGCACGCTCAAATTCTCCAAGGAACAAATGGACTGGCTCTACATGCTCAAAGAGCAGATTGCCAATTCCGTACACGTAGAAACCGACGACCTCGACTACACCCCCTTCGACGCCAAAGGCGGACGGGGCCGGATGTGGCAGCTCTTCGGCGATGAGATGGAACCGATTATTCATGAATTAAATGAGGCATTGGCGGCATAGGTCTGAACTATGATTTATTTGATTTTTGTGATAATTATGATTTTACAATAGACATGATTAAGGAACAATACAAATACTCTGACTTGACATCCAAAATAATTGGATGTGCAATGACCGTGCATAAAACGCTGGGCAATGGCTTTCAGGAAGTAATTTACCAGCGAGCTTTGTACATTGAAATGCGGTTGGCAGGGATTGACTGTAGCCGGGAATTTGAAATGCCCATCTTCTACCGAGAGCAGCAGATTGGCACACGCCGGGTTGATTTTTTAGTAGAAAACGTCATTTCAGTAGAACTCAAAGCCATTACCAAACTGGAAGATGTACATCTGGCCCAGGCAATAAACTACCTGGAAGCCTACAATTTGGAAATCGGCTTGTTGATAAACTTTGGTGAAAACAGCTTGAACTTCAAAAGATTGACTAACAAAAAATTCAAAAAAGTCTGAACTGTGATTTCTGATGATTCGTGTGACAAACATGGTACGTGATGAACGAAATGGACGTGTCCCTCAAAAAAATCATAAAAATCAAATCAATCACAGTTCAGACAATTTGGCGGTATGATGAAGGAAGATATGGAATTACCGAAGGGGTGGGCAGTTGAAAAACTGGGGGATATTTGCTTTACAACAAGCGGCGGGACGCCTTCACGTAAAAACCCAGATTTTTATAATGGAACAATCCCTTGGATTAAATCGGGTGAATTGGATAAAGGCTTGATTACAAAAGCAGAAGAATATATTTCCGAAAAGGCAATTGAAAATTCAAGTGCGAAGGTTTTTCCAAAAGGTACTTTATTGATTGCTCTGTATGGAGCAACTATTGGGAAATTAGGATTCTTAGGGATTGACGCAGCAACCAATCAAGCTATTTGCGGGATTTTTAAAAACGAAATAATTGACCTGCGTTATTTGAATTATTTGCTTTTCAATAAAAGAAATAAGTTAGTTGAACAAGGTGCAGGTGGGGCGCAGCCGAATATCAGTCAAACTATTTTAAAAGATACGGACATCCCGCTCCCTCCCCTCCCCGAACAACACCGCATCGTCTCGAAAATAGAAGAACTGTTCAGCAGCTTGGACAAGGGCATCGAAAGCCTGAAAACGGCACGGGCACAACTGAAGGTGTATCGGCAGGCGGTGCTGAAATGGGCGTTTGAGGGGAAGTTGACGAATGTGGGGGTGAAGGAGGGGGCGTTGCCGGAGGGGTGGGAATGGAAAATAACAAGTGACATTATCAAAACCATAAACAATGGATATACACCTACAAGGGAATATCTATCTGAAGGAAGTGGTGAAATACCATTTTTGAAAGTGTACAATTTGAATTTTGATGGTACTTTAAATTCAAATAAAAACCCAGCATTTATTCCAGATGCAATTCATAAAAAGGATTTGAAACGCTCCATTTGTTATCCGGGTGATGTCTTGATAAATATCGTTGGGCCACCACTTGGAAAAGTTTCAATTGTGACAAACAAATACCCTGAATGGAATATCAATCAGGCGATAGTTATGTTTAGGCCCAATGAAAATATTTTGTCAAAATACCTTTCTTATTTTTTACAAAATCATGTGACAATTCAATGGCTTGAAAACACTTCAAAAGCAACTGCGGGGCAATGGAATGTGAAAGTTACTACCTGCCGTGAAATCCCAATTCCGTTCTGCAATATCAAGGAACAAGAAAAAATCATTCAAGAAATCGAATCCCGCCTCTCCGTCTGCGACAAGATAGAAGAGAGCATCAGCACAAGCCTGCTGCAAGCGGAGGCGCTGCGGCAGAGCATCCTGAAGAAAGCCTTCGAGGGCAAGCTGGTGCCGCAAGACCCCAATGACGAGCCAGCGGCGGTGCTGCTGGAGCGGATACGGGGGGAGCGGGAGAAGGAGGGGAAGGGGAAAAGCGAGGGACGCACAGCGGGGCGCAAGCCCCTGACCCCTAAAGGGGAACCCACGGACGCACGGTTGTAGGGACTTCAAAAAGTTGAAGTTTTCCACGTCCTAATTGTTTTAGGTCCCCCTTTAGGGGTCAGGGGCTATGACCCGCTGTGCGCCGCTTTTGTCATCGCCGTAGGCGACCCGTCCAAGCTAAGAGGGCCGCCTACGTGACGCACACCGAGGCGTGGACGGGTTCCCTTCGGGAATGACAAAAGCGGCGAGTACCGTACGTGGACGGATTCCCTTTGGGAATGACAAAAGTGGCGCACAGCGGGGGCACGCCACCAAAACAAGACCACGGAGTGGTCGAACGTGAATAGCCCCGGATGCAATCCGGGGAAAGGATGTAGAAAGAAGTTGTAACCCCGAAGGGGTTGAATAATATAACGCATTGAAATTCAACCCCTTCGGGGTTACGACGCACCATATTTACCGATTCCCCGCATTTCATGCGGGGCTATTCATGTTCGACCCTTTCAGGGTCTTTTAACGAAAATTGTTGACACAACGATTATGACCAACGACACCAACAACACCTCCAGCATCATCAGCAAAGTCTGGAGCTTCATGACCATCCTGCGGGACGACGGCGTGGGCTATGGCGACTACCTGGAGCAGCTCACCTACCTGCTGTTCCTGAAAATGGCGGACGAGTTCAGCAGGCCGCCGTACAATCGGCAACTACCCATTCCCACCGAGTACAACTGGGAAAGTCTGGCCGATAAAAGAGGGGCAGACCTGGAAGGCCATTACACGACCTTGCTTCGGGAATTGTCCAAATCAAAAGGCATTTTGGGGCAAATCTTCATCAAGAGCCAGAACAAAATACAAGACCCCGCCAAGCTCTACAAGCTCATTGACATGATAGACAAGGAGCAATGGAGCACGATGGGCGCCGACGTGAAGGGCAAGATTTACGAAGGGCTGTTGGAAAAGAACGCCGAGGACACCAAGAGCGGGGCGGGACAGTACTTCACGCCACGGGCCTTGATACGGGCGATGGTGGAATGTGTGCGGCCCGAACCGATGAAGACCATTGCCGACCCAGCTTGCGGCACGGGCGGTTTCTTTTTGGCGGCTTATGATTTCATCGCCCATCCGGGCAATTATTCCCTGAACCGGGAGCAAAAGGAATTCCTGAAGCACAAGACCTTTTTCGGCAACGAAATCGTGGCTGGCACGAGGCGGATGGCGCTGATGAACTTGTTCCTGCACAATATCGGCGATTTTGAAAGCGACAATTTCATCTCCCCCGCCGATGCCCTCATTTCCGACAGCGGCCTGCGGGTGGACTATGTGCTGGCCAATCCGCCCTTCGGCAAAAAGAGCAGCATGACCTTCACCAACGACGAGGGCGAGCAGGACAGCGAAGACCTGACCTACAACCGCCAGGATTTTTGGGTCACCACCGCCAACAAGCAGTTGAACTTCGTGCAGCATATCCGCACCATGCTAAAATCGGATGGCCGGGCCGCCGTGGTGCTGCCCGACAACGTGCTGTTCGAGGGCGGGGCGGGCGAAACTATTCGGAAGAAACTGTTGGAGACCACCAACCTGCACACCATCCTCCGCTTGCCGACGGGCATTTTTTACAAGCAGGGCGTGAAGGCCAATGTGCTGTTCTTCGACAACAAGCCCGCCTCCAAACATGCGCAAACGAAAGAGATTTGGTTTTACGACTTTAGGACGAACATCCATTTCACCCTAAAGAAAAACCCGCTGAAACTGAGCGATTTGGCCGATTTCATCGAATGCTATCATCCGACCAATGTTAATAAGCGCAAGGAAACCTACCACCCCGACACCAATCCCGAAGGCCGCTGGCGCAGGTTCACCTACGAGGAAATTGTGGAAAGGGACAAGACCAGTCTCGACATCACCTGGCTAAAGGACAACAGCCTCACCGACCTCGATAATTTGCCGGACCCGGATGTGCTGGCAAACGATATTATCGAGAACCTTCGGGCGGGGATTGAGAGCTTTGAAGAGATAATGTTGACGATAAATGGGAAATAAACAATGCTTCGAGGCAAGCACATTTATCGTAGTGACCAAGTGACCCAGAATCTCCCCGCTCACTACCTCTCTCCCCACCCATCAAAAATAAAAGGTCGGCAGGATTTTAAATCCTTCCGACCTTTCCCCCTTTCAAAATGACTTCAGTGGCCAATGGCCAATGCCCACCCCTCCTGCCATTTTGTCCGAATCCCTCCGTTTGGAACGATTTTCCTCCATCCCTTTTTCGCTTGAAACAAAACAGAAAGCCGGCATAAAATCGCCCGGATATGTCACAAATAATTTCAGTCACAGCCCCACACAACCAGTCCGACAACAACTACCCACAAGCACCATCGCCGCACCCCGACGCCTTCCTGCTCGATGCCTACTCCCGCACGGTGGTCGGTGTTTCGCAGGCGGTCAGTCCCTCGGTGGTGCAAATCAAGGTGAGCAAAAAGCCCAACCCCCAAGCTCGGCAGCAGCAACCGTTCGGCACGGGGAGTGGCTTCATCATTTCCAGCGATGGCTTCATCGTGACCAACAGCCATGTGGTCAACAGCGCCCTAAAAATCGAAGTGGTGCTGCAAGATGGGCGGGAATTCAGCGGCAAGCTGGTCGGGGAAGACCCGGCCACCGACCTCGCCGTGCTTCAAATCAACGGCGATGGCCTGCGCTCCGTGCGTTTTGGCGACAGCAAATCCCTGCAAGTGGGGCAGGTGGCCGTGGCCATCGGCAACCCCTACGGCTTCCAGTATTCCGTGACGGCGGGCGTGGTCAGCGCACTGGGCCGCACCTTGCGCAGCGAAAGCGGCAGGCTGATTGACGACGTGATCCAGACGGATGCGGCACTCAATCCCGGCAATTCCGGCGGCCCGCTGGTGGACAGTTCGGGCTTGGTCATCGGCGTCAACACGGCGGTAATCTTGCCAGCGCAGGGGCTTTGTTTCGCCGTGTCGAGCAGCTTGGCGGAGTACGTGGTGGGCAAGCTCATCATCGAGGGGAAAGTACGGCGAGGCGTCATCGGCATCGCAGGGCAAACGGCGCCCATCAACCCCCGCTCGGTCAGCTACCACCAATTGTCTAACAAAACGGGCGTCCTCGTTCAAGGAGTGGAACCTTCCGGCCCCGCCAGCGGCGTCTTGCTGGTCGGCGACATCGTCATCGCCATGGATGGCCAACCCGTCCAGTCCATTGACGACCTGCACAAGCACCTCAACGAAAGCGCCATCAATCGCATGGTAGAGCTGACCCTGCTGCGCAATGGGCAAAAGGAAATGGTGGCGGTGAGGCCGAAGGAGTTGAAGTGAGCGAGTTGGGTGGTTGGCGCATTAGCGTGTTGGTAGGTACTACCTAACACGCCAATATGCCAACACGCCAATCAAAATTTATTTACTTGCAACTCCTCCCACGGCGTCGTCCCGTCTTTTTCTCTGGTAAAAATGTGGTTGCGGCTCTCGCCGATGACGATTTCGGCAGTGGTGTACACGAGGTTTTCGGGGAGCAAATGGCCGCCCGTCGTTTGCCCCAGGCTGTCGCTGACGCTGAGGTGCAGGTGGTTGCCGTTGACGCTCACTGTGCCCACGAGGCTCACGATTTCGAAGTGGCCGTTGGCCTTCGTGCCGTTGGGTTGGTTGGCGAAGCGGAGGTGGGTCTGCGTGAGGCTGCCCACGCAGGTCATC
This sequence comes from uncultured Saprospiraceae bacterium, assembly GCA_964508135.1. Lineage (GTDB taxonomy): Bacteria > Bacteroidota > Bacteroidia > Chitinophagales > Saprospiraceae > UBA6168. Next base: position 45,973 of record CAZDSU010000004.1, read on the forward strand.
ACCCAGCCTGCTTCTATTTTTTCCTGCTTCGCAAAGTCTTCGATGCCAGCTCGGAGGTCGGTGCCGGGCTTGAGGCGGAAGACGTGTATTTTCAGGTCGTCGTGTGGCATGTTGCGTATTGTTGTGGTGCATTGGAGGCCGAGGAGGGCCAGCAAAACAAGGGCATATTTCATAAAATCAATGTTTCAACGGCCGTTTCTTAATCATGCCCCCTTTTGCGTCCTTCACCACGCTCATGACGATGAAGGCTTCTGGGTCAACCTTCTCCACCTCCGTTTTCAGTTTCGACAGCTCCAATCGGGTGACGACCGTGAATATCACGTCTTGGGGTTTCAGGTCAACGCCCCGCTTAGCAAAACCACCTTTCCCATTGTAAATGGTAACGCCACGTCCCATCTTTTCGATGATGGCCAGCCGCACCTCCTCGCTGTACGTAGAGATGATGGTCACACCAGTGTACTCTTCGATGCCATCCACAATAAAATCCACCGTTTTGGAGGCGGCGAGATAGGTCAGGATGGCGTACAGCGCCGTTTCAACCGACAAAACATAAGCGCCAAAGGCAAAAATGACGAGGTTAAATGCCAAGATGATATCGCCCACCGTCAAGCTCGTTTTACGGCTCAACCAGAGCGCTAGCACCTCTGTGCCGTCTATCACGGCCCCACCCCTGATGGACATCCCGATGCCCATGCCCAGGAAGAAGCCACCGAACACGGCGATGAGCAGCTTGTCTTCGGTGATGGTTGGGAAATGCACGAAATGCACCACGACGGCCAACAGGGCTATCGCAATGATGCTTTTCACCGCAAAGCTCCGGTTTATGGTTTTGGCGCCCATGATGATGAAGGGCAGGTTGATAAGCGGCAAAAGGATGGACACGGAAATGCCCGTGACAACTTCCACCAAGAGAGAGATGCCCGTGACACCGCCATCAATGAATGCGTTGGGGAGCAGGAAGCCCCTCAGCCCCAATGCCGCCGAAGTGATGCCGATGGAAATGAAGAGAATGTCCTTGAGGGAGCGGTTGACGTCGAACCTCAGGTTTCTCGACTCCCGCTCCAGCAGCTTCTTGGGCAGCTTGGCGCCTGGGTGTTTTTTCTTGATGGACTTCTCAACGACACTGTTGATGATTTGCTGGTATATCGGATTCATAGGTTAGTTTTTGGCAAAATAAGTTATTCAGCCCAATACGAAAGGTCAGTAGTTAGATATTTTCTAAAAGCACTAGGTTGGGGAGGTTCAATGGAGAACGATTAGGGGTGTTAAGAAAGTTTTTCTTGTTACAGTATAAAATAGAAGCGCTGCTTGTGCGAACAGGTGGGGCTATTTTTGCTGCTTCAATCTTTCAAAACCCAGTACTTATCGGCAGATATCCGGAGTGCCAACACCCCCTTTTCTTTGTTATAAAATAAGCTGAGGTCAGTATTGGAGACATTCGTGTACACATCGCTGAAAGCTATACCGTAGAGGGTGGTATCACCTATGAACTGGTTCGAATGGTAGCCTTGTGCCAAAAATCCGGCTGACACCACGTTTTTTTGGTACTCGGTAACGTTGGTCAAATACACAGAAACTGCTTGGGGATTTGAATAACCGACCTCCAAATAATCAAAAATAGCAATGGAATCCACATTGCTTACATCTTCAAAAGTGGTGGCAAGCTGGACGCTTATTCTGTTCCCTAAAGTGTCAGTATATGACAACATAAGTAATTCAACATTATAGAATAAAAATTGAGGAGCAGCAGGCCAAGCTTCGCAAAGTGAGCGGACAACCATTTGATGGTTGGAGGAGTCCTTGCCATTTGCGCTTGTCAGGCGATGCTCCAAACCTTGTTCATCTAAGAAAACAAGGGTGTCGGTTCCTGTATAAGTTGGCGTAAGTAAATCTGTTGTAACTTGCTGATAATGAGCTAAATGTTTCCAATACACCGTGCAAAAGGTCTATTTTTCATGGAAGAAAAACAAGGCATTTTCTTGTAAGAAAAAATGCCTGGTCCCTGAATCTTATTTTGAAAGTTTGAGACATCAACAAGCACAAGGGTTTTCAAAAGTCATGGCCAAAAACATTGGCGAACCAAGTGGATTTTTGAGGTTCAAGCAAGGAGGGGTTTTGCAAGCAAGTTATTGAACAAGATGTTGATTCTCAATAAGTTACAACAACTTTACTCACGCCAATATAAGGGACAAACGATTTTGAGTTCTCCATCAATGGCATATCGCCCAAGCTGATGCTGGGGTCGCAAGTTTCACAGCCGTATAGGACGAGGATAGGGAAGAGTAAAGCGCAGATAGGTTTCATGAATTTGGATTTAGAAGGTTTGTTTATGCTACGAAGTTAGTTCTACTTTGTTACTTTAAAAAAAAATCTATCCAAGTGGGGCGATGCGCCGCCAAAACTTTATCAAAACTGCCATTTCCCCTCCTCGCCGCCTTCGGCGGCTCGTCGGGGGAGGGAGCCTTTGGGGGCGTTCCGCCCCCAAACCCCCTACTTTCCAAAGTGATATGTTCAATATTCTAAAGTAACAAAGTAGAATTAGGGGGTTGTGATGAAATGGCAAGACTGATTTTTGAGGAATCTCGGTTGGCATGAAACCAAGTTTCTTTACCTTTCCCATCAATAAATCAAAAACAAATGCAGCATCCAAACGCCTTCCGCCTTGCAGCCCTGTTTGCCCTGTTTTTTTGGGCAAATGCGGTTGTCCAATCGCAAGCCCCTGCCACCCTCCACATCCAAAACGGCGACATCGCCGGCAGCCGCAGCTCAGACGGCAAAGTGGCCATCTACAAGGGCATCCCCTTCGCTGCGCCGCCAGTGGGCGGGCTACGCTGGAAGGCCCCGCAGTTGGTGACCAACTGGTCGGGGGTGCGGGACTGCACGAAGTTCGGGCCGAGCGCCGTGCAGACGCCGCCTGTTCCGTTCTTCGTCTGGTCGCAGGAGTTCATGGCACCGCTAGCGCCCATCAGCGAGGACTGCCTGAACCTCAACGTCTGGTCGGCAGCGGCCAAGCCTACGGACAAGCTGCCCGTCATCGTCTGGATACACGGCGGCGGCTTCATGAGCGGGGCGGGCGCCTGCCCCATCTACGACGGCGAGGGCATGGCCAAAAAAGGTGTCGTGTTCGTCAGCATCAACTACCGACTGGGCGTGTTCGGCTTCCTCGCCCACCCCGAACTGAACCGGGAATCAGGCCACAACGCCAGCGGCAACTTCGCCCTGCTGGACATGATCGCTGCGCTGAAATGGGTGCAGCAAAACATCGCCGCCTTCGGTGGCGACCCCGACCGGGTGACGATTGCCGGGCAGTCCGCTGGTTCGTTTGCCGTAAACGCTTTGATGGCCTCGCCGTTGGCAAAGGGACTATTCCACCGGGCCATTGGGCAGAGCGGCGGCATGTTTGGCGACCGGGCGCTGGGCTTGCCGGAGGCCAGTTTGCAGGGGATTGATTTGGTGAAAAAACTGGGAAGGTACAGCATCTCCGACCTGCGCTCCATGCACGCCGACACGCTGTTGAAGTACGGCGGCGGCTACTCGCCCGTCATTGACGGCTACGTAATTCCGAAGGATGTCCACACGATTTTTTCCGAAGGAAAACAAAACGACGTGCCGCTGCTCACGGGCTACAACCGTGACGAGGGCTTCGTTTTTGGTGAAACAATGACCGCCGAGCAGTTCCGCACGGATGCAAATACCAAGTACGGCGACTTGGCCGAGGAGTTCCTGAAAGCCTTTCCCGCCACCGACGACGCCGTGGCGAAGCAGTCGCAGAAGAACTTTTTTCGGGACATGGCTTTTGCCTGGCAGGGCTACACCTGGGCGAGGCTGCAAAGCGAAAAAGGCAAGTCGAAGGCTTGGCTGTACCGCTTCGACCGGGTGCCGCCGGGCCGCCCCGACCTTGCCGAGCACGGCGCTTTCCACTCCGCCGAGATTGCCTACGCACTGCACTCGTTGCCGATGTGGCAGCGGCCTTGGGAGAAGCTGGACCAGCAGCTTTCGGAGCAGATGTCGAGCTACTGGGCCAACTTCGCCGCCACTGGCGACCCGAACGGCAAGGGGCTGCCGAAATGGGAATCGTTCAATTCCGCAGCACCGAACACCTTGGTTTTTAACAAAAAAACGAGGATGCGGACGGGGCTTGATCAGGCGGAGTTTGCGGTGTTGGACAAATGGAAACTGGCTTCGCAGCCCGATTTGTCGCTTTACGAAAGTATGACATGGCTCACGTTGATTGATACAATTCCAGTCCGATTTCTCATGCCTGAGAATTATGACCCTGCGAAAAAATATCCACTTGTACTTTTCCTTCATGGGGGTGGTGAGCGAGGGAGCGATAACGAGGCTCAGTTGATTCACGGCGCTAAGATGTGCTTAAAGAAGGAGAACCGTCGAGATTTCCCCTGTGTGGTTCTTTTTCCGCAATGCCCTTCTGACACTTATTGGTATTCAGCAACAGTTGACCGTTCAAAGACACCGCCAATCCGTGATTTCGACTATACCAATGAAATAACCAAAGGGCTGCTAATGGCAATCGAAATCACACAGCGTACCATCGAAACCGAGTTGTTTGCCAATATTGACCCCGACCGTGTTTACGTAATCGGCCTCAGCATGGGCGGCATGGGTACCTTCGAGGCGGTGGCCCGCTACCCGGATTTGTTCGCAGCGGCAGTTCCCATCTGCGGCGGCGGCGATGTGCGGGCATTCAACCAAAAGATGCCAAAACTGCCCATGCGCATCTTCCACGGCACCGCCGATTCGGTGGTGGACGTGAAGTATTCGTGGGAAATGTACGACCTTCTCAAGCAACTTGGCTGGCCGGTGGAGTACGTGGAATACCCGGCGGTGGAACACAACAGCTGGGACTATACTTTTGCGGAGAAGGACTTTTTGGCGTGGTTGTTTTCGAAGAAAAAGGGGAAGTAACGGCTGGTCAGATTTCCGAAATCTTTGAGATTTCGGAAATCTACACTTCTCGCTTACTCCAATAATTCGCCAAAATTGACCCCGTGAAGTTCATCAACGGCCCGAACAGCGCAGCGGCCAAGCCCATCGTGGCAAACTTGCCCAGCTTGAGGGCGAGGCCGGAGGCAATGCCCGCATTTTGCAGCCCAACCTCGATGCTCACGGTACGGCAGCTTTGTTCATCCAACCCAAAAAGGCGGGCGCCCCAGTAGCCAAGCAGGTAGCCGAAGCCGTTGTGCAGCAACACGGCGACCACCATCAGCAGTCCCATCTGCAGGAGCGACTCCCGGCCCGCTGAAGTCACGATCAGGATGATCATCGTAATGCCCGCCATGCTAACCAACGGCAGGTACTGTTTGAGCCAAGCTCCTTTTTTACCCAAAACATGGTTGACGACCAGCCCCACGAGCACGGGCAGGATTACCATTTTCACGATGTCCCACATCATTGCGAGGAAGCTGATTTCGATGAACTGCCCTGCCAGCAGTTTCATCAGTGCGGGCGTCATGAGCGGCGAGAGCAGCGTGGCCACGGTGGTGATGGTGATGGACAACGCCACGTTTGCCTTGGCGATGTAGGACATGACGTTGCTGGCCAGCCCGCTCGGCGAACAACCGATGAGGATGATGCCTGCGGCAATTTCCGCCGGGAACCCAAAGCCCGTGGCCAGTCCGTAACCCACGAACGGCATAATGGTGAACTGGCAGAGCAGCCCGACCAGTACGGCCTTGGGCATTTTTGCCACGTTCAAAAAGTCCTGCCAACTCATCGTTGCGCCCATGCCGAACATGATGATTTGGAGCAGCGGCACGATGAGCCGCTTGAGCGGGAAGCCGTTTATTTCGGTAAAAAAATGCGGGAAAATCATGGCCAGCGCCGCCGCCAGCGCCACGGTAATGGTGAAATAGTAATTCTTCATGTCGTCGTTTTCAATGCAGCTCGAATGTACGGCAGCAGTTGAGATTGGCAAATATTTGGCAACTTTGCTACCTCAACCCCTCAAACTCTCAAACTCTCAATCTCTCCAATCATGGGCAAATTCTCCACCGCCATTCAACCCGCACACCGGGAGTTCATCGAAAAGCAGCACCTATTTTTCACCGCCACCGCACCACTGAGTGAGGCCGGGCATATCAACCTTTCCCCGAAGGGCATTGATGGCTTCCGGGTGCTGTCGGACAATCGGGTAGGCTACATGGACTTCATTGGCAGCGGCAACGAGACGGCGGCGCACGTGCTCGAAAATGGCCGCATCACCTTCATGTTCTGCGCCTTCGAGGGGCCGCCGAACATCCTGCGGCTGTACGGAAAGGGCCGTACCGTACTGCCCGGCACGGCAGCCTGGGAGGAATTTTCGCCGCATTTCAAACTATACCCCAGCACCCGCCAAATCATCGTGGCGGACATTGATTTGGTACAAACCTCCTGCGGTTATGGTGTGCCGCTTTACGAGTACACTGGCGAGCGTAGCATACTTTTCGAGTGGGCAGCGAAGAAAGGGGCGGATGGGCTGGCCGAGTATATTCAGGAGAAAAACCTGGTGAGTTTGGATGGATTGCCGACGGGGCAGCCAATTTGAAATCAACTCAATTTGTTTGGTGTAAGTTGGATACAACCTACTATTTTATTTGGCTAAATTTGACCCGAGGCAAGGCAGCTTTGCGGCCTTTTGCTCACCAATATTTATTCACCAACTAAAACAAGTCATCATGTCAAAAAAAATCATCGCCACCCTTGTCGCCGGAATCATTCTCTTCCTCTGGCAATTCCTTTCCTGGAGCATGCTCAACGTTCACGGCAGCGAAATGCAGTACACCGACAAGCAGGACACCATCATGCAGGTGCTGTCCCAAAACCTGAAGGAGGGTAATTACTATTTGCCAAATGTGGCACCCGGCAGCACCACTGAGCAGCAGCAAGCCGCCATGGAGGCTGGTGCAGGCAAGCCTTGGGCTTCCATCAGCTACCATGAATCCATGAACACTGCCATGGGCATGAACATGTTTCGTGGGTTTGCTATTGACCTTTTAGCTGCTTTCTTGCTGATATGGTTGTTGATGAAAATAACCAACTTGGACTTCCAGACCGCCTTGACTTCCTCCGTGGCGGTGGGGCTTATCGGCTACCTGACCATCCCGTACCTCAACAGCATCTGGTTCGAAACCAGCTCCATGGGCTACCTCGTGGACTGCATTGCACAGTGGGGTCTGGTAGGGGCCTGGCTCGGTTGGTTCCTACCGAGAAAATAAGCGCCCATCATTTCCGGCTCCTTGCTGTACCAGTTGGCCGGCAGGGAGCCGGTAAACTTCATTTCATCCTTCATTCTTCCCTTTGCTCTCATTGCGCTTCGCTGCCAATGGCGGTTCGGTGGTGGCTTGCATGGCTGAGTGAGCTTCGCCACCCTTCGGCAACTTTGTTATTTCAAAGCTAAACGGCCATTATTTATACATTTGCCAAGCAACACAAACAACCCAAATGCTACTTAAAACTGAAAACATTGCCCCTTTCATTTTTTGGGTCAGAAATGAGAAAGTCATGCTCGATTTTCATCTTGCTGAACTCTATGGCGTGGAAACCAGGGCCTTAAAACAAGCAGTCAGAAGGAACAGCAAAAGGTTCCAGACGATTTTATGTTTGCACTGACAAAGGAAGAGTGGCAACAGCTTATCACAAATTGTGACAACCTACCTATAAATGCCAAATTCTCCCCAGCAACACCGTATGCACTTACCGAGCAGGGCGTTGCCATGTTGTCCAGTGTTTTGCGGAGCGACCGGGCAGTGGAGGTCAACATCGCCATCATGCGAACCTTCGTACAATTGCGAAGGCTGCTCGAAGAAAACAAAGACCTGAAACGAAAGATAGAAGAACTGGAAGCAAAATATGACGAGCAATTCATGGAGGTTTTCGAAGCCATCCGCCAGCTCGTTCGTCAGGAAACTGAACCCCGGACTGCCATTGGTTTTAAGACCAGTCGAACGCCCCCATCACCTTAACTTTCAAACAAGTTGCCCATGTCCAGCCTCGCCCACCACCTCATCGCCGTGAACAAAAAAACCAAAGCTACCCGCCTTGACCCCGGATATTGAAATGAATATTTACCTTTGAAAATAAAACTTCCATGCCCATCGCAACCGTCCCACATGTCAATTATGTACCCGACAACAGCGACAAACATTTGTTTGTCCAACTCCCCATCCAGGATTTGTAAAATTTCCTTTCATTGAAAATATCAGGCTATGAGCGAACTATCCGCTGAATATTCTTACAAAAACCTGCTTGCCGAAGTAAAGGATAAGATTCGGACCGCCCAAATCAGGGCAATGGTCACGGTGAACCAACAACTACTGCTGCTCTATTGGGAAATCGGAAAGTTGGTGCTAGTCCGTCAAAAAGCAGCAAATTGGGGCGATAAAGTGTTGAAACAACTGTCAATGGACTTGAAATTGGAATTTCCGGACATGCAGGGTTTTTCCATATCCAACCTGAAATATATGCGACGATTTGCAGCAGCCTATCCCGATTTCTCAATTGGACAAGCGCCGCTTGTCCAATTGAGTTGGTACCACAACATCACCCTTTTGCAAAAATGCCCGGACGAAAAACAACGGTTTTGGTATGCAGCGGAAGCGCTCGAAAATGGTTGGTCACGGGACATGATGGTGTTTCAAATCGAGGGCAAATTGTTTGAAAGACAAGGGGGTGCGCCCACGAACTTTCAAAGAACCATGCCCAAACCTGATTCCGACTTGGCGCAGCAAACCTTGAAAGACCCCTATATCTTTGATTTTTTGACACTGGCAAGGGATGCAAAAGAAAAAGATTTGGAAGCCCAACTCGTCAAGCATATCACCAAATTTTTACTCGAACTGGGAGCCGGTTTTGCCTTTGTCGGCAGTCAATTCCCATTGCCAATTGACGGAGAAGACTACCGGGTTGACCTGCTTTTTTATCACCTGAAACTTCGGCGGTATGTGGCCATTGACCTTAAAATGAGGAAATTCAAGCCAGACGATGCCGGAAAAATGAATTTTTATCTCTCCGCAATTGATGATTTGATAAAAGATGAATCCGACAATCCCTCCATCGGCATTATCCTTTGCAAGGACAAAAGGAATGTGGTGGTCGAGTACGCATTGAAAGATTTGTCAAAGCCCATTGGTGTCTCGGCCTACCATATTACCGAATCGCTTCCCGAAGATTTAAAATCGAACCTGCCTTCCATCGAAGATTTTGAAAGAGAAATCAACCTGTTGGAGGAAAATGGTGACTAATTTCCAAAACGATAAAATCATGTCCACCCTCGCCCTCCACCTCATCGCCGAGAACAAAAAAACCAAAGCCACCCGCCTTGAACTCGGCAACTGCGGGCTGACGGAACTGCCTCAATACTTCGACTGTACCCATTTGGCTTCCATTTGAATTTATACTAAATTTGTTTCTAGAATAAACCGCCATGCAATTGATAATCGAAACACCGGACGAAAAAGTGTTCCAAGCCATCTTGGAATTGCTACGCCCCTTCAACGTGACTTTCAAGGAGGTCAAAAGCCTAAATACCGCTTCGTCGAAGGAAACAAAAGAAACGCCCCAACCCCCAAAGGCAACCCGAAAATTGGGCATCATGCCGGGTTTGGTCGCCTACATGGCGCCTGATTTCAATGCGCCACTCGAAGATTTTGCACGACATCCCACAGCGTTTTCAAAAGCAAGTGAAACTAAAAACTAAATTCCTTTTAATGACAACTCAACCGCAATCTATCTACTTGCCCCTGCAATTCAATCAGGTGCTGGAAATCGTCCGGCAGCTTGGGCTTGCCGAGCGGCGAAACCTGCTCCTTTACCTGCTCGGACTGCAGCCAGATAAGGAAGACCTGACCCTCACCCACCTTGCCAGCGAGCGCAGTTTGGCGAAAGATTGGCTCACCGAAACCGAAAATGAGGCATGGCAAAATTTGTAAAAGGCGAGGTGGTCGTCATCCCTTCCCGTTGCCTCAAACATTCGCCCAAACCGGATTTTTACGGCGGACAAAAACCTGATTGTCCGGTCTGCGGGGGTTGTATCCGATGCGCGCTATCTGTCTGTTTTCAATGTGATTACCAGCATCATCCAGCCATAAAATTTAACTGAACCCATGCCCACCCTCGCCCTTCAACTCATAGCCGAAAACAAAAAAACCAAAGCCACCCGCCTCGACCTCGGCAACTGCGGGCTGACTGAACTGCCCGACGAACTCTCCGATTGCACCTGGTTGGAGGAGTTGATTTTGAGCAATGACTTTTAGAACCCGTGATTTGCTTTAACTTTGTTTCTCAAAGAATCACCTTTAAAAAATAAACAAATGGGTGCTCAACTAAGCAATGCTCAATTGGAGATTTTACAATTGTTCGCTACCGATTTATCGGAAAATGAAATCAACGTGCTGCGCCGAATGCTGATTGAGTTCAGGTATTGGAGGCTGCAAAACGCGCTCGAACCGTTGAACATCACACCCGAAACGCTGGAGAAATGGAGCAGCGAGCATTTGCGAACACCTTACCAATTGAAGTGAATATTTACCTTTGAAAAAAAATCTCCATGCCAATTGCAACCGTCCCACAAGTCAATTATGTAACTGACAACAGCGGCAAGCCTTTGTACGTGCAGCTTCCCATTCAAGAATGGACATCATTCATAGAAGCGTACCAGCGGCTCGTCACGCTGCTGCAATTCAAGGAGCGGCTGAAAAATGCGTTCCGTGAAATCCGGCAAATCCAAAAAGGAGAAAAACAGGCCACTACCCTCAACGACTTCCTGAATGAACTGTAAAATCATTGCCATTGACAGCTTCAAGCGGGAGGCAAAATGGTTGGTCAAAAAGTTTCCCTCCCTCAAGTCCGAACTGGAAACGCTGCAAAACGACCTTTTGCAGAACCCCCGTTTGGGAACGCTTATCCATGAAAACGTCTATAAAATTCGCTTGGCCGTTAAAAGCAAGGGAAAGGGAAAAAGTGGCGGAATGCGGGTGATTACCTATATAGTCGAAGTGGAAATTCAAATCGAAGAGGCAGCAAACGACAGCGAAACCACCATTTTCCTTGTGTCCATTTATGATAAATCCGAACAGGCCAATATTTCTGAAAAGGAATTGAGCGACTTGATTGACCAAATCAACGCCGAATTGGACAACGAAGAATGAATTTTCCTTCCTTAAATTCCTGCCCACCAAAACGATAAAACCATGTCCACCCTCGCCCTACGCCTCATCGCTGAAAACAAAAAAACCAAAGCCACCCGCCTCGACCTCGGCAACTGTGGGCTGACTTCTCTGCCCCCTGAACTCTCCGATTGCACTTGGTTAGAGGAGTTGGCTTTGAGCAATGATTGGCTGGAATACGATATTGAAAACAAAAACTGGGCATCGAAATTAAGCCATAACCAGGGCGAACCCAACAGCATCGCCTCCATCACCGGGTTGGAAAAATTGAGACGGCTGAAAAAACTGGTGGTAGCTGGAAAATGGTACGACAAATTAGAGCTCTCCGATTTGTCCCCCCTCGCCGGTTTGGGGAATTTGCAACAAGTTAACTGCTTTGAAACGAAGGTCACCGATTTGTCTCCCCTCGCCGCTTTGGGGAATTTGCAAGTACTTGAATGCTCCAAAACGAAGGTCACCGATTTGTCCCCCCTTGCCGCTTTGGAGAATTTGCAACTACTTTACTGTTCCCACACGCAGGTCTCCGATTTGTCCCCACTCGTCGCTTTGGGGAATCTGCAACGTCTTGAATGCGTCGAAACGCAGGTCTACGATTTGTCCCCGCTTTTACCTTTTATCAAAAAAGGTAAAAGCATTACGCTGAAAGGGTACGCACATGAAAATGAATTTGACTTCGGAGAATGCCCCATCACCAACCCGCCATATGAAATCGTCCAGCAAGGCAACGCCGCCATCCTCCGCTATTTCGAAGAAAAAGCCCGCCTCGAAAAAGCGCCGGACGCCCAACCCGCCCTGATAAAAGTGCGGGAAGCCAAAGTCCTGCTCGTCGGGCAGGGCAAGTCCGGCAAGACAACCCTACGCAAAAAACTCGAAGACCCCGACGCCGAAATGCCCGCCCCCGGCGACACCACACGGGGCATCGAAATCACCCGCCTCGACGAGCGCATGCCGCACACGGGCGCAGCCCTTCGCCTCAACGTCTGGGACTTCGGCGGGCAGGACATCCAGCACTACGCCCACCAGTTTTTCCTCACGGGCAGCTCGCTCTACGCCCTCGTCACCAACGAGCGCATACAGGACAGCGTACACCTGCCCTACTGGCTCAACATCATCGAGATGCTGGGCAAAAAAAGCCCGGTCATCCTCATCCAGAACATGGACGGCGGCATCTGCCAGCCCCTCAAGGACGAGGCAGCCATCCGTGCCCGCTTCGGCAACGTCCACAACCGCACTTTCCAGTCGGATTTTTCAAAAGCCAGGACCGAGGCAGAGTTTGGCACCTTGCGCAAAAAAATCGTGGAACTCGCCGCCGAACTGCCGCATATCGAGCGGGTGTACCTGCGCTCGTTCAACGAGTTGCGGGAAAAACTCGAAGCCGAAGCTGACCGCCAAACGCATTACCTGCGCTGGGAAGCCTACCTCGCCCTCATGCCCGAACTCGGCGAAGACCTGATGCGGGACTACGCCATTGCGCTCACGTTTTTGGGCGTCTGCCAGTATTTTCCCGGCGATGCCCAACTCAGGTTGTACGTCTTTTTGCGCCCGAAATGGCTGATAGATGCGCTGTTCGAGTTGCTGTTGCACGAGCATTTTGAGGAAACGAGGGGCTTGTTTTCGGAAAACGATACTTTCAAAATCTGGCAGGGGAAGGAGTATCAGGGCATGCACGCCCTGCTCGTGCGCATGATGAAGGAGTTCGAGCTATGCTACCGGGTGGAGGGCGACGGCGAAAACTACATCGTGCCGCAGCGCTTGCCCGGCGAGAACAAGACCTACGGCTGGGACACCACGGGCGACGTGCCAGTGCAGTTCCGCTACAAGTTCATGCCCAAGGGCATCCTCACCCGCCTGATTTGCAGGCTGCACCCCCGCATCGAAAAAGATCCGCCGAATGGCGGACAACGGGTCTGGAACGATGCGGTCATTTTCACCCTGCCCGACGGCAAGGGGCGGGTGTTCGCCAGGGAGGTTTACAGCGAAAACACCATCGAACTGCGGGCGAAGGGCGCCAAACACGCCGAGATGCTCAACGAGGTCATCCGTAAAATGGACGACCTCAACCGGGACACGAAATACGACAATTTGCAGGTGGAGAAAATGGTGCCCTGCCCATGTGCGGAGTGCGCCGCCGCCGAAGCGCCCGGCTTTCACGAATTCGAGGCTTTGATGAAACGCATCGAAAAAGGCAAGTCCACCTCCGAGTGCAAAAAAAGCGGCGAGGATGTGCCGATTGACGAGATTTTTGGCAAATCGGGCGTGACGAAGCCGAGGGTGCGGCGGGGCGGTTTTGGGGGATATTCGGAGGAAATGGAGCCAGCGAGCAAGCCGTTGAAAATCTTCCTCGCCTCCTCCGCCGAACTGAAGGACGAGCGGGAAAAAATCGAAATCGCCATCAACCGCAAGAACAAGGAGCTGCACAGGCAGGGCATTTTCATCGAGTTGCAAATTTGGGAGGATGGCCAGCATGTTGGCGTTTCGTTCCGCTCGCAGGACAACTACAACCTCGAAATTGATGCCTGTGATGTGTTTGCCCTGCTGTATTATTCAAAGATTGGCAAGTACACGAGGGAGGAATTTGACCGTGCCAAAAAACGCTTTGATGAAAGCGAAATGCCTCGGCTGTTGACTTTCAAAAAAGACATTGATTTGCCAAAAGGAATGAGCGCCGATGATTTCAGCAGCCTGCGGAATTTTGAAAGTGAGTTGAGCGCAGCGGCGCATTTCCCCACCAAATTTGAAAACGCTGACGCCCTCGTGCATTCGTTTAACGACTGCATTGACAAACTGCTTCGGGACAACGATTTTTTGTAAAAATTGCAAGCGATGGCATCTTTTGAAAACGTTTCGCCGCTAAAAGCCCCAATTTCCCAACCGCACCTCCGCTGACACCTTGTACCTTTGCCCCCACAAAAACAATTGAGTATGAACATCACCTACTACGGCCATTCCGCCTTCCACATCGAGTTCGGTGGCAAACGCCTCGTCTTCGACCCCTTCATCTCGCCCAACCCGGCGGCGGCGAGCATCAACGTGGACGAAATCAAGGCCGACTATGTGCTGCTCTCGCACGGCCACGGCGACCACGTGGCAGATGCCGAGCGCATCGCCAAGCACAACGGCGCAAGCATCATCTCCAATTTCGAGCTAGTGAGCTACTACCAAGGCAAGGGCCTCAAGGGCCACGGCATGAACCACGGCGGCAAGTGGCATTTTGACTTTGGCTGGCTGAAATATGTGTACGCCACCCACTCCAGTGTGATGCCCGACGGCACCTACGGCGGCAATCCCGGCGGCTTCGTAATCTGGAACGACGAGGGCTGCTTCTACTTCGCTGGCGACACCGCCCTCACGATGGACATGAAGCTCATTCCGCTCACCTGCCCGAAACTAGACTTCGCCATCCTGCCCATCGGCGACAATTTCACGATGGGCTACGACGATGCGGCCATCGCCGCCGAGTTTATCGCCTGCGATACCATCATCGGTTGCCACTTCGATACCTTCCCGCCCGTGAAAATAGACCACGCCGCAGCGAAAAAGGCTTTTGAAGCCAAGGGGAAAAGGCTACTTTTGCCGGCCGTTGGGGAGAGTTTGAGGATTTGAGGGTTTGAGGGTTTGAGAATGCACGTGCGCACCTCCCCTCTCAAGCCCTCAAACTCCCAAACACTCAAACACAAATTTTCATGGGTAAAATCATTGCGATAGCAAACCAAAAAGGTGGGGTGGGCAAAACCACGACCGCCATCAACTTGGCCGCTTGTTTGGCCATTTTGGAGAAAAAAGTGCTGCTGGTGGACGTTGACCCACAGGCCAATTCTTCGTCGGGCGTGGGGGTGTTCCAGGATGCCATCGAACTCAGCATCTACGACTGCCTCGTGAACGAGGCCGACCCAGCCGAGGCCATTTACGAAACGGAAACACCGAACCTGCACCTGCTTCCCTCGCATATTGACCTGGTGGGAGCGGAGATAGAACTGGTGTCAAAGCCACGCCGGGAGTACGTGTTGGAGGGCATCCTCAACCGGGTGCGGGACAGTTACGATTACGTCATCATTGATTGCCTGCCGTCCCTGGGCCTTATCACGCTGAACGCCCTTTCCGCCGCCGACACGGTCATCATCCCTGTGCAGTGCGAGTATTTTTCTTTGGAGGGATTGGGCAAATTGCAGCAGACCATCAACACGGTGAAGCAGAACTTCAACCCTAAACTCGAAATCGAGGGCATCCTACTGTCCATGTACGACAGCCGCCTCCGCCTCGCCAATGTGGTGGTGAACGAGGTACGCAGTTTTTACAAGGAAAAAGTGTTCGATACCATCATCCACCGCAACGCCAAAATCAGTGAGGCGCCCAACATGCACCAGCCCGTTATCATGTACGACGCTGGCAGCCGTGGCACTACCAATTTTTTGAACCTGGCGAAGGAGTTTTTGAAAAGGAACAATGACGGTTTACGGTAGACGGTGGACGGTGGACGGCTTTCAACAATTCAACAATCCCATCAATACAACAATCCAATTCATGGCAAAACAAATAAAAAAATCAGCCCTTGGGCTGGGCGTTCGGGCGCTACTGACCAATATCGAGGCGCAATCGCAGGAGAAACAAGCCGAAGTGGTGCGAGAACTCACACACACGGTGGCCATGATTCCGCTGTCGGAAATCGAGGTGAACCCGTACCAGCCCCGCAAGGATTTCGACCCGGAGGCGCTGTCCGAACTGGCCGAATCGCTGAAAGTTCACGGCCTCATCCAGCCCATCACGGTGCGGCGTTTGGCCGATCGACAATACCAACTTATTTCTGGTGAGCGCCGGATGCGGGCTTCAAAAATGGCTGGCTTCATGGAAGTACCAGCCTACATCCGCCTCGCCAACGACCAAGAGATGATTGAAATGGCGCTGGTCGAGAACATCCAGCGGGAGGACCTGAACGCGGTGGAGGTGGCCATCACCTACCAGCGGCTCATTGACGAATGCAACCTGACACATGAGAACCTCAGCGATCGGGTGGGCAAAAAACGCAGCACCGTCACCAATTTCCTGCGACTGCTCAAGCTGCCGCCCGACATCCAAAAAGGGCTGAAAGAAGACAGCATTTCGATGGGCCATGCACGTGCGCTGCTCGGCATTTCGGACTTTGCCATGCAGCACTCCATCTTCAAAACCATCTCCGCCGACCACCTTTCTGTGCGGGAAACGGAAGACCTCATCCGCCGTTACAATGAGCAGCGGAAGCCAAAACCTGCCAAGCCCAAGCTCGGTGCCGACTACCAAAACGTGCAGGATTCACTGCGCAGCCGCCTCGGCGCCAAGGTGCAACTCAAGGTCAAAGCCACTGGCGCTGGCCAAATTGCCATCCCATTTACTTCCACTGCCGATTTGAACAGGTTGCTGGATATGTTGGAGAAGAATTGATTGTTGAATTGCTGAATTGTTGTATTGTTTTCTCCCGACGACAACAATACGGCTCGTTAATCTTTGGCAAAAGGAATCCAAGCTTGGCTTTTACAGACGTTTTTCAAAGATGAAAAAACGGATTATCTACATGGTTTTGCTGGCTGTGGCCGGGACGGGCAGGTGCTTCGCCCAAGTGCCGGACTCTGTGATGAATGACGTGCAACTGCCTGTTTTTCAGCAAGATACGCTGCCAACGGACAGCCTGATTGTGATTGCCGACTCAACCTCCTTCCCTTCCGACAGCACGGCGAAAAAAAAACAGGGATTTCTTTACCGAACCTTCAAGTCGGACTACCCCAACCCGAACAAAGCGCTGTACCTGTCGCTGGCCTTCCCCGGCGGTGGGCAGCTTTACAACCGGCGTTGGTGGAAGGCGCCCATCGTTTGGGGCGGTTATGCTGCGCTTATCTACGCTGCCAAATACAATACTGACCTTTACCGACGGCTGCGAGATGCCTATATTTTGGAGAGACAAGGGAAGGAACACGAGTTTTCAAATACCAACCTCGACGCTGGAGACCTCAAGCGCCTCCGTGACCAATACGACAAGAGCAAGCAGCTTTCGTACATCGGTATGTTCGCCTTGCACATCGTTCAGAGTGCCGAGGCTTTTGTGGACTGCCACCTCAAGACTTTCGACGTGAGCGACGACCTCAGCCTCCGCATCAAGCCTTCCATGGAGCCATCCTTGGCATCGAACTACCCAGCAATGGGCATCGGCGTGGCGTTTTCGTTTGGGAAATAACTAGATTTTGACTGCCGACAAATGAAGTCCCTGCTGTTTGAGTAGCCGCAACACCCCCGTGTCCCCACTGAGGTGTGCCGCACCGATGGCTGCAAAAAGCCGATGCTCCTGCACCAGTTCTCCAATGCGCTCCGCCATCACCTCATTTCGGCGATAAAGCATCAGCTGCCTCATGCCTTTGCTGTTTTTTTTCACCATTTTATATAGCTGCCGCACTTTCTGGGCCTCGTAAAGCTCGCACAGGTGGAGCAGGAAATGGCGGAACTTGCCGATGTTCCTGCACAGGCTATCCAGCATTTTCACCTGTTCTTCCAAGGTGATTTTTTTGAGGACTTCCATTTGCTCCTGAAGGGTTTCGATGCCGTGTAGTGACTTGCCCGCCGTCTTTGCGAAGCCCCAAAGATGCTGGTCGAGTGGCTCGGGCATGTCCTGGCTGAGTAGGCTTTCGGTTGCAAAGTTTACCACCAGAAACGGCAGCATCCGCTGATAATGTGAGAGGTCGAGGCCCGTGCTTTTTAGCAGCACGGTACGGTACTTTTCGTACTTTTTCTTCGAAAAAAAATCACTAAGTCGCTGCTCATTAGGCAGTTGCATAAATTTGGACTCAATGCCCTGACCAGCTTCCTCCAAGTGGAATTCGGCAGCAAAGCCGTCGCACTCCGCAATCATCTCGTACACCTTTGCCAGTTGTTGAAAGGCTCGCTGGTCACGCACGTGCATGGTGCCAAACAGGTAGGAAGGTGCCGGGATCTGGTCGCCTTCCAATTTCCAAAGTAGGCTGTTTTTGAGCAAGGTGATATTGTTGGGTGATTGGGTGATTGGATGATTGAGTTATTGAGTTATTGGGTGATTGAGTTATTGGGTGATTGGGTGGGTACGCAAGTCATTGATATTCAATGCCTTAATAACTCAATCACCCAATAACTCAATAACCCAATAGCTCAATCAAAAAAAAATGACCGGGCAGCAAATTTAAGCTGCCCGGTCATTTTTAAGAAGGTCGAGGCTTTTCTAGCCAAGGCCATTAATCGTAGTCGTAGGGCAGGGTCTTCGAGTTCTTCACTGTCGAGAGGGTCATCAAGGTTTTCAGGCGCTCGATTTCTTCGATTTGCGAAAGCGTTTTGAAGAGCAACTGCTCATAAGATGGAATGTCCTTGCACACAATCTTGATAAGAAAATCGGCCTCGCCAGTGATGATATAGCACTCAACGATTTCGTCAATGGCCTTTATTTTCTCCAAAAAGTTGTTCAGTGCGTTCTCCTTCTGCCAAGCCAACGACACCTGCACGAAAGTTTGCACGTTCAAGCCAATGCTCTGCGGGTTGATCTGGGCATGGTAGCTTTCGATGAAGCCAGCAGTTTCGAGTTTTTTGACCCGCTCAAGCGTAGGGGCAGGTGAAAGGCCAATTTTTTTAGAAAGATCAAGGTTCGTGATTTTGCAATTCTCCTGTAGAATCTTCAAAATCTTTAAATCTGTTCGGTCAAGTTTATCTGCCATGTGATTTTTCAATTAAAATATAGTGATTTTTTTAAAAACGGCGCAAGATATACACTCATGGAACAATATGCAAAATATTTTGCAAAAAACCGTTGTTGATTCCTAATTCTAGTCTTTTTGCCTTGAGTGGATTAATAAAATTCGGAAAGCAACAATGATTTAAATCAGTCCGTGAGGATTTTCCCATGCGGATTTCTAATCAGGCCGCAAAAGTAGTTTTTTTTACCTTTGCAACAATTAAAACGGCTAGGTTGTTATTCACACCGCTAACCAATTATTCTTCTAAAATCATTAAAACTCGATAAAATGGCTTTTGAAATCACAGATGCAAACTTCAAGCAAGAAGTCCTCGAAAACAAAGGTGTCGCCGTTCTCGACTTTTGGGCAGAATGGTGCGGCCCATGCCGCATGATTGGCCCAATCATTGAAAAACTTTCCACGGAATACGACGGCAAGGCGCTCATTGCCAAAGTGAACGTTGACGAAAACTCGGAAATCCCTGTGGAGTTCGGCGTGCGCAGCATTCCGACCATCCTCATTTTCAAAGGTGGCAAACTGGTTGACCGCCATGTTGGGCTAACCACGCAGGCTGTTTTGGCTCAGAAGATTGAGACGCAGTTGGCCTCCTGATTTTTGATAGCTACCTGATTTTCAATCGTTTAGCATAAGAAAAGCCCTGTTGCGAATTCCGCAGCAGGGCTTTTCTTTTTTCAGATTTTGAACTGCATTTGCTCCGCAATCGCTTCGGTCGGCGGCAGCGGCTCGGCGGCAGCCTGTTCCGGCACCTTGTCGGCCACTTCCTGTTTGACCGCTTTGCGCCCCTCCACCGCCTTGGTTTTCGGATGGGTGGAAACGTCCACCAGCCCAGCAGCAAAATCGTCGGCAAGGATGATGGGCTTTTCGTTGTCAAAAAGTGCCAGGAGTTGCTGGATGCCCACATCGTGCTGGTCACGACCCTGCTCCTCGGAGATACTGGGCAAGTTGAGCACATCAGCGGCGATGTACTGCCCCAACTGGTAGTACGACTCCCACTGCACCTTGTCAAAAAACTGGTCGGCGGTACTCTCGTGCGGAAAGTCGGGGTGGTAAATTTTGTACTTGAACGTCTCGAATTGGAGGTTCACATTTCCGTGCTCGTCGTACTGCGACACGAAGATTTTCCTCGGCGACGTGACACTTGATTTGATGTAAACCAACGTGCCAATCTTGATTTTCTCCATGCCCACCAGCCCAGTCTTGGCATCCAGTTTTTGTCGAACGTCGGCTTCCACTTGTTTGCGCAGCGTCCGGTAACGGTCTTCTCCGATTTCTTCGGGAAAAGCCTTCAAGTCCACTTTGAATTTCAGAAGGTTCGGGTCATTTTTGTCATAGAAATAGTTGACCAGCGCCTCCAATTTTTTGCCCTTCTTCAGCAGTTCACCCTTCTTGTTTTTGAGGTCGAATACGACTGGTTGGCCATTTTCCATCACCTCAAACTCCTCCCAGATTTGCAGCAGGTCGGCAATGGCAAAACGCCGCTGTGCATAGCCGCTAGAGGCTTTTGGTCGAATGGTGTCAATGGGGTCTTGCCCAGCCCGGAAGCAGATATCAATGCCCAGTTCGTTGCGGGCACGGATGGCCAGGTTCTCAAAATCGGCGAAGGTGCTCATGGGGTCGGCCCCAGCGTCCACGGCCATGATGAGGCGGCACTTGCGGCGCAGCAACTCGTACACTGCCAGGTTTTCGATATGGCCGCCGTCGGAGATGTTCAGTTTGCGGTTGTCCGTGCCGATTTTTGAAAAAAGCTCCTTGAAAAAAAAGCTCGGCCACCACACCCTAAAAGTAGTCCACCGTGGCAGTTCTATGCCGAACAGTTTGCGTCGTTCGGACGAGGGATTGTTCACCCAAAAGCCGAGCCGGGCGTTGAACAGCGTCATCAGCACGCTCAACAGCTTGTTGGAGTAAATGCCCATGCCGGGGTTCACCGCCGCAGCCGAGATGGTCAGTGCAGCGGGCAAGGTCATGTGACGGAAGCCGGGAAAGCTGGCCGTTCGCACGTAACCGGACAGTTTGGAGCCGCACCAAAGCGGTGAAAGCAGGAAGTAGTCGCTGGCTTTTGCGCCCTTGAATTTGTTGTCGCCGCCAGGGTTTTGGAGGTTCAGGCAAGTATTGATGAGCGGGTAGGGCGCACGAGCTTCATGCTTGGTGGCTTCGGTGACGGCCTGAGGGTAAACTTCCCGAAGGAACAAATTGCGGCACTTGGCTGTGTGCCGGAGGAAGGCATCTGCCAATTGTTTTCGGTAAAAACGGTGGAAACTCAACGAGTTCGGGTTGAGCACATAGCCCATCAAAAACAAGCCAACCGCAATGGCCAGCCACATCAATCTGTCTTGGAGGGTCACTTCCTGTATGTTGCCAAACAGCTTCAAGTTCACGACTCCAAGCACGACAAAAAAGGCCACGAACAACAATGCCAATACCAGTTCTATTTTGGTAAAAACCTTTGAAATGCCGAGGTGAAAATTGAGGGCAAGGTTCAGCACCATGTGTATCGCCACCACCCCGGCAAACCCAATCAGCCCGAACTTCATCAATTCACCCACGAAAACCCGTCCGTTGGGGTTGTCGAGGTCGAGCAGCAGGCCGGAGTTCCTGAACACCTCAATGTCGCCAAGCACCATCAAAGCCAGATAGATAGACGCAAAAAAAGTGACCGGACTGAGCAGGCTCATCGCAAGGCTCACCAGGTATCCCACCACGAGTGTCAGCGTGTTCCAGAGCTTGTCCAGCTTGCCCTGGCCAGGTATGAAATAATCGCCGTACTCACGGAGCCGGTTTATTTTCTCATCGCTGAAAAGCTCGTCGAAGCTGCCCTCTTCCTTCACTGTGGCCTGCACATAGGCACCCGTGTAGCCGCCGCCAGAGACCGTGGAGAGGTAATCCGCCTTTTCGAGTATCCTGAATTTGTTGAGGGTTTTCAAAAAACCGAGGTTGATGGTGGCCGAGCGGATTCCGCCGCCCGACATGGCGATGCCGAACTTGGTCGCCTCAAAATCTTGTGCCGACGCTGGTCCCTGTTGCAGCCTGCGGCGCTCCTTGAGTTGTTCCGTCTCGTCGGCCAAGACTTTTTCTAAGTTGAAATTTTCCATGTTTTTGAGAAGTTAGACAATAGACTTTGGACTTTAGAGGGGACACTGCTACAATAGTGTTGACCGGAATCCAAGTATCATTTTCTGAATTGCATTGACCTCGTTTAGGGTGCTCACGAGTAGCGGTTTTTGAAGGTAATTTAAGCCAAAGGCTATGTACAACTGAGTTTCCATCTCGCAAGCAGAACCATGAGCCACATCAAGGAATTGAACCAGTTGTGGATCAGTACCTCGTCCACAGCCCTCTGCTATGTTTGAAGGTATTGAAACAGCACACCTTCTTATTTGCTGCGTCAAAGCAAATATTTCCTCTTTCGGAAATGCCTTGGTTATTTCATAAACCACCACCACAAACGCCCGTGCTCGTTTCCACACATGCAATTCCCTAAAATTGTGGCTTTTTCTTACAGTTTTCATATCCCATTTTGTCTAAAGTCCCTTGTCTAAAGTCTATCGTCTATTGTCTATCGTCTCCCCCTCACGACCTGCCCGCCATCAACAGTCCCAAATCCGTATGCTTGATACCGAATCGGCGGCCCAGGTAGGCGTTGGTCAAGCGGCCCTTGTACGTGTACACGCCATTGCGCAAGCCATAATTTTCAAAAAGCAGTTCCTCCAGACCCCCGCAGTTGCTTGCGTTGATGAGCATTGGGGTGAAAATATTGCTGATGGCGATGGACGCCGTGCGGGGCACTTTTGAGGCAATGTTTGGAACGCAATAATGCACAACGCCGTGCTTGACGAAGGTTGGACGGTCGAGGGAAGTGATTTCGGAGGTCTCAAAGCAGCCGCCCTGATCAATGCTCACGTCCACGATGACAGAGCCTTCCTTCATTTTCATCACGATGCTTTCCGGCACGATGACCGGGGAGCGCCCGATTTTGGAATGCACTGCCCCGATGGTCACATCGGCGTTCAGCAATTCCTTTTCAAGCTGGTAGGGGTTCAGTGTGGAGGTGTTCAGCTTCTGCCCCACGTGTCGCTGGAGGCGCATGAGCTTGTACACGTCGTTGTCGAAAACCCGAACATCGGCGCCGAGACCCAGCGCCACCCTCGTGGCCGACTCGCCCACGATGCCCGCCCCAAGCACCACCACTTTTGCCGAAGGCACCCCAGCAATGCCGCCGAGTAGCACACCCTTGCCGCCGCCCGTGGAGGCCATCAGCTCGGCAGCGGTGAGTATCACACTGATGCCAGCCAGTTCGCTCATCACCCGCACGAGCGGAAAGGAGCCGTTTTCGTCCTTGATGTATTCCATCGCCAACGCGATCACCCGTTTTTCTTGCAGTTTTTTCACAAACTCGGCGGTGATGGTGGGGATGTGCAGCGGCGAGATGATGAACTGGTTTGGGCTCACCATCGCAATCTCGTCCATCGTGGGCGGGGCTGCCATGAGCAGTACGTTCGACTGGAAAACTTTGTCCCGGCTAAAGCAAATCTCGGCACCTGCCTCGGAGTAGCGGTGGTCGGAGTAGTTGGCCTTTTCGCCAGCACCCGACTCCACCACCACGTTGAAGCCGATGGCCGTCAATGTCGCCACGGCGGACGGCACCAATGCAACCCGGCTTTCCTGCAATACCTCTGCCTTTGGTATGCCGATGGTCATGTCTCCGCGCTTTGGCTCCACCGCCAGCATCTCGGGCTGTGGCTGCAGTTGTCCCTCCGTGAGGGACTTGGGCATGGGTATCTTTCTGGTTGTTTCAGCCATATTCGTGTGTTTGAGTGTTTGAGGGGTTAAGTGTTTGAGTTGGATAGTGCCTTTTGCTTCGCAAAATATTGACAATCAATTTGTTGCATCAAAAACATTCGAAAACAAAAACCGTCTGCTGTCATCCGGTTGTGTTTCTATTTTCACAAAAACAGTGTCGTCGGGCAATAGACTAACGATGATTTCCGGCCACTCGATGAGGCAATAGTGCTCGTCGTCGAGGTAGTCTTCAATGCCGATGGCAAGTGCCTCCTCCACGTTATTCAACCGGTAAAGGTCGAGGTGATGGATGAGCTGCTCCTGGCCATTTTCATCCCAAAAAACGTACTCGTTCACCAGCGCAAAAGTGGGGCTTGACACGTTGCCCTCCACCTTTAGCCTTCGGCAAAAAGCTTTTACGAAGGCGGTTTTGCCAGCGCCGAGGTCGCCCATCAGGGCTATTTTTTTTCTGCCTTCGGCAAAATGGAGCAGTGCTTCCACCGCCTCGCCCAGCCCTGTCTCCGACTGTACGTAAAACTCCTGGCTATTGCTCATGCTTTTTCTCTTTGAAATAGGCCAACCACGCTACGGCCACGAACACCAAAAACACGCCCCAAGCCCAGGGTTGGCATTGCGTTTTAAATGCAGCACAGTAGAATGCCGCTCCCAAAAGGCCACCGATGAGGGGCCCGACCACCGGTATCCAGGCATAGCCCCAGTCGGAGCCGCCCTTACCAGCGATGGGCAGCAGGGCATGTGCCAACCTTGGCCCAAGGTCCCGTGCCGGGTTGATGGCGTAGCCCGTGGTACCGCCCAACGACATGCCGATGGACACCACCAGCGCCCCCACCACGATGGGGTTGAGGCCGTCGGTGAACTTGTTGGCACCGATGAACAGCACCCCGCCCACCAGTACGAAAGTGCCAATTATCTCAGTCAAGAGGTTCGACCAAGTGGAGCGAATGGCTGGTGAGGTACAAAAAACAGCCAATTTTGTGGCTTGGTCGGGCGTGCGTGACCAATGTGGGAGGTAGTGCAGCCACACGAGCTTTGCCCCGACGATCGCACCCAGCAGCTGTGCGAGCAGGTAGCCTGGCACCCTGGCCCAAGGGAAACTTCCCTCGGCAGCCAGGCCGAGCGTCACAGCGGGATTGAGGTGTGCGCCGCTGATTTGCCCAACGGCGTAGATGGCCATGACCACGGCTAGCCCCCATGCTATGCTGATAACTATCCAGCCCGCATTTTCGGCTTTGCTGCCTTTGAGCACGACGCCGGCGACGACGCCATCGCCAAGCAGAATCAACAACATGGTACCTATGAATTCACCCCAGAACGGCGTCATTTGATTTCGTTTTGTTTTGTAAAATTGGTTGAGTAACAATTGTCAAATAAACCACATTCTGCTGACTTCCAACCAAATAAGCTTGATTTTTTAACCAAAAAAAACGGGAAGGCGGCTCCTGCCGTCTTCCCGTCCGCTTTTTCATCGAAATGGTACCGTTACTTACGTCTTGGACTGCGGCGTTGCTGGCGGTCCATGCCGCCGCCGCCGCCGCCGCCCCTGCGATTGTTGTCCTTGCCGCCACCACTCCTGCTGGGGCCACCACGTTGCTGGCGTCCGCCACGGTCACGGTCGGAGCGGTCACCGGGCCGACGGATGATACCATTGCGGCTCAGGTTGTCGAGCGAAGCATCGTCCGTGACCTTGAGCTTGCCGCCGGAAAGGTGCTCCAAATCTTCGATGATGATGTCGTCGCTGACGTAGTGCTCCCGATTCCAGGTTTTGTAGGCCAGCTTCATGTACGAGCCAATGACCTGCACAAAGCCTTCTTTTTTAGGGCCTTCTTCCATTTGAAGTGCCCTGGCCACCAGCTTCTGCACATTGTGGCCGTAGTGCCGAAACCTTGTTTCCTTGGTCGGATAAGGCACTCTTTCTGGCCGTTTGCGGCTGTCTTCTGGCTTGGGGATTTCGCCGTTAGGCGGCATCACGTCGAGGTTGTACTCGGCGATACGGAATACGTGCTTCCACATTTTGTCCCGATAGTCCTCCAGGTTCCGGTTTTGGGGGTGCATCTGCATCATCAGCCCCACTATCTGCTCAATGAAGCGCTGGCGGGTGGAACGGTCGGGTATTTCCCTGGCATAACGGATCATGGCCTGCACGTTGCGGCCGTATTCGGGGATGATAAGTTCTTCTTTTTTTGAATTGTACTCCATTATTCGATTTCGGATTGTGCGATTGCGGATTGCGGATTGGGGCGGTGCTAAATCCGCAATCCCCCAATCCGATATCCGCAATCGTCATTATTCTACGGTTACTGATTTAGCAAGGTTTCGTGGTTGATCCACGTTGCAGCCACGCATCACGGCGATATGGTACGACAGCAGTTGCAGCGGGATGACCGAAAGGAGGGGCGTGAACGGCTCCTCGGTGTCCGGTATCTCGATGGTGTAGTCTGCGATGCGGCTGATTTCGCGGTCGCCTTCGGTGACGATGGCAATTACGATGCCTTTTCGGGCCTTCACTTCCTGGATATTGGAAACTATCTTGTCGTTCAGGCTCTTGTTCGTGGCAATCACGATGACCGGCATGTTCTCATCAATGAGGGCGATAGGGCCATGCTTCATTTCGGCTGCCGGATAGCCTTCAGCGTGTATGTACGAAATTTCCTTCAGCTTTAGCGCTCCTTCGAGCGCTACCGGGAAGTTATAGCCACGTCCCAAATACATTGCATTTGGCGAATCCTTGATTTCCCCAGCGATGTACTTGATTTTTTCATTGCTACTGAGCACTTTTCCCACCTTCTCTGGAATGTTTTCCAGCTCGGTGAGCAGTCTCTGAAAATATTCATCAGAAATGGTGCCCCGTTCCCGTCCGATTTGAAGCGCCATCAGTGTGAGCAAGGTCACCTGTGCGGTGAATGCCTTGGTGGAGGCCACCCCGATTTCGGGGCCGCAGTGGATGTACGAGCCTGCGTCCGTCAACCTTGCGATGGACGAACCAACGACGTTCACGATGCCGTAGAGAAAGGCACCATTTTTCTTGGCCAATTCCAAGGCTGCGTAGGTGTCGGCGGTTTCCCCAGATTGCGAAATGGCAATCACCACATCCTTGTCAGTGATGACTGGGTGTCGGTAACGAAACTCCGAAGCATACTCCACTTCCACCGATATTCGGGCGAGGTCTTCGAAAAGGTATTCCGCAATCAGGCCAGCATGCCAAGAAGTGCCACAACCGAGGATGATGAAACGGTTAGCATTTTTTATTTTGTCCACGTGGTCTCCCATGCCGCCGAGGTGCGCCCAACCTTGCTCCGCATTGATGCGGCCACGCATGGCGTCCATGATGGTGGTGGGTTGCTCGTATATTTCCTTGAGCATGAAATAATCATAGCCGCCTTTTTCCATGCGCTCGATTTCCATGTACAACTCGTCCACGAACGGGGTGTGCAACTCGTTGTCAATGGTGCGGATTTCGTAGTGCCCATCGCGGTGCACTGTGGCAATGTGCTCGTCATCGAGGTAAATCACCTTCTTGGTGTACTCCACTATCGGCGTACCATCAGAGGCGAGGAAAAACTCGTCGTCGCCAATGCCCACTACCAACGGGCTGCCCTTGCGGGCTGCCACGAGCTTGTCGGGGTCTAGGCGGTCGAGCACAACAATGGCGTATGCTCCGACCACACGTGTCAATGCGACGCGCACTGCCTCTTCGATGGGTAGATTGTCCTGTTTTTGCACCTCTTCAATGAGGTGGACGAGTACCTCGGTATCCGTTTGCGACGTAAAGGTGTGGCCTTTGTTTTCGAGCGCTTGCTTTATCAAGGCATAGTTCTCGATGATGCCGTTGTGGACGAGGGTAAGGCGGCCATTGCCCGAAGTATGCGGGTGGGCATTGGTGTCATCCGGCTTGCCGTGGGTGGCCCAGCGGGTGTGGCCTATGCCGGAGGTGCCGGAGATGTTGCGGTCTTTTGCAAAATCAACCAGTTCCTGCACTTTTCCTTTTTTCTTGTAAACATTTAGGTTGCCGTTCATCAGGGCGATACCGGCGCTGTCGTAGCCACGGTATTCAAGTCTTTGGAGTCCCTTGATGAGGATAGGGTAGGCTTCGTTTTTGCCTATGTAAGCGATTATTCCGCACATGATTTCAAGTGATTATTGAGTGGTCAAATATTGTGTGGGAGAAAGGATGTTGACATTATTCAAGTCGTTCCAAAATTAAGGTGTCTCCTATCTCTCTTGTTCATTATTCCTATAAGACGGCGAAAATTATTACAAAAAATTCAAATAATCCTTCGGAGAGAGCACTTATTTTTTCTGAAAGTCAAATGCTTGACTGAGAGACCAGTCAAGAACATTCAACCTCAATATTTTGTGTACCTAATCTTCAGTTTCGCAGGAAAGTCGGGATGGTTTGGCCCACCTAAAACCACCCTTGCGGCCCGCTCGGAGCGAAAATGAACAGTGAACAACATTTTTTTGCCCGCCTCGCCCGAAATCAGCCGTTGAAAATGAGCGGAAATGCTGAGGTTATAGTTGTCATCCGAAGTCACCTTTCCTCCGAAATAGTCTCCAAAATCCGAACTTGGATGACTCACGGAGGCGAAGTAAATATCGTCCAAAACGGCCTCGCTGGTGTCCGTCAGTACTTCCGAGACATAAATCTGTGAAACAGGGTCATAATCGTCGGTGTCTTCGGTAAGCGAAATTATTGGGAGTATCAACTCCGCTTTGTTGATAATCAGGCCCTTCAGCTCCTCGGCATACGGAATTTCAAACTCGATGTTCACGCCATTCAAGCCCTGCAAGAACAATAGGCTGTCATTTCGTTCTTCGCCCGGCTGGCTGATATATTCCCCAACAACTGAACCACCGTAGTAGTTGCGCTGGTGGAGCACCACCGGGTTGCCGGAAAATATCTTAAAATCGTAGCTTTTCTTGTCATCGCCGTCGTGGTAGTAAAACCTCATGTTCGTGTTCCCACTCCGCATGATGAAGCTGAGCAACCCAGCGTTTTGCGAAGCAGGTTTGAGCCAGATGCCCTTCAATATTTTGAGAAAGCTGGTGTCATCCGCCAAGGTCAACGAATCCAAATTGAGAATTGAGACTCCAAACAGACTGTCAATACGGATGCGGATGTGCGGCGGTAGCTTCACCTCCCTGGCGGTGTCAGCGTTCGTTTCTAGGATGGTCAGGCTGTCCGTGAGGTTTGGGACGAAGGTATGGGTGCCAATCGGCGATGGTTTCACCGAAAAACTGTCCGTGTTGAAATACTCCTCGCTCACGTCCAGCGACTGGTCCATTTCATATACCTCGATGGTGAACGACTCGTCTATCTTGCCATAGCTGAGGTCAGTGTTGTAGGCCAAGGTCAGCACCACCGAGTCAAGCACGCTCACCCCATCTTTGAAGTCGGGGGGAGTGGAGTTGGTGACCACCTGCGCAAAAATGCTGGAAACCGTCCTGCCGAAAACCGGGTCCTGGAAGTCGCCAAATGCGAAGTTTTGAAAAGCTACGCCGTTCACGCCCGGTCCCCAAACGGTAAACGAGTCATTGGCAACGGTGCGAGCCCTCAGCGTGAGGGTATCGGTAAACTCCGTGTCCAATTGGTCGCCAGAAAGCAGGTCGGAACCAATCGAAGAGGGGTCGTTGCAAGAAAACAAGGCAGCAAGGGAGATAGTCAGCAACCAAAATGCTGAGTTGGTAAGTTTATTCATGCTAAATAAAGCCGGTGATTTTTTCGATAAAAAATGTCGAAAGGAAAGTGTCCGTAGCGAGAGCGAAGGTTGTTTGAAGGGATAGATTAGTTCGAGGAGTTTGACGAGCTTGAATTGTGCTTCAAAAACATTACGCAATTCAAACCCTCCAAACTCCTCAAACCAACTCAATCAAACCGCCTCTTCTTCTACCATCATAGAGTTATAGAATTCCATGTACGCAGGCAGCATTTCCTCCTCGCTGTGGAAGGCAAGTGCCGGTTTGCCGGATTCGATGATAAGCTGCTCTACTTCGTCGGGCAAGTGCTCACTTCCCCGGATGATGGCATCCGAGTACATGATGGCCCCTTTGTGGAGGAACACCTCATTGCCGTTGAGGTAAGCATCGAGGTCGCTGCGGTTGAGACTGTTGATGCTTGCCTTCTCGATGAATGCATCGGAGAAATGGCTATCCATATCGGTATCGTAAGCGGAATAGATAATCTTTGAGTTTTGGAACAGCGGCTCCGTTTTGTAAGCTTCCCGAATGTACATCGGGATGAGGCTCGTCATCCAGCCGTGGCAGTGGATGATATCGGGCGGCCAGCCAAACTTGCGCACCGTTTCAATCACGCCCTTGCAGAAGAAAATCATGCGGTCGGGGTTGTCTTCGTAGGGGTTGCCAGCATCGTCGGCAAAACCAGACTTGCGCTTAAAGAAATCGTCGTTGTCAAGGAAGTAAACTTGCAGCCTTGCACCGGGGAGCGAGGCCACCTTTATTATCAAAGGATAGTCGTCGTCGTCCACGATAATGTTCATTCCTGAAAGTCGCACCACTTCGTGCAACCTATGCCTACGTTCGTTGATAATCCCGTAGCGGGGCATCAGCACCCGTATTTCCATGCCATTCGATTGGGCATATTCCGGTAGTTTTTTCACAATTTCAGACACCTCCGTGATGGCCGTATAAGGGTCCAATTCCTGCGTCACAAACAAAAGCTTCTTTTTCTCTACCATGTTGTTTTGAGTTTTTTTTGAAAAAAATTCTTCTCAATGAACTTGGCCGCAAAGATACTAAAAAAAAATGCGGACTAATGCACCTTTTTGCCACATAATAATTTTCGAACCCCTTTCAGCCATCTATCCGTAGCCTTCCAAATACTGGGGCAAAAACAGGGGTTGACCGCAAAATCGGCTCGGTCACTTTTTGCAAAAACACCGAACCCGCTAGCCCGGTTGCTTTTCCCAAGGTCAAACTTTACAAAAACGGCTACTTTTGCCCGGCTTCAGCGTATCCAAGCAAATCGAACAACGCCAGGCGGGCTGCCGTCAGGTCACAACCAACCGAGATTCATGTATTTGTTCAAAAAAGTAGCCGACCTGCGCCGCCACCTCGGCGCCCGGAAACGGGAGGGCAAAACCATCGGGTTCGTGCCGACGATGGGGGCGCTGCACCAAGGCCATGCCTCGCTTGTGCGCAAATCGGCAACGGAGACCAACTGCACCGTTTGCAGCATCTTCGTAAACCCGACCCAGTTCAACGAGGCCACCGACCTTGCCAAGTACCCCCGGACGCCTGAGAACGACATCGCCCTTTTAATCGAAAGCGGCTGCTCCGTGCTCTTCATTCCCGAAGTGGCGGAGGTGTACCCCAGCGGCCAACAATCGCCCCTCCACCTTGACTTCGGGCAACTAGATCAACTGATGGAGGGTGCGCACCGGCCCGGCCACTTCGCCGGCATGGCGCAGGTGGTGAAGCGCCTGCTCGACATCGTGCAGCCCGACCAACTTTTCATGGGACAAAAGGATTTCCAGCAGTTTGCCATCGTGCAGCGGATGCTTTCGCAACTGAGCTTGCCCGTGAAACTGAACATGTGCGCCACCGTCCGGGAACCCGACGGCCTCGCCATGAGCAGCCGCAACATGCTCCTTTCCACGTTGCAACATGCACTCGCCCCACTGATTTTCCAAACGCTCAGCGAAGCAAAGGCCAACATGCACGACCAGCGGCCGGACGACCTGAAGACGGTTGCGCTCCGTTCGCTTTCGAAGCCCGGCATGGAGCCTGAATATTTTGAAATAGTGGATGGTCGGACGTTGCAGCCCATCGCCAATTTTGAAGACCACGAGATGGTGGTAGCTTGCACCGCTGTGCGTTTCGGAACGGTGCGGCTGATTGACAATTTGGTGATGAAAGCGCCTTGAGGAATCTTTTTCACGCAAAGGCGCAAAGGTTTTCACGCAAAGACGCTAAGAACTTTGCGCCTTTGCGTGAAAAAAAAATTCCCCAAAAACACCCCCAGCAACCAGCAACCAAACCCCAAAAGGGCAAGCAAATTCAACAATCCAATCATGATAACCCTTGGCAAATTCAACCGCCTTCGAGCCGTCCGGCAAACGGACAACGGCATTTACTTGACCGACCGGGAAGGTACGAGGGAGGTGCTGCTGCCCAATAAATTCATCCCAGAGGCCGGGCTGGAGGAGGGGCAGTACCTGCGGGTCTTCATCTTCAAGGACTCGGAAGACCGCATCACCGCCACCACCACCGAGCCGAAGATAAAGCTCAACGAGTTCGCCTGCCTGCAAGTGCGGGAGGTGAACCAGGTTGGCGCTTTCCTCGACTGGGGCCTCGAAAAAGACCTCATGGTCCCGTTCAAGGAGCAGCCGGGCCGCATGATGGTGGGCGGCTGGTACATGGTTTACTTGTTTTTGGATGAAAAAACGGAGCGGCTGGTGGCCAGCGGGCGCTACCAGAAGTTTTTGAAAAAGGAAGACATTGACCTCAAGGACGGCCAAGCCGTTGACCTCATCATTGACGACCCCACCGACCTCGGCGTGAACGTCATCATCAACCACCGCTACCGGGGGCTGGTGTACGAAAACGAGCTTTTCGAGCGTGTGGAGCGGGGCGACGAGCGCAAGGGCTACGTCAAGACCATCCGCCCTGATGGAAAGATTGACGTGATGCTCCAACGGCCCGGCTACGGCAAGGTGGAATCCAGCGCCGACAAGCTGCTCGCCAAATTAACGGCCAACAACGGCTTCCTCCCTTTCAGTGACAAGAGCAGCCCGGAGGACATCATCCGGGTGTTCGAAATGAGCAAAAAGACGTTCAAGATGACACTGGGCGGGCTGTACAAACAGCGGCTGGTGCGCATCGAGCCGGATGGGATTCATTTGACAAAAAAACCGTGATGCTTCGCCATTTTTCCAATATCCTCATATCCCCCGAACCGCTCATGGTCGTGCCCTACCGGGGCTTTGCAAATGCCGAGCGGTTTTTCCTGAAAGGCCGTGTGCTGGAAGACGAGGGCATTTTCAAGGGCAACAACGAAAGCCGCCTCCGCAACCTGCTGGACAGCTTACGCCGCTTCGAAAGTGACGAAATTGCTGGGGCAAAACTTTCCATACAACTGGCCGGGAATGAGTACTTGGCTGAAACAGACAAGGAGGGCTTTTTTACGCTCAACCTGCCCTGGCACTCGCCGCCAGAACCCCTTGAAAACCAATGGATTTCGGGCAGTGTACATTTGCTGGAAAGCCCGGCGAAAGGCGCCCACCCTGCGGAAGCCAGCTCCGCCGAACTCTTGTTTCCTTCCAAAAATGCCAGCTTCGGCATCATCAGCGACATTGACGACACGGTGCTGCAAACCCACGTCACCTCCCGTTTTAAGCTGAAAATGATGTACGCCACGCTCTTCAAGGCCAGTCACCAACGGCTGCCGATGGAGGGTACCCCCGACTTGCTGCGAGCGCTCGAACGGGGCCTCGACAGACTTAGGGAGAACCCCATTTTCTACGTTTCGGACAGCCCCTGGAACATTTACGACCTGCTTGCGAGGTTCATGGAGGTACACCAACTGCCGAAAGGCCCCATCCTGCTGCGTGACTACGGCCCGCACTTGCTGTTGCGCCGAGCGGGGCAGGCCGTCCATAAGCTCGAAGCCTTCCGGCAAATCATGGGCATGTACCCAGACCTGCCCTTCGTCATGCTCGGCGACACGGCCAGCAAGGATGCCGACTACTACCTGCAAATGGCCGAAGAGTTTGATGGCCGGGTGCTGGCCATCTACATCCGCCAGACCCGTGACACGGAGAATGCCCGCCGCATTGCGAAGCTGATAGAAGTCAACTCCCACATTGCCGCCGTGCGGGTAAATACCTCAGCGGAGATTTGGGCGGATGCGAGGGCAAGGGGATTGGTGAGCAATCAGTGATTGGAAAACTGCGCACGGAACCGACAAGCCCAGACTTGATTTATTTGTAAAATAATGCCCCAAATGCTGTTCATTCCCGTGGCTTTCCTTTATTTCGCCGATAACCCAATAGGCCAATCCATGGACTTGCTGCTTGCCGCTGCTTTTGTGTTGGGCTGTGCAGCCATCGCTTTTGAACGCCATATCAAAATCAACAAAGCCGGTCGGAATGCTTTGATGGACGATATTCGTACTTTTTGGCCATGACTCCCATGAACCTATCGCCTAGGGCTTCAGCCCAATGTCTTTAGTGATTGCGAGGTCAATTTTTTGAAAATGAATAGCGCGGCTCTAATATGCGCCTGACCACTGAAGCTAATGCAGTTGGTTTTAGCAGTTTCAGGTTTTAAAGGCAAAAAACAGAACCCGAATCTTTCACAGGAAATAACAACAATTAATGAGCAGCTACGAAATCATCATTCTACTTTGCGGACTGGTAATCTTCTCCTACTTATTCGACATTTTTGCAAAAAAAACCAAAGTGCCCGCCGTGCTGCTGTTGCTGGCCACTGGTGTTTTGCTCAAGCTGCTGGCAGATGCCTTCCATTTTCCGGGGATTGATTTCTCTATTATTTTGCCCGTCATCGGAACCATTGGGTTGATTTTGATCGTGCTGGAAGGGGCATTAGAGCTGCACTTTACTCCAGAAAAAAAGAAGGTAATCCTTAAGTCGTTTGGAGCGGCTTTTTTCCTGCTTGTTCTCTCGTCAATGCTCATCGGCTGGTTTTTTGTGTACATTACAGGTGCACCGTTCAAGACTTGCCTGCTGAATGCCGTGCCGTATGGCACTATAAGTTCTGCTATCGCTATCCCATCAGTTGCCAATCTGATGACCTCCAAAAAGGAATTTATCGTTTACGAGTCCACGTTTTCGGACATTTTGGGCATCATGTTGTTCAATTTCTTGGTGTACAACAAGCAGGTGTCCGCAGGTTCGTTCTTAGAACTCGCCGCCGAAACGGTGCTGATATTGGCACTGGCGACAGTGTTCAGCTTCTTTCTGCTGTACCTCTTAGGACGCATCCAGCACCACATCAAATTCTTCCTCATCCTTGCCATTTTGGTACTGATTTACGCGGTGGGCAAGCAGTTCCACCTATCCACCCTTATCATCATCTTGATTTTCGGGCTTTTCCTGAACAACACACAACTGTTCAATTTCGAGTGGTTCAAAAAGTTTTTTGTTTATCCAAATTTTGAAAAAGACCTCATTCAACTGCACATACTTACCGCCGAGAGCGCCTTTCTAATCCGCACGTTTTTCTTCGTGGTTTTTGGGTTTACGATGGAATTGAGCCACCTCACCGATTTACCGACCATCGCAAACGGGCTGGGGACGATAGCCGTCATTTATGCATTGCGGTTGGCCTACCTGCGAATTGTTGCCAAGGTAGCGCTGAAGCCAGAAGTCTTCATCAGCCCAAGGGGACTTATCAGCATCCTGCTTTTCTTCAGCATCCCCGAAACGGAGCGCCTGTGGGGTATAGGTAGTGGCCTACTCCTGTTCGTCATTCTTGCCACGAGCCTAATAATGACTTATGGACTGATTAGGGTGAAGGCCTTGCCCGACGGCGGGATGCCGAACGACGAGATGGATGGGGACGAAGCTGATAGCCGCTGAAATTCCAAAAACCCAGAAAAAAAAACTTTACCAACGCTTCCTATTCTCAACCTTAAAACCCTATCTTTGCCGTCCATTTGAAAAAGGTGCGTAAAAAAGCCTTTTGCAATCAGCTAAAATTTCATTTTCAACCTAGATATGGCACATCACAAATCTTCGAAAAAGCGTATCCGTCAAGACGAAAAAAAGCGTACCCGCAATCGTCACAGCAAGAAAACAGCCCGTACCGCCATCAAGGCGCTGCGTGAACTCGACACCAAAACTGAGGCAGAGAAATTCTTGCCGAAGGTGGTCAGCATGATAGACAAACTTGCCAAAAAGAACACTTGGCATGCAAATAAAGCTGCAAACCTCAAGAGCAGCTTGATGCACCACATCGCCACGATGTAACTTTTGGCTTCCATTTTATAAAAAAAGTGCATCCTCCACGTCGGGGAATGCACTTTTTTAGTTTCACAATACTTGCAAAACTGCGGTGTTCAGCTTGCCCTCTGACTGCTAACTGCACACTGTCAAACTGTCAACTTTAAAATGTCCATCATTGACGCCATCCTCACCGCCATCGTCGAAGGACTGACCGAGTTCCTGCCGGTTTCTTCCACGGGCCACATGATTTTGCTCAACCAACTACTGGGCAACGGCGAGGATGAATTCACCAAAACCTTCGAGATCGTTATCCAACTTGGGGCCATCATGGCCATCGTGCTGCTGTATGCCAAACGATTCCTGCTCCGGTTCGACATTTATCTGAAGCTGTTCGTAGCCTTTCTTCCGTCTGCGGTCCTGGGTTTTTTGTTTTACAAAATCATCAAGACCTACTTGTTTAACCACTGGGTGGTGGCTACTTCGCTCATCCTGGGCGGCATCGTACTCATCATCCTCGACAAGCGGATGGCTCCCAGTGCCGAGCAGACTGCCGACGAATTGACCAACATCAGTTTCAAGCAGGCCATTTTCATCGGCTGTTTCCAGTGCATTTCGATGGTGCCGGGCGTGTCGAGGGCGGCAGCAACCATCATCGGTGGCATGTTCAACGGGCTTTCCAAGAAAAGCGCTGCCGAGTTCTCCTTCCTGTTGGCCATCCCGACCATGGCGGCGGCCTCTGGGTACGACCTCCTCAAGTTTGAGGGCAGCATCACTGGCGACCAGTGGACAATGATTGCCATCGGCTTCGTGGTGGCGTTTTTGACTGCCGTCATCGCCGTGAAATGGTTTGTGAAACTGCTGGACAAGCACGGTTTTACTGGTTTCGGCTGGTACCGCATTGCGATTGGGGTGCTGTTTTTGTTGTTTGCTGGGTTCCAGTTGTGATTGGGATTAACCTTCTTCCAACTTAATTCCGTTCCAGCCTTGAACCTTGTAATTTGTCCTTTCTTGGGTCTCTTTCCCGCCATAAATCAGGGTCTTGGTTTTGACTTTGTCACCTGCGATTTCACCAAAGGCATCCAAGCCTTTAAACAAATTCGGCATGAGTGTCTGGGTTGATTTTATTTCAAAAATATCAAACTTGCCTCCCCGTTTGGTCATCAGGTCAATTTCATTTCCATTTGCACTGCGCCAAAACCAAAAGTCAAGCAAAAGATATTGGTGGTAGTTCTTTTTTATTAGGTCGGCAACGATTAGGTTTTCAAAAAGACTGCCCACAAGTGACTGGTTGTCAAGGTCTTCGACTTTTCTTAAACTATGCAGGAATGCTGCCAGCCCAATGTCATAAAAATAGAGTTTTGGTGTCTTTACTATCCGCTTATTAAAATTTTCGAAATAAGGTTGGAGCAAGAAAACAATATAGCTGCTCTCCAGGATTGACAACCATGCCTTGACAGTTGGTTGTGAAATGCCACATTCATTGGCAAGGCTGGCCAAGTTGAGCAATTGTCCAATCCGGCCAGCACAAAGGCTGATAAAATTTCGAAAAAGCCGCAAATCCTGGACTTTGGTCAGTTGGGTCACGTCCCTGTCAATATAGGTTTGCAAGTAGTTTGCATAAAAAATGGAAGGATTGAGACCTCGGTCGTAGATGGCCGGGTAGAACCCATTGATAATTAATGGCTGCCAATCGTCGGGGAGCAGTTCCGCTTGCTTCATCTCTTCCGTATCGAACGGCAATAGCTTGAAAATAGCCACCCTTCCCGCCAAGCTCTGCGTGATGCGCTGCAGCAAGTGGAAATTCTGCGAGCCGGAAAGGATGAACTGACCCATTTCCCGGCGGCTGTCAACGATGGTTTGTAGGTAAGAAAACAAGTGCGGAACTTGTTGAACCTCGTCGAAAACGACCCTTTCATTGTATTTTTTCAAAAACCCGACAGGGTCATCGGTAGCAAAGCTTCGCTCGTTGGCGTCCTCCAAGCTGACGTACAGGTAATCAGGGAACATTTCTTTTAGTAGCGTTGTCTTTCCAGACTGTCTTGGCCCAGTGACGGCAAGTATTGGGTATTTGGTGAGCAATGCCCGAATTGCACTTTCTATCTGACGTTTTACTAAAGCCATTTCAAGTTGTTTTAAGCAAAATTAATCAACTATTTTGAAATTGCACAGTATAAATTTTGAAATTGAATGGATATTATTTTGAAATTGCACAGTATAAATTTTGAAATTACACGAACTTGATACAAAGCCCTGAAACCTTCCTGTCAAACTCCTCCAACCCAAAAGCAAAGTAATTTCCGTGCCCTCCAGCATTTTTACGCTACCCTTCCTTACCTTTGCGCCCCAAATCGGGAACATTTCACCAAAAATCCGTTAATCGAAACTCAAAAGGACTTCCGAAATCGGCTGGTTCCTCCAATCCGAAATCCGAAATCCCCAATCCGAAATCACACCATGTCTCAACCAGTAGATTTATTCAAAAAACTGACCTCCCACTGCAAGGAATACGGCTTCGTTTACCAATCCTCAGAAATCTATGACGGCCTCAGCGCCGTGTACGACTACGGCCCCTACGGCGTTTTGCTCAAGAACAACATCAAGGAATACTGGTGGAAAAGCATGGTGCAGATGCACGAGAACATCGTGGGCCTCGACGCCGCCATCTTCATGCACCCCTCAACCTGGAAAGCATCCGGGCACGTGGACGCCTTCAACGACCCGCTCGTTGACAACAAGGACAGCAAGCGCCGCTACCGGGCCGACCAGCTCATCGAAGGCGTCATCGAAAAACTGGAAGATAAGGCCGACAAGGAGGTGGAGAAGGCCAAGAAGCGCTTCGGCGAAAGCTTCGACGAAATACTCTACCGGGAAACCAACCCCCGTGTGGTCGAGTACCTGCAAAAGGCCGCCGATGTGAACCACCGCATGAACGAGGC
The DNA here is from genome assembly GCA_964508135.1 of uncultured Saprospiraceae bacterium. Classification (GTDB taxonomy): domain Bacteria; phylum Bacteroidota; class Bacteroidia; order Chitinophagales; family Saprospiraceae; genus UBA6168. The sequence continues at coordinate 84,528 of CAZDSU010000004.1, forward strand.
GCTCCGCAATGGCGACATGCCCGGCCTCGGTGCGCTCATCGCCGAACTGGAAATCGCCGACCCCGACACGGGCAGCCGCAACTGGACAGAAGTGCGCATGTTCAACCTCATGTTCAACACGCAGTTGGGCAATATCGCTGGCGAGGAAGGCAAGCTCTACCTCCGCCCGGAGACGGCGCAGGGCATCTTCGTCAACTTCCTGAACGTGCAGAAAACCACCCGCCAAAAGCTGCCCTTCGGCATAGCGCAGATTGGCAAGGCGTTCCGCAACGAGATAGTGGCACGGCAGTTCATCTTCCGTATGCGAGAGTTCGAGCAGATGGAAATGCAATTCTTCATCAAGCCCGGCACCCAGCAGGAGTGGTACGAGTACTGGAAGCAAGCCCGCCGCAACTGGCACCTCGCCCTCGGCACCTCCCCCGACAAAATCCGCTTCCACGACCACGAGAACCTGGCGCACTACGCCGATGCCGCCGTGGACATCCAATTCGAGTTCCCGTTTGGCTTCCGGGAGCTGGAGGGCATCCACTCCCGCACCGACTTCGACCTTGGGGCGCACCAGCAGCTTTCGGGGAAAAAACTCCAGTACTTCGACCCAGAGACCAACGAGAACTACGTCCCCTACGTCGTCGAAACCTCGATTGGTTGCGACCGCATGTTTTTGGCGATGATGGGAAATGCATTGGTAGAAGAGGCCGTCGGTGATAACGCAGACGGCGAGGGCAATACCCGTGACGTGCTGAAACTGCACCCTGCACTGTCGCCGCTCAAGTTCGCCGTGATGCCGCTCAAGCGCAACGAAACGGGTTTGGTAGTCAAGGCCAAGCATATTTTCAACGAACTGAAATTCTCCTTCCCCGGTCAGTACGACGACACTGGCAGCATCGGCAAACTCTATCGCCGCCAGGATGCCATCGGCACCCCGTTTTGCATCACCGTGGACTTCGAGTCGCTGGAGAACGATACCGTGACCATTCGGGAGCGGGATAGCATGGCGCAGCAGCGGGTGAGCATCTCGGAACTGGAGGGCATCATCCGCAAGCACGTGGACATGGCGCAGTTGTTCCGGTAATTTATAAAGGCGGCAATATGTAAAAATTGAAATGGCAGAAGTGGAATTAGCCGTAATTTTGTATAGTTCCAAAAAAGCACCATGCAAACCGTAACCATACAGTTGTTGGACGAGCAGGCTTTGCCGAAGCTGCGCCAGTTGGAGCGCCAAAATCTCTTGCGCTTTGTCCCTTCAAATCCGAGTGAATTGAACCCTTCTGCCCGTTTCGAGGCATTGTTTCAGCTATGGAAAAAGGAAACACTGTTCAGCTCCAGCGGCACTGAAATCACCAACCACCCTGCCTATCAAAGCATCATATGAAATGGGGCAACCAATCGTTCCTTTCATTTTGATTAAGCTGAGAGAAGACCCACAGCACCTTTTTTATGCCCTTTTCAAAATTACCGGGGAGAACCCAGTGCAACCAAAAAATGTGGGTAAATTGACTAAAATGAAAGAAGACTGGCTGGACTGGGGCGCAACAAAAGGTTTCTTATCGTGAAAAAATGACCTGTGAAAGACAAACCTACTCAATCCGACTAACAACTTTTCGTCGACATCCGCCGGATGATAGAGGATACCCGGCAGGCGGTCAGCCAGACCGTAAACGCAGGGCTTACCCTGCTCTATTGGAACATCGGGCAACGCATCAACGATGAGGTACTCAAAAATGAGCGCGCAGCATACGGCAAGCAGATTGTCTCAACGCTGTCACGACAATTGGTGGAAGAATACGGTGGCAGCTACAAGGATAAAAACCTCCGCCGAATCATGCAGTTTCCAAAGGAATTTCCTGACCAGAAAATTGTCGCATCGCTGATGCGACAATTGAGCTGGACGCATTTCACGCTCTTGCTTCCCATAAAAAACGAGGTAGAGCGGGAGTTTTACGCCCAGATTTGCCGCATCGAAAATTGGTCTGTCAGCATCCTGCGGGAAAAAATCCGCTCCATGCTCTTTGAGCGCACCGCCATCTCCGGCAAACCAGAAGAACTTGCCAAATTAGAATTGCAGTCGCTGAAAGATGAGGACAAACTCAGCCCGGATTTGGTCTTCAAAGACCCATATATCCTTGACTTCCTCGGCATGAAAGATACCTTTGAAGAAAAGGACCTCGAACGTGCCATCCTCGAGAAGCTGGAGCATTTCCTGCTCGAACTCGGTCGTGGCTTTGCGTTTCTGGAGCGCCAGAAACGCATGGTCATTGACGGCAAGGACTACAAGCTCGACCTGCTTTTTTACCACCGAAAACTCAATCGCCTGATTGCCATTGACCTGAAGATTGGAAAATTCGAAGCCGCCTACAAGGGGCAAATGGAACTCTATCTTCGCTGGCTCGAAAAAAACGAGACGGAACCCGGCGAGGAACAGCCCATCGGCTTGATTCTCTGCGCCGAGGGCAACGACGAGCAGATTGAACTACTCCAACTCGACAAGACCAACGTAAAAGTGGGGCGCTACATCACGGAAGACCTCCCCAAAGACTTGTTGAAGCGGAAGCTGCACCAGTTTTTCATCGCTTCAAAAAAGCAAATCGAAAGTAGAAGTTCATGAGTTGATTTGACACCGTGACCATCCGGGAGCGGGATAGCATGGCGCAGCAGCGGGTGAGCATCTCGGAACTGGAGGGCATCATCCGCAAGCACGTGGACATGGCACAGTTGTTTCGGTGAGGTTCAAAGAATCGTAAAAAATAAGGGGCGGTGCCGGGTGGCGCTGCCCCTTTTTCCGTACATTTTTTTTTGCGAAGCAATCTTAACCTACTATGCCACACTTGCTCGAACTTCCCGAAGCTATACCACTGGATGTTGTCCCTAAAGCCTTTTCAAGACTATCTGCTCACCATATTTTGAGACAACCTGCCCAAATAATTCCTTCAAAGCAGCGTATTCCGCTGGCGTGAACCTGAGTTTGGATATGTTCAACCTTGCGGAAACCTGTACTTGGTTGTTGTTGGTACTGGTGGCAAAAAAGAAATTGCCGCCGTTGGCAGGTAATGAGTTGTTGAGGTTCTCAGGCAGGCTCTCCACCACATAGCCTTCTGGCATCGTCAGCTTCAAAACCAATTGCTCCTGGAACGGGTAGGGTATGTCAACAGGATAGTTTCGCTCCTTCATCTTGAACACGTTCTCGTTGAATGAGGTCCAAATAATCGGCGGCAAGTACATAAAGTCGCCTGAAACTTGTGCAGCACTGGGGATAGACACTACAACAGTGTCGAGAAAAGTCTTGTCCAATGCGTCAATATTGGCCGAGCGGGCGGACTCGATGGTGGTATATGGAAATCGTTCCAGCAGCCGTTCCTTCCAGTGTGAGCCGGTACTGTCCTTTGAAAAATACCTGCGCTCCGGCATTGCACTGTAGCCTTTGTGCACACCGACAATGATGCCCTTCATGTTGCCCTCGCCGTCCAACGCCATCTCGCAAGCGAGGACATCTATTGCGTCCTTGGACGCCGTAATGTCCATCCAGGAAGGGTCGCCGCTGCCGATTTTCAGCATCAATCCCCTGCCGTTTAGCGCTTGTATGCTGGGATATCCCATTGGGCGGAGCGGGTCGGAAACATCCAGCAGGAGGCGGGTGCCATCCACAACCGCCAAAACCAATATATGGTCGAATTGGTCAAGTATAGGGTACTGCTCATAAATCCGGCCATGCGAGCGGGTACTGGTCAGCACTGGAAAAGCCGTAATGCCAGCCTCTCGGAGCAGCACAAACAGCATAAGGTTCAGTTCACCACTGTTGGCTTTCTTCGATTCAAAAATCTCATCCAATTTTTTTTGTCGGGTAAAGGCGGAGAAATTGCCGGTCCACGCCATGTTGTCGTTGAGATAATCATAGAAAAACTTGACTTTCTCCATGTTGGAGGAGAGTTGGGAGGCCAATGGCAGCACTTCGTCAACCATTTTCTTATAGTTCGATTTCTTTAAAAACTGCTCGCCGAACGCACTTGAATGTTCAATTTCATCCTGCAAACCCTTCCAGTTTGTCAATACTTTTTCCACCCGTCCATCGGGATACCGCACTTCGCTCAATTGAAAGCGGATGCGGGCGAGGTAGTCGCTCATTGTCGTGATGAATCCCTCTTCCTTCAGCGCTGGTGCGTTTTTCATCACATAGCGCTTCGGTGAAAAGATGAACGAGCCGTGGTCGCTTTCATATCGCACTACGCCATCTTTGTCCTCTACTTTCTCCATGTTGTCGTTGCCTTGAAACAAGAATATATAGTCCAAAAATTTTGGAAAATCGGCTCTTATCTCGCTCCAAAGCACAGGAATATCTTCTTGAAAATACCACTCCCTCAATTCATGGATGGTTTGTGAATTGATGAAATAGGCGTATTCAATGATGCAGCCTTCCTCGATTTTTGGGAACACCAGCTTTGCGACCGAAACCTTGTCGTTCTGTTTTTCAACGAAAACATCCTTTTTGGTCAATTTTATTACTTGCCCATCGGGCAGGTAAACGGCGGCCTTGTCGAAGAAAAACTCCTCGGTCTTATTGTAGCTATAAAACGGGATGCTAATGTTGGTGTAATCAAACCCCTCTTTTTTCAGGATTTTGATGCGCTTTTGGTGCTCCCACCGCAGCCGGAATGAACCGGGCGGGTTCTCGATATTGGCTTGTCCATAGTTGCAAAGCACTACCGCCGTTGCATTGGTATCAGCCTCGAATTGCCTCATTTCGAGGTGTACAGGCGGTATTTTCCCGAAGACCATCGGGGGCGGTGTTTCTTGTGAAAATAGCGGCAAGGTAAAACAAGCGACAAGCAAGACGGCCAGCAGGTAAACGAGGCGCATGGTGATTTCTTTGGTTAATTATTTTGATTCTCCGCTAAAATTAATTCGGATTTCTAATCTGGCAATTTTTTCCCAAAAAAAATGTGTGCGCAGCCAAAGTTTGCTGCGCACACATCTCCCCCAAGGGCAAAATCCAACTAATGTTAATTGCTGATTACTGCTTTGCAAGTCCCGCTTCGCTAAAGACTTGCAAGAACGGGTAGGTTGCCAGATTTCCGAAGTCTTTGAGACTTCGGAAATCTCTCGTCCACTTTGCTTTGCAAGTCCCGCTTCGCTAAAGACTTGCAAGAACTGGTATAGCTACTTTCTAAATTGGTATGCTTACTTCCTCAATTGGTGTACTTACTTCCTCAATTGGCATGCCTACTTCCTAAATTGGCATGCTTACTTCCTAAATTGGTGTGCTTGCTTCCTAAATTAGTGTGCCTGCTTTCTAAATTGGTATGCTTAAATCCTTAAGTGGTATGCCTACTTCTTCAATCGGTATTTCAAAAAATAAAAAGGTCGTCTGCAAAAGCAGACGACCTTTTTGATGGTTTTGCCCAAGAAATCCAGATAGGCGCAGGTGTCCGATTACGGCTTTTTCTTTCTGGTAAACGAGATGCCTTTTATCGCATTGTACTCCGGTGAACCCGAGCCGAAATCTCCCAGTATGTATTTTTTGGTAGCCAGCGCCACGTCCACCAGGCCACTGGTCACGTCGAAAAAGATTTTGTCCCGGTCGGCCAATGCTGTTTTATAGACCACAAAAGCCACGTCCACTGCATCGTTCTTGGTAAGCAGGGTGGCCAAGAGGGCATCCAGGGCCACCAGTTTGATGTCGTCCTTGCCAGGCAGGTAGGTCGGTTCCGCCCGCAGCATTTCGATGAAAAGGCCGAAATTCTCCCCAATCATGCTGAACGACTGCTGGATGGTCGAGTGCTGGTTTTCCTCCGGCGTCTGTCCCGGCACGGGTGGTGGCGGCGGCGTGCTCGTGTCCTTGCCCCTGACCTTGTCGGCCAGCGCCTTCGCTCCATCCTTCACCTGGTCCAGCGCATCCGATGCCAGAAAGATGTTGAGGCAGCGGGTCGTGAGCTTTTTGAGTGGGTTGTAGCCAGCCGCCCGCTCGGCCACTTTGAGCCGGTACGCCTGCTTTTTATCGCCGACGTTCTTGTGGGCAAGGTCAGCGTTCGTTTTCAGGGTGTTGAGTGCCGGAAGTTTGTAAGCCACCTTGCCCGGATTGTAAGCCACACCCATGTTGGTGTAGTTGGTAATCAATAGACCGAGGTTGGTGACGTTGTTGCCGATTGTTGCTTCTGAGGTACTTGCCATTTGGAATTGATTTGAAGGTGAAAGGTTATGGTTGAATTGTTAATCGCTGATTGTTGGTTTTGCAAGTCCCGCTTCGCTGAAGACTTGCGAGAACTGGGGCGCATAGCCCATGACCGCTGGTACGTTGTTCGCTTCTGTTTTATTTTTAATCTTTTCTTGAAACACAATTTCGCTGGATTGTCTCGTATGCCTTTGTATAACCTAATTCTCCAGCTCTGCTCAAAGAAAGGCAAGCAGATTTATTATCTCCTTTCATTCCAAGAATAGCTCCTTTTTTGTAGTGGTAGTATCCATATTCTTCTTTTAAAGAGATGGCTTTTTCAAAACTTAAAAGCGCCTCATTTAGTAAGTCTTGGTTAACATCTTCAAGTAATGCGATTTCAATTAAGCATTCTCCTTTCTCGGCATATAATTTATGCAAATCTTCATAATCTTTTGGTGCAAGACTGATTGATTTCTTATAGTCTCCCAATGCGCCATAGAAATCACTCAATCTCTTTTTGCAATCTGCTCGCATAGAATAATTATTAAAACCGTTAGGCTCAAATATTATAGCACTACTAAACTCTATTATTGCATCTGAATAATCATCGAAATAAAATATAGCTAGACCCTTCCACCAATGTGATTTTGCATCCTTTCCATATTTCACTTGGTAAAAATCAAGGATTTCAATGGCATAATTCAAACTCAGTTCAATATCCTCGGAATATTTTTTTGAATCTGTATCAATAAAAATTGCGGCTCGGGTTATTTCCTTAATAGCCATAGAAAATAAGGTATCCTTTGATTGAAGATTTAAATAGGCTGCTAACTTATCAGCCTCTTTATCATTCTGCCCGAAGACAAAAAATGGAAGAAAAAAAAGAATTAGTAAGATGTTTTTCATGTCGGATCACCAGTTATTCCAGTTTGCAACTAACCACCGCAGCTCATCGCATCCCAACCATCCAAGCCCTAAACGTCCTCGAATGGTTAAAAGTCAAAGCTTTATTTTATTCTTCTTCATCATCTGTTTCGTGAAAGTCACTAAACCTAACTTCTTCATTATATTCAAGTTCGTGGTGCTTTTCGTCAAATCTCCCATGAAGGACTATGTGGAGTCTTTTGAAAAGTATGTCCAAGTTTTCTTTCTTGTCGTCGAGGTCATACATCATACTCACAATATGCTCTTCCCCCTCCTTACTTTTGTTTTTGTCAACACATAGAAGAGATATAATAAAGTCTTCTGTACCGTAAATTGATAATCCGATAATGTCAAATCTTTTATCGTCAAGTTTAAAGTACCTGCCGATACTTTTTAAAGTGTCGCCAGCATAATCTCTACTAAGTTTGTCAGAAATGTCTGCTGCAACTGTGCCTTTAAAGTCATTGTAGCTTGTATCTGCTTTCATCATTCGTCAAGTTAAATTAGTTATCGTAAGCTCTACCTCCCTTCGCCCTCAACCATCCAAGTCCTAACGTCCTCAAAAAGTCAAAAGCCAAAGCCAAGCCTCCCAGGTTTTCAAGTTTTCCCTCAATGTGTAGTTGTTAAAAGCTGCGGCAAGAAAAGGGTTTCAGGGTCTCGTCTTTCCGTAGTCTTGTATTCTCGGCTCAAAAATAACAGCAGCATTTGAATTATTAAGTTTTTGTAATATTTTTTCATCCCTGCGTTTATTTTTTCCAAACAATTGGCGGTAAACAACAAAGGTGACACCTTTTTGAAAGGTGTCACCTTTGTTTGCGCCTGCATTTCCTGTCAGGGCAAATCCCAATCAAGGCTTGGCCCTGATGGTCGTTGATTCCTGTATCCAGCAAGGCACGAAGTAGGGGTCGCCGGGCTTTTTTAAGCGTTGAAAAATCTCATCACCATCTGGCATGTACTGGCTGTACTGGTTGATGAGGCTGTTGGCTTTGCCCGATACGCTTGGGTCAACCGACTTGGCCTTCTGCCACATGTCCACTGCTGCCCACACCACCACCTGACTGTCCCATCCCCTGCCGGGGCCGCAAATCGGGCCACTCGATGCGTACAAGGTACCGATGAGGAGGTACGGGTCGCCCCACCCTGGCCGCAGGCGGGCGGCCTCACGGGCATACTGTCGGGCACGGGGGTAGTTCTTGAGGTAGGCGTAGTAAATCTGGGCAATCAGGTAGTTGTACTTCGCCTTGTCGGTGTTGCTGCTGATGTTGGGGATGGCATCTTCGAGGCACTTCACGGCGTCACGGTATTTACCGCTCCGCAAAAGTTCGTTGCAGGATGGGCCTGTGGTAGGTTCATCTTCCTTGCAGTTGGCGAGGTAAGCGGCGTTCACCGCCTGCAATTTGGGGTCATTATCGGCACATTTGCCCCACTTCATGCGGCTGTAAGTATTGATCACGGTCTCGCAGTCCTTCGGGTTGGCCTGGAACTGTGGGTAATATTTGTTGCTGTAATATTCGCAGGGGTAAAAATCTTCGATGGATTCCATTGCCTCCAGTCGCAGCGGGGCGTACTCGTTGATGATTTGCCAGTTCTCGCATTCCTTGCCCTCGCATTCGGCCAGCCCTTTGGTGATGGCTTCCCGAATGATTTTTTCGTATTTCTGCGCCTCGGCCACCGGCACTTTTTCTTCCTGAGCCAAATCCACCAGTAGCGAGGTGAATGGGTTTAGGATAAAAAAGCGTGGCTTGCCGCCGTCCATTTCGATGGATTTCTTGAAAAGGTTGTACTGCTCCAACTTCGAGATGCGGGTCGGGTATTTGAAAAAGTAGTCGAACGCCTTGAGGCCCGTCACGTATCCACCCTCGCCCATGCACTTCTCCAATGCATCGTAGATTTTGAAAATCTCCGTGATGTACTCCTCTTTTTTGGTGGAGTCCACTTCCATGAAATGCTCGTAAAACTTGACCCCGTCGGTGTAAACCGTGGAGCGCTTGCCGTCGGCATTTGGGGCATTGTTGTAAACGTACTGCCATTTCGTCCAGGAGCCGTCCCAATCATTGGCCTTCATGAAATCCTTGTACAGCACGAACTCCTCTAGCGCTTTGTCAGGGTTGACGGCGTCGTCGAAGGTCTTGCATGGCTTGTTCGGATCCTTGGTCGGCTTGACCGGGGTCTCAGTTTTGGTAGTGGCCTTGGGCGTTTTTGGCGTACAGCCTGCCAGCAAGGCCAAAACGAAAATTGCGGAAAATAGTCTGGTTAACATAAGCGGTTGATTTTTGAGCTTTTCACAGCTATTTAATAATTCATGCGAATTAGGAGTTGAAGTTGCCGAAATGACCTCGGAGCGGTCAAATGTTGGTAGAATTTCATTCGCAAGGTGCGTTTTCGACCTCGGAGGTGCGTTTTCGACCTCGGAGAGGTCGTACGTTCGGGATTTGTGCGACCTCTCCGAGGTCGAAACACCGCTAATACCTATTTTCTACCAACATCTGACCTCTACGAGGTCGCAGAATTCTGCTTCAACACCTAGTTCGTATAATTCACACAAAAAAACAAAAAAAGCCCCGTTCTTTTATAAAAACGGGGCTTCGGAAAAGTTCATTTCCTGTTTGTGCTTTATTCAGCGTTTATTTCAACCGCACCCTGACCGTCTCGCCGATCCAGCACGGCACGGTCATGGAGTCACCTTCATTTATTTTTCGCATAAAAGCCTCTTCCTTGTTCGGGTAGTAGGCGCTGTATCGAGCGATTTTGCTGTTTGCATCACCAGCCACTTCGCTGTCAATTGACTTGGCATAGGCATATTTATCAATTGCTGCCAGCACGGCCAATGCTGCGTCGAAGCCATCGCTACCGCATGAGTTGCTGGTGGTGGCGTACATGTCGCCAATGAGCATGTACGGTTGGCCCCATCCCGGCTTGTACTTGGCCGCTATTCGGGCGTCCTCCCGAGCTGCTGAATAACGGTTCAACTGGCGGAACTCGATGGAAGCCATGTAGAAGTAGTAGTTGGCCAATCTTTCGCTGTTGTTTTCTCCTGCCTTTTCTTTGGCAATGCCTGCCTCAAACTTCTCAAGTGCCTCACTGTACCTCCCATCTTTGAAAAGTGCAATGCCATGGTCGCCGGGGTTGTTGGCGTAGTGCTCTGCTCGCCTGGCTTCGTTCTCGGCAGCAACGATGGTCTCATAACGGCCTTTCAATTCAGTTACAAATGCGTCTTCATCGGGACAGCCCTGCTGCTTGAGTTTGTTGTACACGAACTTGATAACCTCCGTGTCGTCGGAGTGCGCACGATAGTCTGGCTCCAACTTGGACTTGAAGAACGCGCAGTCGAAGATTTCATTTTCAATTTGGGCGAAACTGGCGTTCATCGCCTCCTTGGCCTGTTGGAATGCCTCCGACTGCTTGGCATTGTTGGCAATGCCGTAGTCGGCGATTTCATTTAGCTTGGTGTAAACGTTCCGAGCCTCTTCGGCAGTCATCTGCTTGTTCTGGTACTGCCAGACAGCGATGGAAGTGTACGGCTGGAAAATCACGTAGCTCGTGTTGTTGCCGCCAGCGGCAATGGCGTCTTCACAAGCTTTTTTCGTGTCGGGGTATGGCGAGTTGATGGTGTAGAACATTTCGTACGCCTTCAAGCCAGTAGCCGTGACTTTTTCGTTGGGGTAGCAGTTGCCCTGCTCGTCGAACAGGCGCAGCGCCATGGCAGCATACTCCTTTTTCTTTGCCTCGTCCGTCGTGTTCTTGAATTTGTGGAGGTAAATTTTGCGACCATCCACGTAGTGCATGGAACGCTGGCCATCGGCAGCAGGAGCGCCTTTGTAGGCCTTTTCCCAATTCTCAAAGGCTTTGTCGTACTCCTCCGTTTTAATATACTGGCGGTAAAGCACGTGCGCTTCTTCCAGTGCATCCTTCTGGGGCGACTTCATCCAGGTTTCGCACTGGCCAAAAGCAGGCGACATCCAAGAACCTGCAACAAGAACAAAAACAAAAAGCTTTACTAAATTCTTCATAGTCAGATGTTTACGATTAATTTTTGTATAATTGGCTCTGAGCAACCAAGGCGTGGACGGTTGTTTTTTACTTCGTAAAAAAACCAACCATCTGCTGCCAAAACTGCCCAGCGGGTTCTATCCGAATTTGCGTTTGAAGAACCAACTACTGTCATTTAGAGTGAATCCAAGGGACATTTTCACAAAGTTTTCCTTGATGGCATTGGCCGTATCGTACTTGCCAAACTCAAATGCCAGGTTCACAAACGAGGTCTGCTGCCTCGGCAAAATGACCGGCAATCCGAAGCCTACTGTCAGCGCATATTGCTTGAGGTCGTCGAGGCGTGGGTCGGTGCGGTGGTAAAAACCGGCCCGGTAGCGGATGCGCTTCAGGTAGTTGTTGTACGATGAGATGTCCGGGATGTACTCGGCACCCACGGCTACCCGGCGGCTGTCAAAAAGGGTTTCAGGTTTGGCTTCGTTCTCGTAGTTGCTCCATTTACCCGCGTTGAACTCGGCGCCAAGCCGCAATTTCCCAGGGTTTTGGTACATCACGCCAATCGTCCCTTCGGCTGGGAGCTTGCCCGTGCCTTCTTGGTCTTCTTCGTAAGCCAACGTGTCGCGGTGTCCTATCGTCGGGTTGTACCTCATGCGCAAAAAGTTGCTCCTGGTGTCGAAGTTGGTTGCCGCATTGCCGTAGGCACCAATAATCAGCGACTTGCCGGTATAAAATGCTTCGTCCGGTTTTTTGGGCTCCAGCATTATTTGCTGCTGTGCGCCCAGCGACCAAATGAACCCACGCACACTGATGTTGTCCTTGAAAATATCGGAATAGGAAATCGGCAAATCCACGAAAGCCAGTTCTCGGGTGCTTTCCAACTGCCCGAACATGAAGCCGACATTGGCGCCAGCCGAAAAATTCTTGTAGCGAACGGCATTGCCCCAGAGGAATTTGTTCGTGCCGCCTGAACCTTTGTAGGTATTGATGGTAGTATCGGCTTCGGTGCTGATGGCGGTCGTCTCGATGTCGTAACCCACTGTCGAATTTGGTACCAGGGCGAAGCTCATGCCCCAGTGGAGCTTCCGCTTTTTCTTTGTCAGCACGTCGTTGAGCGAGTTGTGTATGGGGAATGCCAGCGCAAGGTGGCTCAGGTTGCCCGACCAATTTTCGGAGGACTCGTCGCCAAGCTTGAGGGTAGCGTGTTCGGCGTACAGGCCAGCTTCAAAAGTGGCCGTGCTCAGCCAAGCGTAGGCCGCTGGGTTTTGCAAGTTGATGTGCAGGGCATCGTTGTAGGCTGCGGAAAGCCCGGCGAAGCCGGACGAAGAAAGCGAATTGTAAATATTTTCCCCCAATCCAATACGGGAGTAGGGCGAGTTGTCCTTGGGCTGCGCCAACAGCACAGTGCTGAAAAACATGAAAACAAGCGTGTTCAAACAACCTCTAAAATCCTTCTGAAAGTTTGGCATTATGTTGTAAAATTTGATTCAGTCCAATCAGGACTAAATTTTGGTGCGCAAATATCTTGGTTTTGGTGTGTTTAACAAAAAAATCAGCGTCTCCTCCCGTGAAAACAACACGAAGTGGCCGAAATTTCTTTTTACAGTGCCGAATAAAGCCCTCCACCTCCAGCAAAGCACCCAGTTCGCCACCATTTCGGATGGCATTTTCGGTGCTGTCGCCCAAGTCGGCGGGCAGTTCGGAGGCGCTGGCTACCAGTGGCAGCTTCGCCGTGAAGTGGTGCATGGCCTTCAGCCGCATCTCGATGCCTGGTGAAATATTGCCGCCGAGGAACTCCCCGTCGGCACTCAAAACATCCAGCGTGATGCAAGTCCCTGCATCAATCACCAGGCAATTCTCCAACGGAAAAAGGTGAAAGGCTCCTACCGCCGCCGCTATCCGGTCCTTGCCAAGGGTTTGCGGCGTCTTGTATCGGATGCGGATGGGCAACGGTGTGTCGGTCGCCAGTTCGAGGAAGGAAAAATGGCTTCTCAAAAAGTCCATCACCTCCTCCGACTGCTTCGACACGCTGGAAAGGATGATTTTTTTGACCTTTTGGTTGTATGCCAACAGCTTTAGCGCTTCCACGGTCAGCTCGCCCCAAATCTCTTGGTGCAACAGCGAGTCGCCCTGAAAAACAGCGATTTTGGTGCGGGTATTTCCAATATCTATTGCGAGGTTCAACTTATGGAAGGGTGAATGATGAATGATGAACGATGAACTGTGAACGGTGAACGGTTACAAAACTAACTGCCTGATTTTTAAGGACTTGTGTATCTTTTGTGCTTCAATTTTCAATTTTCAATTCTCCATTTTGAATTTTCCTCACCCCCCAATCGTGGCCATTGACTCCGATACCCGCAGTCCAAACAGTCGGCGACCCTCCGCCTCAAAGCCGTCCTTTGCGCGGTTGCCGAGCGCTTCAAGGACGGCAGCACCGAGCTGATCGTCGGTGGCACCGGCACGGAGCAGGTTTTTGATGTTGAACACGCCGTCGTCGTAAAGGCAGGTCTTCAACATGCCCTGCGGCGTGAGCCGGATGCGGTTGCAGGTGCCACAGAAGGTACGGCTGTAGGCAGCGATGATGCCCACTGTGCCACGGTGTCCCGGAATTTGGTAGTTGTACGAAGTTGAAAATGGTGGGTCGGGTATTTTCTCCAGACCGGGGAACTGGTCTTGGAGCACTTCCAGGATGCGTCGGTGGCTCCACCAGAGCTGGTCGAAGTGTGCGTCGCCGCCGTTGAACGGCATCTCCTCGATGAAGCGGACGCCCACGGGGTGGTCTTTGGATAGCATGGCCAGCGGCACGAGGTCGTTGTCGTTTTTGCCCTCCATCATCACGGCGTTTATTTTGGTGGTAATGCCGTGGGTAAGCAGCGCCTCAAAGGTCTGAATCACCTTGTCGAAGTCGTCACGCCGGGTGATTTCGTGAAAAAGCCGCCGGTCGAGCGTGTCCAAGCTGAGGTTGACAGAGCGGATGCCCAACCTTTTCAGTTCTGGCACCAGCGGGGCGGTCACCACGCCGTTGGTGGTGATGTGGATTTGCTGGAGTCCTTCCAACCTGCTCATTTCACCTAAAAAATCCATCATGTCCCGCCGGATGAACGGCTCGCCGCCCGTGATGCGCAGCTTATCAATGCCCAACCCGACCATCATCCGCACGATGCGCAGCATCTCCTCGTAGCTCATCAACTCCTGTTTGGGCAAATACTGGATGCCTTCCTCCGGCATACAGTAGAAGCAGCGGAGGTTGCAGCGGTCGGTCACTGCGAGGCGGAGGTAGTTTACCGGGCGGTTGTGGTTGTCGTAGAGCATTGGATTTTAGACTTTAGACAATAGACTTTAGAGGGCCTGCGTAGGTTGTAAATGAAAGCGGTCAGCGCTTTTTGCAAAGTTGCGTTTTTTATCCAAAAGTAAAAGCCCCGAAATTTTGCTCCGGGGCTTTTCTGTTCGTTGGGCTAATCCCCATCGAACTTTTTTATCGAACGAAAGATGGTGCAAATAGTTGAAAATCAACGCACTGCCCCATCTAAAGTCTATCGTCTAAAGTCCAAAGTCTATCCTCTAAAGTCCGTTTACAACGAGAACCTGACCGTTACGCCACTACGGATATTGGTGGTCGGGTAACCCTGCGAGGTTTTCGGTGTGTTCTTGGTGTAGTCGAAGAAGAAACGCAGCGAGAGCTGGTTGTTCAACTGGTAGGTGATGGCTGGGGCGATGGACACCCGGCGGCTGCCACGATCCGGCTCAACGAGGCCAGTTATCAGTTCCCGGATGTTCGTCACGTCGTCACGCACGGAAAGGTCAAACGTGAAGTCCATGTCGCCTGGGGTGCTTTGGCTGGCACGCTGCCCTGGTCGGCCTCCGATGGGCGGTTTTTTGGCGTCGTCCTTCTTTGCACCTCCCTTCCTTTTCTTCTTCGGTTGCAGGAAGCCGATTTTGGTTTCCTTGAGTTTGTATCCAAAATTGACGGTGTACTCGTTCGCCTTGGTCTCCCGCAAACGGCCCGTGCCAATCAGCTCCAAGCGCAGTTGCCTGCTGTTTTTGTACTCCGTTTTGAACGACATCTCGTTTTTGAGCCGCACGTCAATGCCCAAGAGCGGGGCAAACTGCTCGTCAATCTGGATGTCGGGAATTTCGAAACGGGAGTAGTAGTCCAGCGTGGTTTCCTTGAGCTTGGTCAGGTCGTTTCGGTCAAACTGGCGGTCGGTGTCGAAGCTGTTCACCACCAATTTGCCCTGATAACCATGCGTGATGGAGATGTTTTGGAAAATATCGGACAGGTTGCCGAGCTTCGCAAGGCCGTTGTAGGTCAGTCGCCAGTTGGGGCGGGGTATCGTTTTGATGATGACATCGCCCACGAAGTTGTCCGAAACTTTCATCGTGTTGGCATCTTGGCCCGTGTACGCAGCGATGAAGGCGGGCAGCAGCACGTTCTGGCTGAACGGGCCGTAGCCTTTCGGGTAGCCGAGGTACGCCGAGTCAGGATTTTCGTGCACGCCTGTGCCGAGTCGGTTCGCCACGATGAGCTTGTTGTCTTCAAACTGCTGAAACAAGCCGTTCAAATCTTTGTCGAACAAAGTGTTCAGTGCCGAATAGCTCGTGGTGAACTGGCCGTAGTCGGTAATGTTGGCGTGCTTGAACTCTTCTTGAATTGGGTCGCCCCCCTTATCTTCGTAGCGGCGGAACTCCTCTGCGTGGTTTCTGCCCTTGGAGCGCTTGGCCTCCACCGTCACCCGGAAGTCGGTGTAAGGTTCCAGGTCGAGCTTGCCGTCAACGACCTGCTCGTAGGATTGGGTGATGTTCTTCGGCAGGGCATACTCCAGGTCGGGGGTTATCCATTGCCAGTTTTTGTGCAGCCAATCCTTGTTGGTGTAGTAGTCGTCTGGGTTGATGTTGGGCTGCTTGCCCGCCACGAAATCCCAGCCCGGCGAGGTGAACTGGTTCATGCCCAGCAGTTTTGATTGGGGCAAATAACCGGGTATCACCGTGCCGTAGTCCTCGGTGTAGCGGACTTTGAGTTTGCGCACGGTCATCAGCGGCCGTATGAGCGCCCGCTCAATGGTGGAAGGCTCCCTGTCCTGCTTCTTGTCATCCTTGCCGGCCGATTTACTGTCCTTGCCCTTGCCGGCCGCAGCGTCCTTTTCAGCGTCGGCGGCGTCCTTGCTCTTCTTGTCTTTTCTGCCAGCTTTTCCTTTGCCTTCCACATCACTGGCATCCACGTCGTTCTTGCCCTTGTTGGTTTTGGCGCCTTTTGCTGGCCGTTGCTTGGAGTTGACTTTTTTGAGGTAGTTCGAGTAGTTGTACAGTTTTTCAAAATCGAGGTCCCCCTCCACTTGGCGGCGCTGACCGTTGGTGATGACGTTGCCAAGCGCCTGTGCATTGATGGCGAGGCTCGAAGCATCCCACGAGTAGTCCGCATCGTAGGAGAGCTTGAGGCTCGTCCAGTCCATGAACGGCAGCGTTTTCAGCGGCACGTTGTAGGTCACCGTGTACTGGTGCCGGTAGCTCTTGGTGCGCCCAAAATCCTTCATGTTATCGAGGATGGAGTCCCGGCGATAATCCTTTACACTGGAGATGTAATTCGGGTCGTTGGGGTCAAGCTGGCTTTGCGCCAACATATCTATCTCGTTCGGTTCGTCTATCACGCCGATGTTGTCGGCATTGAACTTGAACTTGAGGTTTTTGGTGAAATCCCATGCCAAGTCGTACCGGCGGTTCCAGAGGAACTGCTTGTTGTAGTAGGTGTTGTACAGCGGGTTGTCGCCAGAGAAACGGTACTTCGTGCTGTTGAACCGTCGGTCCAGGTCGGTGGAAACGCTGAACGAGTTCGGCAACGGGTTGAAGTTTATTTCCTTGATAAACTTCAGGTACTTGTCATTTTTTATCGCCTTTTTAAATGGTTCGATGTACTTCACGTTTCGCTGGTAGGTGTAATCAACGGCCCCACGGCGGCGGGTCAGCACGTCGTTCTCGATGATGGGGTCACGCCGGGTTGTTTCATCAAAACCGTAGGTAAAGCTGAAGTTCGACAAGCTCCAGGGCATCACCTTGCCGCCTGCGTTGGGGTTCTCCCAGCGCACGTTCGTGAAGTTGTAGCTCTTGATTTTGGTGGCCGTTTGCGCCTGCTTCCTCACTTCGTCCGGGTTATCGGACAACCTGATTTTGTCCTTCAGTTCGATGTCAAGGTCGTAGGGGTCGAATTGTGGATTCCTCACCTCGCTGGAGTATTGGAAGTAGAACGGCAAGCGCAGGCCGATTTTTTCTGGCAAGAACTTGTCGAGTGCCACCTGCGTGGCAATGTCGTACTGCGTTATCTGCTCCCGGCTGCGCTCCTGCAGTTTCTGGTCGAGTGCCCCGAAGCCGATGCTGCTCGCTTTGCCCGACAAAGACAGCGTACCAAGGTCGGCCAGTTGGATGTCGGCACGGGCGATGGCAGCTACCCCACCCCTTTCGTCGAGGCCGAAAGTCCGAAGCTCGTTGACCCAGATTTCCACGCTCTTGGTGTCGCCGGGGTCGCAGTCTTCGCCCAGTTTCGGGTTGCGGATGCCAATCATCAACGCTTTGATATTGCCGAGGTTGGGGCTGCCTTTTATGCTAATTGTAGCATCGCCAAGTCCGTTGTCACGAGCCACGAGTTTTGAATACTCCTGCCCAACACCTGTCGAACCTGCGTTACGCTCCAGCTTCAGTGTTTTCAGTTCGTCAAACACCACGCTCAAATCGTTCTCCTTCGGCCACACGACCCGCTGGTAGTCTGGGTCGTTTTCCGGCACCGTGGAGTTGGGGTCGGAAAGTATCAGCGGTATTTCGTACTCGTAATAATTGTTCTTAAAATCGCTTCCAAACCTCACAAACACCGTCAGCTCGCCATCTTCAAGCGGCTCCGGGCCAACGCCACATTCGGTCGGTTCTGCGTGTACGAACATTTTCAGCTTGCTGAAATAGCGCATGTCGAGGTTCAGGTTTTTGAACATACCCCTGGCGTCGCCATCGGCCAGGTCGCAAACCCGCATGGTCAGTGCCTGCTCGTTTTGGTAGGCTTGGAGGTTGACGCCGAGCGCCTGCTCACGGCTGATGCCGGGAGGCAGCACGTAGTTGAAGGGGTCACGCTGGCTGTTTTCCTCAATGTTCACCTTGTTCAATTCAAACAAAGTTTGGTTTTCAAAATCGGGCGGGGTCACAGAAACGCAAGGCTCGCCAAGGTCCTGCTTGTAGCGGCGCCACTGGTTGCGCTGCAAGTCAAGCGTTGCGAAGCGAAACTGGATGGGCGCTTTGAAGTCCTTAAAGTACATCCGCATGAAGCGGATGGAGCGGAAATCTTCGATGCCCCCAACTTTTGAGAAGTTTTCATCGGTGGCGGGCAGGTCGAGCGGCACCCGGAAGCGGTACCAGACCCGGTTGTTTGCGCCCTGCGTCACGTCGGTGATGAACGGGTTGTCCAAGTCAATGCCCTTGTTGCCGTCGTACTTGATGGGCACCCGGTACTGGAAGTAGCCTTCGGTTTCGTTCAGGGTGCGGTCGCCGTCGAGGTCCTCTGCATCGGGCAACAGTGTCGAGGCCGGGGAGGTTTCTTCCCCCTGCAAAATCGGCGTGTTGCCCTCCGTCCCGAAGTTGCGGTCGTAGCGCTCCAGCAAGCTGGTGCCGCTTGGGTAGCCGTATCGGAAGTGTACAAAGTCATCGTTGGAGGGGTCATTCAATATCGCCTGTTTAGCATCCGGCGTAAGGCCAGAAGCATTGATAGCATCAATGTATGCCTTGAAATGCTCCACCTCCTGGGCATCCGAGAGGCCGTCGAGGCCCACGTCCTGCGCTGCCCGGTTCTCGGCGTCGGTGTCAAACGAGTTGGTGATCTGTTGCGTGAGCGGCACTCGGCCCCATCCGGTTTTGGTGGCACGCCGGCCCTGCGTGTTGGGGCCGGGAAGTCCGTTTTCGAAAAACTTGCGGGAATCCGGCATGATGTCCTCGGAAACGTTGCCAAGGTTGAAGTAGATGTAGCCGTCCATGTCGCCGTTGGCGGCGGCAGGGTTGCCAGCATCCGCACCGGTCTCGTCAAGGTAAGGACTTAGCATCCAGAATTCGACGTATTCGATATTGGCCGTCTGGAAATCGTTGGTGGTCAACTGCCGCATCATGCCAGCCCACCGGGTTTCTGGATTGAGCAAATTGCCGTTGCTGTTGTTCAAGCCAGCGGAGTATATCGTGCCTCCTGGCAGGTCAAAATTGTAGGGGCCACGCCGAGTTGGGTCATAGACCACATCGAGAATCTGGTTGAACGAGTTGCCAAATTGGTTGGTTGGTGTAAAATTGGGGAAAATCTCCTGCTGGCTGATGTTCTGCGTGTAGGGGTTTTGGTCGTCGCCAGGGCCTCGGATATCGCCGCCCGACTCGATGCGGAACCAACTCAGGTGCCCCCGGTTCACACCAGCCAGAATGTTGTCCTTCAACGCCGACTCTGGGAAAAACTCGTTCTGCGGAATGCTCGACATCACCCAGCCATTGGTACCAATGAACGGCGACTGGATGTTGATGGGCTGTGCGCTGCCCTCGAAGTCGTCAATGTAGTTTACGCCTCCCTTGTCGCCATCCGCCGTTTTCTCATTGATGGCGCGGGAATGGCCGGGCTTTATGGCCGCCGTTTCGGCGGAAAGCGTGACGTTGGAGGGGGCTTTGGTTGAAATAAGTGGCAGCCTGTCAATCATTTTCGTGATCCACGGCACCTCGTTGCTGTAGTTAATGTCGAGGCCGAAAATCCGATTGTTGATGGGGTCGTCGCCAATGTTCACCTTTTGGGTGTAGGGCCGCTCGAACAGGCGCAGGTAGGTGCCGCCGATGGTCAGGTGCTTGTTCACTTCGTAATCCGCCCGGAGGCCGAGCATGGTCTTTTGCTGGAAGCCAAACAGCGTGTTGTCCTCAAAAGACACTTTGATGGGTGTGCCAGAGTTGAGGATGGCGTCGTTGAGGATGCGCACCTTGCCGATGGAGTAGTCCACTTCGTAATCCTTGCCCTCCGTCAGCGGCGCACCGCCCGCCGTCACGATTACCGAGCCGGGCGGGATGTTGAACGCACCCAGCGAAATCTCGCTCGAAACGCTGGACTTGTAAGAGCCCCGGATGGTGAAACGGTTGAGTTCCGGGAATTCACGGGCGTTGAAAAGCGTCTTGGAGTACAGTTGGCTGTACACGTATTTCTTCGCCTGCACGGGGTCGGTTATCTGCTTCGCCAGCGCGCTGCCGAACGGCTCCAACACTGGGAACATGATGCGCCCGTTGCGGGACTGGATGGTGAGGCCGTCCACGTAGTCGAACACGCCATCGGGCTGTGGGTCGTTCTGAACGTTGAGCTGGTCGAGGTTGAACACCCGGAGCAGCGGCACGCCGGCGAGGTTGCTCGTGGGCAAGAAACGCTTGTTTCCCTGACCAGGGTCGTCGTAGAAAATGTCCAGTTTGAAGTCCTCCCTAGACACGTTGTAGGCACCGATGTTGTACACGTTTTTCATCATCAGGTCCCACGTTGGCAGGTTCACGGGCTGCACGGTGCTTTTCAGCATTTTCACAAAAAGCACGTTCTGGTTGGGGGCGGCATCGGGGTTGCTGTTGTTGGTAAGCCCCGTGTTTTGCGCCACGTCTTCGGCCATTTGACCCACCTGATAAATGGAATCTTTGTAGGTGTACTCGAAGGCCACGCCCACTACCTGGTCGGGCTGGATGTTGAGATTGAGCGAGATAAAGCCAAGCTCCTGGTGGTAAGTGTACTCGGTTGGCGATAGCAATCGGGCAGTTACTTTCTCAAAATCACGGCCCTGCTGGAAGTTGAACGGCGGGGTTTTCAGCACGTTCACGATGCGCTCCACCTGCTTGGTTCGTGGGTCGGCGAGCAATGCACCGTAGATGGGGTTGGCATAGTTGTCCGGCAGCGCTTCGCCTTGGTTGTCCATGTAAACGGGAGCGGCTGGCGGCTGCATGTCAACGCTGGTGTTGGTCATGCGGGTGGTTTCGCCGAGGTCGGCGATGGCCACGATGTCACGGATGTTCTGGGTTTCGCCACGGGAGTCGGTGACCCAAATCTGCAATTTTTGGATTTTGAAAAGCGACTTGATGACCGGAAGGTCGGACAGCGCCTCCTCGAAATTGTTGCGGTTGTAGTGCGTGAGCAGGAAGTGGCGGTTTTCGTCGTAAGCATCCGCAAAAACCTCATACTCCTGAAACTGGCTACCGCCCTTGAGCGTGACGTCTTCCTGCTCCGAGCGCTGCTGCGACGCCACGAGGGATAGTCGGAGCTTGGCAAATTGCAGTTCCGTTTTTAACCCAAAAAGGCTTTGGCTGCCTTGGATGAGCGAGCTTTTGAGCGGCAGGCTCACGTTGCCCGCTTCTATTTTCTTGATGATGTCGTCTTCGCCGAAGGCATCGGTGTTGTAGTCGAGCTTCATCGTGTTGTCGAAGTCGAAGGTGGCCTGGGTGTTGTAGTTGGTGCTGAGTTTGAGCTTCTCGCCGATGGAGCCCTCCACGTTCATCTGGATGTCCATGTCGAAGTCGAAGCCGCCCCGCTTTTGCTGGCGCTTGGTCCAGCTTGGGTTTTGCACGTTGGAGTAGTCCACCCCGAAAGTGAGGTCAATATTGCCCTGGGGCTGGATGTCCACCTTCGTGCCACCAAAAAGGCGCTCGATGAGCTGGTTTTTCACGTCAATTTTCCCGATGGGGTCGAGCTTGCCGTTCACGCCCCGCTGGCCGGAGCCGTTCAGTTCCTTGAAGTAGTCCTGCTCCTGTTTTTTGGCCTGGTAGTCCATGAACTCCTCGTAAGTCATGTAGGTCGGTGGCCGGTAATAGTCGTCGCCAATGCGCTCCGTGATGATGTACTGCCCGCTGATGGGGTCGTACTCCACGGTCTGTTGCACGTCCTTGGGGTCTTTCAGGTCGAAGGGGTTGGAGCTGGGCGTGGTTATAAAGTCGCCCGTTCGGTCTTCAATGGGAATGGTGTCCAGTGGCACGGCGAGGAACGTCGTCGCCAAGGGTTCAGGCTTTGCTGGACTGAGGTTTTCAGCCGCCAGTACGTACTCAGGGGAATAGGGATTCTCAGGAAAATGATTGCTTCCACGCATGGGGGTGGTGAGTGCAAAAAATCCGATAACCGTCAAAATACCGGGTAGAATTATTCTCTTCTTCATAAGATGCATGTGCAATAACTGCGATTTCTTTTGAAAGACAATCAGCTTGAGAAAATGTAACGAGTTGACAGAAGGATTGATTTTTGGCCAACGTCGGCCAAGAGCAGGTTTACGAAAAGCTCAGGGAATAGTTGGGTTCTTGTAGAAAATATTAATGTGAATCAGTTTCGTAAATTTCCAAAAATCATCATTCCGTCTCGCTGGTTTGCGCTTAAACGATAAACGCTTTACTGGTCTTCGCAAGTGGAGGTTTTTAACAGTTATTGGGTTATTGGGTTATTGAGTTATTGGGATATTGAGTTATTAGGCAATTCCCAATCACCCAATCACCCAATCACCCAATATCCCAATATCCTCACGACAACTGTTTCAGCGCCAACCTTATCAAATCCTCTACGGTTTTCACGCCGGGTTGTTCCTCCAGTACCTTGTTCAGGGCCTTTTGCGCCTGTATTTTGTTCACCTGCAAAGACAGCAGGGCAGATAACGCTTCCTGCCGGATCGTATTGTCCGCTGCGAGCAGCGAAACGGTCACGTCGCCGCCAGTCTTCAACATCTTGCTTTTCAGGTCAAGGATGATTTGCTTCGCCGTTTTCTGGCCAATGCCCTTCACCTTGCGCAGCGCCGCCTCGTTCTCGCCGATGATGGCCACCCGTATCTCGTCGGGGTTCATTTGCGACAGCATCACCTGCGCCGTCGTAGGCCCGATGCCCGACACCGAAATCAGGTGCGTGAACAGCACCCGCTCCTCGTCCTCGGCGAAGCCGTAGAGCGTGTGCGCATCCTCTTTTATATGTAGGAAAGTCAGGATTTTAACCTTCTCCAGCTTTTCGACCTTGGCGTAGGTGCTGAGGCTGATGTTGACGTGGTAGCCAATGCCGCCGGCCTCCACCACGATGTAGGTGGCCGTTTTGTGGGTAATCGTGCCGTTGATGTGCGTGATCAATACTGGTGATGTTTGGTGAAATCGAGCGGCGAAGGTAAGAATTTTGGATGGGTTAGGGATGTTGACGCTTTGCTTTACTTTTGCTTTCAAATGCACTATCCTGTCCAACAAATCGCCGAAATCACGGGCGGCCACTTCCTCGCACAGCCGCACGACGCCGTCATCGAGCACCTGCTCCTCGATAGCCGACAGGTCATTTTCCCGGCCAGTTCGCTGTTCATCGCCTTGCAGGGCAGAAGGTACGATGGCCACGAGTTCATCAAGGAACTCTACGACAGTGGCATCCGCAACTTTGTCATCTCCAAAAACCTGCCGTCCACGCTCGCTTTCCCGCAGGCCAATTTCATTCTGGTAAAAAACACCCACGAAGCTTTCCACGCGCTGGCTTCTTGGCATCGGCGGCAGTTCAACCTGCCCATCATCGGCATCACGGGCAGCAACGGCAAGACCATCGTCAAGGAATGGCTCTTCCAGCTCCTGCACGAGGACTTCCACATCGTGCGCAGCCCAAAGAGCTACAATTCGCAGACCGGCGTCCCGCTTTCCGTCCTGCAAATTACTTCGGAACACACGCTCGGCAGCTTCGAGGCGGGCATCTCCCAGCCCGGCGAGATGGAGAAGCTGGCGGCCATCATCGCCCCGAACATCGGCATTTTCACCAACATCGGCGAGGCGCACCAAGAGGGCTTCTCCGACTTGGAAACCAAAATCCGGGAGAAGCTGCTGTTGTTCAAAAATTGCGAAGCGCTGGTTTATTGCGTTGACAATGAATTGGTTACAAGAGAAATCGAGGTTGCCTTCCCCAAAGGGGCTGGCGGCAAAACGAACACTCGGTTTGTCACTTGGTCAGCCAACGGCAAACCCGCTGACCTTCAAATCATTGTGCAGCGACAAACTGGAAATGTCACCCACCTCGAAGCAGTCGTTCGCCAATCGTCAATCGTCAATCGTCAATCGTCAATCACAATCCCGTTCACCGACGCCGCCAGTATCGAAAACGCCACGCACTGCTGGGCGATGCTGCTGCACCTCGGCATTCCCGACGAGGTCATTGCTGAACGGATGGCCAGGCTGGAACCCGTGGCCATGCGCCTCGAACTCAAGGAGGGCGTGAACGGCTGCACCGTCATCAACGACAGCTACAACTCCGACCTCACCTCGCTCGGCATCGCCCTCAATTTCCTGGAGCAACAAGGCAAAAAACTGCGCCGCACCCTCCTGCTTTCTGACATTTTGCAGAGTGGCCAATCAGACGACCAGCTCTACGGCACAGTGGCCGGGCTGCTCATGGAAAAGCGAATCGATAGGCTCATCGGCATCGGTAAAAAAGTGGAGCAACTGAAAAAATGGCTGCCAGAGGGTTTCAACGCTCGTTTTTATTCCAGCACACAAGCTTTTTTGGACGATTTCCAGGCACTGGTTTTTCGGGACGAAGTGATTTTGCTGAAAGGCGCCCGCCAGTTTGAGTTCGAGCGCATCGCCAACCGGCTGGCCATCAAGTTCCATAAAACGGTGCTGGAAGTGAACCTCAGCGCCCTGCTCAACAACCTGCGGGTGTACCAAAGCCAGCTCGGCCCCGGCACCAAGATGATGGTGATGGTGAAGGCCGGGGCATACGGCAGTGGCAGCGCAGAAGTGGCCAAGCTGCTGGAGTTTCAGAACGTGGACTACCTCGGCGTGGCCTATGCCGACGAGGGCGTGGAGCTTCGCAAGGCGGGTATCCAACTCCCCATCATGGTGATGAACCCCGAGGAGGCGACCTTCGAGGCGCTCGTGCGCTACCGGCTGGAACCGGAGATTTACAGTTTGGGGTTGCTCCGCAATTTCTTTGGTTTTTTGCAAAACCATTTTGCGCAGCAGAACAGCGAAGATGCTCGGTCTGAATTGCGGATGGATGACCAGCAAATTCAGGCAGTGGGTCTGCAATCCGCAATCCACAATCCACAATCCGCAATCCCATTGCCCATCCACCTCAAGCTCGACACAGGAATGCACCGCCTCGGCTTCGAAGAAGCTGACATCGAGCCGCTGCTCCAGCAACTTAAAATTGGTGAAAACCAGCCTGTTTTTATCGTAAAAACCATCTTCTCGCACCTCGCCGCCAGCGAGGCCCCGCAGCACGACGATTTCACGAGAGAGCAGTTCGCCCGATTTCAAAAAATGTACGAATCGCTGGTTGCTGGTCTCGGCTACCCCACAGGGACAAGCCGACCAATGCGGCACATCCTAAATTCCGGCGGCATCGTGCGCTTCCCAGAGCAGCAAATGGAAATGGTGCGGCTCGGCATCGGGCTGTACGGCGTGGACAGCAGCGGCTTGCTGGAAGACCGCCTCCAGACCGTGAACACGCTCAAGGCCACCATTTCACAAATAAAAAATGTGGCAACAGGCGAGACGGTCGGCTACGGCAGATTGGGCAAGGCACAGCGCCCAATGCGCATCGCCACACTGAGCCTCGGCTATGCCGACGGGCTGCTGCGCCGTGCTGGCAACGGGCAGTTCAGCGTACTGATAAATGACCGCCGGGCGCCGCTCATCGGCAATGTATGCATGGACATGACCATGGCCGACGTGACGGACATCCCTGATGCAGCGGAAGGTGGCCAAGCCATTATTTTTGGAAAAGACCTGCCCGTGCAGGAGCTTGCGGCCTGCCTCGGCACCATTCCCTACGAGATTTTTACGACCATTTCGGAGCGGGTAAAGCGGGTGTACGTGCAGGAGTGAACCCCTTGTTCGGTTAGCTACCTGCCATTTTTGAATTTTTTGCTGTAGTTAATCCCCCAAAGCATTAATTTTATGCGGGTTTGCGCTCCGCAACACCCAGCCTGACTCAGAAGCTGTTCACGAAATACCCAATTTTTATGAAGCGAATTTTATCCCTACTTTCTGCCATCTTGCTTGGTTTGAATTCACTCATGGCACAACTTCCAGCGGGCAGCACCGCTCCCAATTGGACGATGTCGGACATCAACTCCAACTCCCATACACTTTACAATTACCTCAACAACGACAAAGTAGTGTTCCTGGACTTCTCCGCCACTTGGTGTGGCCCATGCTGGAACTACCACAACTCCCACGCTTTCAAGAACCTGTACGAAGCGCACGGGCCCCCTGGTACCGACAACGTGATGGCCTTCATGATTGAGGCCGATGCGGCAACCAACTTGGCCTGCCTTTATGACCTGCCCAACTGCAGCGGCGGTGGCACTTGGGGCAACTGGGTAACAGGTACGCCCTACCCCATCTTTAACAACGCCAGCTTGAACAGCTCGTACAACATCAACTACTTCCCGACCCTGTATGCGGTTTGTCCCAACAAGAAAATTTATGAACTAGCCCAAATGGGTGCAAACGACCTATGGGAAGTGGCCAAATGGTGCTCTGCTCCAGATTTGACACTGAACACCGTGACACATATAAATTGCTTCGGCAATACCACCGGTGCTATCACCGTGGATGTAACGGATGGGATGCCGCCGTTTACTTTCCTTTGGAGCAATGGCGCCACCACGCAGAACATTTCAAACCTGCCAGCCGGGGCGTACACGCTTACGGTCACTGGCTCGCTGGGTGGCACAAAAACCCTGGGGCCAATCGCTGTCAACCAGCCCTCGGCACCATTGAGTATCAGCGACATTGACATCCAGCCAGAAGGCTGCGCTGGCATGGGCGGCATCATTGAAATACAGGTGGCGGGCGGTACGCCAAGCTACATCTACCAATGGAGCAACGGCGCAAATGGGCCAGTCAATTCAGGCCTGACGGCGGGCACCTATGCTGTTTCAATTATTGATGCAAACGGTTGTACCATCAACCAAAACAACATGGTAGTTGCCCCACCGACCTACCCCGTGGCCGTTGCTTCCACCCCGGCCACGCTAACCTGCACCACCCAGTCCGTTACCCTCAACGGTAGCGGAACATCCACCGGACAGCAGTTTGTTTATTTGTGGTCAACCAGCGATGGGTTCATCCACTCCGGTGCGAACACCTTGAACAACTGCATCGTGACAGCCGCTGGCACTTACCACCTGCTCGTTACCAATATCAACAACAATTGTATTGCCACTGCTTCCACCGTCGTGACGGCCAATCAGACAGAACCGAATGTGGCCGCAGGGCCGCCAGGCACCATCAACTGCACCAATAACCAGGCGACATTGAACGGGGTCGGCCCCACGGGCCAAAATTTCAACGTACTTTGGACGACGGTCGGTGGCAACATTGTCTCCGGGGCCACTACGCTAAACCCCGTCGTGAATGCCGCTGGCAGCTACACATTGACCATCACCAATACCACCAACGGCTGTTCCGGCACCTCTACCACATCCGTCATCTCCAATATCGCCACACCAAATGTGAGCGCAAACGGCGGGGCAATTACTTGCACAAACACCAACATCAATCTCGCTGGCAATTCGACCACGCCAGGTGTGAGCTTCGCTTGGACTGGGCCTAACGGCTTCACGTCCGCACAGCAAAACCCAA
The DNA here is from genome assembly GCA_964508135.1 of uncultured Saprospiraceae bacterium. GTDB lineage: Bacteria > Bacteroidota > Bacteroidia > Chitinophagales > Saprospiraceae > UBA6168. The sequence goes on from CAZDSU010000004.1 coordinate 112,186, forward strand.
GCGTTTCCGCCCAGGGCAGCTACCAGCTCACCGTCACCAACCCCACCAACGGCTGCACGGCAACGGTAACGGCGCAGGTCACCCAAAACACCACTGCCCCTCAGGCATCGGCACAGAGCGGCATCATCAACTGTCTGAACGCAAACGTAAACCTGAGCGGCAGTTCGACCACTCCTGGCGTCACCTATGGCTGGACAGGCCCCAACAATTTCACCTCAAACCAGCAAAATCCAACGGTGAACGCCGCTGGCAACTACCTCCTCACCGTCACCAGCACAAACGGCTGCACCACCACAGCCACGGGCATTGTTTCACAAAACACCACCCCACCCACCGCCAATGCTGGGCCGAGCGGCATACTGAACTGCCAAGCCGACGAAGTGGTGCTCAACGGCACCTCGTCCAGTTCCGGCAACCAGTTCAGCTACAACTGGACGACGGCCAACGGGCATATCGTCTCCGGTGCCACCACGCTCACACCTACGGTTGACGAGGCGGGCAGCTACACCCTAACCGTCAGCAACAGCATCAACGGCTGCACCAGCACGGCCTCCACGGCTGTGGTTCAGCGCCAGCCAGTGACCGCCAGCGTTGCTTCGCAAACCAACGTGCTATGCAACGGCGCCACCACCGGCAGCGCAACTGCGGCGGGCGGCGGCGGCAACGGCGTTTTCACCTACACCTGGTCAACTGGGGCAAACACGGCGACCGTGTCCGGCTTGGGCGCTGGCACTTATTCCGTTGTGGTGAAGGATGGCGAAAATTGCGAAGCGACGAAAACCGTGACCATCACTCAGCCGACAGCGCTTTCGGTCAATGCCACCACCACCGCCCAATCGGCACCGGGCGTCAATGATGGTGGGGCTACTGCAAACCCTCAGGGAGGGGCGGGAAACTACACCTACCATTGGAGCAATGGCAGCAACACCCAAACCATCTCCAACCTTGCCCCCGGCAACTACACCGTCAGCGTCACCGACGGCAACGGCTGCCTAAAGACAAAGACCGTCACCGTGAACGTGTTCGGTTGCGCCGTTTCGGCAAATTTGGTTTCGGAAGACGCATCCTGCCAAGGCTCGACCGACGGCTCGGCCAGCATCACGCTCACCAACGCCGCCATGCCACAGACTTTCACATGGTCAAATGGCGCACAAACGCCCGCCACCGACGGCCTTGCCCCTGGCAGCTACAGCGTCAGCGCCACCGATGGCAATGGCTGCGAAGTAGTGGCCAGTGTTGAAATTGACCAGCCAAACGCCCTCAGCGTAAATGCCACCACCACTGGCCTCACCGCCACTAACGCCAACGACGGCACCGCCTCCGCCAACCCAACCGGCGGCACCGGCCCGTTCAGTTTTGCGTGGAGCAATGGCAAAACTACGCAAACAATCACCGGGCTGCCCTCCGCCAACTACACCGTCAGCGTCACCGACGCCAATGGCTGCGTGGCCGTGCAGACCGTGCCAGTATCATCTTTTGGCTGTTCAACCGTTGCAAACATTGCTTCCAGCAACATCAGTTGCTTCGGAGCAAGCGATGGGCAAGCCACCATTACACTCTCTGGAGGCCTGACGCCGTACACCTATCTTTGGTCAAACGGGAAAACCACGGCGACCATCTCCGACCTCGAAGCAGGCACCTACACCGCCAGCGTGAGCGACGCCGTCAACTGCCCAGCCATCATCGAAGTGACCATCGTTGAACCAGCGCCGCTCGAAGTGGCACTGAGCGACTTTTCTGACACAGATTGCGGAGCGAACAATGGCTTCGCAACGGTAGCCGCAGCGGGCGGAACCTCCAACCCAGGCTACAATTTCGTTTGGTCAAATGGGGAGACGGGAGCCTCCATCAACAACCTCGGAGCAGGCAGCTACACGGTTTCCGTCACCGACCACAACGATTGCGAAGCAACCCTCGACGTGCAGATTGCAGTGAACGATTTGGAGCCACCAACGGTGCTCACGCAAAACCTCAGCGTCGCCCTCGACGCAAGCGGTTCGGCCAGCCTCTCCGCTTCGCAAGTGGACAACGGCAGCACTGACAACTGTACCATCGCAAGCATGACGATTGACAAAACCAGCTTCACTTGCAGCGACCTCGGCACGAACGAAGTCACGCTGACCCTCGTGGACGAAGCCGGAAATACCAGCACTGGCACTGCAACCGTCGAGGTGGTGGACAATTTGCCGCCGCTCATTTCGGTGCAAGACGTGGTTGTTTCATTGGATGAAAACGGCACGGCCACCATCATCCCACAAATGCTGGATGCAGGCAGCACCGACAACTGCGGCATTGCGGAGCAAACGATTGACCTAGCCAACTTTACCTGCGCCGACCTTGGCCAAAACGCCGTCGTGCTGACCGTCACGGACGCCAACGGCAATGTGGCAACTGGTACGGCCATCGTCACCATCCAGGACAATATCGCACCCGACATCACCTGCCCCGACGACATGGTGCTGGCATACTGCGACCCGGTAGCCACCTTCGCCATCGAAGCCAGCGACAACTGCGCCCAGGGTCTCACGCCCAGCCAAATTTCGGGCTTGGCCAGTGGTTCCACCTTCCCAACTGGCACGTCAGTTCAGACTTTCGAGGTTAACGACGGCCACGGCAATCACAATACCTGCTCGTTCACCATCGAGGTGCCTTCGGCAATGCAGGTGGATTTGACCGCCGAGGATATTACTTGTTTTGGGGCAATGAACGGCAGCGTTTCAGCAAGCGCCAGTGGTGGCAGCCAAGGGTACAGCTACCTTTGGAGCAATGGAGCCACCACGCCTGCAATTGAAAACCTCGGCCCGGGCACAGTCACCGTTTCCATCACTGACAACGCTGGTTGCGTCGCCACTCAATCGGCCAACATCACGGAACCTTTGCAGCTCATCAGCACAGTTGTCCAGATTACGCCCGAGACCGCTGGCCAGCAGAACGGTGCCATTGAGGTGACCGCCGAAGGCGGCACAGGCCCGTACAGTTTCGAGTGGACGGACGCCAACGACAATGTTGTGGGCACCCAGGAAAACATTGGCAACATCGCCGCAGGCAACTACACCCTTGAAGTGACGGACGCCAATGGATGCTCCTTCCTGCACACGTTCACGGTACAGTCCGTTTCAAGCACATCTCAGCGGCAGTTGGAGAGGAACATCGCCCTTTTCCCGAACCCTACGAGCGGTCTCGTGACGGTTGCTTTTGATGAAATTGACGCCCTCGAAGCCGACATCGAGCTGTTCGACATGACGGGCAAATTGGTGGTCAGCTACCGCCATGCTGACGTGTCGTCCGGCATGTTCGTGATGGATGTCTCCTCCAATGCCGAAGGAGTCTTTCTGGTGAGGATAATGATTGACAATCAGATAGTTGTGAAGCGATTGGTTGTTCAAAAATAGCAGAACATTAGTGCTTTTTATGCAAAAAGGGCGACCGTTTCCGGTTGCCCTTTTTGTTTTCAAACCAGCGCCAAGTGCGCCCGCAGCGATGCCTCCGCAGCATCTGCCACGATGTGGTAAAACGCCTCCGGCTCGTTGTCCACCTGCACCTTTTCGAGTGCTTGGTAGTAGGCCAGCCGGGAGGTATTGTCGCCCTTCAGGTTGGCGATGGTGTAGCCGTTGCGGAGCAAAATCAGGTTCATAACCAGCCTCGACGTGCGCCCGTTACCATCAATGAACGGGTGGATGCTCACCAACCGCTCGTGCATCTCTGCCGCCAAAATGACCGGGTGCATCCGCCCCTGCTGGCGGCTGTAATGGATGAAATAATCCTCCATCATCTTGTCCAGCATAAATGGCTGCGGCGGCTCGTGTTGACTGCCAGTAATCCGCACAGGCACTGAGCGCCAGCGACCAGCGTTCTCCCGGTCAATGCTCTTCAAGATGAGACCATGCAGCTCCATCAAGGTGCGCTTGGTCACATCCTCGTGCCGGGTGGCCAGCTCGGCGATGAACTCGGCGGCCTCGGCATGGTTGATGGCCTCCAGGTGCTCCCGCATGGATTTGCTGCCGATGGTCAGCCCTTGGTTCACCACGAGACTGGTCTCCTGCAACGAGAGGGTATTCCCCTCGATGCGGTTGCTTTCGTAAGTGTACTCGACGTTGAAGTACTCCTGCATCTTGCGGAGTTGTTCGATGTTGAGGGGCTTGGTGGCCTGCCACTTGGATCTCAGGTCGTCAATGACGGCAAGTTTTGCCTCCAGTTCCGTGGGGATTGGCGGCACTTCGAGCGCCCGCTCCCCGTACAAGAACTCGGCCCGCCCTTCGGCCAAGTACATGATTTCCTCCATCGGAATCTCGTACTGTTTCGCTAACCCAATGACCTTCTCGGCCACCCAAAACACTCGCAACTGCTTGACATTCAGACCGTAAGCATCAGCAAGGAGCATGAGGTGCGCCTCGGTAGGTAGCCTGTTGCCGCTTTCGTACTTGCTGAGCAATGCTTGGTCTATGCCTGTAATGGTCACGACGTCTTTGTGCTTCAGGTCTTTGGCCTGCCGCCCATCCTTAAGTAGAGTTTGAAGGGTATTCATTTTTATGACTTTTTTTATCAAGACAAATTTAGTCATATTTTCTAAACTACCCTCATTTTTTTTCATCTTTTTCAAAAAAAAAAAGCGCAAAGCGTTGTACATCAACACTTTGCGCAAAAAATCTTTCTCTCTCTAAATTGCTAATCGCTTATGGTAAAACAACCAATTTCTTTGTCAGAACACGGCCAGCGGCTTCCATATTGATGAAAACCAGCCCAGCTATTGCGAGGTCTTCGCTTCGCAATGGCAGCTCGTTCCGTCCTTTTTCAAATTGCCCGGACGTGACAAATAACACCTTGCCAGTGGCATCAAAAAATGAGAACCGAGCCTCACCTGCCTCGGGCAAGCTAAACGAAACCACCGCTTGCTCCTTGAACGGGTTTGGCTGACAGATAAGTTGCAAAGTAGGTTCGGCATCTGTAAAACCCGTGAATTCCAGCACGGGTTTCAACTGCTCGTCCTCATGGTTCCAAGCAGCGGCGGGCGTCATTTCGGAGCTGATTTGTATTACATCAGCAAGGCTGACATCGGCCAGCGCCTTTATTTTTAGGGCAAAATGCGTAATTGGCTGCTTGCCAAAGTACAGCATGGAAACCAAGCCCTCGTTGCTCCTCGAAGCATTGAAGATTGGGGTTGGAGTATCGCTTTCATTTTTCACAAATCCTTGGAATTCAATCATTTGTGAGTCAAAATAAAGCGTAAACTGCCAAGCCTCCACGGCGTCAAAATCGAAACCAAGCTCCACCACCTCGCCTTTTTTTATCAACCTATTTTCTGTTCTCAAGCTGAAAATGCCAACATTTCGTCCCTCCACGACAGGCTGACTGCCAACTGCCAACTGCCCACTGCCAACTAAAAAAGCCGGGTCCGCATTGCCGCTCACATCGCCCGTTTTTATGCCCGTGAAATTGGCTCCGAGGTTATCCTGCACCACATCGTTCAGCGACAGTTCCTGTGGGAACGGCCACGGGTTGGCTGGATTGCCAAACACATGGCTCGCTGGTATGAAACGCCATGAAGGCGTGCCATTCTGGAAGCCCGGTGCAGCATTGAGGATGACCGCTTGGATGGCCACGAGATCGCTGGCCGTCACCGAGCCGGAGTTGTTGGCATCGGCGGCGATGACCTGCCAAGCCTGTGTGAACGGCGTCACCGCCAAGATGTGCTCATTTATTTTTGCCAAGTCGAAAGCCGTCACGCCGTTCGACTGCCCGATGTTTTTCGTGGGGGTAATGGTGAAGTCGCCGCCTGCTGGCAAGCCCGAAAATGCGTAGCTGCCCACGCCCGCCACCGTCGTCACGGTGGGCATGAACGCACCAGAGATGTCTACCATCACCTGCCCGACTGGCGCACCTGCTGGGGTCTGAATCATACCGCCCAAATCAATATTTGCACTGCAAGCCGACAAGTTGTCCTGCACCGTCACGATGGTTTCACAAAAATCGGAGTTGCCACCGGGATCTGTGACCCAGAGCTGCACGAGGTTTGGGCCTACATCGCCGCAGGTGAAATGCGCTGTGTTGTTAGCGGTATTTTGCGAAAAACTGAACTGAAGGCTACTCGCCGGGGCACAGTTGTCGAAGCTGTTGAAGTTGAGTTGTAGCGCAGCCAGCGAAGCCTCGCCTTGTGCGTTCAGCTCCACATTGACGCCGCTGACGCAATAGGCCGTTGGCGTCCCGGTGTCGTCGACGGAGACGGTGAAGCTGTGCTGCGAACTGTTCCCGCAGCCGTCACTTGCTGTGAAAGTCATCGGATAAACCCCGGCAGGCACGTTCTGGAACGAAAACCCATTGCCCAAAACACCCGAAGCCGTGATGGTCACGTGGTTGCTGCAATCGGTGATTTGCGGCAGCGGCAAGTTCACGTTGCCGGAGCAGCCAGTGCCGCTGCTGGCCATGATGTTTGCGGGTGGATTTACAAAAATAGGCGCTTGATTATCAGCTACTTCGATGAGCTGGATATGCGTCCACATGCCCACTCCGTTGTTGGTGTTGGCTTGGTACTGGCACCAATCGAGGATGGTCCAGGTGCGCTCGATTTTGTAGCAGGCAGGCTCCGCTATCCAGAAGATTTCGTCTTCGTAGTTCACGGCCACGCTCTCGCAACCGTTTTGCCCCAACAACGTCGGGCCGTTGTAGGGGTACGGCAGGTCGAACGGCTCCAGCGACTCGCCGCTGCAAGCTTGCGACTGGTAGTTGAACGGCCAGATGATTTGGTTGCCCGCCGAGTTCCAAGGCGTTTGATTCACGAGGTGGATGATTTGCTGCGCTGAAGTAACGTTACCGCTGGGGTCGGTGGCGGTGAAGACCCTCGTCACGATACCATCGCCACAACTGCTGATGCTCGGCGTGGCAGTTTCATTTAGGGTAAAAGAGCAGTTGTCCGTCACGGCAGCCTGCCCAAAGATCGAGAGATTGCTGAGGTCGGAGTTGCAGTCCACCACCACATCGTTGGGAGGAACGACGACCGGGGGCAGTTCGTCGTGGACATTAACAGTCACGTCGCAGGTGTTCGAGTTGCCATGACAGTCCATTACCCGCAGGGTGACAACAACCGAACTGACCGGTAGGTCGGCGCAAGAAACAACGAGGCTGGGTGCGTAGGCCGAGTTGGGCTGGTTGGCCCGTTTCACTTCGTAGCTTTCGATGCAGCAGTGGTCGTAGCTGCCAGCGTCGAGGAGGTTGGCGAAAACGGTGGCCTCGCCAGTGCTGGCGATGGAGGCCACGGTAAACTGTTGACAGATGACCGTCGGGGCAATCTGGTCTTCCACCGTAATAGTAGTGGTGCAGTTCGACGTGTTGCCGCAGGCGTCGCTGGCTTCGTAGGTGACGGTGTGAGCGCCTTGCGGGACGTTCCCGAAGGGGCCAAAACCGCTGCCAAAACTCCACGTCGGCGTAATGGTGACGGGGGCGGAACAGTCGTCCACCGCATTTGCCGAAGGCAGATTGATGATGCCAAAACAACCAAAATCGTCAGTGCTGACGGTAGCGGACGGCGGGCAGGTGATGGTCGGCGGCGTGATGTCGAAGAGCTTGATGAGTTGTGTGTGCTCCACAAAATTGCCCGTGCAGTCGTCAATCACCGTCCATTTGCGCAAAATCAGGACGCTGCCGCCACAGGTCGGTACGATTTGGTCGGTGTGCGCCAGGTTGAAGAAGCAGTCGCCGTTGTCCACGGCATACTGGTCGGCGGTGGTGGCGAGGTTGCCGTCCTCGTCAATGAACGGGCTGCCCGTGACGCTGGGGTCGGTGGCATTTGAGCCGCAAGCAAGCATCGGCGCTTGTACCCCGTCACGGTTGGGCGGGAAATGTACTTGCGAAAGCTGGGTGCGGTTCAGCGTGATGGTCTGGACTTTGGTGGCGGAGTTGCCCCACTCGTCGGTGGCTGTCCATTTGCGCTGGATGACCCGCCAGGCCAGCGTGCTGAAGTGGAAATTGGAGACGATGGTGCTGTTGGCGTTGGCGCTCCCGTTTGAGGCTTGCTCGAAAGACAGCACGTCGCCGGGGTGCAGCAGCCCCGTGGTGTAGGTGCCCGCCTGCGTCGTGTCGTTCGACAGGCGGATGCACCAATTGTTGATGGTGAGGTAGAACCCCTCGTTGGAGAAAGAGGAGCCCCCAAAACTACTCCAGTCAAAGCTCACAAAGCCCTCGGTCGGTATAACGATTTTGAACCTCGTGATGTACGTTGAAGTACTGCTAATCATTGAGTTGTTGGCCCCTTCGACCAACACAGAATTGGGAGCTCCCGTGACATCTACCCCACCATCCCCAGTATTCGTTAGGCATATATCCCAGTTGCTTGGGTCAAAATATCCAGCAAAGCCCGTATAGCCGCACCCGAAGTCGAGCACCGTGTCCTGGTGCGACAGCGTGATGTTGCCGACTGGGCTACAGTTGTCTGTCACCGAGGGCGGGTCGAGCGCCGTTGCGCTGGTGTCCTCGGTGCAGTTCAGGGTCAGATTGGCCGTGGTGATGGTCGGTTTTTTACCGTCCTTCACGTACACCGTACCCCAGCAGGTCAGGTTTGTCCAGTTGTGCTTCACGTGAACGTTCACCGTTTGGCCCAGTTGGGCACTGATGAGCGTGGTGCCGAGGGGGTTGTTCCCGGCATCGAAATAGTTCAGCGTGAGCGGGCCTTGGCACGACCAGTAGTTCGTGAGCATGTTCACGGGGTTGACTGTGCCCGTGCAGTCGTTGCCCAGCGAGAATTGCACGTTTTGGGCGCAAACCAGCGTGGTGCATTGTCCAGTAACAAATTGTGGTAGCAGCAGCAGCAGCATCAAGGCCGTTGCCAATTGGTAAAAATTGTTGGTAAAATCGCCCCAAAGGGGCGAGCGTGACGCAAACTGCGCCCGGCCCGTGGGCAAGGTGTAAGTAAATCGGAACATGGGACGAGTGTTTGTAAATCGGTTTTGAAAAAAAAGTATTTGGGTGTTTGAGTGCTTGGGTGTTTGAGGTGAAGACCTGCTAACTTGCTTGTTACGGTCTCAAATTCTCAAACGCTCAAATTCTCAAACCCGCTCTTGATTCTTGCTACTTACTGCCTGTTCCTGGCCTTAGATGTGTGTGGGTGGGTAGATGGAATACGGGCAAAACGCTGCCGCTGCCGTTATGGCATTGGCACAAAACGCTCGTCGGGCGGCGATGCCGCTCGGCTTTTTTTACCCTCAAAATGGTTCGGAAAATTAAACGAGGTGCGACGTGATGTCAGACGAAAATAGACGGTCAGCTTTGGTAATCGTTTGTTCATGGGACAACAGTTTTTGGAAAAGGGCTTTCTTAAAATGCCCTTGAAAATTCAGTTTACATGGCAAAGATAACAGATGTTCGATTCGGTGTATGCGGTGGGAGCGGGTTTTTTACATTTTATTTTTTGTAAATATTGGAGTGCAAATGCACCCAAAACAATCACTGATTTCTTTGAAAGTCCAAATCTCAAAGAAAAGCCGAGTAGGACAATGCTGGACAGATGTCATGCTCGGCTTTTCTTTGAGATTTCAACTAATCCTAGAAATACAGTTCAAGCCTCATTTGCTCCCATCCAGCCTCACCTGCACCTCTTGCTCCTTTTCATCCCGAAGCACTTTGACCTTCACATTGTCGCCAGCCTTGTATTTTTCCAGTATCAAAATCAGGTCGTTGCCGGATTCCACTTTTTCGCCGTTGATGGCCACGATGGCATCGCCGAGGCGGATGCGGCCTGAGCGGTCACGGTAGGTCGGTTGCAGACCAGCCCGCTCGGCGGCGCTGCCTTCGGCAACATGCGTGATGAGCGCCCCACGCAGGCCGAGCCGTTGCACGGTCTGCGCATTTGCCAGCTCGATGCCGAGGCTTGGACGGTTGATTTTGCCGAACTGGATGAGGTCGGGGACGGCCCATTTCACCACGTCAACGGGGATGGAAAAACCAATGCCCGCCGAAGCACCGCTAGGGCTGTAGATGGCCGTGTTCACGCCGATTAGCTCGCCGGAGGAGTTAAGCAGGGGACCGCCGGAGTTGCCGGGGTTGATGGCGGCGTCGGACTGTATCACGTCCCGGATGGGAATGCCGCTCACCGATTTTATCTCCCGCCCCAGGGCGCTGATGATGCCTGTGGTTAGCGTCTGGTCGAGGCCGAAGGGGTTGCCGATGGCCAGCACCGATTGCCCCACGAGCAGGTTGTCGGAACTGCCAACGGGGATGGGCCGCAGCGCCGATTTCGGAGCGTCAATTTTCAATACAGCGAGGTCTTTTTCGGGCGAAGCGCCCACCAGTGTGGCGTCCCAAGTGGTGCGGTCGGCGAGCGTCACTTGTGCTTTGTCAGCCCCCTGAATCACGTGGTAGTTGGTGATGACGTGGCCGTCCTTGTCCCAGACGAAACCGGAGCCGCTGCCCTGCGGGATTTCCATCACGTTGCGGGTCCAGTAGTCCTGTCGGAGCTGCGAGGTGGTGATGAAGGCCACCGACGGGGCGGAACTTTCGAACAGGCGAATCGTCGCTTTTTCGTCTTCGTTGAGGCCGGGCGGGATGGGCGAGTGGGTGGTCGTGCCTCGCTCGTCCTCGTTGGTGTTGTACGGGTTTTCGTCGGCGTTGATTTGGGGGGCGGTTTGTTGGTTGAAGTTCGACTTCCAGGCAGTGCCGATGAAGAAACCGCCAATCAGGAGCGCTGTCCAGAGAATGAACCGTAGGATGGAAATGCTTTTCATTTTTTATCTTTTTGCGGTAAAATTATTGGTTTTGGAAAAAATTGAACAATGGTTCAGTGGACAAAAAACGCATTGACCAGCCTGCTTGTTTTGGGTGGATAGACGAAATGCGGAGCAGAACAAATGAATTTGGAATAGCGGTCGGAACTGTTTTACTTTGTGGGGCATTTAAAAAAGAAAAAAAATGGGACAGCGAATAAATCCAGCACTTGAGGAAATGATTGAGCAACTTGATGATGAAAGCATCAAAGAATTGCAGCTTTTTGTTGAGTTTTTGTTGAGCAAAAAGGGAGCGACGAATTCTGCCAAAAAAATGAAAAACCCCAAACGTGGGTTCTTGGAAGGTATGAGGAGAATTCCAATTCCAGTTGATAATATCATAATCGACAGGGCAGAAATTTATGATGAAAGATTCTAAGCACAAGGTTTTTGTTGACACAAATATCCTCTACTACGCCAACGAGCCATTGACCTCATTTGGTGAACAAGCAATCGGCAGAATGAAGGAGTTGGTTGTGGAGGGCCATCGTTTAGCACTGAGCACTCAAATCATCAGGGAATATGCAAATAGCACATTAAGAAATGCCATTTACCACAAATTGAGCCTTAAGCAAAGCATCGAAGATGTGCTTTATAATATCGTTCAATTTCATGAAGACTTTGAAATTTTCCACGAAAATGAAGAGGTCTTGCCCAACTGGCTCCACCTCTTCCCACTCCTCACCACTCACAAAGACGTTTTCGATTTCAACATCGCCGCCACGCTCCAAGCCCATGGTATCCGCCACATCTTGACACACAACACCAACGATTTTTTCAAATTTTCCGATTGGTTAACGATATTGCCGCTTTTTACGGAAAAACGTCCTACTTGAACCCAATCCTCTACATCCTTTACTATTTTTTTAAGTACTTCATACGGCTGTGCACTTGGGTGTACTATGCTAAAATAACCGTAACCGGCGAGCCCCACCACCGCAGCCGCAACCCTTGCATCCTCGTCAGCAACCACCCAAGCACCCTGCTCGACCCGCTCAACGTGGCCATCAGGGTCAATGCCGAAATCAATTTCCTGGCCAACGCCAGCCTATTCAAATACGCCATCACTGAATGGCTGCTCCGCAGGCTCTACTGCATCCCCGTAGAGCGTTACCAAGACACTGGCGGCAAGCCCCTCAACAATGTTGACAGCTTCAAGCAGGCCACCGAATTCCTTAGCGGGGGTGGTTGTCTCTACGTGGCGCCCGAAGGCACCAGCTTCGTGGAGCGGCGGCTGCGCAAGCTCAAAACCGGCACCGCCCGCATCGCCTTCGCCGCCGAGAGCACCAACAATTTCCAGCTCGGACTCACCATCCTGCCCATTGGGTTGAACTACTCCGACCCGACCAAATTCCGCAGTGAACTGGTCACGGTGTTCGGGAACCCCATCCGAGTGGCCGACTTCCGGGAGGATTACCTGGCCGACCCTGTCAACGCTGTGAACTGCCTCACCGAGGCCATGAGTGAACAGATTTCCTCGCTCATCATTGATTGCGAGGACGAAGCCCAAGACCAGTTGCTGCACCGCCTGGAAACTATTTTGCAGAACGAAAATCCATTGCCACCTGCGGAGCGCCTACATCGTTCGCAGGTCGTTTTAAATCGCCTTCGGCAATGGAAATCAAGTGACGCAGCAGCTTACGAGGCTTTTTCACCAAGCGTTTTTTCTTATTTTGAAAAAACCAAGTCTTTGAAAATCAGCGACTTGCAGATTAGAGCCGCCAAACTCCAGTTTGGTGGAGGCCAACTGCCAAACTGGAGTTTGGCGGCTCTAGTGCCAGTGTTCCTGCCCAGCTACCTGACGCACGTGCTTCCCACATTTTTTGCAAAAAAAATAACGGATGCCCTCAACGCCGACTACCACTGGGTGCCCACCTACAAGTTCACTGCTGGGGTGGTCATGTACCCGCTATTCATCTGGTTGCAAACCTGGCTGGTAAGCAAACTGGCTGTTCACCTCGACCTGGGCAGTTGGGTGAAATGGGCCTACCTGCTGGCCGTCATCCCAATGGGCCTACTAGCCGAGTGGTGGCTGAAAAAATGGAAGCGTTGGCGAGATAGCTGCCGTGCCGATTTCTTATCTAAAAACAAAAAAGAATCCTGGTCGGAAATGACCGATTTGCGCCAGCAAATACTGAGCGCCGACGTAATGACTGGCAAATAAACCGTGAATCCACTACTTTTTTCAGCTTTCCAAATTGAAATATCTGACAGCCAACGAACTTACCGCCGCTGCACGAAGTTTGAATAAAAAATTTCCGACAGTTTGCTTTTTCAGCAAAGAATTTACCTTTGCCCCCGGAGAGATGGCAGAGCGGTTTAATGCGGCGGTCTTGAAAACCGTTGTACCGAAAGGTACCGGGGGTTCGAATCCCTCTCTCTCCGCGCTTTTTGAGAAGCCTTGCAATAGCAGGGCTTTTTCAATTTCTGGATGTCCTGGCACGTCCCGGCTACTGGCAACTTCATGCATGTAAATAGAAAAAAATTGCGTCCACATCCCTTGTCTTCATTTCGGAAGACCTCTCCAAAGATGCTTCTATTCAGTGGACTGGTTAGCTAGGGAAACCCGTTGTATCGAAAGATGCCTGGGGTTTGTCACAATCACAAATACCAAAATCCCAATCCCAACCTCCCAGCTTCATTTGCCAAATTCCCGCCATTTTGAAGGTTTTACATTGTTGTTTTTCTGCGTTCCAGAATTTCGCCCTATCTTCACCTGCCCTGTTTTACCCCTCCCAAGTTTGCTTTTTTCAAAAATAAACACATGAAGAGAATATTTACATTTAGCAAAAGAATTGCCCTCATTTTTCTCGCCCTGTTGTCGCTGCCGGGTCTTTCGCTGGCTTGCGACACCTCCGGCTACCTCATGGACGGCATCACCGATAACGGCGACGGCACCTTCACCATTGACTGGACGGCGTTGGTGGCAGGCGGCACCACCACTGGGGTAGGCTCCACTTGGGGCTTTTACCTCAACATAGATGCAACGATTCTCAGTATCACGCCGAGCAGTTTCACCAGTACCAACGGCACCACCCTCAATGCTGTCATCACTGGCGGCAACGTGCAGTGGGGCAACCCTGTGCCAAATTCCGGCCCTGTGTTCTTGAACATCAACACGCAGCCCAACGACGAGATGTTTCCGTTCACGATGGTCGTCTCCGGCATCCCTACCGAGTGGTGGGGCGGCGGCCAAGAAGCCAACCAATGCCCAGGCGGCCCCGGCTCAGGTGATACCTACGATGGCGTATTCCCCTGCTTCGAACCCGTCCTGACGCCCGTGCCGGACGTGGTGCACATCTGCCCTGGCGAAACGGTGACGCTCCAAGTGCTGCCCAACCACCTCGTCGAGGACATCGTTTGGCAGCCCGGCGGACAAACGGGCACGAGCATCACCGTCACGCTTTTTTCGGATGAAACCTACACCATCACAGGCTCCAACGCTGGATGCGAATCCACGACCACCATCACCGTCATCATTGACCCCTTGCCCTACCTCTCGCCGCAGGAGGAGAATGTGGAAATTTGCGAAGGCACCCCGGCGGTGCTCGTGGTAAATGCAGAGGCTACCGACTACATCACCTGGAGCCCCGGCAACGGCGCAGGGCCAGTGCTGGTGGTCATACCACCGACTTCGCCAGCCACCTACACGGCCACGGGTTTTAATGAATGTGGGCAAACGTCCCTAAGCTTCACCGTCACGACCCTGCCTTTTCCAACGGTGAACACGACCAACGACGTGACAATTTGCCAAGGCGAATCCACCACCCTAACGGCCAATGCCACGGGTACCAATGTCATCAACTGGAGCCCAACCAACCAAATTGGCACTTCTATAACCGTCAGCCCTAATACCACAACGACCTACCTGGCCACGGTCGCCAATTTTTGCGGAACAGACACCGCCGATGTCGTGGTGACGGTTTCCGGCAATACCACGAACAACGTGCAACTCAGCGCCTGCACAGGCGAAACGATCATGTACAACGGTATCCCGCTCGCTGCGGGGAGCAGCAGCACGTTCACCTTCACCAACTATGCTGGCTGCGACTCGGTGGTGCAAGTCAACGTGGCCTCCCTGCCCAATTCCAACGCCACGCTCAACCTCACGGCCTGCCAAGGCAACACGGTCAGTTTTATGGGGCAAAACCTCGCCATCGGAAGCAGTACCCAGTTCATGCTCACGGCCTTCAACGGCTGCGACTCCACGCTGACAGTGAACGTGACCGGCCTGCCCGTTTACAACTCAAACCTCAACCTGCAAGCTTGCGCCGGAACCAGCGTGAGCTACAACGGGCAGCAATTGCCGGCAGGCGCCAACCAAAATTTCGTCTTCACGGCAGCCAACGGTTGCGACAGCACCGTTCACGTCACCGTGCAATCGCTGCCCAACTACACCAGCAGCCTTGCGCTCCAAACCTGCACGGGCACTACGGTCAACTATGCCGGACAGCAGCTACAGCCCAACACAACCACCCCATTTACCCTCACCGCCCAAAACGGTTGCGACTCGGTGGTAACGGTAACGGTGAACGAACTGGCCGTGCTCGTCTCCTCCCTCGACGTGGAGGCATGCACGGGCACAACCTTCCCCTACAACAGCCAACAACTGCAGCCGGGAAGTGTCACGGATTTCAATTTCACCACCACCAACGGCTGCGACAGCGTCGTGACCGTGACCGTGACGGAAGTCGCCGCCTTCTTGGAAAGCCTGAGCTTTGACGCTTGCACCGGCACGACCGTGAGCTACAACGGCCAAACGCTACAGCCGGGCAGCGTGACGGATTTCAGCTTCACCACTGCTGCGGGCTGCGACTCGGTGGTGACGGTGACGGTGGTGGAACTGCCGACATTTGCCAGCAACCTTACCTTCCAAACCTGCACGGGAGTGCCGGTCAGCTATGCTGGATTGACCCTGCAGCCGGGCAGCGTGATGCCCGTTGTGCTTGCTTCGCAAAACGGCTGTGACTCGGTGGTGACGGTGACGGTGGACGAAATTCAGGTGCAGACCTCCGATGTTCCGTTGCAGGTTTGCCAAGGCGAAACCGTGTTTTACAACGGCCAAAACCTGCAGCCGGGCAGCATCACTGATTTCACCCTCATCTCCTCCCTCGGTTGCGATTCAGTGGTGACGGTGACAGTGGCGGCCCTCCAAACCTACGCTTCTTCGCTGGTACTGGAATCCTGCCAGGGCAACACCGTCAGCTACAATGGCCTCAATTTACCACCAGGCACCGACCTCGACTTCACCTTCACCGCTGCCAATGGCTGCGACTCCATCGTGAACGTCATCGTGAACGAGGTGCAAGGCTACCAGACTTCAGTACCCCTCACCACATGCCCCGGCACTACCGTGACCTACAACGGCCAACAGCTCGCACTGGGCAGCATCAACCAGTTTGATTTTGTCACTTCGCAAGGCTGTGACAGCACCGTGACTGTGACGGTTTCGGCCCTGCCCACCTTTGCCACCACCCTCACGCTGCAAGCGTGTGTGGGTAGTTCGGTGACCTACAATGGCCAACAACTACAACCCGGCAGCATCACACCGTTTACCCTCACTGCCTCCAACGGCTGTGATTCCGTGGTGACGGTGACAGTGATGAGCTTGCCCCAACTCTCCAGCAGCCTGACCCTCCAGGCTTGCCCCGGCAGCACGGCTACTTACAACGGCCAACAACTCGCACCGGGAAGCGTGACACCGTTCACTTTTACTTCGCAACAGGGCTGCGACTCGGTGGTGACGGTGACGGTACAAGCACTGCAAAACGTGACCAACAGCCTCACGCTTCAAGCCTGCACGGGCAGCACCGCCAGCTACAACGGCCAGCAACTGCAACCCGGCAGCGTGACGCCATTTGTTTTCGCTGCGCAAAACGGCTGCGACTCCACCGTCACAGTCACAGTAATGGAGCTGCTCCCGCAAACATCCAGCCTGACGCTGCAAGCCTGCACGGGCAGCACCGTGACCTACAACGGCCAAACCCTCCAACCCGGCAGCGTGACGGACGTGACCTTGGCAACTTGGCAGGGCTGCGACTCCACCGTTACAGTAACGGTGCAGGAACTTCCCGTGCTCACAGGTTCCGTGACGCTGCAAGGCTGCGCTGGCGAGCCGCTCACCTACAACGGCACGACCCTCCAACCGGGCACGAGCACGAACTTTACGTTCACCTCCACCAATGGCTGCGACAGCATTGTGACGGTGACGGCGCTGCCGTCCATCCCGACCGTAAGCACCAGTGAGCAACTGCAAATCTGCGAAGGCGGCACGGCGACCATCTTCGGGCAGCCCGTTTCTGCTCCGGGCGACTACTCACAGACTTTCACGGGAAGCAACGGCTGCGACTCCACGCACACGGTCACGCTGGCCATTGTCAACACGGTATCGGTGAGCTTCCCAACTGCCAGCTTAGAGGTTGGACTTGGTGCGTCAGTAGTGCTGAATCCAGTCGTTTCGCCGCCCAGCGGTCTGACCTACGCTTGGCTGGAAGACCCCACGCTCAGTTGCTTAGACTGCCCAAAACCTTCTGCTTCGCCGCTGACAATGACCACCTACACGTTGACCGTCAGCGATTTGGGGGGTTGCACGGCTTCGGCTTCAGTGGTCGTGGAAGTTGACCCTGGGGGCGTGTACATCCCGAACAGCTTCAGCCCGAACGACGACGGCATCAACGATGTGTTCATGGTGTTCAGCGATGGGCACAGCGTGAAGGAAATCCATTCGTTCATTGTTTTCTCTCGCTGGGGCGAAACCATTTACCAGATTTTTCACAGCCAGCCCGATGCCGTGGAGTACGGATGGGATGGTACGCACAGGGGGGAGGAAATGGACGTGGCGGTTTTCGTTTACCTTGCCGATATTGAGTTTATTGATGGGACGAGGCGGTTGTACAAGGGGGATGTGACGCTGGTGAGGTGAGCGGGTCAAAAATCCCCCAACCCAATCCCCTCGGATTCGAGGTACTTCCCAAGGTTGAAACTGATGCCATCCATCACTTCGACATCGTCTTTTATATCAAAAACGCCCCAAGAATTGCCGGGCGTGGCGACGATGATGGTCTTGCTCTTGGTAAAAATCCAGATGATTTTCTCGGTGCCGAACTCGTGGAGCTTGCGCACTTTTCGGAGCACAAATTCATCAAAAGCATCGGCCTTGCGGTCTTCGAGTTCCACCCGGACGTCAACTTCGATGACGATTTTAGGCACCACATCCACGTACTGGGTGTTGATTTTTTTGGCGGTCAAAAGTTGGCGGTCATAAATAGCGAGGTCAAGGGCGAGGTTGTTCCTGTGGTCGAGATGGTTCCCGATTTCACCTGTCATCACAATAAAAATTTTTGGGTCGAGCTTGCTCAAAAGCAGGCCTATCAAAAAAGATTTGATATACCCTTGGAGTCCACTATCAGCCATGATGTCGGTTTTTGTTTTGTTTCGGTGCAAGACGGAGCGAAATCCTGCATAATAAAAGGGGATACCGTCAATTGTTTCCTTGATAAGGTATGCAGGGATTTTTCGCTTTTTGGCGGCAGTCACTTTGGAAGGAGAAGTTGCGGGATGCTCGGCTATCATATTTTTATAAATTTGTGTGCAAGTTAGCCTTTTTTTGCCAGTCGAAAAACAAGTCCAAAGCAGAACATGACCAACGAAATTCACGACAAATGGCAAAAACGCTACCACCCGCTCCGCATGGAGTGGGTCGTTTATTCCGCCCACCGAAACAACCGGCCTTGGAGCTTTGACCTTAAAAAACACCAGGCCGAAGCGCCCGCCTACGATCCCAATTGCTACCTCTGCCCCGGCAACCAGCGGGCGGCTGGCCACGTCAATCCTGACTACCACGATGTGTTCGTCTTCGACAACGACTTCCCTGTGGTGGGCATGCAAGCGCCTGATATTCACGAGAATATGCACGACGGGCTTTACCAAAAAGCCAGCGCCAAGGGCATCGCCCGGGTGGTCTGCTACGCACGGGAGCACAACCTGACGCTCTCCGACGTGCCGCCGGAGCGGATGGCGAGGGTCTTCGAGGTTTGGCGGGAGGAAATGGTGGCTTTCGCCAAAAATCCCGACATCCACTCCGTGCTGATTTTCGAGAACAAGGGCGAAATCGTAGGGGTGTCGAACCCACACCCGCACTGCCAGATTTACGCCGTGGACTTCCCGCTCCAGCTCATCGAGCGGGAGCAACTCGCCGCCCGGCTGCACAAGCGCCGCACTGGCCGCAACCTTATCGCCGACATTATCGCTGCTGAGCAAAAAGATGGCCTGCGCATCGTCGCCGAAAACGACGAGGCCTTGGCCTTCGTGCCCTTCTTCGCCCGATACGCCTACGAGGTACTTGTTTTTCCAAAAAAACGCCATGCTACGCTTATTACCTTGACGGACAAGGAGTTGCGAGGGCTGGCTGCCGCCTATCAGGAGGTAATCCGGCGGTTTGATGGGGTTTTCAACCTGAATTTTCCCTACGTGATGAACATCCACCAAGCGCCAGTGGACGGAAAAAAACACGCCGACTATCACCTCTACGTCCATTTTCAGCCGCCGCTGCGGCAGCCGGGACTGCCCAAGTACCTCGCTGGCCCAGAAATCGGGGCTGGGAACTTCATGGCCGACACGATACCGGAGGAGAAGGCGGCGGAGCTGCGGGCGGTGAGGTTGGGAATTGGGAATTGAGGAGGTAATGCGAACCCCGAAGCCGCTCCTACTCACGGCAGCGCAAACGCCACGTAACTATCCCCGCTCTGCGTCCCCATCTTCCCGCCGCCGCAAGCGATTACCACAAACTGTTTTCCATCCACTTCGTAAACGGCGGGGGTGGCGTAGGCCGCATTCGGCAGCTTCGTCTCCCAGAGCAGCGCCCCCGTGCGCTTGTTGAAGGCCCGGAACATGCCATCCTTCGTTCCGCCGATGAACAGCAGGCCACCCGCTGTCACCACCGATCCGCCGTAGTTCTCCGTGCCGGTAGGCTCCTTGGAGTTGGGGAAGGCAGGGTCATTGCCCAGCGTTTTTTTCCAAATCCACTCGCCTGTGTTCAAGTCGAGGGCGTTCAGCGTGCCCCACGGCGGACTGAGTGCTGGTAGCCCTTCCTTGCTCAAAAACTTGTCGTAGCCAGCGATGGAGTACGGTACTTTGGTGGGGTCGGGCGCTGGCTTTGGGCCAGTGTAGGGCTTGGCCTTTTCCTTCGGCAAATTCAGCACAAATGCGGCGATGGCCTTGCGTTCCGCATCGCCGAGTTGTTTAAATGCGGGCATCATGCGCCGCCCGGTTTGAATCAGTGTATCGAAGCTGGCCGGACTGTATTTCTTCTCCATGTCCACCAGTGTTGGGTTGTTGCCGGAGCCTTTGAGGTCGGGGCCGTGGCAGGTCATGCAGTTGGCTTTGTAGAAGTGTTCGCCCGCTTGCCCCATTGTTTGCGGAGCGTCGCTTTCCTTTTCCAGTTCCACGGAGCGGATGACCCAGGCCATCTCGTTGGCGTTCACGTACAGGATGCCTGTCGTGGGATCGAAGGTCGGGCCGCCCCACTCACCGCCGCCGTCGAGGCCGGGCAGCACGATCGTGCCTTGCAGGCTAGGCGGATTGAACATGTGGTCGTGCAGGTAGCCGTTGAATCGCTGCTTGATGTCCGCCTGCGATTCGGGCGAGAGCAGCGGGTTGATGTCCTGCTCGGTCATGAGCTGCCGCACGAACGGGGTTGGCTTGTTCGGGAAAGGCTGCGTCGGCGAGAGTTGTTCGCCCAAAAGCCCGCTGGTCGTTGGCACGGGGCGCTCTTCGATGGGGTAAATGGGCTTGCCCGTTTCCCGCTCAAATAGGTACACAAAGCCAGTCTTGGTGGTCATGGCGCAGGCGTCCACCATTTTGCCGTCTTTTTTGAAGGAAACCAGTGTGGGCGGCGAGCTGAGGTCACGGTCCCACACGTCGTGGTGGATGCTCTGGAAATGCCAGCGGAGCTTGCCCGTGGCGGCGTCGAGGGCGAGGAGGCAATTGCCGTAGAGCCCATTGCCGAGGCGCTTGCCGCCGTACCAGTCGTAGCTGGCCGAGCCAGTAACGGCGAAGACGATGCCCCGTTTTTTGTCCAAACTGAAGCCGCTCCAGGCGTTCGCCCCGCCGATGAAATTATAGGCAGCGGTGTCTTTCCAGGTTTCGTAGCCTGCCTCGCCGGGGTGCGGTATCGTGTGGAAAATCCACGCTCGTTTGCCCGTGCGCACGTCGAAGGCACGGATATGGCCGGGGGCGGCCTTGGGCCCTTCGTCCACCCGGCTGCCCATGATGATGAGGTCGTTGTAGATGATGCCGGGCGTGGTGGCGGTGATGAAAAGGTCACGCACATCACGGTCGAGGCCCTCATGCAGGTCAAGTGCACCGTTGAGGGCGAAGTCGGCGACGGGCTTCCCGGTCTTGGCGTTGATGCAGTAGAGGTCGGAGCCAGCGGTGTAGAAGATGCGGGAGTCGCTCTTGCCGTCGGTCCAGTAGGCCACGCCCCGGCTGTTGTTGAGGATGAAGAACATGCGCTTGGCCGCAGGTAGCGAGTCCATCGGGTTGAAGACCCACAGTTCCTTTCCCATTTTTGCGTCGAGCGCAAACAGTTTCAATTGTGGCGTGGTGCCGTACAGTACACCGTCCACCATGATGGGATTGCACTGGATTTGAGAGCTATTGGCGGTGTCGGCGTCGCCAGTGTGATAGGTCCAAGCGACTTGCAGGTTGACGACGTTTGAGGTGTCAATTTGCGCCAGCGAACTGTACTGATTGGCGTCGTCGCTGCCCTTGTACTGTGTCCAAGCGGTGTTGGTGGGTGGTTCTTTTTGACAGGCGGCAAGGCAGATTGCGATGCAAATGGCCAACAGGTAGGTGGCTTGTTTCATGCTGTTTTTCGTTTTTTGGGTAAATATAAATGTGGCAACTGGAAAAGGAAGCTACTCAGGCCAATCAATTTCCTCCTCCTCAATTATCTCTTTCACCCTGCCCACTTCGCCTGTATCCAGCCGCACCTTGATGCCGTGCGGGTGCTGCGGGGCGTTGGTGAGTATCTGCGACACGACGCCCTCTGTGAGGTCGCCGCTGGGCTGGTCTTCCTTCATCACGATGCGGACGAGGAGGCCGGGACGGATATTTTTTCGGTAGTTACCTTTCATTTGAATCATTGCGTTTTTTTTAGCGTGAAGGCACGGATTTTCATGTTTTCACGCAAAAACGGCATACGCTAGAACTGGGATGGTTCCCAATGGTGAACTACTCCTATTTCTCCTTTCTCCTCCTGAATGTATATTCAACGGAAAGATTGAAAATCAAGGGGTCATAATCAAGCACTACTTCGGTATCTTCATTTTGCCCCAAACCAGCAAAACCAGCTTGCAAACCAATCCTGACAGGGTCGAACCAGCCGTAAAGGGTTCCGGCCAGGGCAAATGAATTTGCTTTTAAGTTATTGTAGCTTTTGGTGCCGTTGCTTTTTGTGATTTTCAATTGGTTGAAATTGACGAAGTTCATTCTAAAACTCCCGGCCAGGGCAAATTGGTTGATTCTATATCCCACGCTGGGTTGGATGAATAGCTGCCTGTATTCACTCTCACTTTTTTCATCATAACCCCCGCCACTGTTATAATCTTCTGATTTGCTATCCCCAAGCCCCACACCAATAAAACCTTCGTAAAAAAAGTTTTCGTCCTCTCCCTTAAATGGGATATCATTAAAATAACCAATCCCCAGCTCTTTGATAGTATGGTCAAATTTTCTAGTATTTTCTTGGTTGTCACGGTTTAAGGTACTATAGTTTCCGATAACCGCAATGGAGTTGACCGGGCTGACAGCTGCGTTGAGACTGACGCCGTCCTCGCCATAGCCCACGCCAAAATTCGCCTGGCCTCCATCGTCAAACAATGGCGAATTCAAGCGGTTGGCCACATATACCGGTGCGCAACTGCCAAAAACCATCCCGACAAAAAAAGCGCCCAACAAAAGATTGATCACTGAATTTCTCATGATTGGATAATTTTAAGTGCATAGATAGTCATTATTAGCATTTATACTCGACGCTAATAGGTTTTGTGCAAATTACAAATTATAAACTGCTGCCCCTCCTCGCCGCCTTCGGCGGCTTGTCGGGGGAGGGGGCTTTTGGGGGCTTCGCCCCCAAACCCCTATTTGCACAAAACCTATTAATGCACAGTATAACTTGAATCCGAAGATTTCGAAAGCCGCAGGGCGACGATGATGTTTGTAGGTTGCAGCAATGGAGAGGGGTTCAGTACCAGTGGTGCGATATATAAATGCCGCACCGCTGCTGGATTTCACGATTTCCTACAGGCATGGCAGCAGCGCTGCTGCCAAATGGTTGAAGTACAGAAAATCAATCTCCGAACCCACGTTAAACCATCCATCAAGCAAGGCGCTTGCCCTGCTTTTTATTTTCCCCTTTCCGACCACTGCACCTAATTAAGGGTAGCTTTGCGCCCTTGAACCACACTTCCCAATTTGCGGCAATCTTGCCACACCATTTTTCCAAACTACTTTTTATGCGATTGATGAATGTTGTTGTCGTAATGCTCTTCGCTATTTCCACCGTGATTGGGCAAGAATTTGCCCTTGGCTCCCTCATCAAAATCAAGGACTTTGGGGAGATGTACTCCACCTTTAACTGGGAGACCGCCAATGTTGCAGCGTTAAAAACCAACCTGGGCGAAGACATGGCAAACAAAGTGGTCAAAAAATCCGTCGAATCCGCTTGGCCAGCAGGCATTGCCTCGCTGGGCGCTCGCAACCAAAACAGGTCACTGATGGCAGGCTACACGGCCTTTTACCTCACCGCACTGGATGAACACCGGGCCATACTTTTCGTGCCAGCCGTCGAGAACAGTTGGATGGCCCCCGACATGCAGCCGGTCGGAGACATTTATTTCGTCATCAACAGCCACGCCATTGAAGTGAAAGACATCGGCACGGCGACTTATCCCCCTACCCCATCTACTACCGATGGGTTCGCCGCACAACTGGAGGAAATCACCCAAGACTTCCAGAACGGGTTCATGAACGTCATCAACCAGGTATTGCAGGAAGATGCAGATGGGCTTGTCATTTATTACGGCACCCGAGTGCCATTGGATGGTGCCGATGAGCTGTATTTCTACGAAGACTTGCTCTCTGCTTCCACCAGTTTCCATGCCGGGTTCCCCGGTCACCTCGACCCGGCCAATGGCCTGAAAGCTTATCAAGAACTGGTGCGCAAAGTCGAGGGACTAACCCTCAGTTGCTGCCGCTTGGCCAAAAACGAAGAACAAGTGCTGGGCAACACCCGCCGGCAACCTTTCCATACCTACGACCCAAATGGCAAAGTGAGTGTTTTCTACGAAGGCATGATTATCGAAGTAGGCCTGGAGCAAGGCGAAACCTTTGACAACGAAGGCCAAATTTTGGATTTCTGGATACCCGCACTCACTATTTATGAACTGTAGGGGCAACATCATTAAGTCTTGAATGACTTTGGCTTATCCTGCTTGGGAACTTCGAGCGTACAGCCAGCGACTGGCCAAACGGTTTGTTTTGGACTACGATGAACCGCGTTTCGGGACGCAATATCTGATTGCCTTGCCATTCATG
The DNA here is from genome assembly GCA_964508135.1 of uncultured Saprospiraceae bacterium. Lineage (GTDB taxonomy): Bacteria > Bacteroidota > Bacteroidia > Chitinophagales > Saprospiraceae > UBA6168. The sequence goes on from CAZDSU010000004.1 coordinate 136,530, forward strand.
TTGATGGACTCTGACGGGGTAATGGACGAATATGATTGGAAACGAAAAACGGGTTCGGGGTGGTAGTAGGTGGGGGTGGTCAAATTCTACAAATATTCTCGCAGTTCTGTCAGTATCTGGAAAAGAGCGCTGCCTTTCAAAGGCATGAAAAGCGTATTTTTTTCAGTTTGAGGAGAAAGTCACTCCATAAGGAATCACGGATTTGCTCGACTATTTGCAGGCAATTTCACAAAATGTGAAGGACAAATAGCACTACCCAAACTTCAATTGGGTAATGCTATTTGTCCACAATTTTTGGCAGCTCATCTCCGCTCTCACTCCACCCTCACAATCTTTATCTCCACCCGCTGATTTTTCGCCCTTCCTTCCGGCGTCGAGTTGCTGGCCACGGGGTTGCGCTTGCCATAGCCCTTGTAGGTGATTCGGCTGGTAGGCAAGCCCTTGCTCACGAGGTATTCCGCCACCGATTTTGCCCTCGCCGAGGAGAGCTGATCGCAAAATTCGTGGGAAGGGATGCCGTTCGTGTGGCCGCCCACTTCGATGACCACGGCAGGGTTTTCCTGCAAGAATTCGTACAATTCGTCCAACGTGGGACGGGAGGTTTCCTCCATGTTTGTGCTGTCCGGCTGGAAGTAGATTTTCTCCAGTTTAATGGTCTCGCCGCTGCGCAAGTTATTGACTGAAAGTTCAGGAATGATGCGGGTTTTGACCTCGAAAGAGGCAGTGGCCGTGCAGCCATTTTCGTCCGTGACGGTGACCGTGTGCTGCCCTGCGGGCAATGTGGTGGCGTTGGCAATGGTCTCCCCGTTGTCCCAAGCGATGCGGTAGCTGCCCTTGCCGCCAGTGGCGTCGAGGGTGGCCTTTCCGTTGTTCGTTTTGTCCGTGGTGGCGAGGCGGATTTTCACTACTTCAGCCTTGACAGGAGTAGGTTCAGCAACTTGTTTGGTGGCGGTAGTGGTAGCTCCGGTAGCATCGGTGACGGTCAGCGTGTAGCTGCCAGCGCCCAGCGCATTGGCAGATGCTGACGTCGAGCCGCCCGTCCAATTGTACCGGAACGGGCCTTTTCCGCCGCTGACTTCCGCATTCAGTGCCGCCGTTTTCTCGCCTGCGCACTTGATTTCATTTTCTTGCGAAATGGCGACTGCCAGCGGCAAAATATTCTCCGTGATGCTCACCGTAGCCGTGGCCGTGCAGCCCGCTGCGTCCGTCACCGTGACGGTGTGACTGCCGGGGCCGAGCCTGCTGGCGGTGGCTGCCGCCTCAGCGTTACTCCATTTAAAAGCAAAATTGCCCGTGCCACCGCTGGCTTTCACGGTGGCTTTGCCATCGCTGTTGCCCGTGCTGGCAGAGGCGTCCACCTTGGCAGCAAGGCTGATGGCCTTTGGCTCCGCAACTTGAATAATGGAAGTCGCCGTTTGCCCGGTGGCATCTGTCACCGTGACAGAATAGCTGCCAGTGGGCAAACTGGCGGCCCTTTCGCCGGAGGCACCGCCCCCACTCCACTGGTACTTGAATGGCTGCTTGCCACCACTGGCCTCCGCCCGAAGTTCGCCCGTTTTTTCACCCGCACACTTGATTTCTTTTTCTTGCGAAATGGAGACTGCCAGCGGCAAGATGTTCTCCGTGATGCTCACCGTGGCCGTGGCTGTGCAGCCCGCTGCGTCCGTCACCGTGACGGTGTGACTGCCGGGGCCGAGCTTGCTGGCGGTGGCTGCCGCCTCTGCGTTGCTCCATTTGAAAGTAAAACTTCCTGTGCCGCCTGTCGCCTTCACGCTGGCTTTGCCGTCCGAGTTGCCCGTGCTGGCAGGGGCGTCCACCTTGGCGCTGAGCGTGATGGGTTTCGGCTCCGCAACCTGAATGCTGGAGGTTGCCGTTTGCCCGGTGGCATCGGTCACTGTCAGCGAATAACTGCCCGCCGACAGGCCGCTCGCCAGCTCGTTGGCCGTTTCGGCAATGCTCCACTGGTATTTGTAGGGTTCTTTGCCGCCGTTGGTTGCGGTTCGGAGGATGGCCGATTTTTCACCAAAACACTTGATTTCACTTTGCTGCGCAATGCTCACCGATAGTGGCAAAATGTTCTCCGTGATACTTACGGAGGTCGTGGCCGTGCAGCCCGCTGCGTCCGTCACGGTGACGGTGTGGCTGCCGGGACCGAGCTTCGTGGCAGTTGCTGCAGCCTCTGCATTATCCCATTTGTAGGTAAAATTACCGCTACCGCCAGTGGCTTTCACGGTAGCCTTGCCGTCCGATTTGCCTGTGCTGGCAGGGGTATCCACTTTTATGGTTGCCGTAATGGCGTCAGCTGCTTTTACCTCAAAAGTGCCAGAGGCCGACTGCCCCGCCGCATCGGTGACAGTGACGGCGTAGCCGCCAGCGGGAAGCCCCGTGATATTTGCACCAGCCATCAGGCTGGGGGTGTTCCACTGGTATTGGTAAGGCGTTTTACCGCCACTGACGTCGGCCTTGAGGGCAGCGTCTTTTGCCCCAGCGCAGCCGATGGCTTTTGTCTGTGAAATGGAAACGGTGAGCGCACTGACCAGTCGCCGGATTTCCACATTTGCAGTGGCCGTACAGCCCGCCTTGTCGGTGACAGTGACGCTGTGGGTGCCTTCGCCAAGGGCGGTGGTCTTGGCTGCCGTCTCACCATTGTCCCATTTGAAAGAATACACTGGGTTGCCACCGGTTACTTTAACCGATGCTGCGCCGTCGGGAGCGCCGCTTTCGCCTGCAGGTTTGTCCTGAGTGGTGGCAAGCGTGATGTTTGGGTCGGGGATTTCGACTTTCACGAACTTGGTTTTGCCCTTGCTGTCAGTGACGGTGAGCGAGTACTCGCCAGGGCCGAGGTTCTGGGGGTTGGTGCCAGCAAGTCCCCCCGCCCAGGCGTAGGTGTAGGGCACTTCGCCGCCGCTCACGGTTACTTTCAGCGAGGCGTCTTTTTTGTTTGCTCCGCAACTCAGCATTTTGTCGAGTAGGCAAGTGACGGCGATGGCGTCGGCCTTTTGGATGAGGTAGAGGCCCTTGTCGTTGGTGCCAATCCAGACAGCGTTTTCGGCATCAATGGCCATGCACGACACGTCCTGGCTGGTGAACTCCTCCGCCGGGCCGAACACAGTTGCGTCCTCAGTGGCCGGGTCGAATCGGGCGATGATTTGTGAAGCGACCCAGAGCATCCCGTTGCCGTCCACGGCGATGTCCACGACCTCACCCTCGGTGAGTTTAACGTCAATGTCCACGTTTTGCCATTTCTCACGAGCATCCACTTTCCAGAGCAGGTCGTCGCCCATGACCCAGATACTGGTGCCACTTTGGGCAAATGCACGAATGCTAAAGACCTTTTCTTCCTGCCGCCACTTGCCGTCTTTACCGAAAGCGCAGCCCTCCGCCGTACCTATCCAAAGCCGCCCTTCCGTGTCGAGGAAAAGGGTGTTGATTTCGTCGGAGCCGCCGGGTGAATGACGGGCAACGAGCTTTAGGCTAGGCTGGGTCTTGAACTGGAACAGGCCGGAGCTGCGGGTTCCGACCCAGAGTTGGCTGCCTTTTTCTTCAAAAATGGCGGCAGTGATGCGGTCTTCCTTGGTGCGGATGCTTTGGCCGTCGGCGCCCATTTGCGTGAGCAGTTCTTCGAGCGGCAGGCGGATGTCACGGTTGCCAGAAGGTGTTTGCAGCAGCGACCACTCGGTTAGGGCGATGTTGGCTGGTGTGGACTGTTCCGGGGAGTGGACTTGAAAAAGGCCCTTTCGGTTGCCCACCCATTTGTTTTCTCCATCAATATGGATGTTGGTGACAGGGGTGTAGCGGTCTACGGCCTTGGTGCGGATGACCTCCATCGGAACCTGTGCAATATTTTTTGCTGCAAAAAGTACAAGTATAAAAGTGAAAAATCTGTACATCTAATCAATGATAAATAATGAATGTTAAATGGCGGAACTAATTGAAAATCAATTACTTGCCGCAATTCCACCTCCGTTTTAAAGTCGGCGAAAATACCTGTTGCGCCATCATAGCCGACCAATCCAGGCTTTCGGGATTGAAAGACGCAAAAGCAACAGTTAAATTTTGCAAACGGGTGCAAAGTTTGATTGTTTTGAAAAAAGAAGCTAAAAAAGCTAAACAACCCAACCTACGCAGCTCACAGTGCCCCTCAAAAGGGTGTTAACCCGCCCAATGTTAATTTAATATTAACTGAGTGTAAATTTTGAGTTGACTTTCATTGCTGCTTTACTTATTTTTACCCATCGAAATCTTCACATTTATGGTTTCCGACAGTAGTGGTTTCAATTTGTTTCAACCTGCGAGCTGCCAGCCCCGCCCAGACTGAAAATCTTTCAGCCAGAGCAGCGAGCGGCCGCCTAAACAGCGAAGCGGCCATGAAAAAACTTTTGTGCTTGCTGCTTTTTACATCACAATTATTGATTGCCCAACGTAATGTTGCGCTGCTGCATTTGGAGCGAGGCATTGCTAATGAACCTTTGCCGGATGCAGCAGATTTCTCGGAAATTCCTTTTGAAGTAGCGGGTGGTATGATTGTCGTTCGGGCCAGTGTGAACGGGAATATGGGCAATTTCATCCTTGACACTGGTGCTCCCGGTATTGTGCTCGACGCCCAAAATGGAGCATTTGAAGCTGTGCGCAAGGGAGGGGCCATCAGTGGCGGCCTAAACCTGGGCGAAGTAGAGGTGAAGAACTTCCAGTTGGGAATCATAAAAAAAGCAAAAACACAGGGCAACGTGCTTGATGTACACCATCTCGAAATTGCCTGTGGCATGGACATCATGGGGCTTGTGGGTTACGATGTATTCAGAAATTACGAGCTGGTTTTTGACTTTCCCAACAAAAAGATTCAAGCGTTCCTGTCGGGTCAGGCCCATCCAGGGCAGCAACTCGCTCCCACCATGACAATTCCTTTCACCCTTTGTGGTCATGTGCCTGTTATTGTTGCCAAAATAGGTGGAAAACGGGCGTTCCTTGGCTTGGACAGCGGTGCCGAAGTAAATCTGCTGGACAAAAAGTATTTTGACAAAATAGGAGCGGGCTGCTCCAACGTACAGCCAGAGCTGCTTACCGGGCTTGATAATGTCCCGCAAGACGTCATCTCCGCCGATGTGCTGGAGACAATGCTAAAGGGAGAAGCTTTGCCAAAAATGCGGTATGTTTTTACAGATTTTAACCGTTTGCGAAAGAATTTTGACATGCCCATTGATGGATTGCTAGGCGTCCCATTTTTCAAGGACAAAATTGTTTCCATAGATTATGCTCGAAAAAAGATTTACATCTGGGAATAAAAAAGGAGGCCAAGGCCTCCTTTTTTATTTGTCCTTCATTTGTACAAAGCATCAATTCATAAATCTTCTATTAAGCTGTAAATCAATATTTTAAAAAATTAGCCTTTCAAAACTAACCACGTACATTTATTCAAGACTGTACATTTATTTTGACAGTGCTTCGTTCATTTTTGCAGTGTAAAAGTCTGTTCAGGGTTCATCCTTCATCCAAAAACAAATCATGGCTTATGAAATCTGCAATCAAAGTTGACGTGCTGCGCCATTTCCCGCTTTTCGAGGGCTTGTCCGAAGAAACTTTTACCAAGCTCGAAGGTATGGCAGAACACCACTCCAAGGCCAAACAGGTTCAGCTTTACGACACCGGGGAAGCATCCGACCGTGTTTATTTTCTGCTAAAAGGTACAGTAAAGACCTGCACCATGTCGAGTGATGGACGGGAGGTCATCAAAACCATCCTGCACCCGCTCGCAATGTTCGGTGAACTTGGCCTCGTCGGCGAAAAGCAACGCCATGAATCGGCCTTCACCATGAACGAGGAGGTGGTGTACGTAACCATTTCCAATGCAAATTTTCAGTTATTGATGCGCACCAACCACAGGCTTTGCTTCAATGTGCTGCAGCTCACAGGTAGCCGACTGCTCTTGGCCGAAGCGAAATTGGAAGCGCTCATTTTCAAGGATGCCCGTTCTCGCATCATTGATTTCCTCAAGGACAGCGCCAACCAGCGAGGCCGCAAGGTTGGTTACGAAATGTTGTTCAAGCACAGCCTTACGCAGCAGGACATCGCCAACCTGACGGGCACTTCCCGACAAACGGTGACTTCGGTGATGAATGACCTACGCAAGGACAACCTGATTTATTTTAACCGGAACACGATTCTGATTCGGGACATGGGTAAGTTGTTGTGAGAAGGGTTTGAGAGATTGGGAGATTGAGGGTTTGAGGAGGGCAGTGGTCTGAGAATCTGGCTACCTCAAACCCTCAATCTCTCAAACCCTCAATCTCTCAAATTTCATAGGTGGTGCCTTCGAGACCGAGCACGGTGTTGGGGAAAATTGGCAGTGCCTCCTCCAAAAAAACATCCAAATCTTTATACCTCGATGAATAGTGACCAGTTATCAACCGACCCACTTTTGCTTTGCTGGCCAATTGGGCAGCTTGACGGACGGTACTGTGCATGGTGAGGGCCGCATTTTCGACGTGGTCATCACAGAAGGTGGTGTCATGGTAGAGCGAACTGACGCCTTGAATATGGGGCAAAACGGCCTCGTCACAAAGTGTGTCGGTAAGAAAAGCGTAGGAACGGAGCGGAGCAGGTGGCAATGTAAGTTCTTGATTTCCAACAAGTTTTCCATTTTCAAGCAAAACATCTTCCCCCGCCTTGGCCGCTTTTATATGCTGGATGGTGAGCTGGTATTCGGCGATTTTTTCGGGCCGTATGTTCAGTGGCCTGGGTTTTTCCCGAAAAACAAATCCAACAGTTGGTATGCCGTGCTTCAGCGGAATGCTTTCCACGGAAATGGTCGGGTTTTCAAAAACAAGCTCCGGTACGGAAGTGTCAATTTCATGAAATTGGATGGGGTAAGAAAGCGCAATGCTGGGTCGAAGCTGCGCCAAAATCATTTCCTTCAATCCTGCGGGTGAATATATATCCAAAGGTTCCTGCCTCCCGCTCAAGTCAAATGAAAACAACAGACCGGGTAGGCCGAACACATGGTCGCCGTGGAGGTGGCTGATGAAGATTTGATGGATTTTGTGGCGGGGAATATTGAAGTCGCTCATACGCATTTGAGCACCCTCCCCACAGTCTAGCAGGAAAAACTGATTTTGAAATTGTAGAACCTGTGAAGTTGGAAAGCGCCCAAAAGCAGGTGTAGCAGCGTTGACCCCCAATATCGTCAGGGCAAACCTCATAGGCGCTCCGCACTCAGTGACCGTTCGATGTCTTCCAAAATGACGAAATCCTTCGACTCTTCAATTGTGGGCATTATGGATAGAACGGAATCGAGCCGGGATATTTCAATCAGCTTGCGCACAGTATCGTGCTTGATACCCGTGAGGACAAAAGCACCGAGGTTTTTCCAAAGTCGGTTGGCTGTAAGAATGGCACTGAGGCCGGAAGAATCAACGTATTTTACTTCTGAGAGGTCGAGGATGAGGTTTGGAACGCCCTCGTTGGACAGGATTACAAGCTCCGATTTTAGGTTGGGAGCCACCACGGAATTAAGGTTCTCATCGTGGAGATGGAGTACAGCAAATCTTTCCTGTTTGTCTATTGAATATCTCATACTTTTTTTTTGCACTTTGATAAGGTGTCCCGGTAGCCGGGCAGCATTCTCTGATTGAGGCGCTAAGTTAGTATTTTATCCACCATATTTTCAAAGCACCAAGTCGTCGCAAGGCAAAATGGACGTTTTTTCTTCCATTTCTTCGAAATGAAGCGTTCCTACCGAACAAAGGTTTTTTGAGTTAAAATACTGGAAATCAATTATTTAATGCGCTTGAATCCCTCTTATCCAATATTTCTCACTATGCAATTTGCGTCTCAACCCATTGCACCCAAACTTAGGTTGGGGTTAAACGTTTATTTGCTGACCTTTGCCAAACCGAAATTTAGCTGCTTTGGGGAAACTTGGTTTTTAGAAAAAAAACATTCGAAGCTCTAGATTTAAGGTTAGAATTTAGTTTGGCCGCCTCGGTCTTTTTCGTTATTAAAAAGCGGTGGAATTGCAAATCTAAAAATGCTGGCACTGTTTTTACCAAAAAGGCTGATATTGGGTAAATAGCATGGATGAGCAGACAAACAAGAAATGGTTGGTAGTCAATTTGACCGATTGGGCAACTTTTCTTCCCGGCATTTTGAAACTTGTTCAAATCATCTTAACATTGCTTTAAATCCCCTAAATCAGAAAAAATTTCACCGATTCAATCAAATATGAACGACAAGAAATTTTCAAACAAAGTCAAAAAGATAATCTCTGCCAGCCGGGACGAAGCACTCCGGTTGGGGCAGGATTTTATCGGAACGGAGCACCTGTTGCTCGGGCTGATTCGGGAGGCTGACACACTCGCCTTCAAGACGCTTGATTCGCTGGATGTTGACCCTGTAGAATTGCAGCAAATCATCGAGGAGACCGTGCCTAGGCGACCATCTGCCAATTCGACCATTCACATCGGCAACTTGCCGCTCAACAAACAGGCGGAAAAAGTGCTGAAAGTGACCTTCTTGGAAGCCAAGGCTTTTAAGAGCGAAGAAGTGACGCCAGAGCATCTCGTACTGTCCATCCTGAAGCACAAGGACAACCCTGCTTCCCGCATCCTGAACCATTTCGATATTGACTACGAAATCTTCCGGACGGAACTGGAGTACGTGCGCCAAGAGCAGGGCGCTACCGAAAGCCCCGAAATATACAATGCAGCGCCGCCGCCCGACGACGATTCGTTCGACGAGGACGAAAACGCCCGCTATCAGCAGCAACAGCGCAAAGGCCAACAAAAATCTCGCACCCCGGTGCTCGACAATTTCGGGCGTGACGTGACCCGCCATGCAGAAGAAGGCAAGCTCGACCCCATCATCGGTCGGGAGAGCGAGATAGAACGGGTATCTCAGATACTCAGCCGCCGCAAAAAGAACAACCCAATCCTCATCGGCGAACCCGGTGTGGGCAAGACGGCCATCGTGGAGGGTCTCGCACTCCGCATCCACCAGAAAAAAGTGCCACGCACCCTTTTCAACAAGCGCATCGTCATGCTCGACATGGCGGCGATGGTGGCAGGCACCAAATACAGGGGCCAGTTCGAGGAGCGCATGAAGGCCATCATGAACGAGTTGGAAAAATCGAGGGACGTCATCCTGTTCATTGATGAAATCCATACAATCGTGGGCGCCGGTGGCGCAACGGGGTCCCTGGATGCTTCCAACATCTTCAAGCCTGCACTTGCCCGTGGCGAGTTACAGTGCATTGGCGCCTCTACGCTCGACGAGTACCGCCAGTACATCGAAAAGGATGGTGCACTCGACCGCCGCTTTCAGCGGGTTTTGGTGGAGCCGCCTTCGGCAGACGACACCATCCATATCTTGTTGAATATCCGTGATAAATATGAGGAGTTCCACAACGTGGTTTACTCCGACGAAGCCATCAAGGCCTGCGTCCGCCTCAGCGACCGTTATATGAGCGACCGTTTTTTGCCAGACAAAGCCATTGACGTACTGGACGAAGTGGGAGCAAGGGTGCATTTGAAAAACATCCACGTACCTAAGCATATCGAAGAATACGAAAAGAAAATTGAGCAAATCAAAGAGCAAAAAAACCTTGCTGTAAAGAACCAGCAGTACGAGAAGGCAGCCGACCTGCGCGACGAGGAGAGCAAACTGTTGCGCCAGCTTGATTTTGCCAAGATGCAGTGGGAGGAAGAAAGCAAGACCAAGCGCTACCCTGTTAACGAAGATGACATTGCCGAAGTGGTGTCCATGATGACGGGCATCCCCACGCGCCGGGTGGCCCAGAGCGAGAGCAAGAAGCTCGTGAACATGGCCGATGACATCACCAAGATGATTATTGGACAGGACGAAGCAGTCAAGAAAATTGTCAAAGCGATTCAGCGCAACCGGGTAGGTTTGAAAGATCCGAAAAAACCCATTGGCTCGTTCATTTTTCTTGGCCCTACGGGTGTTGGAAAAACGGAGCTTGCGAAGTCGCTGGCACGATACCTTTTTGACTCCGATGATGCGCTCGTTCGGATTGACATGAGCGAGTACATGGAAAAATTCTCCATCAGCCGTCTCGTGGGTGCTCCTCCAGGCTATGTGGGCTATGAAGAAGGCGGGCAATTGACCGAAAAAGTGCGCCGCAAGCCCTACTCCGTGGTTTTGTTGGACGAAATCGAAAAGGCGCACCCTGATGTTTACAATATCCTGCTGCAAGTACTTGACGACGGCCAACTGACCGACAGCCTCGGCAGGAAAGTGGATTTTAAAAACACCATCATCATCATGACCTCCAATATCGGTGTGAGGCAGTTGAAAGATTTTGGACAAGGGGTAGGTTTTGCTACCAAATCACGGGTAGAGGCCGCTGAGGACAACGCCAAAACGGTAATTCGTGATGCCTTGAAAAAGACCTTCTCCCCAGAGTTCCTCAACCGGATTGACGACGTGGTCATTTTCAACAGCTTGCAGCGGGCAGAAATTTTCAAAATCATTGACATTTCGTTGAAGCAGGTGTACAAAAGGTTGGAGTCGTTGGGCTACCAGCTTACCCTAACGGAGGCTGCAAAGAGTTTTGTGGCAGAGAAAGGCTTCGACCCACAGTTTGGGGCAAGGCCGCTTAACCGGGCAATACAGAAGTACATCGAAGACCCACTGGCGGAGTTCCTGCTGAACGAGAACCCTGCGGAAGGCTCCATCCTCGAAGCCACACTTAACGAGGACAGTTCAGGATTGATTATTACACTGGGGAAAGCAGTTAAAACCGACGCATAACGTGAAGAAACCTGCTTTTTTCTAGCTTATTTGATAAATATCCGGCCAATGTTCAACTGGTAGTTGGGCATTGGCCGTTTGTTTTCTACGTTTGTGATGGAAAATTTCAGAAAGTAGCAGTATTCTGGGTATTCAATTGAAGCTGAGGCGCAACGACTGAACGAAAGCAAAAGAATTAACCTAACGTGAGGTCTGGATTAACTCAAGCTGCAATTTTCACAGATTTTGATTTTGA
>CAZDSU010000005.1:0-18974 GCA_964508135.1 uncultured Saprospiraceae bacterium
ACTATTGTTGTGGCGACCACAAATATCGCCATAACTTAATCGTGCAGTATCAAAATTTTTGCCTTATGAAAAAGATTACTCCCCTTTTCCTGTTGGCTTTCCTACTTTCCCGCAGCGCTCCGGCGCAAATCTGGGAAACCCAAAACCACAACTTGCCCGAGCCACAATTCGGATTGTACTTGGACGTAGTTACTGCAAACGCCGCATGGATGGCGGTCCAGGGCGGCGATTTTACCAGGTGCCCATGGGAATTCAATGCACCACGGAACACATTTGCAAAAACGGCAGATGGGCAAATCTGAGCAAGCGGCACCTACCCAAACAGTGGCGTTGCCTTCCTAACAAGATTGACCGCCTTGGATACCAATCAAGCCTGGCAGTTCTTGTGATTCCTTGACTTGAGCGGTCTTCCGGCAGGGCTGTATTTGGTCAATTTGAGCAATGAGACGGGCAGTTATTCTGCTAAGGTTTTGAAACAATGAAAACCTGCATGCCTGCACGGTTACATAGCTGCCCAACCATGTAGCCGTGCAGCAATACCAGCCTGCCCCATTGACTTTCATCATTGCCCCATCCTGAAGGACGCGGTTAAATTAGCTTCCTCAAAATCCACCGCTTTGCAAACCTCTAATCATTTCACTCGCCTCATGTATGCAACGGCACTGCTTGCTGTTGCAGTTTTTTTGCCCGCCCAGACCACCAACCGGGCCATTAATGCCGGCCTACCCACACCCATCGTTTTCCAAACCCCGGACCTCGAAATCTTCCTTATCGAAGAAAGCAGCGACCGCTTAGCCTGGCTCGCCACCAACCGCGGGATTTACGCTTTCGACGGCGCCTTTTTCCGAAAAATTCCCCACTCGAAAAGCGGCGAGTTTTCTGCTGTGGACGCCGGGCAAATCAACGACTTGTTTTTGGACGAGGAAAAGGGGCAACTTTGGGTTGCCTCCCAAGCGGGCGCCAGCGTGTTCGACCTGAAAACGGAAACCTTTACCGACCACATTTTTTACCGAAAAGAGTCCGCGGGAGACACCGACGGGGAATGCACTGCCATTTTCAAAGACCGGCAGGACACACTTTGGTTCAGCGTGATGGGGCTGGGATTGGTGCGGTACGACACGGCGTTCCGTTTTTTCCCCAAACGAATCATCAGCCCTGGCGACTTTACCGGCTTTTTCCAAATCGCAGCCGACCCGGCGGCGGACAGCATCCTCTGGCTGGCGGGCGGTCCCACCGGTTTGACCCGCTTTAACACAGCCACCGGCACGTACTTTTTCCCCGACCGGAAGCCGCCCGAGGAGAGCCAACTCAGCCTTATTTTGACTGCCGTTTTCCCGGTGAAAGACAAAATCTTTCTTGGCAGCACCTGGCGGAACGGCTGCACCATTTACGACGTCCGGGAAAGGCGGTTCAGGGATTTGGAGGTCGGGGGCGCCAGGTTCGCAGGCGTGGACTTAAAGTTCGGCAGTTTCCAGCCCCGCTCCCCGACGACGATTTGGGGTTTCAGCGACGGGGGCATGGCAGTCATCGACACGGAGCGGGAGGCGCTGACCGATTTTTTCCCCTACCGCTACCCGGCGGGGACCGAACACAGGAACCAATGCGTGCGCCCCAACCACATCTGGGTAGCCTCTACCGAAGGCCTGTTGTTTTACGACTTCAGGCGGTACACGGTAGAAAACCACCGCTTCCCGCGGGAGCCACACAAGCTCGGTATTTTGACCTCCGTTTTGGAACAAGAGCAAGGCGGCAGGTTGTGGGCAGCGTTCCAGAGTAGCGATTTCATCTACGACTACGACCGGGCGAGCCGTAGTTTCAAGACCATTCGCCGTCATAAAAAAAGCCGCCGTGATGCCCCTAACACATTGTTGCGCCTGCAGGACGGCCGTCTGATAGCCAACGGCGATGGCGGCGCCTTCGAGTTGAGGGATGGCAAACTCACCGCCCTCGACTGGCTAGACGAATTGGTTTTTTCAAAAAACATACAACTCGGCAGGCTCTCCCAAAGCCGGGACGGGAGCCTCTGGGTGAACACCCGCTTTGGAGGTTTTTACAAAATTGACCCCAACACCGGGCAGTACAGCGACTGCCTGGCAGGGAAACAATCCCATTCCATGGCAGGCTACTTCATGGACAGCCGGGACAACTTCTGGCTATCGGATAATGGTTTTTCGTTCTTCAACCCCCGCACTGACAGCCTGCTTCACTTCCCCTACCTGCCCGGCGAGCGGCTGACGTCGCACCATCCGAGGGGCTACGAAGAAGACGGCGAAGGCAACATCTGGCTCTCCGACATCCGGGTGGGCGGCTTGATGAAAGTGGACCCCCGGCATCTGGAAAAAGGCATCGTCCAACGTTTCGACGCCCAAACCGGTTCGAAAAACAACCTCATGCGCTCGCTGAAAAAAGACCCCCGGGGGCGCATCTGGGCAGTGACCGAGGGCGGCTTGCAGGTGTTCGACCCAAAAACAAGCGACTTTCGGCTCTTCGGCGAGGCGGCGGGATTTCAACTGAGGGATGAAGGGAACCCCCTCATTTCCAACCTCACGCCCTCCTACCTCACGCTGCTTTCTTCCGGTGAAATGCTGGTGGGCTACAAGGACGGGTTCGCCATTTTCCACCCCGACAGCCTGACCGAAAACCGGGAGCTGCCGAAGCCCTACCTGCTGTCCATGTCCGCCAACGAGCGGAAACTGACGCAGGGAATTTCGTTTGGCGCTGCCTCGCCGATGAAGCTGGCCCACCGGCAGAATGTCCTCGAGTTCGAGTTTTCGAGCATCGCATTTTACGAACCTAAAAAAATCCGTTACCGCTACCGGCTGTTGGGTTTCGACAAAAACTGGGTGGAGACGGAGCGCCGCTTCCTGCGCTACACCCACCTGCCGCCGGGCGAGTACAGCTTTCAACTGCTGGCACTCAACAGCGACGGCTACCACGCCAAACAGCCGCTGGAGTGGCAGTTCCGCATCCTGCCGCCCTGGTGGGCAACCTGGTGGGCCTACCTTGCCTACCTGTCGCTCGCCGTCACCGCCGCTTACGCTTTTTATTTTTACAAAAAACGCCGCTGGCAAATACAATCGCAGTTGGAAATGGAGCACCGGGAAGCCGAAAGATTGAAGGAACTCGACTCGGTGAAAACGAAACTCTACACCAACATCACCCACGAGTTCCGCACGCCGCTGACCGTCATTTTGGGCATGGTGAAACAAATCAAAGACAATCCGAAAGACTGGTACTCGGAGGGCTTGCAAATGATAGAGCGCAATGGTCGCAGTCTGCTGCGCCTCGTCAACCAGATGCTCGACCTGTCGAAACTGGAAGCCGGGGCCATGCCGGTACACCTCGTGCAGGGCGATGTGGTTGCCTTTTTGAAATACCTCCTCGAAAGTTTTCACTCCCTTGCCGCCGAGAAAGGCATCACCCTGCAATTCCACTCCGGCCGGGAGGCGCTCGTCATGGACTACGACCCCGACAAGGTGCAAAAAATCGTTTCCAACCTGTTGTCCAATGCGGTGAAGTTTACGCCCGAAGGCGGGCAGGTGGTAGCCCGGCTCTCCAGAGCCGGAAGCGGCACTCCCGGCTCTGGAGAGCCGGGCTACTTGTGCCTTTCCGTCTCCGACACCGGCCCCGGCATCCCGCCGGACAAGCTGTCCTTCGTCTTCGACCGCTTTTACCAGGCAGACGGCGAGGCGACCCGCAAAGCCGAAGGCGCCGGCATCGGGCTGGCCCTGACGAAGGAGTTGGTGAAACTGCTCGGCGGGGAAATTTCGGTGAAAAGCGAAATAGGCCAGGGCACGGAATTCGTGGTACGGTTGCCGGTAAAACAATCGCCCCCACCCCTGACCCCTAAAGGGGAACCATATCTGCCACATCCTGCTGAAAATTTTGAGAAAATTTCCTCGGTACTTCCCGATTTAGGTCCCCCTTTAGGGGTCAGGGGTCCAAGCCACGAGGGAAACAATCCAACCATCCAGCAATCCAGCAATCCAACAATCCAACAATCCAACAATCTTTTAATCGTCGAAGACAACCCCGACGTGGTACGCTACCTGCAATCCATCCTTTTAGAAAGCTACCGCATCGAGGTGGCGCCCGACGGTCGCTCAGGCATCGAAAAAGCCATCGAGACCGTGCCCGACATCATCATCTCCGACGTGATGATGCCCGAAGCGGACGGCTACGAACTCTGCGAAACACTGAAAAAAGACGAGCGCACCAGCCATATCCCCATCATTTTGCTGACGGCAAAAGCCGACGCCGCCTCCCGCCTCGAGGGCTTGGAATGCGGAGCGGATGCTTATTTGGCGAAGCCCTTCGACAAGGAAGAACTGCTCGTGCGGCTGCGAAAAATGGTGGAGTTGAGAAAAACCTTGCAGCAGCGCTACGCCAACGGGATGAAAAAAGTTTTACCGCTCGACCGGCGTTTTCGTGCGGAAGACGAGTTTATGAAAAAACTGCTGGAAATACTGGAAGACCGCTACGCCGATGAAACCTTCGACGTGCCCGAACTTTGCCAAGCCCTGTGCATGAGCCGGGCGCAGTGTTATCGCAAAATCACGGCGCTCACCGGCAAGCCTGCCGCGCACCTGCTGCGCACTTTCCGCCTGCAAAAAGCTAAGGCGCTCCTCGCAACTTCCGCGCTCAACATTTCGCAGGTCGCTTTAGAGGTGGGCTTCAAAGACCTGGCACATTTCAGCCGCTCATTTCACCAGGAATTTGGCGTGAGTCCGAGTGAAATCAGGAAATGAGACACTGGGACAAGCATTTGAGACGCAGTGACAAATTCCTGCCTGGCTGAAAATGCAATTTGCCGCTGATTTATAGATGCTGTCCTCACAACTTCAGGGGGTCAACTAAAAACTATCCTATTGCCAAAGCCTGGATTTTTTTCATCAAAAACATTTACGCCATGAAAACAACCACGAATCTGGCATCCAATCAAGTTCACTCATTTAATCAATGTCTTTTGCTCGTTGCACTGGCTTTCTTTGCAGGCATGGTTCCAATGAATGCGCAGGGGGCGCTCGAACCTGGCAGGCTTGCCATTTATTTCGGATTCCCAAGCGCCGTAAACGGCGCCGCCGGCGACGTCAACGCCGCCGCCGCTGTCTTCGATGATTACGATGTCGTCCTGTTTGGCGCATGGTTGCACCTCCCACAGCACGACCCCGGCGACCCGGGCAGCAATCCGTTTTTTGACAATGGCTGTACGCAAAATGCGCATTTCGACCACAACAACACGGCGGCAATCATTTCGCTGCTCACCCCCGCCACTGTAGTGTACGGCTATGTCTCCATTGGCGGAGAAAACACCGCCCGAATATGTCCTTCCACCGCGCCGACCCCCACCCCGTTGAGCGAAATGGAGATACAAACCGCCATTGACCAGTGGGATGCCATGGGCGTGACCGGCATTTTTTTCGATGAAGCAGGTTATGATTTTGGAACCACCCGTGCACGCCAGAACACGGCCATCAACTATGCCCACTCCAAAGGGCTTTCTGTTTTCATCAATGCCTTTAATCCCGACGATATTTTCAGCGATGAAGCAGTTGGGAATGTGGTCTATCCTTTTGGAAGCAACCTGGGCGGCCAACCCTCCAGTGTGCCAATGAACCCAACTGGCGAGCCTACTTCCTTGGGCGCCAATGATATTTTCCTCCTGGAAAGCTTTCAGGTCATCCACGGAAACTTTCAGGATGCCGGTTTTTGGGAAGACCTTGCTGATAAATCATTGTATTACAAAAACCTGCACGGCGCTAAAGTGGCAACGATTACCACGATTTCCGACATCCTGCCTCCGGGTCCCTGCAACGCACAATTTGACCAAGCCAAATTTGACTATGCCTGGTGGTCAACATTCGTCCACGGTTTCGACTATATGGGCTGGGGCGAGCCTAACGCTTTTTCCGCCTCCGGTCCCTGCGACGCGCAACTGCCCTGGCATACGCCCCCGCTTACCGGAGGCTCGGGCTTGTCCTTTACGTCGCCCGTGGTCACCCACGACCTGGATATTCACACCCGTGCGACGGATGCCGGATTGATTGAACTCAACACTACTGCGCACACGGGCCAGTTCACGAGCCTGCCAGTGCCGCCCCCTCCTCCCGGCCCCGGCATTCCTCCTCCCGCTGACATGGTCGCCTGGTGGCATGGCGATGCGGATGCAACGGACCTGGCAGGGGCGAACGATGGGTCCTTGATACCCTCCAAGTCCTGGTTCGCTCCCGGAAAAGTGGACGAGGCTTTCAGTTTCGACGGGTTCAACGATTTCATCCCCTTCGGAACAGGCCCTTCGCTCACCGGAACCGGGCCCTTCACCATTGATGCTTGGGTCAAAACTGCCGGTCCTTCAGGTACCATCATTCAGCAGCGGGATGCCACCCCTTTCGGTTACGATGGCGAATATGCGCTCTACATCAGCGGGGGCAAGGTTTGTTGTTACACCTATGATGCTACCAATGGTTTTGGGTTAAACTTTTGTTCCAACCAATCCGTGGACGATGGCAACTTCCACCTCCTCGCGCTCACCCGCGACGCCGGTGGCACAGGCACTATTTTCATTGACGGCGTTGCCGCCAATTCCATGACCGGCCCTTCCACCAACCTGCAACCGCTTGGCGTTTTCCTGGGAGCGGACAAGCGGGACAATGCCCTGTTTTTTAAAGGCATTATTGATGAAGTTGAATTATTTACCAGGGATCTCGCTCAGGCTGAAATTCTGGCTATTTACGATGCGGGGCCTGCAGGCAAAGCCAAATCGGATATTGCGCCGCCCGATGTTGTTTGTCAAAACATCACCGTCCAATTGGACGCCAACGGCGCCGCCAGCATTCAACCCGCTGACCTCGACGGCGGAACCTCCGACAACAGCGGCGCATTTTCACTCAGCATCACCGCTGGACCAACCAGCTATGGCTGCGACGACACCGACGAAACTTACACCCTTACCCTGACCGCAACGGATGCGGCAGGCAACTCCGCCAGTTGCGATGCTGAAGTAACCGTCAGCGACGACAACTTGCCCGACGACGACTGCGACGGCGTAGCCAACACCTGCGACCTGTGCGACGGCGGCGACGATTCCGTGGACAACAACGGCGACGATCTGCCCGATTGCGCCTTCCCACCTGCTTGCGCTGGCATACTCCCGGCTTGGAAATGTGGTAATAACAAAGTTAAAGTCTGCCACATCCCGCCCGGCAATCCTCAAAATGCCAATACCATTTGCATAAATTGTAATGCTTTAACGACGCACATCGCCCATGGCGATTATCTCGGTCCTTGCGGCAATGCGCCATGTCCACAAAATCTACTCATGCCCGGCACCGCTCAAAATGGGGTGTTTGAAACAGCAGGTCCTCTTTCGTTGGAAATATTTCCCAATCCTGCAAAAGACCAGGTCAACATTCATCTGCATGGCATGAATGCCGAAGCCGTCGTGACCATTCACGATTCGTTT
Source organism: uncultured Saprospiraceae bacterium (assembly GCA_964508135.1). Classification (GTDB taxonomy): domain Bacteria; phylum Bacteroidota; class Bacteroidia; order Chitinophagales; family Saprospiraceae; genus UBA6168. The sequence goes on from CAZDSU010000005.1 coordinate 7,463, forward strand.
GGTCGCTTAGTTTGGATGAAACGGAGCGACGATAGTCAGGCTTCGTTCGTCCTGGATATTTCTGATAGCCGCTTCGGCGCTGGAATATACTTGGTGAGCGCCGTCTCGGCTGCTGAAAAAGTATCCGGGCGTTTGGTCGTAATAAAATAAGCCGGCGATTTTCTTTATCGCTTCCGTGGTGGAATTGAGATAATGAAACTGAATGTTTCCCAAGTCGCCCCGGAGGTGGGCTTCAAAGACCCGGCGCATTTCAGCCGCTCTTTTCACCAGGAATTTGGCGTGAGTCCGAGTGAAATCAGGAAATGAGACACTGGGACAAGCATTTGAGACGCAGTGACAAATTCCTGCCTGGCTGAAAATGCAATTTGCTTCAGATTTTTGATGACGTCATCGCATCCCACTTTGTCGCTTCTCCTCGAAGAATGAGAAAAACCTCCTCCATTCACCCTGTCTGCTTCCGTCTCGACGGCTGGAAGCGAGGCATAAAATTTTTGTCTTATGAAAAAACAAACTCCCCTTTTCCTCCTCTTTTTTGCCCTCGCCTGGAGCGCAAAATCGCAGGGAACCCTCCTCGATGCGCAGTTCACCCACGACGATTCGATGCGCACTTACAAACTGTACGTCCCGGCAGCTTACGACGGCAGCGAGCCTTGGCCCCTCGTCATCAACCTGCACGCCTTCGGGTGGGACGCTGATTTCATGATGCTCAAAACCGGCATGAACGCCGTCGCCGACACGGGGCATTTCCTCGTGGCGTACCCGCAAGGGCTGATGGTAACAGAGGAAATCGTAATACCGCCCTTGCCAGCAACGGGCACTGGCTGGAATCTCGGAAATTTTGAAGTGTCGGGCAATGACGACGTTGGTTTTTTGAGCAAAATGATTCACAAGATTGGCTTGTCGCACCGGGTTGACCCTGCACGGGTCTATGCCTGCGGGTTTTCCAATGGCGGCTCTATGGTGTACAGGCTTGCCTGCGAGCTATCCGACCGGATTGCGGCTGTCGCATCCGTTTCCGGGGGTGCGGCGGAAGACGTGCCTTGTTCCCCTGCCCGCCCCGTTCCGCTCCTGGAAATTCATGGCACGGCAGACCCTTTCAACCCTTACGACGGCATTCCCGATTTTTTGACGCCCATTCCCGAAGGGATAAATTTTTGGGTAAACAACAACCAGTGCGATGATGCCCCAGTCGTGACGCAATTTCCCGACGTGTATCCTGGCGACGGTACGACGGTGACTTTAAAAAAGTATGGCAATTGCAATGAAGACGCCGAAGTATGGCTGATGGACGTGCTGGGCGGCGGACACCTTTGGCCTGACCCCACTCCACCCTTCCCTGCACCGCCGTTTTTGGGCCCTCAAAATGGAGACATAGATGGCAGCTCGGAGATTTGGAATTTTTTCAAAAAACACAAACATCCGAATCCGGCGGGAATCCTGCTCGACCTCGAACTTACCCACAACGACTCCCTGCGCACTTACAAACTGTACGTCCCTGCAGCTTACGACGGCAGCGAGCCTTGGCCCCTCGTCATCGTCCTGCACGGCTATACAGTGGACGCAGATTTTATGATTTCAGCGACCGGCATGAACGCCGTCGCCGACACGGGACATTTTTTGGTGGCTTACCCGCAAGGGCTATGGGCACAACTGCTGGTATCCATACCTCCCTTCCCGGACAATGGGACCGGCTGGAACTCCGGCGGCATAGTAGTGTCTGGCAACGACGACGTGGGTTTCCTGAGCCAGATGATCCACAAAATCGGCTTGTCGGCCAAGGTTGACCCGGCGAGGGTGTTTGCCTGTGGCTTGTCCAATGGCGGGTACATGAGCTACCGGCTGGCTTGCGAGCTGTCCGACCGCATTGCAGCCGTTGCTTCCGTTTCCGCCTTGATGCCAACAGACGTACCTTGTTCCAACGGGCGACCCGTTCCGCTCATGGAAATTCATGGGACGGCTGACCCCATCGTTCCCTTCGACGGCATTCCGCCCTACAATTTGTCCATCCCCGACGGCATCGCTTTTTGGGTCAACCACAATGGGTGCGACGCTGCCCCGGCGGTTATCCAATTGCCCGACCTCGTCACGACGGACAATTCCACCGTCACCGTAAAATCCTACGGCAACTGCGACGACGGTGCGGAAGTGCTGCTGTACGAAACTGTCGGCGCCGGTCACGCCTGGCCCACGCCGTACGCACCTTTCACGCCGCCGTTTTTGGGCCCAAGAAATGCGGACATCAACGCCAGCACGGAGATTTGGAATTTTTTCAAAAAATTTGAACATCCCAACCCCGTCATCACCGCCCGGGTCCAGTTCATCCACGCCGCCGGCCACGAGACGGTGAAATTAGTCGGCAACGGCGAAATGCTGCGGGAGGTCTTCGCCTACCAGACTGCCACGCCGTTCATGGACGTACCGGCAGGGGCGCCGCTCGACTTGGACGTGGTCGTGCGAGACCCCTGGTCGCCTGCGCCGGACGAACATTTTTCCCTGGATTTCACGCCTGGCGAAACTTATGTCGTGCTGCTGAAAGGCACCTTCGACCTGAACGACGCCTACCCGGTTGGGCTTTCCACATTCGACAGAGGCAGGGAATTTGGCTCGCAACCCGACATGGTGGACCTACTTTCCGTGCGGGGCGGACCGGACATCCCCGTGCCGATTGACGTTGTGGTGGTGGGCGGTCCAAAATTAGCGGACGACGTGCTGTACGGGGAGTTTGGAGCGGATTACGTCAGTTTGCCTGCCGGTTCGTTCACCCTCAGCCCCACGCCAGCCAATAACAACGACATCATTTTAGACCCCTTCGTGGCGCACATGGGTTTCTGGAAAGGCAGGACAGCGGTGGGTTTTGGGACCGGGTTCGTCGGCAACGGCACATTCCGGCCCTGGGTGGCATTGAGCAACGGCGGCACGTTCCCGCTCTACCCGCCGCCGGGGTCGAACAAGCCGCAGCTTGCAATTGGAAAGAACTCAAACGGTAGCCTGCAAGTCGCCCCGAACCCTGCGAGCCACACCGTGCAGGTGCAGTTGACGGTGACCGAAGAGGCTGTGAGTAGTAGCCTGGCGCTTTTCGATGCAAGTGGCAAGGCTGTGCTGGAAATGGATTTGGGCGAGTTGCCAGTGGGGTATCTGCCGGTGAATTTGGATATCAGCCGGTTGGAGAATGGGGTTTATTTTTTGAAATATCGCAATGGAACAGCTTGGGCAACCGAGCGGCTGGCAGTGATTCGAAAGTAGCCGATTTCACGGTACCCCCTCGCTTCTGTTGAGCGCGTTTTTATCAATTCGAGCAAAAAAGCCAGGAGGTTTTGCTCGAAAGTTTTGAAGAAATAAATGAAGAAGTACAGCGTACAAAGTAACGGGTAGCCGATTGGCTGCCCGTTTTTTTTATTGGGGATATGTCTTGCGTGAAACCGTATTCTAAAAAAGGCAGGAAAAGAATTTGCAGCTTCACGGGGTTAGCCTAATTTGGCCGTTCGTCTTAAAAAAACAACTGCCATGACTACATCCCGACTCCTATTTTCCCTGCTGCTCTCCGTATTTGCGCTCTCCAATATCTGGGCGCAGCCCGACATGAACAGCCTCGACTACCAAGGTTGCCATTTTTATCATAAAAAACCAACCCCGCCAGCCCACGGCAACGACCGTGACGCAGCTTGTGGTAGCAACGCCCGAAGCGACAGCATTGACATCCTGAACTACGCCGTGACGCTCGACGTCACGCAGTTTGCGCAGCAAATACTGCCCGCCTCCTGCGAAATCACCTTCACCGCCAAGCAGGACGGCCTCGACTTCCTACCGCTCGACCTCCTTAACCTCACGGTGGATTCGGTGATGTACAATGGAGCGCCGCTCGTTTTTGATTACGACAACCTGCTGCTCAATGTCCACCTGCCCACGTCGCTTAACATCGGTGACACGATGGAGCTGACGGTCTATTACCACGGCCACCCTACCGCAGACCCCAGTGGTTTTGGCGGTTTCGTTTTTGAAAATGGCTATGCCTACAACCTCGGCATCGGCCTCTCGTCCAATCCCTACAACTTCGGGCGAAGCTGGCATCCTTGTTTCGACAACTTTGTGGAGCGGGCCACCTATGACCTCAACCTCTTGTCCAACGATGGCCGCAAGGGCTACGGTATCGGCCAGTTCCTCGGCGAGACCGACCTTGGCGGTGGCATCGCACTGCGCCAGTTCCGCATGGATTTGCCATTGCCGACCTACCTCGTTGGCACAGCCACCAGCAACTACGGCGCTGTACACCAGCAGCACACCGGCCAGTACGGCACCTACCCGATGCTACTCGTGGGCAAGCCTGGCGACACTACCCAGATGAAGACGGCATTCCAATATTTGCCCCAAGCTGTGGACATGTTGGAGGCGTGGTTTGGCCCGTACCGCTGGGGGCAGGTGGGCTACGTGCTCACTACCGCTGGGGCGATGGAACATGCGTCGCTCATCGCTTATCCCGACTTCAGCATTGACGACGGGCCAACCGACGGCATGAACCGCCTGATGGCCCACGAGCTTGGCCACCATTGGTGGGGCAACATCACCACCCTCAGTTGTCCCGACAATATGTGGATAAAGGAGGGCAACGCCGAGTACAGCGCCCACTTGTTTTTTGAGTATGTTTTTGGCAAACAGAAATTTACGAAGATGGTGAAGGACAATTTTTACAACGTTATAAAAACCGCCCACTTGGATGATGGCGATTACCTACCGCTGTCCGGCCTGCCCTACGAGAACACTTACGGTACACACACCTACTACGGAGGCGCTGCCGCAATGCACAACCTGCGGGGTTACCTCGGCGACTCGCTGTTCCAGCAGGGCATGCGCTCCATCCTCGACGCCTACGAGTTCCAGTCGGTGGATGCGGAGCAGTTCCGTGACCAGCTCACGAGCAACACCGGCGTGGACATGACCTCGTTTTTTGATGACTGGATTTTTGCACCAGGCTACTCGCTGTTTGAGCTTGACTCGGTGCATTTAATACCTAACGGAAATGCCTACGAGGCAAGGGTTTTTGTGCAACAAAAACTCCACCACGCCCCTCACATGCACACCAACGTACCGTTGGAGATTACTTTTTTCGATGAAAATTGGCAGACGCACGCAGCCACTTTCATGGCTTCGGGCGAGTTCACTGAGGCCGTTGTCAGTGTACCGTTCCAGCCCGTCTGGCAGGTACTCAACGACCGCAACTCACTCAACCTTGGCCGCTTGCAGGACCGTGCAGTGGTGAAATCAACCGGCACCTTCAGCATAGGCTACTGTGACCTGAGCAGCCTTTCGGCCATCGCCGTGCCAGCGGGCGATTCGGCGCTGGTCAGCTTCATCCACTACCTTGGCCCAGCCGACCCCGATGGTAGCGGCGCACAGCTTTCTACCTCGCACTACTGGCGCTACGGCGGCATCATCCCACCGGGCTTCAATGCCAAGGTGACGCTGAACTACAAGGGTGCCAATCCCGGTGATATTGACCACGACCTGACCAACATGCCCGAAGACAGCCTGACGCTCGTCTGGCGGCCACGTCCCGGCATAGCTTGGGGAAAGTATCCGTACTACAAAAAGACACCGCTCAACTTGGGCGACGGCAACGGGTTTATCCGCATTGACAGCCTGTTGCCGGGCGACTTCGCCTTTGCAGCAGGCTCGCTCCCGCTGGCTACTGGCGTGTTTGACCTACATGAAAAACAAACTGTGGAATTGGAAGTCTTCCCGAACCCCGCCTCCGAGAGCGTCACGGTGCAGACGATGCTGTCGGCCAATGCGCCCATAAAACTTGAGCTGCTCGACGCTACGGGCAAGCTGCTCCGGCAAGAATCCTTGCAGTTGAACGGTGGTTTGCTGGCGCAAACATTTGACGTGGGCAATTTGCCGTCAGGCGTTTATTGGGTGAAAATCAGCGATGAAAGCGGAAGCATTTATGCAGTTGATAAATTTGTTAAAAAATAAAATCTGAATCAAAAATGAAAAATCCATCTCGCCGCAACTTCGTCAAAACAGCCGCCGCCGCTGCGGCCATGCTGCCATTGGTCGGGGCTGCCACCGTTGAATCAAAACCGAAAGGCATGAAAAAAGTCTTCGTACACCAAGTGTATTTTTGGCTGAAAAACCCCGGCAGCACCGCCGACCGGGACAAGCTCGTGGAGGGCCTCAAGACCCTCACCAAAATCAAGCACATCATAAGCTGGCACATCGGCATTCCGGCGGGCACCAGCCGTGACGTGATTGACGGCAGCTACGCCATCTCGTGGCTGAATACCCTCAAGGACAGGACGGCACAAGATGCCTACCAGATTGACCCCATCCACCTTGCATTCGTGGAGAACTACAAGCACCTGTGGACGAAGGTGGTGGTGTACGATTCGGTGGATGTTTAAAAATTAACGGTGAACGATGAACGGTGAATGGTGAACGAGGTTCTCGGCTGGCACTCACCGTTCACCGTTCACAATTCACCGTTCACAAAATGTTTTCAAAATCAACCTACTCCGCTCGCCGTGAGCGCCTCCGCAAGGACGTCGGTTCCGGCCTCATCCTCATCCTCGGCAACAACGAGGCACCGATGAACTACCGGGCCAACACCTACCATTTCCGGCAGGACAGCAACTTCCTCTACTTTTTTGGCCTCGACCAGCCAAGCCTCGCCGCCGTGCTGGACGTGGACGCCAACGAGGACATCATCTTCGGCGACGAGCTGACGATGGAGGACGTGGTCTGGACGGGGGCGCTCCCGACCATTGCGGAGCAAGCCAACCAAGTGGGCGTGTCCAAAACGCTGCCGTTCAGCGACTTAGGTGTTTTTTTGAAAAAAGCCTTGGATAAAAAACAGCCCATCCACTTTACCCCGCCGTACCGACACGACAACATGATTTTGTTGTCGGAAATGCTCAGCCAGCCCGTTGCGAAGCTGAAGGAAAACGCCTCGGAGGTGCTGATTCGAGCCATCGTTTCACAGCGTTCGCACAAGTCGGCGGAAGAAGTAGCGGAAATGGAACGGGCCGTTGACATCAGCGGTGCCATGCACGTGGCCGTGATGAAGGCCACCGCCGCTGGCAAAAAAGAGGCAGAACTGGCGGGCATTGCTGCAGGAATTGCCACGGGCATGGGTGGTGCGCTGGCCTACGGTATCATCATGACCATCAACGGGCAGGTGCTCCACAACCACCACCACTACAACACACTGCAAAGCGGCCAACTGCTGCTTGGCGATCACGGCGCAGAGACGCACCTGCATTATGCCGGCGACCTCACCCGTACTTGCCCCGTTGACAAGGTTTTTACCCAACGACAGAAAGATGTTTACAACATCGTGCTGGACGCCGAAGTGAGCGCCATCGAATCGCTCAAGCCGGGCTTGCCGTATCGTGACGTACACCTCGCCGCTGCCCGCCGCATGTCCGAGGGCCTGAAATCGCTGGGCCTGATGAAGGGCGACCTCGACGAAGCCGTGGCACAGGGCGCTCATGCGCTGTTCTTCCCGCATGGATTGGGTCACATGATTGGGCTGGACGTTCACGACATGGAGGATTTAGGCGAAGATTTCGTGGGCTATTCGGCTGATATTCAGCGCAGTACGCAGTTCGGCACGGCCTACCTGCGGTTGGGCCGGGCACTGGAACCGGGTTTTGTGCTGACGGTGGAGCCGGGCCTCTACTTCATCCCAGAACTGATGGACCAGTGGGAGGCCGAGGGCAAGTTCACCGACTTCATCAACTACGGGGCGCTGAAGGATTGGCGCAACTTCGGCGGTATCCGCATCGAGGACAACGTGCTGGTGACGCAGGACGGCCACCGGGTGCTGGGCAAGCCCGTGCCAAAAACTGTGGAAGAAGTGGAGGCGTTGAGAGGTCTGAGGTGAGGAGGGATGAGGTATGTTTTAGACCCGATATTTTTGAGAAAACACATGCTATGATTAGTGACCACTATTTCTTGAAAAATGCGCCTGATTTTTTGCAATACAGGTTTAAAAGTGTTGGTGTTCAGGGTGTTATAGATAAGTTTGTTATTTTTGAAGACTTGAGCGACGGCCGTTTCAACCTTGCTTTTGGTGATATTGTTGATGGCAAAACAAACGATACGGTTGTTTCGAACAACCATGACTACGTAACAACCATTTCGACCGTTGCAATGGCAGTTTATATGTTTTTTGAAAATTACCCAACGGCAATTTTGGAGATTGAAGCAGTAGATGAAAAGAGGTTGAGGTTTTACAACAGGATTTTCAAGCGTAGATACCGGGAGATTGAAGAAGGGTTCGTTTTGGAGGGGATTGATGGCGACGAAAAAGAGAAATATCATCCAGACGGGTACTACCAGAAGTTTGAAATTAAGCGCAAAAGCCCATAACTTAGCTTTTCAAAATCAAAATAATGCAAGAAATGACAGCCGTTTTAGAAAGAATAGAAGCAGATTCTATCACGTATTGCGAAGAAAACAAGCATTTGTTTACTGCTGAGGAAATTCAATTCTTTGAACTTGCAAAACAAGGCAAAATCCACTCTTCCAAATTTTGGAAGAAAAAAGGAGAAGCCGTCCTAATCCTCACCCGCCAAGCCTTTGAGGAAAACCCCGAACAGGGCCTCAAACTGGTCATCGTTTCCATCTTGAACTCACTGCCGGAGCACACCCCTGCCGATAAATTGGAAGCATACCTCAGCAGCATCATCAAGGAATGGCAGCAACTCCAAGCCGCCGCCGTAGCCGTGTAAATCCCATCTTTTTTACGTTACATTTGCGCCCCAAAATACCTCATACCCCAATATCTCATACCTTATTTATGAATACTATCATCTTCGACCTCGGCGGCGTCCTGATTGACTGGAACCCCGACTACGTCTTCGACAAAATCTTTGACGACCCTGCCCGCAAGCAGTTTTTTTACGACAATATCTGCACCCCGCACTGGAACGAGGAACAGGACGCTGGCCGCTCCATTCAAGAAGCCACCGAACAGCTTCTCGCCGAGCATCCTGAATGGGAACCCGAAATCAAAGCTTACTATGGCCGCTGGCGGGAAATGCTCGGCGGCGCCATCCCCGAGACCGTGAATATTTTTAGGGAGCTGAAAGCCGCCAACGGCCACCGTTTTTATGCCCTCACCAACTGGTCCGCAGAGACATTTCCCATCGCCTTGGAGACTTTTGACTTCCTGCATTGGTTCGATGGCATCGTGGTGAGTGGCACGGAAAAAACCCGCAAACCCTTCCCAGAATTCTACCAAATCCTGCTTGACCGTTATGACGTGGCACCTTCCGAGGCCATTTTCATTGACGACAACTACCGGAACGTGTTGGCCGCACGAGCGATGGGGATTGAGTCCATTCACTTCAAATCACCTGGCGTACTACGGGAGGAATTAGGGAGGTTGGGTGTCATGTAGTCAGAAAAAGATTTCGGGGAAGATTGCCCGAAAAAGATTTTCGGGCTACAAAAAACAGCCCACTGAATCGCATCAGTGGGCCGTCGAAATCCTGTATGAAATAGTCCCAAAGTTTTCACAGCTCGATTATTTGGAGTCAAAGAAAGAAGGAAACAGGTGTGAGCGTATTTTCGTTTTTGGATAAACTTTCTAACCTAACTGTCAGCTTTCATAGCTACTTTTCATAAGCACAAAGTAACCGGGATAAAAAGATTCTGACCAACCAAACTATCCCAAAAGTCAGGTTTCTGATTTTCTAAATCACTGTTGTCCGTCCATGAATCATTGGCCATTTCGTTTGGCAAAGCGACCAAACCACCTACCTTTGCGCACTTCTTGAGAGAACCATATTTTTAGTAAAAACAGGCTTTTGGGCATCGGCAACCGCAACCAATCTTTTGTCATTCCCGAAGACCTGCCTGCCGGTAGGCAGGGAACCTAATCTGAAATCGCAAGGTGAAATCAAAAAAAATCACGTCCGCACTCATCTCCGTTTTCTACAAAGACGGCCTCGAACCAATCATCCGGGAACTCCACAAGCACAACGTCGCCATTTATTCCACAGGCGGCACACAGTCGTACATCGAAAGCCTTGGTGTGCCTGTGAAGACCGTTGAGGGGCTGACCGGCTACCCCTCCATCCTCGACGGGCGGGTGAAAACGCTGCACCCGATGGTGTTCGGCGGCATCCTTGCCATTCGGGAGGAGGCGCACCAGGCGCAACTGGCACAATTCAAAATACCGGAAATTGACCTCGTGATCGTGGATTTGTATCCCTTCGAGGAAACTGTGGCCAAGACGCAGGACGAGGCCGAAATCATCGAAAAAATAGACATCGGCGGCATTTCCCTCATCCGGGCAGCTGCCAAAAACTTCGGTGATGTGGCCGTGGTGCCGAGCAAGGACGAGTACGCCTTCCTGTTGGATTGCCTGCAAAAAAAGGACGGCTGTACCGACCTCGAAGACCGCAGGGAATTGGCTCGCCGGGGCTTCAAAGTGTCGAGCAATTACGACACTGCCATTTTCAACTACTTCAACCGGGGCAGCGGGGAACTAAGTTTCAAGCACAGCATCCACCAGTCGGAGGTGCTGCGCTACGGCGAAAACCCGCACCAGTCGGGCGTTTTTTATGGCGATTTAAGTAAAATGTTCGACGTGCTGAACGGCAAGGCCCTTAGCTACAACAACCTCGTGGACGTGGACGCCGCCGTGCAGCTCATGCGGGAGTTCCAGCACAGCGACCCGACTTTTGCGATTTTGAAACACACGAATGCCTGCGGAATCGCCAGTCGTCCAACGCTTTTGGAGGCATGGAAGGCCGCCCTCGCTTGCGACAACGTGAGCGCCTTCGGCGGCATTTTCGTTTGCAACCGGACAGTGGACTTAGCAACGGCGCAAGAGATTGACCAACTTTTTTATGAAGTGCTGATTGCGCCCGGGTTCGACGCCGATGCACTCGCCCATTTATCCTCAAAAAAGAACCGCATCCTGTTGAAAATCAAGGAATTCTATGTGCAGCCCCGTTCCTTCCGCAGCCTGCTGAACGGCGTGGTGGAGCAGGACACTGACTTGAAATCAGAGACTCCAGCCGACCTAAAACAGGCCACCAAGCTCGCCCCGACGGACGCCGAGGTGGGTGACCTGCTCTTCGCCAGCACCTGCGTGAAGCACCTGAAATCCAATGGCATCGCCCTCGTGAAAAACCGCCAGCTCATCGGAATGGGCTGCGGCCAACCGAACCGGGTGGACGCCCTGCGACAGGCCATCCACAAGGCCAAGTCCTTCGGCTTCGACCTGCGGGGTGCCGTCATGGCTTCCGATGCGTTTTTCCCATTCCCTGACTGTGTGGAAATCGCCCACGGCGAGGGCATTGACGCCGTCATCCACCCCGGTGGCTCCATCAAGGACCAGGACAGCGTGGACTACTGCGATGCGAACGGGATGCGGATGGTGGTGACTGGGACGAGGCATTTTAGGCATTGAACGGTCTCTGGATTGCCTATTTTTTAGTGTGATTTTTTTTCCTAAACCCCATCGGGGTTTCTCCGAACTCCTGCCGGAACGCCCGGATGA
>CAZDSU010000005.1:19074-141961 GCA_964508135.1 uncultured Saprospiraceae bacterium
TTTTTCCTAAACCCCATCGGGGTTTCTCCGAACTCCTGCCGGAACGCCCGGATGAAGTAGTCCGGGTCGTTGAACCCCGCCTCGTACGCGATAGAACTGACCGAGCCTTCCGTTTCCAACAGCAGGATTTGGGCCTTTCTTAGGCGTACATGCCGGATGAAGCGGCTGGGCGATAGCCCCGTGAGGGCGACCAGCTTGCGGTGCAGTTGGCTAGGGCTCATGGTGAGTTCCCGGGAGAAACGGGCGAGGTCGAACTGGGCGTCGTCCAAGTGGGTTTCAACGATCATGCGTACTTTTTGCACAAAGGCGCTTTCCGTGGCGGTGGTTTCGTGGGGCAGCACCTCGCCCGCAGCGGAGGTAGTAAGCGACAGGTAGTGACGCTGCAGCCGCTGGCGCAGTTCGAGCAGTTTCCTCACCCGCACCAGCAGTTCTTCCTTTTCAAATGGCTTGGCCAGATAGGCGTCGGCGCCCCGTTCCAGCCCCTCGATTTTTGAGGCCATGTCGGCCTTTGCCGTCAGCAAAATGATGGGGATGTGGCTGGTGCGCCCATCGTTCTTCAGGGATTGGCAGACTTCGAAGCCGTCCATTTGTGGCATCATCACATCGCTGATGATGAGGTCGGGCATCGTTTCCAGGGCTTTTTCCACGCCCTCCCTGCCGTTTTGGGCAAAGTCGAGGCGGTAGCCTTTGCCGAGGCAACTGGCCAGGTAGTGTACCACGTCGGGGTTGTCCTCGATGAGCAGCAGGGTCTGTTTGTCGGCAGCTTCCCCCGTGAATGGAGGGTCGGCGGGCACAGCGGCGAGGGCGGTTGCTTGGCGTTCGGCCTTGGGTTGGGCACCGCCCAGGGCGGCAGTTTGGGTTATCGGCAGTTTCAGCGTGAAGGTTGTACCACGCCCTCCTAGGGTGGGGCTTTCCACCGAGATTTCCCCGCCCAGTAGTTTCACCAGTTCCCTGACCAGCGTAAGTCCGATGCCGGTACCCTCGGCATGTCGCGACGCCTCGTCGTCCACTTGGTAAAAACGGTCAAAAACATGGGGCAGTTTTTCGGGGGGAATGCCGATGCCCGTGTCCCGAATGACGAATGACGATTGACGATTGGGCATTGTCCTGTCGGCGCCTGGCAATCGCAAATCGTCAATCGCAAATCGCAAATCAACCTGCCCTCCTTCCGGCGTAAACTTGATGGCGTTTGATAGCAGGTTCGACACGATTTGCTGCAATTTTTCTTCGTCAAAATCCATGACAAATTCCGACAAGTCGGTTTGCATTGCCAGTTGAACGCTTTTCGCTTCGGCCAGGGAATGAAACGACTCGACGAGGTATCTCAGGAAACCCACTACGTCGCCTTGCACGAGGTGGAGCGGCATCCTTCCCGATTCGAGCTTGCTCAGGTCGAGCATCTGGTTGACGAGTTGCAGCAGTTGGTGGCTGTTGCGCTTTATCAGGTGCGTACCCTCCTCCAGCCATTCTTCGGGGCGCTCATGGATTTGGTCGGCCATGCCACTGATGATGGTGAGCGGGGTGCGGAACTCGTGGGTGATGTTGGTGTAGAGTCGGGACTTGAGGTGGTCCAAATCCCACAGGTGGCGGGTCTCAGCGGCGGCCAGCCTGCGCCGCAGGTCGTAGCGCCATAGTCCATAAAACAATCCGCCGGCGGACAGCAGGTACATTGCTTTCGCCCATAAGGTGGCCCACCACGGAGGGAGGATGGTCAGTTTGACAGTCAGCCCTTTTTTGTTTTCCCAAGGAGTCCCTTCAGACCAAACCCCATCCCCATTGCAGGCAATGACCCGGAAAACATAGCTGGCAGGATTGAGGTTGGTATAAGTTGCAGTCCTGTCTGCGCCTGCATCCGCCCATTCTTCGTTAAAACCTTCCAACTTGTATTTGTACCGGATGTTTTTTGAATCAATGAAATGCAGCGCTGCAAAATGGAAAGAGAATATGTTGTCGCTGTGCGACAAGGTAATATCCTGTATCAATTCGGGGGATGTCCCGAGGTACCGGGGCCAGTTCAGAACTTTGAAACCGGTCAAGACCACCTTTGGCGGGGCCGTGTCAAAATGGATGGAGTCAGGATGAAATGCCATAAAACCTGACGACCCTCCAAAAAATAACCGCCCATCAAGGCCTTTTGTACAAGAGCCTGAATAAAACCCTTCCATTTCCGAGCGCACATCGAACGATACAATGGAATCATTTGACGGCATGTATTTGGACAAATATCCGTCGTAAGCTACCCAAATATTGTCTTTTTCATCGCTTATGACCGACATGACACTGGTGGTGGGCAAGCCGTCCTGGGAAGTCAGGATGCGGCAGTTTCCGCTTTTGATATCGTAATTGACCAGCCCGCTTGGGGTCGCCATCCATACGCCGTATTTCCTGGTCAATGCGAAACTGCGGACAGAGAGGATAGCTGGCAGGGCAGGGTCGTCTTTAGAGAAAATCAAAGGTTTGAACCGCTTTGAAACCTGATTGAACAATGCCAAAGTACCTGTGGAGAATTCCCCCGCATTGACCAATATATTCCCGTCAGGCAACTGTAGCATGTTGTATATGAACGGGGTGACAGATGGAATGTCTTTTTTTGGATTAAACCATTGGCGGCGATTCGTGTGTCTGTTCAATTTACAAAGTCCCTTGGCATTGCCTACCCACAAAATGCCGGGGTCGTGGACGTCCTCGAACAAAACCATGTTAGGCTGGGTGTTGATAGTGTCGCCCAAATCCATCCTTTGCCAAGCCCATTTTGATTCATTAAAAGCATACACGCCATTTCCTGCATGTATTGCCCAGAGCATGTGGTCAGAGCCTGAATAATAAAAACTGAAAGCCTGGACTTTTGGGCCACTGCCGGGAAAAAATGTTTGCGGATTGGTGCCCAAAACAGGCGCATAAAACAATTTGCCGTTTAAAGTCGTCGTCCAAATGCGGCTCTTTTTGTCCTGATGGACCCGGTATATGTTGTTTTCATTAGCTTCCATGCCGGGCCTGACCTGGTACACCGGGAATTTGACCGATGAAAGGTTGATTTTTTGACAACCGAGCGTCGTTCCTATCCACAGATTGTCCACCCTGTCCTGCATCAGGGAATACAACTGGTCGTTTGCAAGGCCGTTTGCCATGTAAGGCGAGTGCTGGAAATGCCGGGTTTGATGATTTTCATGGTCAATAAATGCCAGCCCTTTGTACTGGAACGCCAGCCAAATGTTTTGATTCCGGTCAATCAAAATGTCATACACGCCTTGGTTGGCTAAGGAATCCGGCAGCGGCGTCGGCAATAATCGCTTTTCGTCCGGGTCCCATATTTTCGACCCGGCACTTGTAGCAAGCCAAAGGCGGCCATTTTTATCTTCCTTAAAATCTTTGATATATTGTATCCTGGTTGAATTGCTCAGGTTTTTCGAATCCAAGAAGCCAGCCTCGAGGCTACTTTTGTCAGCATCCAGTCTTTGGAGTCCATGATCCCCGCCTACCCAAATGCGACCTTTGGAGTCCTGCCCGATGCACCGGATATTGATATTTTCCGCCACTCCTTCCGGGCTTGCCACCGGCAGGAGTGAACAATCCTGTTGATTGAACCTAAAAACTCCATTAGCCGTGCCGACCCAAATCGTATGGTCTTTATCTTCAAATACCACCTGGACAGCATTGCCCGAAGGGCCTAAATCGCCTGGAGACAAAAGCAGTTCAAAATTGTCGGTCTCCCGGTGGTAAAGACTAAGCTCTCCTTCTGTCACGACCCATATGTTCCCCTTGCTATCTTCCATTAATTGATGGACAATAGAGGATGGGAGAGAATATCCATCGCCGGGAACGTGTTTGTATTCTTTGAAATCATACCCGTCGAACTTGACCAAACCATCTATGGTCGCCAACCAGATGAAACCAAACCTGTCTTCCAGGATGTCGAGGATTTGCGCAGTGGGCAGGCCATTTTCGACGCCGTATTTTTCAAAACGCAGGTTTTGTTCCTGGCCCACTATGAGTGGGGGCGGGAAAAGCAAGGAGAAAAAAAGGAAAAGAATGGCGCGGGAAAATTGGTTTGCCAGGAAAATCCCCGGCTTGCAAAATCCCCCAAAAGAAGCATGACCAATGGCTTTGCAGATGGAAACATGCAGTTGTCCCGAAAAATCCGGGCGTTTGACGAAGGCGGTATTGGAAAGCATCGTTCAACGCATTTGGTTTATTGAAACACTTGAACAGGGTCTTCAAAGCCAGAAACTGGAAAGCGCGTTGTTGGATTGGATGGTCAAATTTAGGCGCTTAAACAGCATTTGCAATGGGTGGACAAAAAATAAGCACGGGCGGGGCGCCCGTGCTTCAAAATTGCGTTGAATTATGTTTGAAAAATTGCGGATTGCTTATTTCTTTTGTTGGTCGGGGAGGTATTTTTTCATCAGGGCTTTGAAGTCTGGCTTCTCCCGAATCCAATCTAAATCGAGGTCGCCATGAATCAAACCGAAATCGCTCATGCCCATTGCCAACGCCAACTCCAGCCATTCGAGCGACTTTTGCTCCTGCATAGCCAGCGAATACAGGCAGGCTGCCTGGTAATAAACCATGACATCGCCGGGGAATTTTTTCAAGCCTTCGTCAATCGTTCGCTGCATGGCTTCTATATCGCCAAGCCCCAAATATGCCCTCCCTTTCATATTAACTTCAGCAGCGTCGTGCGGGTCTGGCCTTGATTCAAGGATTTTTTGAAATTGCACCTTCGCTTCTTCTTCCCGTCCAAGTTCCATGTAAGCTTCTCCCAACCATGCTATAAACTGTAGCTGAAGCCAGCCAGATATTTCACCCGATTTATCCATCGAAACTACTTTTTCAAGCGTCTCCATTCTCTTTTGGGGTTGGTTCATTCTTTTATAGAGTAAGGCCAGAGTTTGGTACCCATTCGGGTTAAAAGGCGCAAGTTCAATCTGCTTATTTGCCGCCATCACTGCCTTTTCGTTTTCACCCAAACCCGTCCAGACGCCCCCCAGAAATTGCCAGACACCCAAGTCCTGCCCTTTGGAAAGCTCCCTGGCTTTTAGCAAAACTTGCTCTGCCTCTTCCAACCTGCCTGACATTGAGAGTGCAGCACCCAAATAAGTGCGATACATGACAGGAACCTTTTCCGGGTCGGATGCTATCAGCGCGTTTACTTTTTGGATGTATTTGTCCCGGTAGAAGGCGTACTTATCCATTTCTCCATTCCAAATATAGAATTGGAACAATTCCCTGTATGTAAGCAAAAACGTGGAATCCAACTCAATGGCTCTTTGGCAATGATGCATAAATTTTGAAAAATCCGTTCGAGAGTAGCATCTCCCCGCCAGGTTATGGGCGTACACCCAGTTCGGAGACAATTCCAAAGCTATTTTGGCGTGAGCTAGGGCATCATTCGACCGCAATAGCTTGTACCAAAGCAAAAACCCAAATTCCACATGCACGTAAGCAGCGCTGGAATCGAAACGAAGTGCTTCTTCAAATTTCTGGACAGCCATGTTTAAAACTGAATCCGGTTGCAAGTCAGGGAAGTTTTCAGTTCGGCAAGCTTTCGCCTCGAAGAAATATTGCTTCGCTTTCAACTGCTTGTAGAGAAAATGCTTCTCACCCAGAATCCCCACTGCACGTTCCAGATAGCCGGGAATATGGTCGAACACGAAAGGGCGGGACCAGGCATCGCTCACCACCTGTGGATCGGTCTTCAACAGCTTGTTCGTTACCTGCTGGGATTCATCCACCAGCGCTGCCACGAAGTTCCTCTTCAAAAAGCCATGCAGTTGCTCGATGCTCGGTTCGTGGATGAGCATCTCGTAGCATTCATTGGCTGACTTTCCGCCTTGGGCGGAGTTCATCAATTCGCCCGCTTCCACCGCAGCGAGGAAGGCCTGGTAAATTTGCTGGATGTTGGTGTCCGCCTGCGCCAGTATCACGTCCGCCATGCCCCGCATGTCGCCGGGGGAAAAATTGGGTTGCCGCTGTTTTTTATCTGCTTCCCATTGCGCCAGCATTTTTTCATCCACGAAAGCGACGAGGGCTTCCCGGTCGCCCACCACGATGGGGTTCTGCACCTGCGGGTCGGTCTGCGCCGGCACGTGGTCTTCGAGGTACCTCCCGATTTCTTTCAGCTTGATTTGCGAATCCTTGTCCCGGTCAGCCAGCCCGTACAGCGCATCTTCGAGGCAATAGCTGAAAGCGCCCCTGCCCCCGCCCCACTGTTCGCCCTCGATGCTGAACTCGTTGGACTGGCAGGAGAGAATTTTGACCTCGTTGGCGAAGCGGTTCATCAGGTTGGCGGTCGTCTGCTGCGGCCCACCCGTGGCAGCGCCCGCCAGTGTGCCAGCCCGGCAGGCGTCGGTGATGACGAGCACCTCCGCTTTCTTGCCCAGCGAAAGGGTTGCCACCACTTCCTGAAGCTCGGTGACAGACAGTGCGCCGCCGCTCATGTAAACCACCGGCGGGGCATCCCGGCAAAGCAGGTAGCCGGGTTGGCTGAACAGCTTTTTCTCGACGTCGCCGTGTCCGCTGAAGTAGATGATGGCGTGGTCGCCTTCCCTGCTTTGCTCGTATAGCCAGGTCAAAGCCATCGCCACTTTTCCTTTTGTCGCCTCCTTGTCGAGCAAGAGCTGGATGTGTCCGGGCGCAACATTGCCCCCGGCAGGCGATGGCAACCAGGCGGCGAAGGCGATGGCGTCGCGGTGGGCGTATTTCAGGTCGGGGATTTTGTCGTCCTGGTAGTCGGAGATGCCGATGACGACGGCGCGGGTGGTGGTGGCGTCGAGGTTGATGACCTGGGCGGGGAGGGGGAGGGTGGCAAACAGGGCGATGAAGGTGAGGAAGTATCTCATTTTTACGAGGTATTAGTCTTTAAACTGGTCGGGGAAGTTACGATTCATCATCTCCTTGAAGCGTTTGGTTTTTCGGATTTTTTTGAAAAGTGGCTCCGCCTGGATAGATTCCGCATCTGGATAAAAGTTATCAAGGGATTTTTCAAGCCAATTGAGGGCGGCGGTTTTGTTACCGTCCTGAGCAGCAAGGAGTGCATAGCCATAATAAGCACGCCAGCCATGCGGCTCCCATTTCAGGCAGGCGTCGTATTGCATGCGGGCTTCGGCGAAGCGTTTTTGTCTAAGCAGGAAGTCGGCGTAGAGCGCATGTGCCTGCGGCCTGAACGAAGCTTCGTCCAAAGCGTTTCCCGAAGACATGGCCAATCCCTTCACAAACAAGCTGTCTGCTTTTTCTGGGTTGCCCCGTTTGGCTTCGATAAGCGCCAGGTTCGTATTGACGCCAATCAACATTGCCACTTCATTCGGATTGAGTTCGGCGGCTTTTTGGAGAAATTGCCAGGCTTCATCCAGCTTGCCTTCCTGAACTTTCACCACTCCGAGCAAATAATAACCAGCGCCGAGGTGAACGCCCGATGATAATTCAATATCCATTAGTATCCATGGCTCGGCTTCCTTGTATTTTTCTGCCAAAATCAATCCGTGCGCGAGTTGTAAAAGCGTATGCCCTTTGAAAAAAACAACCGTGGTCGAGTCGTGCAGGATTTCCTGGCATCGTGCAATTGCCTCATCCACCCGGCGGGTTCTGACGTACAAGTTTATCAGGAAGGCGTGCGACCAATTGCCCCCGCTTTTTTCCAAGGAAAGGGCCTTCTTAAAATACCGTTCCGCCTCCGCCCAATCGGTGCGCACCCAATGCGTGACGCCTTTGGTGGCGTAGGCATTGAACAAGTCCGGTTTCAGGCGAATCATCGTGTCGCAAAGGGCAAGGGCTTCTTCCGTACGGCCCTGCCACTGCCGCATCCACGAAAGCCGCTCCAGTACCACGTAGGCATCCGGCTGGATGGCAAAGGCGTTTTGCAGCCATTGGTCGGCGCGGGGCACGTCGGACTGCGTCATCTGATACTCGTAGGAAATATCCAAATACGGCAGCAACCACTTCGGAGAGTACTCTATGGCTTTGCTCGTCCAGCGCAACAGGGAGTCGGTTTGCGGTGGGTAGGAATAGAAATAGAGATTCCCCACCGCATGATAAAGGTAAGCCGCCGAAGGCTCGAGCCGGATGGCTTCCAGCAATTTAGCTTTAGCGGCAGCGCGCAGCGAGTCCCGTTTTTCAGGAAAATCCACCATTTCACCCATGTTTTTGGCAAGGTTCAGCGCCTCGAAGTACAGCTTTTTCGGCAGCAGCGAGCGGTACATGTAGTGCTGCTCGCCGAGCAGTTCCATTGCCCGTTGGAGGTATGCCGGGTATTGGCGGTACTTGCCGGGATTCCAATTCCACTGGTTAGCCTCGGAGGGGTCGCTTTCGAGCAAGGCGTTGAGCGCTTGCTGCACCTCGTCGAGTAGGGCAGTGGCGAGGTTGCGGAGCATGAGTCTGTGCAACGGTTCCACCTGTTTGTTGGCGGAAAGTTTTTGAAACAAGTCCCAAGCATTCCGGTCCGCGGGTTCGAGCAAGTCGCCTGTAGCGAGGGCGGTTTTGAAAGCGGCATATTGTTTCCGAGTCGCCGAATCTGCCTTCGCCAGCAAATCGTCTTCCAAGCCTTTCGGGTTGATTTCTTTCAAAAAGTCAATTTGCGCCTCCTCTTTCTTTCTCAAGCTGTCAAGCGAGGGCGCATCCACTTGGGCGATGGCGGTCTGCAAGTTGCCCACCGTGAATGGCATCTGTGGCTCCGGCGCAGTTTCAGCGGGTACTGCGTCTTGCAAGTAGCGACCGATTTCCAGCAAGCTTACCGCTTCATCGCCGTTCTTGTCCGCCAAGCCAGTCAGCCCTTTGAGCAAAAAGTAAGAAAAAACGCCCCGGCCACCGCCCCACTGCTCTCCTTCGATAGAGAACTCGTTGGGCTGACAGGAAAGGATCTTGCTCTCTTTTGCGAATTGCAGCGACAGTTCCTGAGCGGTAGCTTGTGTACCACCGATGATGCTGCCCGCCAGATTCCCGGCGTGGCAGGCGTCAGTGATGACCAACACACTCGCCTTGTTCCCCTTCGAAAGCGTGGACACTACCTCCTGCAAATCCCGCAGCGACACAGCTCCGGAAATATAGACGGAGGAAGGCGTGTCCCAACTGAGCAGGTAGCCGTTCTGGTAAATGGTCTTCGTCTCCACGTCACCATGCCCGGAAAAGTATATAATAGCGCGGTCGTCCGCTTTGCACCCGTCAATCAGATTGAAGAGGGCAAGCCCAATAGCAGCATTGGTTGCTTTTTTGTTGGTTAATAGCTGAATGTTTTCCTCCGGCACGTTTCCGCCCGCCGGGCTTTTCAACCAAGCATAAAACGCCTCCGCATCCCGGTCGGCGAAGCGCAGGTCGGGGATTTTCTCGTCCTGGTAATCGGAAATGCCAATGACAACGGCACGTGTGGTGGTGGCGTCGAGGTTGATGACTTGGGCGGGGAGGTTAACACACCAGATAATCGAAAGGGCTATGAACAAGTTTTTCATGGCGGGGGGTTTTAGTCTTTAAATTGTTCAGGAAAGTACTTTCTCATCAGAGCTTTGAAGCCCTCTGAATCTCGAATATTGTCCCAGTCATCATCTATCAAAATCCAAGCGTAGGAATAAGTTATTTTTTCCAAAACCTTTTCTAAACTCTCTAATGCATCTTTTTCCTTACTGGCCAAAGCATATAGGGCGGCAACCGCATAAAAGATATTTACATCATCGGGGGTTGATTTAACTGCTTTCGTTGTGGTCTCTTCCATAGCTTCCAAATTGCCAAGACCCAGGTATGCACGCCCAACCAGATACAAGGAGTTATATTCAACAGGATTGGGGTAAAGCGCAATGAACTCCTCCAATAGCTTTTGCCCTTCTTCCCTTCGCTTCATGTCCATATAAAGCTCGCCCAAGAACATCTTTGGTGGTGTGTCATAGTTGGCAATTGGATTTGTAGGATTGTCGAATCGAACGGCTTTTTTGTAGGCTTCTTCCGCTTCATCGTAACGCTTGAGGAGGTGCAATAATCGCCCGAGTCCGTGATAGGCCACTGCATTGGTTGAATCATCAGCTAAGATTGTCTTGAAGAAATCCACTCCTTTTTCAGGTGAGTTAAGGAGGGAGAAATAAATTTCATCTATAAAGCTAAGACCATAACCTTTGTTACCAATAAGCCTGTAAAGGTTCATATGCGACTCAATGGCTTTTTCATATTCACCTAACTCAAGATGAACGACAAATAAATTCCCGTAAATGGTAGGAAGCTGGCCTTTGGATAATTTTTCTCCCAGCAACAGCGCTTCTTTGGCTTCTTCGTTCCGGCCTAAGCGCCATAGGGCATTGCCCAAATCAGTGTATAAAGAGGGCGTTGCGGTGCTGCTATCAGCCAATATCCTGGCCTTTAATCTTTCAACATATTTGCTTCGCCATTTTTTGCCTTCTGATTTTTGACCCAAAAATTCATAAGGCCATGCAATCCAGTTGTAGGATGATAAAAAGTTGGAATCGAGTGCAATGGCCTTCTGGTAATGCTCAATACTTCTTTCGGATTCACCTAAATAATTGGCGGTTGTCAGGCCCAACGTATATTGTCCCAATGCCCAGGATGGGGCAATTTCCTCCAACTTATCGGCATAGGACTTTCTTCTATCGCCTTCCAAACTAAAGATGTCAAATAGCAAGGCTTGTAAAAGGTACGGAGCGTTTTCATCATAGGTCAAGCCGGCTAAATACTCCATTGCTTTCCATCTCTCTAAAGAATCGGGATTGGCATTTGGGAAGTTTTCCAGGTTGTAATTTTTTCCTTTGAAATAATACTCTTTCGCTTTGAGGGATTTATAAATGTAATGCTCTTCTCCCAACAATCCGGCGGCCCGGTTGAGGTAAGCCGGAGCACGGTCGAGATGGAGTGGCATTGCCCAAACATTATCTGCGAAAAGCGGGTCAGTTTGCATTAGCAAATTAATGGCTTGCTGCGACTCGTCCATCAAAGCCGCAGCGAAGTTCCGCCTCATAAAGCTGTGCAGTTCCGCTAATTCCGGCACATCAATCAAACTGCGATAGTAGTCGTCAGCAGATTTTCCACCGCTTGGGGAAGACATCAAATCACCCTTTTCGATGGCCGCCATAAACGCCCGATACATTTCCTGGATGTTGGTATCTAATTCTTCAAAAACCAGCTCCTCCATTCCTTTTGTTTCGATGGGTTTGAGGGCAAGCAACTGTTCTGATTTTCCCTTTTTGGCGATGGTTAATAACGAGTCGTTTACGAAGGCAAGAGGCGTTTTCAGGTCGCCAACCGTAATAGGTATTTGGCTGAGTGGGGCTGTTTCTTTTGGCACCCATTCCTGAAGGTAGCTCCCTATTTCCAGCAGGTTCACGGTCAAGTCCGAGTTGTTGTCGGCCAAGCCGGCCAAGCCGTCAATCAGGTGGTAGGAAAAACATCCCCTGCCACCGCCCCACTGCTCGCCTTCGAGGCTGAACTCGTCGGGCTGGCAGGAGAGGATTTTCACCTCGTTGGCGAAGCGCTTGGCCATTTCGGCGGAAGTGGCCTCGGTGCCTTTCTGCTCGCTGCCCGCCAATTTCCCGGCCCGGCAAGCATCCGAAATCATGACCACCTGCACACCTGCATCGGAGAGGGTGGTGATGACGTCCTGGAGGAAAATGAGGGCATAAGCCCCCGCTTGGTATGCGCTGGGCGGCGAATCGTAGGTGAGCAGGAAGCCCCGCTGGAACTTCGTGGCGCGCTCTACGTCGCTGTGTCCACTGAAATAAATGATGGCCCGGTCGCCGGGGTTGCTCTTGTCAATCAGCCAGTCGAATGCTCCGATGAGCTGCCCGGTGGTGGCTTTTTTATTGGTCAGCAAGGCCACTAGCTTGCCGTCAAGAAAGCCGCCTGCGGGCGAGCGCAGCCAGTCGGCGAACGCCTCCGCATCCCGGTCAGCGAATCGCAGGTCAGGCAGGTTCTGATAGTCGGAGATGCCGATGACGACGGCACGGGTGGTGGTGGCGTCGAGGTTGATGACCTGGGCGGGGAGGTTAACGCACCAGATAATCGAAAGGGCTATGAACAAGTTTTTCATGGCAGGGGGTTTTAGTCTTTAAATTGTTCAGGGAAGTACTTTTTCACCAGTGCATTGTAGCCTTCTGAGTTGCGGATGTTATCCAAATCGGGGTCGGTTGAAATCAAGCCATAGTCGCCGAAACCCTTCTCCTGCGCCAACTCCAGCCATTCGAGCGATTTTTGTTCATCCTTCGCTAATGAATACAGGCAGGCTGTCTGGTAATAGACCATGACATCTCCGGGAAACTTTTTAAGACCCTCGTCAATCGTATTTTGCATAGCTTCCAAATCGCCAAGCCTTAACCAGCCACGGCCTTTATAGTTCATTTCATAGGGGCTTTCTGGATCAGCGAATATTAGAGTCAACTTTTGGAATGTGGCTTTTGACTCCTCATGATGGCCGGTTTCCCTATAAGATTCTCCTAACTTATCCAGCAAGAATCCTAAATGGAAGTTATCCCTGCCAAGCATGGAAACTACCTCTTTTAGGGTTTGGGTCCTCTCCTGTATCAGATTGTATTTTTTATAGCAATCCAAAACAGCTAAAAGTGCTACTATGTTATTAGGGGCAAACTCTATTTGCCTCATTATAGCGGCTTTGGCTTTGTCGCATTCCCCTAATTTACTATAAACAGATGCCAGGTACTGATAAACGACCCAGTCCTTGCCCTTCGTGAGCCTTTCCGCTTTCTTCAATACCTGCTCGGCCTCGCTATACCTTTCTGCCCAATAGAGGGACCCACCTAAAAGGGTGACATAGTATGCCGGGACTTCCATTGAATCCAAGGCGATCATGTCCCCAGCCTTTTGGATGAACTTGTCAAGGTAAATCTTAAACTGCTCCTTTTCGCCTGTTAACATGTAAATCATGTACAACTCTTGGTACGGCAAGAGGAAAGTGGAATCGTTCTCAATAGCCTTCAACAGATAACTGGGTCCTTGTTCGGGGTCAAGCCCTCTTTTGCACAACCCCGCCAAGTAAAGGGCATAGGTCCAATTGGGCGAGAATTCAAGTGCCATTTTTGCATGATGCCACGCTAATTCCCCAAATGCGAGCCTGTAATAATAAAGAAAGCCCAATTCTACATGGGCATAGACGGCAAGTGAATCAAACTCCAAAGCTTCCTTATATTTTTGAACTTCCAGACGGACAAGCGAATCCGCTGACAGTTCAGGGTATTTTTCAGGCTGGCAGGTTTTGCCCTCAAAAAACCGTTGCTTGGCCTTCAAATGTTTGTAGAGAAAATGTTTTTCCCCTAATATCTCAGTCGCCTTTTCCAGATAGGTGGGAATATGGTCGAATAAGTAAGAGCGGGACGTGATATCTCCTACTGCAACTGGGTCAGTGTTAAGCAACTTATTTGTCACCTGCTGCGCCTCATCAACCAACGCCGCCACGAAGTTTCTGGTCAACATGCCATACATCTGTTCTATGCTCGGTTCGTGGATTAAGATATCATAATAGTCATTGGCAGAGGAACCTTTGGGAGACATCAGGTTACCTGCCTCCACTGCCGCAGTATAGGCTGCGTATATTTGCTGGATATTGGTATCTTCATGTGCAACTATCAAGTCTTCAACGCCGCGCATATCACCGGAGGAAAACTGAGTCTGCTGGTGTTTCTTTTCCGATTCTATTTGGGCCAGCATCCCTTCGTCCACCCTGGCGAGGAGGGCTTCCCGGTCGCCAATAATCAGGGGGTTTTGCACATGCGGGTTTGCATCCACTGGCACATGGTCTTCGAGGTACCTGCTGATTTCCTTGAGCTTGATTTGGTGGTCCTTGTCGCTGTCGGCTAACCCATACAACCCATCAACCAAGTGATAGCTGAAGGCGCCTCTTCCGCCGCCCCACTGCTCGCCTTCCAGGCTAAATTCGGTAGGTTGACAGGAGAGTATCTTGATGGCATTGGCGAACTGCTGCAGATTGGCGGTGGTAGCCCCGGTGCCATTGATGGAAGAGCCGGCTAGCTTGCCAGCACGGCAGGCATCGGTGATGAGCAGCACCTGGGTTTTGTTCACCTGTGTCAGGGTATTGACGATTTCCTGAAGGTTAGTGACCTGAATGCTGCCACCGGAAAAGTAGGCAAAAGATTGAGAGTCCCAGCAAAGCAGAAATCCCAGTTGGTTCAGCATTTTGGCTTCCATGTCGCCATGCCCGCTGAAATAGATGATAGCCCGGTCATCTTCTTTACTCTGTTGCAGTAGCCACCAAAGTTCCATGTTTACCGCACCACCAGTGGCTTTTTGGTTGGTTATCAAGTGGATATTTTGCATTGGCACGTTTCCGCCTGCCGGAGATTCCAGCCATGCAACAAACGCCTCCGCATCCCGGTCGGCAAATCGCAGGTCGGGTATTTTCTCGTCCTGGTAGTCGGAGATGCCGACGACGACGGCACGGGTGGTGGTGGCGTCGAGGTTGATGACCTGGGCGGAGAGGGTGGCCGTCAAGGCAGCCTGAAGTAAAAGGCAAAGAAGTTTTTTCATAGCTGAATTCTTTTTACCGAAATGGCAATTCTGAGGAGTCTCATTTCATATCATCCACTGGGGTTACAAATTCGGATTGCATAATTTGAAGAGACGTTATGGTCGATAATCATTTTTTCCGAATCGTTTCAACAACACTATCCCCTTCCTCCTGCGCTTCGTAGTTAAAGCCGTAGGCATCCGCCTGCGTTTTCCAGTATTCCCGGAAGTAGCGCTCGACGAGCGAACCCCGGTTGCCCCACCATTTGAAGTAGGAATCCAAATCTTTGAATTTTCCGATGTCCTTGCGCTTCATCACGAAATGGCTGTCCGAAATCTCCTCTTTTTCTACTTCTAATTGTAAGCTGTTGTAGCTCCATTCCATGGATTCAAATAGGCCACTTATCGTGAATGTACCCATGCCTTGGTTTTTCTTTTCCCATTCGGTGGCAGCACGGGCATACAATTCGGGTGATTCGCCTTTTTCTTCCGCGTAGCACAAACCCTTGAGCAATTCGTTGAGCATCATATAATTCACATTGTCATAAAACCCGGCCATCCCAATGATTTTCCATTCGCCGCCTATTTTTTCACAAACGCAGCTTCCAAAGGCCTCGGTGGTTACATTGGTGCTGTCAGCCGTCATGACCTGGGTGTAAGTGGCAAGCGCCATGTTGTTGTTTTGGTGAAAGTTCCAATCCTTCAAGCTGATGCTTCCTTTCCAAAAAGGCTTAGGGTACGCGGAAAAGTTTTCCCGCATGAATTTCTCAAGGGCCTCCCAACCAGTGTACTTCAAATGGTCGTTGCCGGAGCTCCAGGTGATGTAGCTTTCATGCCCCCAGCAATTTGCCCAGCCGTTCCAGTCACGGGCGTAGAAGGCTTGTGTTTCCTTTGGGAAAAGTGCTTTTACAGCAGCTTCATCAGTGGATTGGGAGAAGGAGGAGATGCTGCACAACAGGGCAGCGAAGAGGATTAAATTTTTCATAAGTAGTTGATTTTTAAATTTTTATGAATTGAGTATAGACCTGTTAGTGAAAGAAATTTAACTAAATAGACCAGTCTGTCACATAACTCCTGCCCCTCCTCGCCGCCTTCGGCGGCTCGTCGGGGGGAGAGGGGCTTTTTGGGGCGTTCCGCCCCAAACCCCTGTTTTCGTAACCCCTGGCGAGTGGTACATTTTATTAAATTCGTTTCACTTAGCACTTGAAGTGCTAACAGGTCTGATAAAAATTTCCTCACCGCACATCCCACCAAAGCCGGGTCGAATATGAATAGCCCCCGATGAAATCCGGGGCTATTCATATTTGACCAAGTTGTGGTCATCGTCCAAACTACTGGACATTTTTAAAAGCAAGGGGGGATGGGGGCTTCGCCCCCAAGGCGCTACTCCCCCCAGCCCAGCCGCCTCCGGCGGCTCGTCGGGGGAGAGGTTATTTTGGGGCGGCTGCGCCGCCCCAAGCCCCTTGCTTTGACCCGACACTATTTAATCGACAAAGCATCAAAGTCATCCGCTCACTAATAATTGGCTATCTTACAATCACCAATCGCCGGGAGATTTTTTCGCCTTTGGTTATGGCGCTCACGAAATAGATGCCATTGCCGAATCGGCTGTTGTCCAGACTGATGGAGGTAGAAATTTGTCCTTCTTCCATTATTCTTGTCCAAACCACTTTGCCAAGTTGGTCATAGATGGTCAACTCGGTGGCTGTTTCCACACCATGCAGGTGGATGTTGACTTCATTCTTTGCCGGGTTGGGAAAGACCTCGAGTTCCACAGCCCCGAACGGCGTAGTTGAGGTTATCCCACCGGGAACCATGAGGTTCTGGCTGCCAGACGGAATACATGGGCCTGTATAATCTCCGTGATTCAAATGGGCAGGAAGTGCATTGCCGTTGATACAAAGTGTATGGCCATTATGGCAAATGACAACCTTATTGTTATTGTTTCCGCAATACCAATCTGCCATGATACTGGCCGTGCCTGCGTCATCCTTGATTCTCAAGGAGACTGTAACCGGGTTAAAAGTGCCTGTTAAATCTGCACCTTCTCCGATCACCATGAAATTGAATTCATTGCCACCGAGTGGAGTTATACTCATCCCCAACGCTACCCCGGCGATGACTCCTTCAAACTCAAAGGATTCATCGTCAAACTCAAAGGATCCCGCAGGTATCGTTGTGGCATAGGTCCCCACCTCAAGGGTGATATCCTCCGTGAGGGGATTGATTCCGTTACTTGTCGCTACCAAGGTGAAGCTCCCCTCGACCTCAAATTCATCCTCCCCAATTTCGACCCCGGCATCGAAAGTCTCAAATTCAGCTATGGTAATGGTCTCACCGGGCAGCATGGTGAACTCGGTTTCATTCACCAGAATAACCGTGGGAACAGCATTGGTGGCAGGAGTGGTAAAGGTGAAAGTTATAGGGTCAAATGTCACTGTATTGCCTGTGCTTAAAGCCGTAGTTGCAGGTGTGCCATCAGCGGCTACAAATGTTATTTCAACTGGCCCGCTAAGCACTTCAATTGTAATGCTACCACAGGTAACAACCACTTGATTACCTGCAATGAGAGAGAAAGAAGAAGGGGGGAACGTAGAAGGCGTTATAGCACATGGAGAGGAATTCATTTCTATATTGGCTACATTTGATCCGCCAGAAGATTCAGCTGTAATCACTACGCCTTTATTGGGATATGGCGAATCTACGATGGTTAATATCTGGCCCCCTCGTTCCTTGATTTCTCCGGTTGTCGTTCCATCGCTAAAAACATTAGAGAAAGTATTGGGTGCAGTATCGACCTCATAGAAGATGCCATCATTATCATTGTCAGGAAAAATGACATCCTGCACGATAATCTCCACTTCATTGTAATCGGAAGGAGGGTCTCCGACGGTCAGTGGATTGCTATTAATAGACCATAAATTCATGTGAACCCTCAAGTTCTTTTCTTGCTTAGGGATAGAGTCTGCCGGCAAAGGAATAGGGTCATCGGTTGTGTTCCACTCGAAAAGAGAGTCTTGCTGTGCAGGTGATGGATCATGGCCTTTGTAACTTCTGAAACGAACCATGGAAGGTTCCCAATCAATAAAATGGGAGGTAAGAGATACTCCGGCCAGATTCATGGTATCAGGCACTGTCCTTCGGTCAAAATCAAGTGAGGGTTCATGAAAATGATGCCACACTGTGTAGTCAACATTCGCGGTTCGTGCTGTTCCCCACTTCGCAAATTCAATGTCTATTTCGAAGGGAACATTGGCGTCATCCACACTATACTCATTATAGTCTCTCGATAAAAACAACCCCAACACAACGTTCTTGTCGAGGTCATCTAATAAGGGTTGACCGGCAGGGGTGGTAATATTAAAACGGTGCAAACCATACTTGGAATAATTAAAATCGTCGGTGTAAACCTCTGCCGAATACCATCTTCCTTTAACGGCGTCGTATCTTAACTTGAGGTGTAAACCGGCGTCATCCACCCAGACGCTTTGAGGGCTGGCAGACCAGTTATTCGACTGAGGGCCTTCATTATAAGCATGCCTTACGACCCAGTTGAGTCCAGCGAAGGGAATGGGAGGCCGGGCAAAATAGGCTGTGCCGAAGGAATGCCGGTAGAAGTGATAGGCAAAGCCGGTCGGCTGAGGGTTGGCACAGGGAGCAGCGACCTCAGGGGCGGTCCAGTCGAGCGTGGCCAGTGTGTTCTTCATGGCCGCCTCGCCTTCGTCGAAGAACGTGTTGAAATCATTCAGCCCCAGATTTGTCACCACATCATAGGTCTCGATGGTGATATTCACCCGTTTGTTCAGGGAGTTGGCATAGCACACTTCTTCCTTGGTGATCCGCTCTATCGCTCTTGCATCCGGGCCTGTGCCTGAGTTGTCCTGGGCCGTCTGCACATCCACGCCGGCGACGATATCCAAGATGTGCTTAAAGGCCTCCTTCTGGGGGTCAGTAGGCAAAGGATATGCAATAAGATGGTCCCAACTGTGGCCGATACTAACGTAAACAGGTAGTGCGCCAGCGCTGGCCACTGCATTGGCATATACATCAATATCGCCGGAAGTAGTCGGCTCGGAAGCGCCGCTCGGGAAAGCTTCAATGTCGAGGCGGATCGCATCGAAGCGGGCCTCGGCGGCCACCGAGTTGTTGTAGCTCACCAAGTCGGGGATGCGGGTGTTGTCGGTGTAGAGCGCTTCGACCTTCAAGCTATGGGAGTGCAGCAATGAGATGATGGGAGCCAGCGTGGAAGGATTTTGGGCCTCCGCTCCCTCCGGGCAGCCAGGTGATGAAAGGGCGCCACAGCCGAAGTTGTCATAATAGATGGTACGGATGCCCTCGGCGACAGCGAAATCGGCAAGCTTCTGGGCTTCGGTCAGGTCAATGGGTGTGCCGTTGCGGCCCGGAGTAGGATCACGCCATACATAAATGGCGGACTGAGTACCCTGCCCAAACTTCGCCACAAAGATATCGCGATCACCGGCGCTTGTCAGGGTGGCTCCCCCAAAGGTCGCAGAACCGGAGAAGAATCCGGTAACATAGCTGTTGCCTGAAGGATCAACCGCTATGCCTACTCCAAGCACCCAATAATCAGAACTTGAACTGTTGCTCTGTTTGACCCACTCCAGAATTCCACTGCTATTATACTTCACCACAAAGAGATCGCCACCACCGGCGCTTGTCAGGGTGGTCCCCCCAAAGGTGGCAGAGCCCTCAAAGTAACCAGTAACATAGCTGTTGCCATTAACATCAACTGCAATGCCAGCACCCATATCTCCACCTGAACCGCCGGCCTTTTTGGCCCACACCAGATCCCCGCTGCTGTTATACTTGGCTACAAAGATGTCTATATCCCCGGTGCTTGTCAGGGTAGTCTGTTCAAGTTCATCCAGTCCAAAGGTCGCAGAACCGGGGAAGAACCCCGTCACATAGCTGTTGCCGTTAACATCAACCGCAATGCCAAAGCCTACATCATTACTTGTACTGCCTGAACCACCAGCCCGTTTGGCCCACATCAGATCCCCGCTGCCATTATACTTCGCCACATAAATATCTAAAAAACCGGCGCTCTCCAGAATGGTCTCGTTGACTTCCCCCGCTCCAAAGGTCGCAGAACCTTCAAAGAAACTCGTCAAATAGCTGTTGCCCGAACCATCAACCGCAATCCCACGTCCTCTATCGTCGCCTGAACCGCCAGCTTTTTTGGCCCACACCAAATCCCCGGCGATGTTATACTTCGCCACAAAGATATCATGATCACCAGCGCTTGTCAGGTCGGTCCCCGGTTCAAAGGTCGAAGTAACTTCAAAGTAACCCGTCACATAGCTGTTGGCCGAAGCATCGACCCCAATGCCAAAGCCTCTGTCATCACCTGAACCACCAGCCTCTTTGGCCCACTCCAAATTCCCATTAGGGTCATACTTGGCTACAAAAATATTATGATCATTGGCATTCATAAGGGTAGTCTCATTGATTTCCCCAACTCCAAAGGTCGCGTTGCCCCGGAAGTCTCCCGTTACATAACAATTGCCGGAAGCATCAACCGCAATGGCCCGGCCAGCATTATCGCCTAAACCTCCCGCCCGTTTGGCCCATATCAAATCCCCGGCGCTGCTATACTTAGCCACAAAGATATCATTAGCATTGGGGCTTGTCAGGATGGTTCCCCCAAAGGTCGCAGTACCTCCGAAGTCCCCCGTTACATAACTATTGCCCGAATTATCGACAGCAATGCTATATGCTCCATCGCCACTTGAGCCACCGGCCTGTTTGGCCCATTCCAAAAAGGCCTGCGCTTGTACGGTTGCATTGGTCAGCAGTATCAACGGCAAAAGCAGCGCCGCCAGGGCACACCTCTCCCAAATCAGGCGTGTCAAGCTCTTTCCTGTAAAGTTCCATGTCTGAAAGCTGGACCCGCCGGGCCACCATACTTTCATAATCTTGGCAAATGAGTTTTGGATTTTGATGGTTTTCATGTCGTATAATTTTAGTTTAAGGTGAGGTATCCGTTCAAAAAATAATGGCAGCTCTCCAATAATTCCTGGTTCCTTCGGGCGGCGGGGTTTTGAACCCTGCGATTCTGAACCGGAAATGGAAGGTTCAAAACCTTGCCGCCCGAAGCGCTACCATTATTTTTTTGAATGGATACGTTGATTGTTTGCTGATTACTGACACCACTTTTCGGGGACTGCGGCGTCGCATGACGCCATAGTCCCCGAAGGAAGGTTTTTGCCGTGAATTACTCCACATCCCACCATAGCCGCGTACTCAGCTTGTCCGCCCCGCCGAGCAAACTCACGCCCTGCTCGTAGCCGTTGGCATTTTGGGTTTGCTCGTTGGTGGGATAGAGGAGGCGAACTGGGGCAGGTTTGTTGCCAATATCCGGTATGGCGCCATCCACCGGCAGTTCGAGTTTCTGGAAATCAAGGCGACGCCATTCGCTCCAGCCATCAACGCCCTGCATGAACAGGGCGAGCCATTTTTGCACCCCGATTTTTTGTTTCCAGTCGCCGGGGGCGGTGGCGTAGTTCACATCGTTTTGAGCTAAGTAGGCGTCAATGGCCAACTGGTCGCTGACGCCCCATTGGTTCATGCTGGCCCGGATGCCCTCGCTGTACCACGACTCCGCCGTTCCCGACACGTTCCAGCCTCTTTCTTTGGCTTCGGCCAGGATAAAGCAGACCTCTGCGTAGTGCATCAAAAAAGTGGGGGCAGTGCCGAGCAAAATATCGGTGGAGCGGAAAGCCCGTTTCCCCAGAAATGCTGCGGAACCACTGGGCTGCGAATAGTTTTCGATGGCATCGCCCGCCGCATTGCCACTATTTTGGCCGTAAGGCCGCCCAAAATAGCCGCCACCATTCGTTCGCTCATCTGCCCAGACGTAAAGGCGGGGGTCGTTCAGTGGTTTCAGCGTTTTGTCAATCAGGATGTTGCTCAAACCAAAAAAAGCATCGCCAAATCCAAACCAGGTTTGGTTCAGCGGATTGTTGTTGGGTTGCCCGTCGAGCCAGAGGAAGGCAGCGTTGTCTTCATTTGAACTGAAAGCCTGCTCGTAATTGGCTTCCACCAATTCTTTGGCCGTTGCCGTTTCTACGTCTGCCATGCGAATGGCGAGGCGCAACAGCATGGAATGACCAAATTTTTCCCATTTTGCCATGTCTCCGTTGTAGATGATATCGCTGCTGCCGAATCCTTCAGCGCTGGCGTCAATCTGTGCAAGGGCATCTTCCACATCACGCACCAGACCGAGGTAAATGTCCTTTTGCGCATCATATTTTGGCGAACGGTTCTGGTCGGCCAATAAAGCCTCCGTGTAGGGAACCGGGCCCCAGATGTCGGTGATGTACTGAAAGGTGAAGGCTTCCAACATTTTGGCGACCGCCAACTGATTCTTGGCTTTGCCTGAAACAGCATCATCATCCGCCGCAACGAGGCGCTGGATTTCCCGCAAATCGTACAGTATCCCGCTGTACCAATTTGACCAAAAAATATTGTTCAAATAAGGCCGGATTTGGTAGCGGCTCTCGTCCGTGTAGTTGTTTTGTGCCCAATACTGGGAAAACAGTAGGCCACCGCCGTAGAGGTTTTGCCCAGCGAGCAGGTGACCCATAAGGCTTTTTTCCGCATTCGTCAGCAGGTAGTCGGGTGGAACTTTAGTGGAGTTGTTGGGGTCCACGTTGATGTCGCCAAAGTCCTTGCCACATGAAATGACCGCGAGCAGGAAAACGGGGAAAAGGAGATATTTTATGGTTTTCATTTTTCTATTATTTATCCCGATTGTCAGTTCCGAAGGGAATCTGGGACATCTCTCAGGAGGTTGCAGGTTTCCTTCGGGAATGACAACTCTAGGTGATTAAAATTTGAAGTTCAAGTTCACGCCTATGCTGCGCACGCTTGGCAGTGCGCCACCTTCGGCACCTTGAATATTGCTGGCACTTACAGTGTTGTCAGGGTCGAGGTTCGGGACGTTTTTGAACAAAATGGCTAAATTCCGCCCCACCAGACTGATGTTGGCGTCCACGATACCCAGGCGTGACAGCCACGCTGACGGCAGCCTGCAGCCCAACGACACTTCCCTCAATTTGACAAAAGAACCGTCGTACACATCGGCAGCGTTCAGAATATAGCCGCCATCGAAGAAGTCGTGGGCCTGGTAATTCACCGACTGGGTATTGGCCTCTCCCGTGGATTTGTATACATCGTCGAGCTTCGTCTCGGTGTTGCCGCCGCTTTCGAGGATGGGGCTGCCCGTTTCATCCAGCACGGCGGGCATTCCCTTGTTGACGACGCCATTTTCACGGACGCCGTTCTCGGCTGTCTCCGCCAATAATCCAGAATAACGGCCCCATAGGTTGGTCAGCGAGAAGATATCGCCGCCCTTGCGGAAGTCCACAAAAACGCTGAAGCTCAGTCCCTTCCACGAGAAGGTGTTGGTGACGCCACCTGTGAAATCTGGCAAAGTGCTGCCGATGGGCATCACGTCGGAGGAAACCAGGTAGAGCCCAGAGTTGGGGTCAACCAGTTTATTGCCGTTTTTGTCGAAGAGGTAGTTCGTGCCAACGATGGTACCGTAGGGCCGCCCCTCATAAGCATTGAAGGTGGTGGCAAACGGAAAGTCCGCAATCGGGATGTTGGTCAGGGAGGGGTCGGCGGCGTTGAGTTCCTCCAGTTTGTTGACATTTTTCCCAAAATTGAACTGTATATCCCAATCAAAATTCCGGCTGCGCAATGGTGATGCATTCAGGGCTATTTCGATGCCTTTGTTTGAAATTTCACCTGCATTTATCAACTGCTGCGTGTAGCCGGTAGTCGGCGTGGTGCCAAGCGGGATGATTTGGTTCACGGTTTTGCCGTCGTACACCGTGACATCGAACCCGAGCCTGTCCTTGAATAAGCGAATATCCAGGCCAGCTTCGATGGTGCTGGTTTCTTCAGGCTTCAGGCTGGCGTTGTTGAGCTGGTCGGGCACAGTGAAGGTCGGGTAGCTTCCGAAATTATCTCTCGCCTGATAGGTCGTGTAAATGGCGTAAGGCCCAGTGTCGTTGCCCACTTTCGCCCATCCAAGTCGAAGTTTTCCGAAGGAAAGCATGGGGGCGTTCAAGTGTTCTGAAAAAACATAGCTGAGAGAGGCTGATGGGTAAAAGTAGCCGTTCGCTCCATCCGGAAGGGTGCTCGACCAGTCCTGCCGGGCGGTCAGGTCTAGGTAGATTGTGCTTTTCCAACCAAACGAAACACCACCGAAAATACTGTTGATTTGCTTATTGAAGACCTCCGTTTGTACGATGGGGCGGTCTATCGAGTTTTGAATGGTGTAAATGTCCTGCACGTTGAGGCCACCCCTTGTAGAGGCATAATTCCTTTTGATGTTGCGCCAGAGTTTGTTACCCCCAATGAAGGCATCCAGCGTAAGACTGTTGGTCAGACCATGGTTGGCACGGAGTATCAGGTCCGTGTTGGTCTCGCTGACGGTATGCTCGTCCTGCGCAAAATACGGTGTATGAACACCGCCCACCGCATTTTTTTCCTTCCTGAAATCTTGATAAAAATCTTGTAATATTCGGCCTGTGAGAGTTAGCCATGGACTGATTTTATAGCTCAGGTTCACGTTGCCGAAGGCACGGTCACGCCCGTCGGTTTCCAGGTTTTTACTGAACGCCCAGTAGGGGTTGTCCCAGTATTGCGGAGCGGGATTATCGGCGCTGATGCGGTTCCAGGTTCGCACGGTGCCGTCAGGGTTTTCGAAGCTCTTCAGGTCATCGAATCGCAGCTCTCTATGCCACCACTGACCGAAGTTTTGGGCAGGGTTTCTACCGCCGCCGCCATCCTCGTAGCCGGTCACCGCACGGCCTTGGGTTCGGGTGTTGACGTAGTTCATGCCCAAGCCTAACGATAGCCGATTCCCCAAATCCAAAGAACCATTGAAGCCGAGTGTGTTGCGCTCCATGTGCGAGTTGGGGAATTGTCCTTTTTGGTCAAAACGGTTGTACGAAAGCCGAAACGTGGAGTTTTCCCCACCGCCAGTCAGGGCGAGGTTGTGGCTGCTGGTCAGGCCCGTTTCGAAAAACTTGACTGGGGCGTCGCCAGCTTCCCAAAGGCGGCTTTTGCCAAAATGTTCCGTGTCCCACGCATCCCAGGAGTTCCAGTCCCGGAAAAAAAGGTTAGGCTGGCTACTGCCAAAACCATTGAAAAAATCATAGCCGTAAGTATCGGCGAGGTGCTGGAAATGCTCGTCGGTGGAGGTAGCAAAACGGGTGCCGTTGCTTTCATCCACCGCATAAATTGGCACGAGGTCGAACGATTGGTAGGTTGACACAATGTTGCCGTCGGCATCCAATTCGTTGTAGGGCACCTGGTAATGGCCGGAGTTGTCCTCGTAACCACGAGGCAGCAAATCCACCCCGCCGCCGTAGGTGTTCTGGAAATCAGGGAAAGTGAGCACCCGCTCAAAAGTCAAGCTGCTGCTGACCTCCACACCGATACCTTTTCGGGATTTCGACCCTTTTTTGGTGGTAATCATAATGACGCCGTTCGCACCGCGTGAGCCGTAGAGTGCGGCGGCGGCCTGCCCTTTCAGTACGCTGATGTTGTCCACCTCGTTGGGATTGATGTCCTGAATGGCATTGCCGAAGTCGTAGCCGCCCACGGCGATGGTCTGCCAGTAATTCGTAAAATTCGAGTTGTCCATCGGCACCCCGTCCACCACGAACAGCGGCTGGTTGTTGCCGCCGATGGATTTAATGCCGCGAATGGTGATTCGGGCGCTACCGCCGAAGTTGCCGGTAGAACCGGTGACCGTGACGCCTGCTGCCCGCCCGGCAAGCTGGTTCACAATGTTCGCGTCGCGGACTTTTGAAATTTCCTCGCCATCCACCTGCGCCACGGCGTAGCCGAGCGATTTTTCGGAGCGGGTGATGCCGAGGGCGGTGACGATGACCGCCTCCAAAGTGACGCCGACCCGCAGCGTGATGCGCAGGTCGTTTTCGTGTTCCGCCAATGTGATTTCGGAGGTCTCGTAGCCAATGAAGCTGACCTTCAGTTGCTGGTTGCCGGAAGGAATCATCAGGCTGAAGCTTCCGTCGTTGCCGGTAATCGTGCCGTCGCCGGTTTTGAGTGATACCGTTGCCCCAATCAGCGGCTGGCCATTCGTTGTGCCTGGGCAAAGCCGCAAAGGCACAGCAGGAAGGGGATGATTAGTTTTTTCATACTGGTTGATTTTAGTGAATAAAAAATGGAGTTGATTACATGTTGATTACACATGCAGTGAGGTTTTTGGCACGTAGGTAGGTAACTGGAAGTCTATTGCTGTTTGGTCCGGGCAGGCCGTGGGTCGCTCGTTATGGTTTCATGAGTTTTTTAATGTCCATCCCATTTTCGTTGAAAACCTTTACGACGTAGGCGCCGCTTTTCAAATCCACCACGCTCACTGAAGCGGCAGCGCCGCCCGGCACCTCGAAAGCCTTCACCAGCCTGCCGTTCAGGTCAAATATCTCAACCTGAAAAAACGCACCTGGCGTTGATTCCACCTGCAATATCACCACATCACTGGTTGGGTTGGGGGAAATAAAAAGCTCAAAATTTGTTCGAATTGTTTCGGATGTTTTGGAGGCAAACAATGGGTTGGCAGCCCAAAACACATCGCCAGACCCGGTACTTATATTGAAATCAAGTGATACCATGTCCAAATCGCCATCGCCGTCAATGTCCGCCAGCCCACTGCAAAACATCTGCGCTATTTTAGCAGGAGTAACGTCATGGTTCACCCAAGCTGCCCCATTGTTTTGATTTTCGGCCCAGCCCAGCGCTTGTAACGAATTGCCTAAACCGCCATAGGTCACATCGGGGTCTCCATCCCCATCTATATCTCCAATCTCGCCCAGCAAAACATTGGGAGCAGCATTTATAGTTACCTCTGGCCAATCGGGATTTGAATAAACCACGACCCTGTCGTTTCCAGCGAAAAGCGGATTTGAAATAATATCCGATAATCCATCGCCATTCAGGTCGCCGCACGTTCCTATAATATGGGATGAAGTGCCCGGAGCAGCCACTTGGTGCTGTGTCCAAACTGTATCTGGTAAATGGTTTTCCAACCAAAAGACATCGGTTAGGGCACTGACAATGTCGAGGTCGCCATCACCGTCGAGGTCGGTAACTGTGCTGTACAGGTGGTCGCCAGCCTTGAGGAAATGCTTGACAAACCCCTCGGCATTGTTCACGTTCTCAAGCCAAAAAAGGCTGCCCTCATTTAGGTTATTGTATTCTGTGGCTACGATGTCCAAATCCCCATCGCCGTCCATGTCGCCATAAGAGTTCTGCATCCACCCCAAATAATTCGGAATATTGATAATGGTATGTTGTTCCCATGAAGCCCCATTGGAAATGTTTTCGTTCCAAGTCAGCGGGTTGTTTGGACTACCTAAAAGCGGGGCTTTCAAGACATCCATGTCTCCATCGCCATCGAGGTCCTGCACATCCACCCAAGCGTAAACAGAATTGTAAAAGGTAGGGTCAATCAAGTGGGCCGCCCAGCCGGGACGCAGGTTCTCGTGCCAATAAATGGAGTCGCCAGCTTGTATCACAACGTCAGAGTCGCCGTCAAGGTCTATGTCGCCGGTGCGTATCCATGCTCCGACGATGTTGGTCCGCAGTGTCTCGATTTCCCAATTTTGGGCAGCGGCAGTGGAGATGTAAATTGGCAAAAGCCAAAGTGTGAGGAGTAATCTTGTTTTCATGGTTCCTGATTTTTAAAGTGGTAAAAAAAGAAAATTTATCACTTCAAAAGTGCAGGAATAGCCAATATGTTGGCAGGATAAATCCGTTTAATTACAGGACAAAATTTGCATAAAGACTTATGGTTATAGGGCAGGGGGTCAATTTCTTGATTGAGAAGGCAGCGTTTCCACCCTCAACTTTCCATCACTTCAAAATCGCCGCTCCCACCGCACATTCCAAACACCTTTTCTTGTCGCAATAAACATTTTTCAACTGCAAAAGCCCTTGCGTCTGGTACGCAGACGGCGGCTCCACGCCCAGCCGCTCCCAGCCCGAAATGATGGTATTTTTCTCCGGCGACAAAGCTTCCAGCAGTTGCAGCGCCTTGTCCTTAAAGCCTTCCTCGCCTCGCATTTTGCCGTATAAAAAAAGGAACGGTACGATGGTGTTGATGGTCAAAAGTCGAATGGCCTCCTTTCCCAGCGACTTGTTTTTCTTCGGGGACTCCTGCCCGAATGTGTAGTGCGTGAGCCAGTACCCATCGAGTTTTACGTTGAAAAGTGCCTCGATATCCCCCTGTTTTTCCACCTCCAAAATACGGCTGAACAAGTGCGCTGATTGCGCCGTGAGCCTCGCAAATTCCGCCAAACGGATGGTCGGAAAGTTGCCGGGGTGCAGCCGCAGGAACCGCCACTGCACGGCCTCGATAGGCATCAAGCCATATTTTTTACGAAGGAACCCGTACTCCTTTTTCAGTTCGTTTGGGTAAACGTCGGCACAGTCGTCGGGCAGCAGGCCGGACTGACCAAAGAGCAGCGATTCGAGTTGCAGTAGGTTGTCCTTGTGGCGGGCGAGGATGCGCTGCGGCAGCGAGCGGGCCAGCATCTCGAACGGTTCGGCGTTCACCTTCAGCCCAAAGTTGCGGGTGAGGAACTGGTAGAAAGTTTCCTCCCAGTCGCCGCCGTTGCGCTCTAGCGCCTCCCGAATGGCCGTGGTTTTTTGCTCCAAACGCTCCACCAACATGCGGTCGAGCCAAAGGGTGCGGGTCATCTGGGGCACTGTATGGAAGAAGTTGTGGCAAGGAATCCAGTGTTCGTTGTGCAGCAGTTTCAGGTAGTTGGCCTGTATGCCCGATGGCACGAGCTTGCGCATGATGAGGCAGGGGATGCGGGTGCCGTCGGGGCGCAGCACGGGCTGGTCTTCGTCGAGCACCACGTGCAGGATGACGTTGCCGTAGGCGGGGTCGGACTGGTGGCCGTGCCGCAGCCATTCGGAGGCGACGAGGTGCATTTCCACGTTGCCAGCCCACGTGGTTTCACCAATGCGGAGTCGGGCGTCGAGGAAATCGGGGCCAGCGTGGGTGTTGTGGGTGCCGGGGCTGAGGATTTCGAGTGGCTCGCCCTCGGTGGTACGCAGGTTGGTCTGGTCAAAGCGGCGGGTGCGCCAGAGGAAGTGAAGGAGGTCTTCTTTCATAGTAGTTTGCTTATTCGAGTGGGGAAAAATACGGAAGAAAATGGTTAGGTCCAGTTTTTCTTGAAAAACAATTTCTTCACCAGCACCGCAAACCCCATCACCGTCCAGAACGAGAACATGGCGTAGATAAGGCCGGGCTTCACAAGGTCTTCGTTGTGGAGCAGCACGCTGCCCACCACGATGGCGAGGCTCACGTTTTCCAAGCCGACTTCGATGCCGATGGTCATGCTGTCCTGTGTGTTGATGCGGAATAGCTTGGAGGCCAAAAAGCCAAAAATCAGGGCTGCGAAGTTGATGACCAGCAGTACGGGCAGCATTGTAATGAACTCTTCCCGGCTGATTTCCGTACCCCCATTTTCTTTGCTGGCAAAGAACTTTATCAAATACACAACGGCAAGCAGCACCACGGACACGTACTTGAGTATTTTTTCTGCGACGATGGAAGGCTGCTCATAGCGCCAACGCAGGAACATGCCGAGCAGCACGGGCAGTATCATCACGGTGAAAATATTGGCCACCGTGTCGAAAACAGGCAGCTCTACCAGCACGCCGTCGCCGAAATAGAACCTGTGCGCCCAGTTGGTGAGGATGGGGATGGTGACCACCGAGATAAAACTGGCGATAGTAGTGAGGGCGATAGTGAGGGGTTTATTGCCTGAAAACCAATAAGTTATGAGGTTGGAGGTGGTGCCGCCTGGGCATATCAGCAAGATAAAAATGCCAAGCTGGAACGTGATGGAAAGCCCCATCAGTTTGGCGATGGCCACCCCGATAAAGGGGAAGCAGAACATTTTCAAGAACAGCCCGATTATAGTTATGCGGGGATTTTGAACGATGTACTTGAAATCTTTGGTCGTCAACGACAGGCCGACGCTCAACATAATCATCGCCAAAACAGCCTGTAAAAATGTCTCAACACTAATGAAGTCCTGCAAGGTTTGTAGAGATTGTTGGAAGCAGCATAGATTGGCGCAAAGAATTTCAAACATCTCCTTATTTTCGCACTTGCCAACCCTTCCGTTAAGAATGCTCCCGTGAAACTCCAAAGGTAGAAAGGATTTCAAAAGTTGATGAACAAACGATGAGAACCCTTGTCAATAAGATTTTTTCCAAGTATTTGGAGTACCGCATGGAGGCCAACCGGCACTTCATGGCTTCGCCGCACGATGCGCAGCAGCGGGTACTGATGGAATTGGTGGAAGCCCACGCCGACACTGAGTGGGGGCGTTTGCACCGTTTCGACCAAATAAATTCCCCCGCTGACTATGCCCGCCAAGTGCCCGTGCAGACCTACGGGAGTCTCCAACCGTACATCGAGCGAATGATGCGGGGCGAGGTGGACGTGCTGTACACGGGCTTCGTCGAGTGGTTCGCCAAGTCGAGCGGAACGACTGGGGGCGGAAGCAAGTACCTCCCCGTCACGCAGGAGAGTCTCATGGAAAACCACGTGAAGGGTGCCTGGGACACCCTCGCCTTCCTGTACGACAACAACCCCGACTGCAATGTTTTTGCCCACAAATCGCTGGTGATGGGCGGCACTTTTTACCCCGACGAGGGCTACCCTGCCGTCACTATTTGCGATATTTCGGCGCTGCTGGTGCGGCAGATGCCACTGGTGGGTCGCCTATTCTACGTGCCAGACCCCAGGGTTGCCACGCTGCGCAATTGGGAGGAGAAAATTGTGATGATGTCCGAAATGCTGCTCGAAGAAGACATTTCCATGATCGGCGGGGTGCCAACCTGGACGCATATTTTCCTGCAAAACGTGCTGCAAGCCTCTGGCAAAAATTGTATCTACGACATTTGGCCCAACCTCGAAACCTATATTCACGGTGGCGTCAACTTTGAGCCGCACCGCCAACAGTTCGACCATTATTTTTCTTCGAAAAAATTCAATTACCAAGAGATTTACAACGCCTCGGAGGGTTATTTCTCCATCCAAAACGACTTGCAGGACAGCAGCATGTTGCTCATGCTCGACAGTGGCACCTACTTCGAGTTCCTCCCAAAATCCGAGTGGAACGCCGAGCGGCCACGGGCCATCCCGCTCCAGGAAGTGGAACTGGGTCAAGACTACGCCATCGTCATCACCACCAACAGCGGCCTGTGGCGCTACACCCTTGGCGACACGGTGCAGTTCACTTGCCTCGACCCCTTCAAAATCAAGGTCAGTGGCCGAACCAGCCTCTACGTGAACGCCTTCGGCGAAGACGTCATCATCTCCAACACCGACCGGGCCATCACGCAGACCTGCCTCGAAATGGATGCCATCATGAGCGACTACACCATGGCGCCCGTCTATTTCAACCAGGGCAAAAAAGGTGGGCACGAGTGGATCGTGGAGTTTGAAAAAGCGCCTACCTGCCTCGAATCCTTTGCCGAGCACCTCGACAAAAACCTTCAGAAAGTGAACTCGAACTACGAGCAAAAACGCTACAACTCCCTCGCCCTCGACCGGCTTCGGTTGCACATCGTGCCGAGGGGCACTTTCAGCGATTGGCTGCGGGCGAAGGGCAAACACGGTGGCCAGCACAAAGTGCCCCGCCTTTCCAACAACCGGAAATACGTCGAGGAAATCCTCGAATTTACGGGCATCTACGCCTAAAAAAACTAACTATGAATACGCCAGAAGATGATTCCAACGAGCTGATTATCAAGGAATTCGAGCTTACCTCTCCCGATGCCGACGCCCCTTCGGAGGAGGCGCTTTTCGACATGCTCTGCGACCGCATTTCCTACCTCATCGAGCACAACATGGAGTACCTGATGAGCCTGCTCTACCGCAACGACGTACTGGAGCGCAAAATCTACGACGCACTTTCGCCGATGAACCCAGAGCCTGCCAATATTGCCCTAGCCAAACTCGTGATGGAGCGCCAACGCCAGCGCTTGGCCACGAAGAAGCAGTACGGCAGCCAACGCTCTGATGAGGTGGATGAGGATTTGAGGTGGTGAAAAATACGCTGGAATCACGCCTGCTTCCGCATCACATCTTCCCGCAGCACCCGTTCCAACATTTCCAGTAAGAAATCAGCCTCCTTTTTCCCAAAAACAAGCGGCGGTTTTATCTTCAAAACATTGTGGAACGGCCCATCGGTACTCATCAAAATGCCGAGTTCCCGCATCCGGTTGGCTAAGTACGAAGTTTCGGCGGCAGCGGGCGTGAGCGTTTCAGTATCCTTCACCAGTTCGATGCCGAGGAACAGGCCCGGCCCTCGCACGTCTCCGATGATGGGAAACTGCCCCGCCAGATTTTTTAATGCCCCACTCAAATAAGCCCCCGTTTCAAGTGCATTTTGCTGCAAACCCTCGTCCCGGATGACCCGCAGCACTTCCAGCCCGATGGCACAGGACACCGGGTTTCCGCCGAAAGTGTTGAAATATTCCATGCCGTTGGCGAAGGCGTCGGCGATGGCCTGCGTCGTGACCACCACACCCAGCGGGTGGCCGTTGCCGATAGGCTTGCCCACTGTCACGATGTCCGGCACGACGCCATGTTCCTCGAACGCCCAAATATGCTGGCCGTGCCGACCGCAGCCCGTCTGCACCTCGTCGGCGATGTACAGTCCCCCGGCGTTGCGCACTTGCCGCACTGCCTCCGCCAGATAGCCCGGTGGCAGCGTCACCTGCCCCCCACAACTGATGACCGACTCGCAAATGAACGCCGCCACACCACGTCCGGCGGCTTGTATTTTTTTAGCCATTTGACCAATGTGGGTGGCGTACTTCAGCCCAGTTTCAATTGAATTCCCCCGATAGATTCCTCGGTATGCATCAGGGATAGGAGTTACGTGCGTATGTAACGGAGCGCCCTTGCCGCCCGGCCCCTCGAACTTGTACGAGCTGATGTCCACGCAGCCCTGCGTGTTGCCGTGGTAGCCAACCTCCACCACCAGCATGTCTTTTTGTTGGGTAAAATTCTTGGCCAACCGCATGGCAAGTTCGTTAGCCTCGCTGCCGCTGTTGACGAAAAAAGCCACGTCGAGCCCCGGCGGAAAAGTCGCCAGTAGCTCCTCCGAAAACCGGACAATGTTCTCGTGCAGGTAGCGGGTGTTGGTGTTTAGCACGGCCATTTGGCGCTGCCCGGCCCTCACCACACGGGGGTGTTCGTGGCCGACGTGCGCCACATTGTTCACCGTATCGAGGTAGCGCCGCCCGGTGTCGTCGTACAGGTATTGGCGCCAGCCCCGCTGCATGTTCAGCGGTTTTTGGTACGATACGCTCAGGTTTTTGCCCAAATGCCGCTGCCGGAACGCCAGTATTTGCGCAGCGGACAACCGGTTGGCCGGCGGCGGGGAAGGCTCGCCTGTGAGCCCCACAGGGGCAAGCAGCAGCCACGGGTCGGGGCAGATGCTCTTCCACACTTCCCGCCACCGGGGAAACACCACGCCGGGGAAATCTCCCGACCAGCCCAACAGGTCGAGGATGACCTGAAAATGCAGGTGCGGCGGCCAGTTGCCGTTCTCCGGCATCACCCCGATTTGGCAAAATGCCTCGCCTGCTTCCACTTTTTGGCCAACGGCCAATCCCTCCAGCGATCGGCGGCTGAGGTGGCCGTAGAGCGTGTAAAAAACGATTGCGGATTGTGGATTGCGGATTGCGGATTGGAGAGGTGCCAATTGGCCAGTCTCCATTTCAACTGTTGATACGGATTTGAGGTCAACATCTGTACTTCCCCCCAAATCCGCAATCCGCAATCCGC
Organism: uncultured Saprospiraceae bacterium; assembly: GCA_964508135.1. Lineage (GTDB taxonomy): Bacteria > Bacteroidota > Bacteroidia > Chitinophagales > Saprospiraceae > UBA6168. The sequence continues at coordinate 52,418 of CAZDSU010000005.1, forward strand.
AATCCGCAATCATCTGGTGCTCCAAAATGATGGTCGGGCCATAGTCCCTTTCGCTGTCGTTGTCCTGAAAGCTGTGAACCGTGCCGTCGAGCGGCGCAAAAACGGGTGAGCCTGGCGGCAAAAAAAAGTCCAGCCCGATGTGTACGCTGCGCCATTCCGGGCCTTCGTTGCCCCGCACTTCGTAGGCGTCGGTGGTGTAAAACGGCCGGGCTTCGTCGTAGCGACCGATTAAGACATTAGACGGGAGACGAGAGACATTAGATTCGGGTAATTCAGCCGTAAGCGGTACCGCAATTTTTTGGTTCAAAAGCTGGGAGTCTTCCATGTCGGCGTAGTTGCCGAGGTCGGGGCTGCCCACGCTGAGGTCGAGCCAGGTAGGGGTGTAGGTTAGACCTGTTAGCACTTGAAGTGCTAACAGGTCTTTGCGATGCCGTTTCGCCCAATCCACAAACTCAGCGTTTTTCGGGCAAGGCTCCCAGCCGCAGGCGTGCCGCACTGTGGCGTGGGCAAGTGCGGGCGGTATTTCCCGCAGTTTTTTCAGCAACTCCCAAGCCGGTCGGTCGCTGATTTGGAGGTACTCGTTGGCGGGGTTTTCCACCAGGTTGATGTCCGAGCAGGTGACACTGATGAGCAACCTTGACCCGATGAGCGGAAAAAGCACTTCAGCCTCCCGCTCCGTGAGCGGAAACTGGCGGTGGTAGCCCTTCGTCACGTGAAAAATAGCGGCCAGCGGGTCGGGCTTGTGCATGGCGGCGTAGGCGCAGGCGATGGCCAGTTCGTTGATGGTATGGGTAAAAACGGCGTCGCCAAAGTCAATCACGCCCGGCACGATGGGGTCTGCGGGGTCGTGGCTGACCAAGATATTGTAGTCGTTGGCGTCGCTGTAACACACGCTCTGGCGAAGTTGGGGCAGCAGTGGGACGGCGGTTTTTTCAAACAGTTGATAAAAATATTGCGCCAGCGCCTGCTTGTCTTCGCCTTCGATTTTGGTCAAATGCTCGCCCGTCCAGCCCGCCTGCGAAGCGTCCCATTTGATGAAACGGTGCGCCGCCGGATGGTCGAAACCTTCGAGCGCACGGCTCAGTTTGCCGCACATTTCCCCTACTTTTTCCAGCAAATCGGGGGTGTGCGGGTTCACGTCGGCGAAGCAACGGCCCTCGACCCATGTGAGCAGTCGCAGCAGTCGCTGGCTGCCGTCTGGGGCGGTGATGGCTGTGATTTCCTCGCCAGCGACTGAGCGCACGACCTGCGGGATTTCCAGCCCAAGTCCAGCCGTCCAGAGGCGCTGCATCATGGCGTTTTGGAATTCGAGGATTTCCCGCCGCTCGCCAGGATTGGCGATTTTCAGGTTGAATTTTGCGCCAGCGGGTGTTTCGACCAAAAAATTGAGGTCAATCTCGCCGGGCAATGCCTTGACGAGGACTTCGAGGTTAAAATGCAAGGCGGCAAGGGCGGTTATTTTTTCTAAAATGAATATCATGAGGAATGGGAAGTAAGTTTGGGTTGGTGCAAATATCTTTTTTTGGCTACCAAGTTTTTCAGGCATCACGGATTCCTACAACAGGAAAAATAGGTTGATGGCAATGCCCAACAACGGCAGCAGTAGATAAACCACCTTGCCAAAACCAGGCGATGCCAGCATCCCTTGCTCGGTGATGCCGGGCATGTTCCCCGCTGCATCGTACACCACATTGAAGTCGGGGTTGAACTGGTCAAAAAGTATGATTTCCCGCTCCTCGTCCTCCACGAGCCAAGCTTGGTGGGTCTTGCAGGTGGCCGTGTGGCTCTTGCCCCCCGCCTCGAACTCGAAGCCGTATTTATAAACGGGATAGGTGGTATTGTTGATTTTCACGGAAGAACTGGTGGATTCCTTGGTGGCCATTTTGCCCCTCGCAAACTCTCCGATTTCGAGCAACTTGATGGCCCGCAAATTCTGCCTAATGGCAGGCACGATAAAGGCCAGCCCCACCAACGGAAAAATCAGCACAAAGAGCACAAACGCTGGGAAAACCGACCGCCTCGACCCCGCCACATGCGAATCGGAGGGGTTCTTGGCATCGTATTGAATGCTCACCTGCTGACCGCCCTGGAAGTCCTGCCCCACGCTGAAGCTCTTGCCCCTGTAACGCTGGCCCTCCACCTCGAACGAGTGTAGGTACTGGTACACCGACTCGTCGTTCACTGCCGAATTGGTCGCCTCTGCGGACACTACCTTGCCGGGCACCTCCTTCCACTCCTTGCCAAACTCGAACCAGTATTTGACATCCGACATTGGGATGAAAATCCAGGAAAACAGGCTGCCCATGCAGAAGAATATCCAGCCAAACTGCTGCATGAAGCCGCCGAACAGCACGGTGGCTTTGGTGAAAAGGCCAATGTTGCGGGGCGGGAGGTCGTGGAGGTGGCGGGCGGCTGGGTTTTCATTCATGAACAACGGATTTTGTAGGGGTAAAAGTGGGGTATTAAAACGAAACTATTTATTCATGCAGCACTTCTTAAACTTTTTCCCACTACCACAGGGGCATGGGTCGTTGCGGCCAACTTTTGGTCCGTCTTTTTTCGCCATTTCTTGCCAATTGTAATCTGAGGTTGGAGCGGAGGGAAGCAAAGCCGGCTTCTTGTCGAAGTCTTTCAAATCAATTTCGGCCATTTTTTGCTTAAGATGGGCATCGCGCCTTGCCTGTTCTTCGGGTGTCAAGTAGCCATGCCAATTTGTTAAAATATCCTTGATGTGATCGAATATGTTGGGATAAATGGTTTGCTTGTCATCCTCCGAAGGTGGTTTATGGGTTTCTTCCTCAATATCCTTGTAATCGCCCGCATAGCCAAGGTCCACCAAGTCCAAATCGAAGAAAGGCTTGCAGAGGGGCAGCGCATCGGTGGCCCGGAGGTTGGATAGGTCGCAGATGATGGGAGCTATCACGTCCACATCAACCAGCTTTGGGGTATCCAAGTGGTCGAGGTAGTATTGAAGAATATCCCTGTACCAGTTTACGACCTCCTCATGCCGCTCTGGGTGGTGAAATGCAATCTGAACAACAGCTTGCGAAACTATGGTTTTGCCCTCTGAACAAATGTCTGGCTCTTGCATGAACTCCTTCAGCAAATCCAACTGCTGGTTCCCCAAATGGTAAACAAAATGCCATACCGTTTCAAAGATGTGGTCGCTGAACCAAAACTCCAAAAGCTCCTCTCCTTGCCGAAGGAGGTCGAACATGGCTGGCAATTTTTCGGTTGCCCTCAATTCAGTCAGCAACAGGAGCGCATGAAGCGGAAAAGATAGTTCTTCATCCCTCCATTCGTCCCACTCATCCAGCATATCACCAAAATATTCAAAGCGCCGTAAGGCATCCTGAAGCACGGTTTCGAGGTCAAGGAGCAGGGTTTCACGGGGCAGTTCAAGGATGTTGCGTAGCACATCATGTGGAATGCGCAAACCGTACTCGTAAAGTGCCCAAATTTCAGGGTGATGGAAATTCGGTTTTTCATCGGTTTGGATGGATTTGTCGTAACTCCTGCCGATTTCCTCACCGTGCTTTTCTTGCCAAGCCGTTTCTTCCGCTCGCCTGTTGAGTATCCGTTTCTCCAATATCTGCATCCGCAAGCCCTCCGTAATTTTGGGGTCATGGCTGAGTACTTTTTCCGCTACTTCCATACGGCTTTCCGCTGCTTCCAATTGGTTGGTTTCAATCAAGTAGTGACAAGTAGTGGAGAAAAAAGATTGGAACTCTGAGATATGGAACACCTTCCGGTGTGGGTATAGATCCTTCAAATCAAGTGCCTCTCCAAGGATTTTTGGGACTTCGTCAGTGTTGCCTTTTGAAATGGCCTCGGCTGCAAGGTTGACCTTGCCGTGCAGGTAATCAGGGTGCTCCTTCACTATCCAATGGTTCACCTCGTAAGCCTTGTCTACTTTCCCGCTAAGGTTGTAGTACATGGACAAATAGTTCTTGAAAGTAGGTACCCTCGGGTATTTTTCAATCAGCTTGTGCAACTCCGGGATGAGGTGCGGTTTGCGTTTTAGCACCCGCAGGTAGGTCTTGTGCAGCAGTTCGCTTATTTCATCGGAGTAGTGGTAGCCGTGGTCGGGCGCATGCACATCGCCAGTGATGGCATATTCAAATTTCTTGTAGCGGTCTAGGTTGTCAAAGGCCATGTTCTTTTAATTTTGACCCAAAAGTAATTTTTTATGAAAAGCTAGGCCATTGGCGGGTGATTTTTTAACCACGTCAGCACCATCCGCAATTGCGAGTACGAGTAAACATCCCCAAAATTCTCCTTCGCCTCCACCGTTCCCGTCGCCTTTGTTTCCACTAAAAACTGCGAGATTTCCGCCACCTGTTCCGGGTTCATCAACTCGTGGATATCCAGCTCGCCCGTGCCAACGTAGTGCGCCAAGTGCCCCTCGATGGTGCCTGCCACGAAGCCCCGTTCGGCAGCGATTTCTTCAATCGTCTTGCCCGACCTGAACAGTTCGAGGCTCACGGCCTTGGTGTCTTGCTTGGGCGGTGGCGGTGGTTCGGCGGCGGCCATCAGGTTGACGGGGATGTTTTTTGCGGAGCAATATTTTTCAATGATGCCCGTGATGGCTGCACCAAAGCGCTTCAATTTGGACTCTCCAATTCCCTTGATTTGCTTGAGCGTTGCTGAGTCCGTAGGTAAAAACGTCACCAACTCCAATATTGTCTTCGTGGGCAGCACCTCGTAGAGTTCCACGCCCATTTCGTCCGCTAATTCCTTGCGCCATTGCGCCAGCCGGGAATAAAGCTCCGGGTGCGGCGTGTTCCTCGGTGCGCTGGGCATGGCCGAGGCGGTTGGTGCGGTGCTTTTTGCGGCCACGAAATCCAATTCCGCATTCGTTTTCGCACGGATGTAACCGTGGGTGGAAAAGGCGGTTTGGCAGGCAGTGAAACAGGCATTTTTTACAAAAATCTCTTTTTGTAGGCTGTCCAAAAGTTCCAGCACGGTTTTTTTCACCACCTTGTTGTCGGTCACGAGGTGTATGTTTTTTGCCTCCGGCAAAATCTCGTTCATCAGTTTTTCGGAAAAATAGGTGCTCGCCTTTTGCAGCCGCTGGCGCAATGCTTCCTGCTCCTCCGGCAGTTCCGGCTGCCCGAAATATTGTTGCAGTTGTGGCAAAAACTTGTCGGCCATCGTGAACACCTCCGCCTCGGCCTTTGCTACCAGCGCCTTGAACTGTGCCATGCCCGCCGCCGAGAGCGTGCCGGAATGCTCCAGGAACTGGCGGTTCAGTTGCTCGAACAGCCGCTTCATGGCCTTGAAGCTGAACAGCTCCCGCAGGAGCGCCTGCTGGTACTCCCGTTTCGATTGGTGCAGGTGGGCCTCGTCGGGGGCGTTCTTGTCGGCCTCGTCGGTGTAGTCCTTCACCACCGAGTCGGTTTTCACGCTGTGGAAGGCGATTTTGGTGCGCAGCACGATGCCCTCGAAACTTTTGCAGCGGCTCAGCGCCACATAGACCTGGCCGTGCGCAAATGCCGCCTGTGCATCAATGATGGCCCGCTCAAAAGTGAGGCCCTGGCTCTTGTGGATGGTGATGGCCCAGGCAAGTTTCAGCGGGTACTGCGTGAAGGTGCCCAGCAGGTCTTCCTTCACCTCCTTCGACTTTTCGTCGAGGCTGTACTTGATGTTCTGCCAATCGGCGGGTGCCACGGCGATGTCCGATGGTTCGTCCTTACAGCGCACGTAGATTTCGCCTTCGGCAAAACGGGTGATTTTGCCGATTTTACCATTGAAAAAACGCTTTTCCGGCCCGATGTCGTTCTTGACGAACATGACCTGTGCGCCCGTTTTGAACTCCAACGTCTGCTCGGTGGGATAGGCCATTTCGGGGAAGTCGCCTTCGATTTTTGCCTTGAAAACATGCACCGTTTCTGGGAGGGACGCCAGCTTGCGAGCGTTGATGTCATGGGCGGCGGCATTGGTGGCAGTGAGCGTGATGTAGTCGTCCGTTTCGGCGGGCTGGAAGTCGGGGATGAAGCGACTGTTGAGGGTTTGGAGCACCGAGTCGTCCAGCTTGTTGTTCCGCACCTTGTTCAGCAGGTCAATGAAAGTCTGGTCGCTCTGGCGGTAGATATGCTTCAGTTCGATGGCGACGGGGCCGGTTTTTTGCAGGGCGAGGCTGCTGAAAAAATAGGGCGTTTGGTAGTGCTGGCGCAACATTTCCCACTCCTCCTGCTTCACTACGGGCGGCAGTTGGTGGAGGTCGCCAATCATGAGCAGTTGCACGCCGCCGAAGGGCTTGGAGTGGTCACGGTAGCGGCGCAGCACCTCGTCCACGGCGTCAAGGAGGTCGGCCCGCACCATGCTGATTTCGTCAATCACGAGCAGGTCGAGGCTGCGGATGAGGCTGATTTTTTGCCCCGAAAAACGGCGCTGTTTGCTCTCGTCACGGGTGGCGCCGGGCAGGTGCAGCCCAAATGGCAGTTGGAACATCGAGTGCAGCGTCATTCCCCCGGCATTGATGGCGGCGACCCCAGTCGGTGCCGTGACCACCATCCGCTTGAAGCCCTCCTCTTTGATGCGGTGGAGGAAGGTGGTTTTGCCGGTGCCCGCCTTGCCCGTGAGGTAGATGTTCTTGTTGGTGTTCCGCACGTAGTCGAACGCCAGGTCAAGTTGTGGGTTGGTGAGTATGGTCATCTCAAAGTTGTTTTATGGTTGGCGAAAGGTAGATGTTCTGTGGGAAAGCCCGCATAAATGGTCAAGATTCTGGCATTGCTCCGCAAAATGATGTGCGGATTCGAGGAATTGCAGGCGGTGATTTCGTTTAGGAAAGGTACGAGGGCGACACCCTACATCTGCGTTTTACGGAAACGCTACGCTGTTTGCCAAAGCCTCGCTCGCTTCGGACATCACCAATTGGTTATAACCTACCTTTGGTTTTCGAAGAAAAAAATTATTTTTGTTTAAAAATCAGTCAATATGAATGCATTGGAAATCAGGGGCGCATTTATCAGCCTGTTGGTAGAAGTGGATGACACCGAACTACTGCGAAAAATGCTTGAAAAATGCGTGGAAATGGTAAAACGGGTAGATATGCTCGACGACCTGCCGCCCGAAGTCGTCGCGGCACTCGAAGCCGTCGAACTCGACGAGAACTTGAGCGACACCGTTCCGAATGAAGAAGCCTTCAAAACCTTCCGGGCATGGCAAAAACAGTAGTTTGGAAACAAAAAGCCAACCAACAAATCCTCGAAATCGAGGCGTACCTACTCGAAAATTTCTCCGGACGGGAAGTTGACAAGTTTCTGGACAAGCTCTACCAAAAACTGGAAATGCTGGAAAAATTTCCCGAAAGCGGCCAGCGCACCCGCTTCAAAACCATTCGGCGGCTGCGCATCAATCGCCTTACCAGTCCCTTTTACCGGATACAAGGCTCCCGTATTGTTGTTCACTTTGTTTGGAACAACCGCCAAGAACCGGGCAAAAATCCTTATTTGTAGCTTGTCCCCAATCGGTCTCCTGCAAGAGGCGATGCCGGAAGCGCCACGTCGCACCATCTGTTTCGAGGAGGTGGCGGGCGGGCATTCCTATCTGAATCGCTGATTTATCGGATGAACTGATTGCGCTGACTGGCATAATCCGTGAAATCCCAAAATCCGTCAAATCTGTGATTCAGACATTACCTTTGTCACAAACCAGCACCATTCAAAACGCAACATGAAAAACCTCCCCGATTCCCTTGCAGACTTCGTCGCCTATCGCCAAAAGCTCAAAGGCGACGAAAAAGGTGAAGCCCAGATTTATCTCGACCACTTGTTCGTAGCGTTCGGGCATGAACAAGGACTCAAAAGCGCAGGCGCCACCTGCGAGTTCCGCATCAAAAAAGAGGAGGGCAAGCGGGGTGTTTCTTTTGCCGATTTGGTGTGGAAGCCACGGGTGCTGGTGGAGATGAAAAAAGCGGGCGAAGACCTCTCGCTGCACTACCAGCAGGCATTTGGCTACTGGCAGCAACTCGTCCCTGACCGCCCCCGCTACGTGGTGCTGTGCAACTTCGACGAGTTCTGGATTTACGACTTCGACACCGACATTTACAAGCCCATTGACAAAATCCCGCTCGCCAGCCTGCCCGAACACGCCGCCGCTTTCGGCTTCCTGCTGCCCGTCGAGCGACCGCCCGTTTTTCAATCCAACCGGAAGGACATCACCAAGCAAACCGCCACGCATATCGCAGGCATTTTTCTTTCCATGACCAACCGGGGCATTGCCAAAAACGATGCCCTGCGCTACTGTATGCAATGCGTCATCGCCATGTTTGCGGAGGACGTGGAACTGCTCCCCGACCTGCTTTTCACCCGCCTCATCAAAGAATGCCGGGACAACAAGATTTCTTCCTACGACCTCCTCGGCGGGCTGTTCCGGGAAATGAACACCGACGGGAAAACACCCGCAGGCAGATACGCAGGCGTGGATTATTTCAACGGTGGGCTGTTCGATACGGTGCTTGCCATCGAATTGCGAGACTACGAAATCGAACGGCTCTACGATGCCGCCCGGCACGATTGGGAGTCGGTGAACCCCGCCATATTCGGTTCTATTTTCGAGAGCGGCATGGACAAAGGCGTGCGCCACATCCTCGGCGCCCACTACACCAGCGAGCAGGACATCAAGCGCATCGTCACGCCCGTCATCGTCACGCCCTGGCAGCGCAAAATTGACGACGCCGACTCATTGGACGAGTTTTACGAACTGCTGCGGGAACTCCGCCGCTTCCGGGTGCTCGACCCCGCCTGCGGCAGCGGCAATTTTCTCTTCATCGCCCACAAGGAAATGAAGCTGCTGGAGCGCCAGTTGCTCTTCCGCATCCGGGAGAAGTCAACCCACCGGGAGGACGCCCGCCGCCTGACGGAGTTCCTCGCCAACGAGCCTTACGTTTCCACCAAGCAGTTTTTCGGCATGGACAAAAACGACTACGCCGTCGAACTGGCTAAGGTCACGCTGATGATTGCCAAGGAAATCAGCCTGCGGGAACACGGCGAAGATTTCGACACGCACGACGAACCGCTGCCGCTCGACAACCTCGACCAGAATATCGTCTGCGCCGATGCCCTGTTCACCGACTGGCAGCCTTGCGAAGCCATCATCGGCAACCCGCCTTACCAGAGCAAAAACAAGATGCAGCAGGAGTTCGGGGCGGAATACATGGACCGCCTGCGCAGCGCCTACCCCGAAGTGCCCGGCAGGGCGGACTTCTGCGTCTATTGGTTTTACAAGGCGCACCAACACCTCCCCGAAGGCTGCTACGCCGGGCTGGTCGGCACGAACACCATCCGCCAGAACTACAGCCGGGAAGGCAGCCTCGACTACATCACAAAAAACGGCGGCACCATCGTCAATGCCGTTTCTTCCATGGACTGGTCGGGTGAGGCTGCCGTTTTCGTGTCCATTGCCTGCTGGAAAAAAGGAGTGGAAGATGTACCCAAAGCCTTGTACGTGGCAGATGAAAAGGGGCAACTGGCGTTTCACGAAGTGCCCGTCATCAACAGCAGCCTGACTTTGAAAGTAGATGTCGCTGGCGCTAAAATATTGGACTGCAACAAACACCCGAAAGTGGTTTTTCAGGGACAGACGCATGGGCACGAGGGGTTTCTTTTGTCGGCAAATGAAGCGAAGGAAATGTTGAAAAAGCATCCTGAATATGAGGAAGTTTTGAAGCCCTATTTGGTAGGTCAGGAACTCTTGTCAAATCTTCAATCGCAACCGGATCGATTCGTGATTGATTTTACTTACAAAGACCTGATTGAAGCCGGGTCGTATCAAAAGCTATTTGCCATCCTGAAAAAAGAAGTTTTGCCAGTCATCGAGCAAAAAGCAGAAGATGAACGCTTGGGGAAAACCAAACCCAATGGGCATCAAAATCAATTGAACATTTGGTGGAAAATGTGGCGAAGGCGGGAAGATATGCTGGAAAACGTCGCCAAATTATCCCGCTACATTTCCTGTTCCCGAGTGACCAAGCGCCCTATTTTCGAGTTCATCCATTCCGGCATCAATCCCAACGATGCGCTCATGGTCTTTGCCTTTGATGACGACTACTCTTTTGGCATAATTCAGTCCAATATCCATTATCAGTGGTTTAAAGCAAAATGCTCCACTTTAGAAGAAAGGCTGCGCTACACGACCGACAGCGTTTGGGACACTTTCCCTTTCCCGCAATCCCCCACCAAAGCGCAGGTATTCCAGGTCGCCAAAGCTGCCAAAGCCTTGCGGGACGCCCGCAACGAGTACCTGCAAAAGCACCATTTTTCGCTGCGAGACCTCTACCGCCTCATCGAGCAGCCCGGCAAGAACCCGCTCAAGGACCTGCACCGGGCATTGGACGAAGCGGTGCTGGCGGCATACGGTTTCCCGGTCAAGCCGGACGACACGGACGGCATCCTGCAAAGCCTGCTGTCACTGAACTTCGAGGTGGCAGCGAAAGCGGAACGGGGCGAGGCGGTGCAGCCGCCGGGGATTCCAAGTTACATTTCGGAGGAGGAAAAGGGGCAGTTGGTGAGCGGGGATTGTGTGCAGTGGCGGGGCGGTGTTTAAAAGGGGTGCATGAGCGGCTGAAATAAGGCAGAGAAATCACGCTGCCACCATTCCTACCCGGCGTTCCCATTCCTTAGCAGCATAACCTGCCAGTTCAGAAATCGCGCTTGCAGGCAAATCCTCCGGCAAGGTGGAAAGCAATTTTACCACCGCCTTCCTTGGCGAAAGGTCGGGCCGCTTGGCGGCGAGCAGGTCTATTTTCAGTTTTAGCTTGCATTTGTGCGCCTCCGTGATGATTTTATTAATATCCTCCAGGGCTTCTGCCCGTTCACTGGCAGTCAGTTCTTCTGGCTTGAAGCCTTCCCTGATTTCTTTCAAGGTGCGGTCTATCGTTGCCAGCACTTGGTCAACATCTACGATAGGCTTTTTTTTCTCCATTTTCTTGATTTGTGTGTGGTTCTCAAATCATCGCTAAAGTACGTTGATTTTGTAAAAGAATGAGAAACTTCATGTCCCCGCCACCCCATCACCCATTTTCCAAAAATCCCCGAGAAAATATCATACGTCCCATTTCCCACAAACAGGTTGTTTAGCTCCCGCTCGTACAGCAGGCCTGCCAGTTCCCGGATTTGGCACCTGACATTTTTCGTGTATTCCTGCATTGTTGTAAAAGATTGGTTGGTGAACATTTACAGGGTAAGATTAACGAACATGACTAAATTTGCTGCCCAAGCATCAACATTTCCAGCAGGATTCAATCAAAAAAACTTCCATTTCCAGCAACTATGGCAAAACAATACGGCATCACCTGGTGGGGCAAGCAATGGCTCAATTCCCTCACCAATATTGACAACAGCAACCGTCTGCCACGGGGCCGCAGCTACGCCAACACGGGCAAGGTTCGCTCGACGAATGTAAACGCCAACCGCATCTCGGCGAAGGTGCAAGGCTCGCAGCCCAGGCCCTACCAGATTGACATCACCGTGCCGCTGTTCTCCGAGCCTGACAAAAAACGCCTCGTGGAGGAGGTGGCTCGCAACCCGGCGCTCGTCGCCAAGCTGCTTAACCGGGAACTGCCCGCCGACCTGCTGCAATTCGCTGAAAACCAGGGTATTAAGGTTTTCCCAAAGACATGGCGGGACTTCGACATGCGCTGCTCCTGCCCCGACTATGCCGTGCCGTGCAAGCACTTGGCCGCCGTCATTTACACCGTCGCAGAGGAGATTGACCGCAACCCCTTCATGGTCTTCGAGGTGCATGGGCTGGACTTGGTGAAGGCGCTCGAAGGCCAGAATATCCGCATCGCCGACAAGAAAACGGAGCGGATAACTAGCGTTGAGAAATTATTGGAAATTAAGAAATTGAAAATTGGGGCTGCCGCTTCCGATACAATTCCCAATTTCCCAATTTCCCAATTTCCCAATTTCGACCTCACCTCCATCCCCGACGTCGGCGGCCAAATCCTCACCCTGTTCAAGCCGCACCCGCTGTTTTACGAAAAGGACTTCAAGGACATCATCCAAAAGCTGTACGGAGGGGCATCGAGGGCGGCCAAGAAAGCTTTGCGGAGTGATACCATTCCTACGAACCAGAAGCTCGACTTAAGTATTGACGACAGCTTGCACCTTGTTTTTGATGAAAACCTTTTGCTAAAAAACATGGAGGTCAGGGATAAAAAAGGAAAGGAAAAACCACAAAAATTCGCCCACGTAACTGCCCTCGTCAACGTGCTGCTCGGCTGGGAAACGGAGCAGTTGCACCGCACACACCCGGCCACTGGGGCGCTGCTCGACGTGTTCAATTTTTCCTTGCACTTGGCAAAAAACGGGGCCATCATGCCGCAACTGCTCGAATGTGCGCCGGATACTTTCCGCATCCGCTGGCTGCCCGCCGTCATCGTGGAGGAGGTGGCGGTTTTGTTTGAAAAAATGGCCACGATGCTGCCGCCCGATTTGCTGACGGTGGAGGATGCGGGCGGGCGACGCAACCAGCCGCCGAAGGAGCGGCTGTACACGCTTTGCTCGCTTTTCATCGGGCATTGCGTGGTGGAGGCCGCTTGGCACGAGGAGCACCCGCTGCCGAAAATGTTCTTTTTCACCACCGACGGCAAGCCGCTCCGCTTCGACAAGCCGCAGGTGGAAGTCGAAATTATCAAGCCGACTAAACAAAGGCGAAACACCCAAAACTTTAACCGAAAGCGCAGCCGCTACGGCTGGTACGACAACGAGCCGAAAGTAAAGACCCGTGTCACAGGTCCGCAACTCCACCCGGACACCCCGCAACTGCTCCAGCTTTGGCTCAACAATTTTTACCTCACCCACAAGGACTACGTGCCGATGGTGAAGGTGGAGGACATGGACGGCGGCTTCGGGGTGGAACTGCTGGTGGAGTACCGGCCCGAACCGCTGCTGGCGCCCGTGCCGTTGAGCGATGTTTTTACGAAGAAAAAATACGAGGCCGTGAAGTACGACGTGCTGAAAGACGTGCTGCTGCTGGCCGATTTTTTCCCGAAGCTGAACCAAATCGTGGAGTCGCAAGGGAAAAAGCGGTTGGTTTTCGACGAGCAGGAGTTCGTGGAGGTACTGCTGAAAATGCTGCCTGCGCTCGGCCTGTTCGGCATCCGCATCCTTTTGCCCAAAGGGCTGAAGCACCTCGTGCGGCCACAGGCGTCGCTGCTGGCGAGGAAGTCGCCGGGCAAAGACGAAGGCTCCTTCCTGCGCTTCGAGGACCTGATGAACTTTGACTGGCAGGTGGCGCTCGGCGACCAGTTGGTGTCCGTGCAGGAGTTCATGCGCTTGGTCAAAAACCTGAACGGCGTCGTGAAAATCCGGGACCAGTACGTGCTGGTGGACGAGGACGAACTGGTCAAGTTGTTTCAAAAACTGGAAGAACCGCCCAAGCTCAAGGGCTTCGATGCCCTGCAAGTGCTGCTGGCCGAGGAGTGGCAGGGCGCAAAAATCGGGCTGACGGACGAGGCGGCGGCGCTCATCCGGCGCTTCGTGCAGCCGCAGGAAGTGCCGCTGCCCGCCGGGCTGAACGCCACCCTGCGCCCCTACCAGCGGGCGGGCTACGAGTGGATGATGAAGAACACCCGCCTCGGCTTCGGCAGCCTGCTGGCCGACGACATGGGCCTCGGCAAGACCGTCCAGGTCATAGCCGCCCTGCTACGCTACAAGGAGGAGGGCCTACTGGAAAAAAGTAAGGCGCTCGTCATCGTGCCCACCTCGCTGCTGACCAACTGGCGCAAGGAAATCGAGCGGTTTGCCCCAAGCCTGCGGGCCTCCATCTATCACGGGCAGGGCCGCTCGCTCGATTTGGCGGCAGCCGACGTGGTCATCACCACCTACGGCATCGCCCGCAGCGAACAGGCTTTTTTCAAAAAACACCCCTGGTACTGCACCGTGACGGACGAGGCGCAGAACATCAAGAACGCCGGGACGGAGCAGACGAAAAGTGTCAAGGCCATCCCGGCCACCATCCGAATCGCCATGAGCGGCACGCCCGTGGAGAACCGCCTGAGCGAGTTTTGGAGCATCATGGACTTCACCAACAAGGGCTACCTCGGGTCGCCGAAGCAATTTTCGGATATTTTTGGAAAACCCATCCAGAAGGAGGGCGACCAAAAGCAAGCGGATTTGTTCCGAAAAATCACCGCCCCGTTCTTGTTGCGCCGCTTGAAATCGGACAAGAGTATCATCGCTGACCTGCCCGACAAAATCGAGAACAACCAGTTCGCCACGCTGACGAAAGAGCAGGCCGCCGTTTATCAGACCGTTGTGCAAATGAACATGAAGGATATTTTTGAGGAGGGCGACGAAATCAAGCGGCAGGGCAAGGTGCTGAAAATGATAACCGCCCTCAAGCAGATTTGTAACCACCCGTACCAGTTTTTGAAAAAAGGGGACAAGTCGCCCGACCTCTCCGGCAAGGCGATGCTGCTCCTCAGCCTCCTGGACAACATCTATGAGAACGGCGAGAAGACGCTGATTTTCACGCAGTACCACGAGATGGGCGAGCTGCTGTCGCAATTCATCACCGAGACCTACGGCAAGGAGCCGCTCTTCCTGCACGGCGGCACGAGCCGCCCAAAGCGGGACGAGATGGTGGAGAAGTTCCAGCGACCCAGCGCCTACCCCGGCGAGAACGACACCTTCATCCTCTCGCTCAAGGCGGGCGGCACAGGACTGAACCTGACCGCCGCATCCAACGTCATCCACTACGACCTCTGGTGGAACCCCGCTGTGGAAGCACAGGCTACCGACCGGGCCTACCGCATCGGACAGCAGAAGAATGTGATGGTGTGGCGGCTCATCACCCAAAGCACGTTCGAGGAAAAAATAGATGAGATGATCCGCCGGAAAAAAGACCTGGCCAACCTAACCGTGGCCACGGGCGAGAGCTGGATTGGGAACATGACGAACGAGGACTTGAAGGCGTTGGTGGCACTGGGGTGAGGTAAAAATTTTCAGCATACTACTATTTTTGCGGCTTCAAGCTGGGAGTTATCAGCCGTACCTAATCCGTTATTGATAAAAAATTAAGCAATATGCGTTTCAAAATAAACGACTACGTCAAAATCATCGAGGGCTTCATACCCGAAGAATTCGACCAACCGGTATATGGCTGGCAAGGCAAAATTATTGATGTGCGAATAACTGAGGGGGGCTACAATTCATACCTCGTCGCATTCGACGCCCAAACCCTCGACCTATTGCAGGATGACTACCTTGTGAGTTGCCTGGAAGAGGGCGACGAACATCTAGTTTATTACTTTCTGGAAGAAGACCTGGAACTCACCACCCGCCGGGACACCGATGCCATGCTGAAAGCCGCCGTCGCAAAAATTGAAGCCCGCATGGAAGAATTGGATGACGAAGAGGAGGAGGACGAAGAGGAGGAAATGAACGAGACATTGCTCGAAGAGTGGGTAGCGGACTTTCTGCAAAGCCCTGAATTTGCTGCCATTCCAGACGAATTTAAGGACTTGGCAGAGGATGCCCCTAGGACTTTTGCACGTTTTGCCTTCGACTATGAATGGTCGCAGGTGGGCGAATGGGTAACCTCAGATGTGGAAATGGTCTGCCTAAGCCTCGTACCCCGAAAAGTGACGGCGGAACCTGCATTTTTCAAGCATTTTGGTACTGGATTGACGGCTTTTTTTAAGTTCCTCGACCGGGAAAAACTGCTGGAAAACGCCAAGGTCTTGGCCAAAGCAGCCGACAAGGCTGCCCCTAAAATCGCCAAACGGGCAGCAGACTCCTCAAACTGGGGCATGGCAAAGTCCTTCGCTATGATGGCCATGCAGTCGGGCGTTGACCCCACCGATGGGGAGCAGATGGGAGGGTTCCTCAATGCCTACAATGCGAATTTGGCCAAGAATATCCCGCCAGCAACATCTCAGGAAAGGCCCTCACAGCCTGACCCCTTTAGGCATATCGGACGCAACGATGTAATCAAAGTCCAATACCCAGATGGGACGGTGATAACATCCAAGTTCAAAAAAGTGGAACATGGGCTTCGGAACGGTAAGTGTACCTTGGTGAAGTAGTGGTTTACAAACCCAATAAATCCCTCGAAGCATTTAACTTGCCCCTTTCATAACCGAATCAGCATGAAACAAATACTTATCCTCCTCCCAATTGCTATAGTGGTCATCCTCACCGCTTGCAAAACCAACCAAGCCGCTGCCGACCTCGCCCGCTGGCAGGCCCAAGCCGCCAACGTCACCATCATCCGTGACGACTTCGGGGTGCCACATATCTACGGCAAAACAGACGCCGACGCCGTGTTCGGGATGCTCTTCGCTCAATGCGAGGATGACTTCAACCGGGTGGAGCGAAACTACATCTGGGCCATCGGCAGGCTGGCGGAAGTGGAAGGCGAAAAGGAATTGTACAGCGACCTGCGTGCCCGGTTGTTCATGACCGAGGAGGAAGCAAAAGCCAGCTACGAAAAAAGCCCTGACTGGCTGAAAAAACTCTGCGATGCCTTTGCCGATGGCGTCAATTTCTACCTGCACACGCACCCCGAAGTGAAGCCCAAACTGCTAACCCGCTTCGAGCCGTGGTTCCCGATGTATTTCAGCGAAGGCTCCATCGGCGGCGACATCGAACAGATTTCGACGGAGCGAATCAAGGCGTTTTACGAAGACAAAGAAGCGCTGGGCAATGTGGAGGGGGAAATTGAGAAATCGAAGATTCACGCAAGTAAATTGGGGAATTGGGGAATTAGGCCAGGCCAAGATGACGAACCAAGAGGTTCCAACGGCTTCGCCATTTCAGGCAAACTGACAGAATCGGGAAATGCCATGCTGCTCATCAACCCCCACACCTCGTTTTACTTCCGACCGGAGGTGCACGTGGTGAGCGAGGAAGGGCTGAACGTTTATGGTGCGGTCACTTGGGGGCAATTCTTTGTTTATCAGGGTTTCAATGAAAAAACGGGCTGGATGCACACCTCGTCCTACGCCGATGTGATGGATGAGTTTCTGGAAACCGTTACCGAAGAAAAACGCCAGTTTTTTTACAAATATGGCAATGAAAAACGCCCTGTCATTGCGAAGCAAGTCACCCTAAAATACAAGGATGGTAATGAAACAAGAGAGCGAAAATTCCCCATCTACCGCACCCATCACGGCCCCATCACCCACCAGATTAGCGCTTCCGATGCCCCCAACATCCCTCATCCCTCATCCTCCATACCTAAAGACTATTGGGTGGCCACAGCGATGATGTGGGATCCTGTGAAGGCGCTCACGCAATCTTTTACCCGCACCAAGCTCAACAACCACGGGGAGTTTCGGAAAATGATGAACATCCGCACCAATTCCTCCAACAACACCGTTTTCGCCGATGCGGAGGGGAACATCGCTTACTACCACGGCAATTTTGTCCCGAAAAGGGATACCGCATTCGACTACACCAAGCCCGTGGACGGCAGCAATCCTGCCACCGACTGGCAGGGCCTGCACGACGTAGACGAGTGCATCGTCGTCGTGAACCCGCTTAATGGCTGGCTGCAAAACTGCAATTCCACGCCCTTTACCTGTGCGGGATACCAAAGCCCCAAGCCAGAAAATTATCCGGTTTATATGCGGCTTCCTGCCGAAAATTTTAGGGGAGTCCATGCCCAGCGTTTGTTGTACATGAACAAGGACTTTACCCTTGATAAATTAATTGAAACAGCCTATGACCCATCGCTGCCAGGGTTAGAATATTTGATTCCAGGCCTCGTTCGTGCTTACTATGACACGGGTTTATCGTCAGCAGAAGAAGCATTTGCACTTGCTCCTGCTATCGAGAAACTGCGTTATTGGAACTTTCGAGTAAGTAAGGAATCGGTGGCCATGACGCTGGCACATTACTACGGCAACCTTTACGAACAGAAAGGCCAGGCCCCGAAGGAGTTGACCGATATGGAGCGTATCAAGTATTTCGGTTCTGGTTCGCCGCCAGCGGAACGGCTGGCCATTTTCAAAGAAGCCTTACACCAAATAAAAGCCGATTTTGGTCGCTGGGACGTGCCTTGGGGCGAGGTCAACCGTTTCCAGCGTATCAACGGCGACATCGAACAACCTTTTGACGACAGCAAACCAAGCCTACCCGTTGGCCTCGCCTCCGGCAAATGGGGCGCCCTGGCATCCTACGGCGCTCGCCAGTACAACGGCTCCAAGCGCATCTACGGCACTTCCGGCAACAGCTTCGTGGCGGTGGTGGAGTTCGGTGAAAAGGTGAAGGCAAAGTCCCTGCTGGCGGGTGGTCAGAGCGGCGACCCGAAGTCCCCGCATTTCTACGACCAGGCGCAGCGGTACGTGGATAGGCAGTTCAAAGACGTAGCGTTTTATCGGGAGGATGTGGAGAAGCGGGCGGAGAAGACTTACCATCCGGGGAAGTAGATTTGACAAATTGAAACTTGTCAAAATTCTTCGCAAAATACTCCTGCAATATTCGGTGACAGAAGCGGCAGGAGGAACTGCGGTTTCGAGGAGATGGTGGGCAAGCACCTCGGTAAGGTTCTTGCCGCTCATAAAAACTGAGGCTCTTCGCAAAACATAAATCGCTGTCATGCTCTCAAGCACAAACTGCGATTCATGTTTTGCTGAATTCACACATCGTGAGGAATACAGCTTCGTTGAAAAAGATTGGGATTCCTCAACATACAAAAAAGAACTTTACATGCTGCCCGCCCTGGGTGAACGCTGCTTTTTTTGGCGCTCTTTTTCGATTTGCTGACGCTCAATCTCCATTTTTTTCTGGATGTTTTCTTGCGACCGGCGGACATCCTGCATTGCTTTTTCACGGTTTAGTTCGATGGTCTTCCGAAGCTCTTCCGCTCTCAGTTGCTGGTCTTCGAGCATTCTCTCTTGGTCTGCCGACATGCGGGCAATTTCTGCGTTAAGCTTTGCCTGCCATTCATCAGAATTATGAAATTCCTCCATCTTGAGGGCATATTCTTTCATCAATTGTTGATTGAACTTGCCCGACTTCAGCTTTTCTTGCATTGCCCGAAGTTCTTCACCATCCCAGGCCATCGGTTCCAGCATATCGAAGGCTGAACCCTCTGAATTAAATAGTGAAAACCCAGCAATATTTGGTGTTTCAAAATGCATCCGGTCAACGTTGAAAGCATCAAACTGTCCTTCGTCCCAATTGAAACCACCCGGCACATCCTGCAAAATGATGGTCTTGTCGCCCTTTTTCATGCCAGCGATTTCTTGCCCGTTGACGATGATGCTGCCTTTTTTGCCATCTTCCACCTTGATTTCAACGGGGTCGCTGCCATCACCCGATTCGATGATGAAGGTCGTGCCGTTGCGGTCTTTCTGGGTGATGATTTTGCGGGTACGGGAAGGCGGTGCTGGAGGTGCAGGTGGCGCAGGGTATCCGTCAAAAGATGGCGGTTCGGGCATCTCTGGCATTTCGGGAAACTCCGGCATCTCCGGCATTTCGGGCATTTCGGGTGGCTCCGGCATTTCGGGTGGCTCGGGCATATTCGCCAAAATCTCCCGCACCCGACCTTCATACTCAGCGTAGCGCTCCGCTGGGATTACTTTGCCGTCAATTTTCAAAAAGGTGATTTTGTCGTCCTTCATTTCCACTTCAATGTTCTCCCTGTCGTCATTGTAGTGAAAATGTGCGTCTCGTGTGCCATCCGGGATGGTATCGGCGTCACCCAAATAGGTGTCTTCCATGGTAGGCGCGAAGGCATCACCAGTTGGCAATCCCTCAGAAACAACCTTGGTTATCAGGTTACCAAACGGGGTGTTGGCTTGCACGGACAGTAGCACGACGGCCACGGTCAGCAGCAGGGTGGCTGAAAGTTTCTCCATAACATTAGATTTATTTTGTGAAGGTTGTAGAATACGTTGGATGCGGAGTAGCAGTTGGTTTTTGTTTTTGGAAAAAGGCATGGCCAGCGCTGGGACAGCGAGCTGCATCTCTTGCAAACTGACGAGCGCCTTGGCGTAGGCAAGCGAATTGCCGCAGAGCTGCACGGCGATGTCGTCGCAGCAGTTTTCCCGCTCGGTGCGCACGTTGGCGGAAATCCACCAGACGGCGGGGTTGAAGTAAAACAGGATTTCGACGCAGGATTGCAGCAGGTTGAGCAAGTAGTCGTGCCGAGCGATGTGCGCCAGCTCGTGCGCCAAGATGGCCTCCACTTGCTGCGGTGCCAGGTTGTTCACCGCCCCCATCGGCAGCAGAATGACGGGCTTCAGCCAACCAACCACCATCGGGGCCTGTGCCAGCGCCGACTCCAACAGCCGCACGGACCGGGCTATGCGAAGCTCGCTGGAAAGTAGTCCGATTTTTTCCTGCCAAAATTTTGGAAGCGGAGCGGTCAAGCGGGTTTTTAGGCGTTGGATATACAGCAGCCCGCCCAACATTTTTAGCATGAAAAACACGAGGCCAAGCGCCCAAACGGTGACGATGAGTGGCATGTGTTGGCTGAAATATGCATCAAAAAAACTGGCCTCCCTCACAGCGGAAAAATCTTCGGCCACCGCGTCGCCCAGCATTATTTCTTCCGAAATGAATGGAACATATCCGCCGCTTTTTTGGAGGTAGTAAAAAAAAGTGCCAACGGCCAGCAATAGCATGGTGACCAGTGCCATGTTCCCAGCGATGTACCGCTTTCGGGCGTCCGTTTTTTGCCAAGCAAGCAGATAGGCGGCCAGCAACAGCGCGACGGCAAATGCTTGCCAGAAGGAATGGATGACCGTCCAGCCGATGGCATGGAGGGTTTCTGTGGGAAGAAACTGGTTGATGAATTCCATTTTTGAAAAATTGAAGGTGCTTGAAATTGTTGACCGGTGGTTATCAACAAGTTATGATTCGTTTTCCATTTTCTCGATGAGTGCCTTGATTTGGTCGAGTTCGTCCTTGGAGGCTTTATGGTTGCCCAATGCCTGCATGACGAGGTCCATCGCCGAGCCGCTGAAGACGTTGTTCACGAAAGAGCCGAGGAGGTTCCGTTGGGTGGCATCCCGCTCGATGGCTGCTTCGTAGATATGGCTGCGGGCATCGGTATTGCGCACCACCAAGCTCTTTTCATGCATGATTTGCAGGAGCTTCAGGGTTGTGGTGTAGCCAACATCCCTTCGTTCGCCCAGTTGGTCGTTGACGAAGCGGACGGAGCTGGGGCCGTTTTCCCAAAGCACTTGAAGGATTTCCAGCTCGGAGTCGGTGGGTTTTGGAAGTATTTTGTCTGACATTTTTTTGTGTTTGAAGGACAGTAAAAATCGGTGATAGATTGCTACGACAGATTTCGTACTGCAATTTTATACGAACATATTCGTAAGTCAAAATTTTTCTACGATTATTTTCGTAGAAAAATAAAAATCCCCTTTAACCAACCGATTTTGCAGAAATAATGTCCACCTTTAACGGTGTTTTAAGCCTTGAAGGCTGGTAGTTTTGCAACAGTCTGGCGCATCGGCTGTTATTCGTTTACTAAAAATTCAACGATGAAAATCTTAATAATTCCAGCAATCATCTTGGGTGTCGTGCTTGGTTCCTGTGCGCAGACGAAGCAAAAACCAGCGGCTGCCAATTCCAGTGAAACAAAGCAAACCATGCAAAACAGCAATTTGTCCACGGCCACCTTCGGGAACGGCTGCTTCTGGTGTACGGAGGCCATTTTTCAACAATTGAAGGGCGTTGAATCTGTAGCTTCCGGCTATTCTGGCGGCAACGTCAACAATCCATCGTACCGGGAAGTGTGCGATGGCACAACCGGCCATGCGGAGGCTCTCCAAGTGCAGTTCGACCCAGCAGTCATTTCGTATGAAAAACTGCTCCAGGTGTTCTTCACCACCCACGACCCAACCACCCTCAACCGGCAGGGCGCCGACGTGGGCACCCAGTACCGTTCCGTCATTTTTTACCATGACGAAGCGCAGCGTACGACTGCGGAGCAAGTGAAAAAGGACTTTGCCCCAACGATTTGGGACGACCCCATCGTGACGGAAATCACGGCCTTCTCCAAGTTCTTCAAGGCAGAGGATTACCACCAAAACTATTTCAACGACAACCCAGGGCAGGGCTACTGCCGCATCGTCATTAACCCGAAAGTGCAAAAATTCAGAAAGAAATTTGCCGATTTGTTGAAAGAGTAAACTTGAAAACTGACCGAAAATGCAAGGGAATTCAAAAGAAAATTGGAACCTACTGACGCCGCAAGAGGAACACGTGATTGCCAACAAGGGAACTGAGTACCCCTTCACGGGCGAGTACGACAAGCTTTTTGTGGCTGGCACGTACATCTGTCGCCGCTGCGAAGCGCCGTTGTACCGCTCTGAGGATAAGTTCAATTCTGGCTGTGGATGGCCTGCCTTCGATGACGAAATTACCGGGGCTGTTCGCCATGTACGTGACGCAGATGGGAGCAGGGTGGAGATTCTTTGTGCCAATTGCGGCGGCCACCTTGGCCATGTTTTCGAGGGCGAACGCCTAACCAAAAAGAACACTCGGCATTGTGTGAACTCGCTTTCGATGCGGTTTATTCCGTCCTGAGATTTCCTTTTTTATGCAATAAAAGCGCAATCCGTCCCGAACGGGTTGCGCTTTTATTGTTACCTTCGAGCCATACGCCAAGTCTGCATAATTGGCTTGACGGAGAGAACTTATTTTTTTACCATCAAAAACTTACGTCATGGCAATAATGAAAGTCATCGAAATCTTGTCGGAATCCGACAAAAACTGGGAGGATGCCACCCGCAAGGGTATCGCAAAAGCTTCCCAATCACTCAAAGGCATCCGCTCTGCTTGGGTGCAGGACCAAAGCGTGACCGTGAACGACAGCGGTGAGGTTGATAAATACAGGGTGAGCTTGAAGGTGTCCTTTGAGGTGATATAACTCAACGTCTCAACGACCCCCCCCTTGGGACACATGTTTCATGGGGGGTTTCCTATTTTTACGCCACTGATTATCAAAAGATTATGGAACAAAATCCAAGTTTCGAACCAAAGCCAGTGACTGCTTCGCAAACGGTCATGACAGAGTTGATGATTCCGGCTTACGCCAATTTCGGGGGTAAAATCCACGGAGGCATCTTGCTGTCCCTGATGGACAAGGCAGCCTATGCTTGCGCTGCAAAACATGCTGGCGGATATTGCGTGACGGTCTCGGTCGAAAACGTGGACTTTAAAGAGCCTGTATCAGTGGGCGAGCTGGTGTCCATCCATGCCTCCGTGAACTATGTTGGCCGCACTTCGATGGTAATCGGCATGAGGGTGACGGCGGAGAATGTGGAAACCGGGCTGGTAAAGCACACCAATACCTCCTATTTTACGATGGTGGCAAAGGATAAAAACGGCCACCCTACCCCCGTTCCGCCCCTACTTTTGAAATCAAAGGAAGATGCACGGCGTTTTTTGGAGGCCAAGAAAAGAAGTGAACTGAAAACACAGTTCAAAGATGAATTCGACAATGAAAAAAGCAGGTTGAAAGTGGATTCCGAACTCCCCCTCCTTGCCACCGAACGCTGCGTGATTGCTTTTTGAAAAACAACCCTGATGATATACGAATTCAATGGTTTTAGGCCCGTGATACACGAGACATCGTTTGTACACCCACAGGCGACAGTGACTGGTAATGTCATCATTGGCCAGCATGTTTATATCGGCCCCGGTGCTGCTATCCGTGGCGATTGGGGTGAAATCATTATTGAGGACGGCTGCAACGTGCAGGAAAACTGTACGATCCACATGTTTCCTGGTGTCACTGTCCGACTGATGGCGGGAGCGCATATTGGTCATGGGGCGGTCATCCACGGGGCGGTAATCGGTTGCAACTCGATGATAGGCATGAACGCCGTCATCATGGACAACGTGGAAATCGGGGAGGAGTGCATCATTGGGGCGCTGTGTTTCGTGCCTGCGGAAACTAAGATAGCCAGGCGGAGCTTGGTAGTTGGCAATCCCGGCAAGGTAATTCGAGAAGTCAGCAATGAAATGATTGGATGGAAGACGAAGGGAACGGAACTTTACCAAGAACTGCCGAAAGAACTATTTGAAACTTTGCGGCCATGTGAACCGCTACGCGAAGTGCCGAACGACAGGCCTGTGCAGATACCGGTCTTCAAAACTTGGAAGGAAACAGGGAAATAGGACAGCCTGAAAACAAAAAAGGTTCATCACAATGCTGCGATGAACCTTTTTTCATGAGATAAACCCATGTTATCAATATGACCAAAGGTCATGCTCGAAGTTGAAGATTTCCTGTTTGATCTTATCAGCCTCAAGCAGGAGGTCAATCCCCGTCAGGTAATCCTGAATACGACGGTCACGAACGTTAGACTCTTTGTAGATGTAGCTTGAGAAAAACCGCATTTCCATCAAATCCTCCCAAGTGATTGGGCTGGCATCATTGCCAACGTTGAATACTCGCTCTCTTGAAAGAATTTCACGAGCTTCTGGGTAGTAAACCCAAAACATCGGTTTTTCGTACAAAAAGTTACCGTTTTCATCAGTCTTGTCAATCAGTGGCGCTATACCAAGAATGCGGACTTGAAGGGTAGAGGTTTCTTCATCGAAGAACCAGACCTCTTTTAGACGAAAACGCTTGACGTCTTCTGGGTTGATATCGTTCCTGACGACCTGAAGTTGCTCTTCGTAAGTCTCGGGATCAAAAGTGATTACCGTATCAATGGTAGCACCCATTGATGCTACCTCATCCGGTGTTAATTTTGAGGAAAATTTATCATCCTCGGTACTATAAACAGTTATTTCACCGCCTGTAGCTGCATCCATGAGAATGGAAAAGAACGGCCTTTCTGGATAAGCAAAAGGCAAGTTCATTTTTTCACGAATGTCAACAACCCGCCAGATACGCTTTTCCCAGAAAATATCAGCTTCACGAACGTGATCGTAAGGAAGAAGACGTTTATCGGTGGTAAGCCTTTTATCAACGATGTCGTCCAAAGGGCGACCTTCATTGGGATCACTGGACTCGGTCAAAATATTTTCTGGTTGCTGGGCAAAAGAGCTGTTGCAAAGCATCAGCAACGAGACTAAACTGAACAGTTTCAATGCGAACTTCATGTTTCTCAAAAGTTTTCAAAATGAAAAAATACTAACTACCGGGTATTAACTCAGACAGCCCAGCAGTTAGTATTTTATGCTCAAATTTTATTTAATCCTAAATACCATCGAGTTGATTTTGCGACCAGCGGCATCACCAGGGCATCTTGCTTTTACTTCTTGAAAATAGAAAGTATCCCCCGGTTTGGCTGATGATACAAGGTTTGAAGCTTTACC
This sequence comes from uncultured Saprospiraceae bacterium, assembly GCA_964508135.1. Taxonomy (GTDB): domain Bacteria; phylum Bacteroidota; class Bacteroidia; order Chitinophagales; family Saprospiraceae; genus UBA6168. The sequence continues at coordinate 77,662 of CAZDSU010000005.1, forward strand.
GTTGAAGGAACCTCCCGAGTTTGAAGTCTCGACTGGATCTTCACGTTTCGCAACCTTTACAAGGTTAAAGCCTTGAATTTCGCAGCGGGCTTCAAAGTCAAAATTTTCCAACCAAGCTATCAAGCCTTTTTGAACCTTGAATTCACCGTTACCCATTTCACCATCTTGCTTGTTGCCAAGTTTTGCGACAGGGTCGGGAATACGTTTAACCCGGAACTGCTTGCTGGCTTTCATGTCTTTGGCGCTCACTGATATTTTGCAATCATCTGTTGGGGATGTAACTTTTACAGTCCAAGTATTGCTACCTGTTTTTGATAATTGGCCCCCACCGCCAGAAATGCCTACTTGAAGGTCGTTACTAGAAACACCAGCCGCTGAAATGGAAATCGGATTATCAACACCAATGTAGAAAACGTTCATCTTGTCGGCAGAAATAGCCACAGAACGCTGGCCTACTTCGTAAGTAAAAGTTGAACTCCCTTTGGATACCTCACCAGTAAGTGGGTTGCGCACTTGGGCATCCAATTTAAGGGTCTTTTCTCCCAAGCCGGATGTTGCTGCTGTGTACTTTGCTTTACCGTCATTGCCTACTGTAAGCTTACTTCCGTTGACAAAGATTCCTATGTCAGACGGATTGATTTGAGAACTGTAGGTACCCACAGAAATTTCAGCTTCAAAAGGTTCCCCTGCAATAAGGTAGGATTTCTTTGCCGAGACCACTGGAAAGAATGCATCGAACTCAATTACGCGGCCACCTGCAAGCTCGGCCATGCTATTGACCAAGGATGCTTCAGAACTTTTAGCATCAGCCTGCATCTGACTCAACAGCGGAAGCACCGCTGCAACGGGCATTTGACGAAACTTAAATTCTTCCCAGCTTTTCTTTTTGCTTTTCTTCCAGGTATCCTCATCAATCTTGAGAGGTAGGTTGTTGGCAATGTTTTGAATCCTGCTATCTATTTCTTCTTTCTTCAGGCCAAAAGTCTGACCATTTTCCGTGAGCAGTTTGGTATAGGCATCCACCATTTTCTGCTTCACCTCAACCAATTTTGTTTTAAGTTCTGCTCCTTTCTTCTCGTCAACAAGCATCCTCGTAGTGATGTCTTTGTTCTTAATACCTTTCGGAACCTTTTTGCCGTATTCTTCTTTAAAATCGCCTTCGTCAACTTTTTTGTTGGCGTTGCCAGATGCATCTAGAACTTCATCTCTGAGCTTGTCAACATAAGCATTGAAATTAACAACTTCGTTCCGGATTTCATCAACAGCAGGGCCAATTGCCCGATACTTTGCTTTTGATTCATCATCTAAAAGGGCCTTCAAGCCTTTTACCGTTTGGTCGAGTTGTGAGTTCACAGTGGAAGCGCTGGCCTGGTTTCCTTCATCCAATGTAATGAAGGCATTCATTACTTCAGCGGAAACGTTCAATGCGAGCAGCGCCGTAAGAACCAAGTACATCAGGTTAATCATGAGCTGCCGCGGCTCCTTTGGAATGGACATTTGCTTTTATTTTTTCGTTAAACAATTAATTATTCAATTTGGCACATTTACCAGTCAGCTATCGTTACCGGGGGAAGCTAGTAGCAATAGCATTCAACATGCCACCATAAACACCGTTCAAGCCTGTGAGATTCTTGTTCAAGACGCTCAATTGATCCTTATAAACCTTGGTGTCGGCAATTGAATCGTTAAGGTCAGCCATGGCTTCGTTCAACTTCGTGTAGAAGTTGTTCATGGTTTTCAATTGGTCACTTGTGCCAGAAAAGTCAACCTCTTGCAGCGCCTTCAAAGAAGAAAGGTTCTTTGACATGGATTGCAGTTCGGACAACATACCTCCCAATTGGTTTTCAATTACATCGCCATGCAATGGAGTGCCCATGTCAATACTATCCTGTGGGCCTGCTGTAAGCGGTGTAAGGTTTGCATGGTAGTCATCAAGACCTGGATAGAGTTTGTGCCAATAGTAATCGGGCTCTGGGCCAATTAGGCCAAGAAAAAGGAAGATTACCGCTTCAAAAGACAAGCCTATCGTGAGCATCAAGCTTGCTCCGGGTAAGCTTTCCAGTTTGAAGAGGGCACCCATCAATACAACGGCTGCTCCAATACCAATGAACAAGTTTTTGAGATACTTGAATCCTTTAGTTTTTACGAAACTCATTTTTAAGCGTTTTAATTAGGTTAGCTAAATTCAGAATAAAGTATGGAAGATTTTCCTCGTCCAATAATACCTGTTTTCAAAAAGGTAACAGCTTATTGGAAAAGGAAACAAAAAACTATCCCTTTCAAAGGGAATAAAGCATTTTGCGACGCGAAAATAAAAAAAAATGGATAGTAAGTTCTTTACTATCCATTTCAGAATATTTTTTTTTGAAAATAGTTAAAAGTCGTTGATGGAACGCCCAAGGAAAGTCAATGCACAACGGAATCCAACATAGGATTTTGTAGTATCCTGAAACTCCCAGTGACGATTGCCAGTTTGGAGAAACCAAGCGACATCTTTCCATGAACCACCACGAATAACCTTGCGCTTGTATGCCTCAGGGTCGTCATCGTTTGCATCGTAGCGAATGTCTGGGTTAAGGTCGTGAAGGAATGAATAGGCATTTTCGTAGTAAGCTGTGGAAGTCCACTCGGCTACGTTACCAGACATGTTGTAGAGGCCATAATCGTTTGGGAAGTAGGCATCTGCTTTTACAGTGTACTGACCACCGTCTTCTGGATAGTTGCCACGGCCAGGCTTGAAGTTGGCCAATAGGCATCCTTTAGCGTTGCGCAGGTAGTAACCACCCCAAGGATATGGGGCAGAATCATGACCGCCACGAGAAGCATATTCCCATTCGTGCTCTGTTGGCAAACGGAAATCTTCAGAGTTGATGCCATCTTCACGAGCAGCTTGATAGGTATCCCACAGCTTGGTCCTCCAGTAACAGAATGCATTGGACATGTGCCAATCTACGCCAACGACTGGGTAGTCGTCAAATGCTGGATGCCAGAAATAGTTACGAGTCATAGGCTCATTGTAAGAATAAGCGAAATCACGTATCCACACCAAGGTGTCAGGATACACATTAATTTTCTTGCGTTTGATGAAGGTGGTGCGAGGAGATTTGCCTTTGTCATGGGCAGCAGCATGCCAATCATACCATTCGTACTCAAACTCCATTTTGCTAACGTCCAATTCTTGACGTCCTGCGAATCGGTCATCGCCCTGGTAGTAAAGATCTTGTAGGGTCTCATCCTCCCAATCAATCTCGTACTCCCAATCAATGCGCTCATCTCCGGTTACTTCATCGGTGATGAAATGATCTAGATAGGAGTGTGCAATCGAGTCCTTTACCCAATACACAAACTGACGGAACTCATTGTTTGTGACCTCTGTGTCATCCATGTAAAAGCCCTGGATAGAGATGGACTTGTTCCTTTGGACATAGGTATTGGAAATGTCTTGGTCACTGGGGCCGATGTGCAGGGTGCCAGAAGGGATGTACACCATGCCGTAAGGGTTGATGCCTTTCCAATCCGGGCGATCCATGACGCCTGTGAGTTGTCCTGTTTCCTTGCTTCCGCAAGATGAAACTAGTGCCGCAAGGATTAGCAGCGCAAACGAAGTCTTTAATAATCTTTTCATTTTTAACACCCGAGTTTTCCTTCTTTAGTGAAAAAGAGACGTAAAAATAGCGCTTTACTGCTTAATTCAAACAGTTGCTCCAAATTTCTGCCGTTTGGAGGGCAAAATTAACATTTTACACCTGACAAAAACGACACAAATTTTCCACTTAGTGTGATTCTTCCTTTTTTAATTGCTGATTTTGAAATTTTGAATAGTTTTCAACCTACTCAAAGGCGTGGGGTGCAGACATCCGGTGAAAAATTGTCGCCGGGTTTCCTGCCCTATCAAAGCGACCTAGGGTTGTAAATGATTGCAGGCGGCCTTCCTTTTCCGACAGGCTTCCCAAGATTGTAGTTTAACTGCATTTCGTGAGACCCCGTGCTTACTGTTTTTAGGCTTGAAAGCCCCAAGTCGTAGGCATAGGCAATCGAAATCTTTTCATTCAACTTGAACCCGCCCATCAAGGCGACTGCATCAAGGCTGTTTGCGTTGTAACCCCTAAACGATGCCCCAACAAATATATTTTCATTGTACTGGCCAGTAACAGAAAAATCAATTTGCGTTTGATGGACGTCAGTTTTCAATAAAATTGAAGGAATGGCTGTAAATTTTTTACTTAGGTCAAGTTTGTAGCCAAGATAGAGGAAGTAAGTTCTTTCTTGCTCGAACTTCAAATCTGAAAAACTCAATGCATTCCCAATCAAATTTATTGCCGAAATTCCAGCTTCCAATTTCTCACCTTGATAATAAGCACCTAAATGTGCCGTAGGGCCTGATCCGCCTTCGAGGCTTGTGGATAGGTAATTGTCATTATGGGAAGAAACGTTGCCTAAATCGTCAATCTCGGTGCTTGGCGTCCGCACTTTAGAGCCGTCCAGTTGCCGCTGCACCCACCCTGCAGTGAGTCCGAGTGAAATCAGGCCGGTTTTTCCAAAAGGCATTTGACGGGCACAACTTGCTGAAAAGGAGGTTTGCCGCCAAGACCCTAATGTCTCGTTCTCCACAGCAAAGCCTGCACCTCCTCCAATAATATAGAGCGGCATGTGCGCATTAAAATTCTGTGTGACGGGATTGCCGGGCAGCCCCACCCACTGGGTCCGGTACACCCCAGTCATGCTCAGCGAATTGTCCAACCCTGCATATCCAGGATTGAATGCGTATTTGTTGAACCGGTACAAACTGTATTGCGCCGGTTGCTGTGCCGATGCCTGAATGGCAAGCATTAGGCAAGTCAATATTGTAAACGTGATTTTCATAGGCTTCTGAAATAAAATAATTTGCCAAACCTGTGTTTTTTCAAAATAAACCTCAAAAAATCCTTCCGTAGTATCTTTCTCAAAAACTTTTACCCTGCTGGATTAATTGCCTGAAAGCTTCGATTGTTTCAACTGGTTGCTGACAGGCGTAATTTTGACATAAATATACTAATGTGTGACCGACACTCCGTTTTTCCCTCAACAAAGGGAAGTCGTTGTCTTCGTCCTTTGCCGCCATCAGCACTTTTTGGGGCAAAAACTCACCATTGACCTGTGCTGCCTGTTGGTATGCCAGCTCACCTACCACTGCTACTTCGGCGTACCCAAACACCTCGCCCATCAAGCACCCGGCCCACTGGCTGAAGGAAGATGGGTAACGTTCCAGTGATTCTCGCAGCGCCAGCAGCATGTCCGAAGCATGGTTCAGCCAGTCCTCCCGGCCACGCAAAATACCTGCACGTTGCAAATTGCGAACCATCGTCGAATTGCCCGATGGCGTGGCCGAATCAAACAAGTCCTTTCGGCGCATCAAAACGTCTTTTTGTTTTGCAGACGTAAAATAGAACAATTTATCCGTCGGGTCAAGGAAATTTTCAAAAACAAATTCGATGTATCGTCCAGCTTGCACAATATAAGCAGTATCAAAAGTGATTTCCGCTACGTCAAGCAGGGCTTCAATCAGATAGGCGTAGTCGTCCAAGAAGGCGTCGTACTGCGCCCGACCAGCCTTGTAAGTGTGAAAAAGCGTGACGCCATCTGGTTGCACAAATTTTTTCAGCAAAAAATCGAGGTTCCTCACGGCAGCATCACGGTACTCCTCCACGCCCAATGCAGCATAGGCTTTAGCATGAGCCGAGCACATCAGTGCGTTCCAGTCGAGCAGGAGTTTATCGTCGAGGCCGGGCCAGATGCGCTGGCTGCGCACTTCGAGCAGCTTTTTCCGACCTTCGGCCAAACGGGATTTCAGGTCGCCGACAGGCACATTCGCCTCTTTGGCAAATTCTTCAAAATCAGATTTTCGCCAAAGGATATTTTTTTCTTCCCAATTTCCTTTTTCGGTCACGTCATAAAATTTGGAAAACAAATCAGAATCAGCGCCAAGCAGCTTTCCCACCTCCTCTTTTTCCCAAACATAAAACTTGCCCTCCACGCCCTCCGAGTCTGCATCTTGTGCCGAGTAAAAGCCGCCTTCATCGCTGGTCATTTCACGTTTTACCCAACCCAAAGTCTCCTCGATGGTTTCTCGGTAAAGTTCTTTTTTCGTGATTTTGTAGGCATCGGCCAGTACGCCCAGCAGTAGGGCGTTGTCGTAGAGCATTTTTTCAAAATGCGGCACCAGCCACTTAGCATCCGTGGCATACCGGGCAAATCCGCCGCCGAGCTGGTCGTAGATACCGCCCATTGCCATTTTGTCCAACGACAGCAGCGCATGGTCGAGTGCCGCTTTTTCCCCAAAATAAAAATGGTAGCCGAGCAGGTAGTTCAGTGACATGGTGCCCGGAAACTTCGGCGCCCCACCGACGCCGCCGTTAGTCGTGTCAAACTGCTTTTGGAGATTTTGGAAAATATTTTTGAGCAAAGCCTCTGTGAACGGCTGGTCGTCGCTCACCACCCGTAACTTGTTGCCACCCGTGAACGTGTTGCCGGAGTTTTGGATGATTTCCGTCAGGCGCTGGGCCTGCTCACCGACTGTGTTCCGCTTGTGCTGGTAGGCATGGGTGATGTTCATCAGCACCTGCAACCAGGAAGGGCGGTTGTGGGCGGGCATGGGGGGGTAGTAAGTACCTGCGTAGAATGGCCGACCGTCCGGCAGCAAAAAGCAGTTGAGCGGCCAGCCGCCGCCGCCCGTCATCACCTGGCAGGCTTCCATGTAAATTTGGTCAACGTCCGGGCGCTCTTCCCTATCCACCTTGATGCAGACAAAATTGTCGTTCATGAAGTCGGCCACCTCGTGGTCTTCGAAGCTTTCCCGCTCCATGACATGGCACCAGTGACAAGTAGAGTAGCCGATGCTCACGAGGATGGGTTTGTCTTCCCGTTTTGCCCGCTCGAATGCCTCCGGTTTCCAAGCATACCAGTCCACGGGGTTGTTGGAGTGTTGGAGGAGGTAGGGGGAGGTTTCGTGTTGAAGATGGTTCATTAATTCAATTTCACTTGGAAACAGCAAAAAAGGCTGTCAGTTCTACGCCACATTTCCAAGTTGGTTTAATGCGCCGCATACACCGCAAAATACTTGCACTCCTTCACGATTTCCTTGTAAAACGCCGTCTCGCTGTACCGCTCCATGAGCAGGGAAAAGTTTCGTTGATAGTCGCTGTGGATGCGGGGAATGCGGTTGCAGCAAGGCTCTGGCTTGTACTGTACGGACTGAAAGAAGATTTTTTGCTCGCAGCGGGCGGCTTGGAACGCAGCCTTCGCCGCCAACTCCGGGGTGGTGGCGAGGTCACGGGCTTTTTCAAAAAAGTAGAGCGCCTGCCCAACCCCAGTATTTTCCCGGTTGCCGAAGGGGTATTTCCAATGGTCAAAAACCCGGCTGTCGCCCTCCTCGGCCTTTGCCTTGTGCAGCTTGGCCCAAGTGCTGCCGCTGCGGAAGTAGTCCATTGCTTTCCAGGCGTAGCCGTAGTAGCTCATGTTGTAGCTGGCAAGACCGAGCAGGTAGTAGTGGCGGGCAGCGCCTTCGAGGTCGCCCTTTGATTTGTAGTTGAGGTCGAGCAGTTCGGTGAGCAGTTCGCCCTTGTTCATCATGGTCGAGAGGCTGATGGTATCGGTGCGCTGTTGGTTGCATTTCATGCAGTCCTTGAGCGTTTCCTTGAAGGGGTTGAACTGCCCGAAATCGTTCCAAGACTCAACGGGCATGCGCTTGTAGGTCTCCATCGCCGCCTCGAACTGGCCGGTGCTCATCAGCAGGGTGGCCTTCATGTCGAGCAGCATGTAGAGTGGGGTTTCTTTCAACAAGAGCCGCTCGAACGAGGTCTGGTCGGTCTTGAGTGCGGTAGCAATGAGGTTGTCGAGCAGGTCGAGTTGGGGGTTGGGCTTGAGGTCGCTCAGGGGGTGCTGGCTGAGGAACGCCTTGCCCGGCTGCTGATTGCTGAGGTAGAGCCAGGCCATTTTATCTTGCAAAAAATCGGGCAGGTTCTTGTACTGTCGGTAGCGCTTGTTGTCGGTGATGAGTTCGTAGGCGTAGCGCTCCGCTTCGTCATTAGGTTTTTCAAAACTGGCGATTTTGAGGGCCAACTGAAAAATGGCCAACTGCTCCTTCAGCACTTTGTCGTCCAGCTTCGGTTCCACCGCCCGAAATGTTCTTTCAGCAGCGTAATAATCGCCAGCCAAGAACTCCAGGTAGCCCTCCGACAAGTACCAAAGCTCGGGGCGAGCGACCTTATCCTCTTGTCTGCATTTTCTTACAAAGCGCTGTAAATCAATCACATATTTCCCTGCATACGGCCTCGGCAGCTTGTGGTAGCGTTTGTTCCTTTCCTTCTCGTCGTTGAATTCAAGGCCCAAAAGGTTGCGCTCCATCTTGCGCATTTCCTGCACCAGCAGCCCTTCCAGCAGCTGGGTTTTTGGGTCAATTTCATAGATTTTTTCCATCTCCTCCAGCGCCTTGCTCTCCGCCCCGGCAGCCCGGATGGCGTAGAGCGTAGCCCGCTCGGCATCTGATTGGCAAAGGCGAAGGCAGTCGTTCCACTCTTCGTCCGTTTTTATCAAAAAACTCTGGTAGGCAGAGGCACGGCGACCGGGGCAGTGCTGGAAGATGCGGACGTAGGCGTAACTGGCCTCTACGTTGTCGCCCAGTTTGCGCAGCGCCCCCGCCCGGTGACCCTCTATCCACCACGGAATGATGCTCTCGCTCCAGCGAGCGGCTTGTTTGTCCACCTTCGGCAGCAGGTCCTCGCAGAGTTCGAGCACCCGCTCCGGCATCCCGGCGTAGTGCGCCAAGCGGATGACTTGGTAAGCATACCTCAGCCGGATGTAGGCCGACTTTGTGCGCTTGAATTGCCGAAGGCCCTCCGCCATCAATACTTGCATGGCGTCCTTGTCGCGGGGCGGCGCCTGCCAGCGGTCGTTGGCAATCACATGGGGTTCGCATTGCTTCGCAAAAAGCAGGTACTCCAGCGTTTCGGTGCATTTTTTTTCAAAAACAAACTGAGCGAAAGTGTTGCCCTGCAAGTTCGGCGATATTTGGAGCGACTTGCTCTGCGTGGCCGTGAGCAGTAGGTCAAGCTCACTGGCCGATGACTTGTAGATGATGTAGGCGAGGTCCTCGACCTTCACTTCCCCGCAGAAGCGCTTGCCCCACTCGGCGAGGTTGTCGTCCTGGTTTGCCTTCTCCACCGTTTCAAAATAATTTTCATATAGCTTGTCGAAACGCATGAACAGCGGGGCCAAGGCCACCCGCTCCTGCTGCCGCAGGATATCCATGTTTACAAATGTGTAGCCATGGAACGAGCGGTCAGATGGGGCGCAGGAGCGGATATCTTGCGCAGGGAGGTCGGGCAAGGCAAGCAGCATTGTAGCCGCCAAACTTGTTTGGCAGGCTGATTTTATGATGTTGAAAAACTCCATGTGAAATTCAGGCAGAGAGCCTGCCAAACAAGTTTGGCGGCTACAATTGGGGCGAAAGTTAGGGAAAAAAAAGAACCCACCTCGACCGAGCGGTCAGGGCGGGCCACAGCGTTAGCGACATTGGTAACAGGTGAGGAAAATTATGACTTGTGAAGTCAGCAACAAAATGATGGGGCAAAGGTGGCTGGCCTGCCTTAACTTGGGATGAAGGGAGCATTAATTATTGGTGAAGAATCAAGAAGTAACTCTCGACTTATTTGAAATTGAAGTAGAGCGAAGCGGATGAGCCAGGTGTGCCATCCCAGCGAGGGCCTGCCTTGAGCAAGCGAATAGTCTCATCAATATAGGCTTTGGGTGCCTTGCCTTTAGAAGTGAAATTGGTCAAGGTTCCATCTTGCTGCAGCGTAAAACCTATCACGACGCGGTAACCTGGTCGAGGCTGCTTCTCAGCTTCAGGGTGAAGTTTGTTTTCGTCCAAATACATTTTGTACTTACCAATTCCTCCGGTTGGGTGAGGCGGGGTAATGGGGCCGATTGATACATCGACAGCATCGGCTGGCACTTTGAACCCAATCACATCTATGTCAAAATTGCCAGAATACGTCAACGAAACATCAATATTGTCCTTTTTCCCGATGACGACCTGTATGTCATTGTAAAAATTGGAACTGAAAATTAAGTAATTACTGCCATTGGGCAATTCCAATGAATAAGTCCCATCAATATCGGTAGAAACGAATAAGTCCTTTGCCCCATTTATTGAAATTTCAGCCATAAGTGGTTGCCCAAGTTCATCGGTGACCTTGCCTGTGATATTGCGGAGAGCGATAGGAGGCGAAACAGGCTTGCCTGCAGCGGGTTCAGCGTCTGCCTTTTTCTGCGCTCTAGGCATACTGGTTTTCGACAAGTCTTGGCTTTTTCGTGCCACTGATTCTTTTTCTTCCAAAGCAATCACATCATCAGCCTCTTCGGCAGGTGCGAGTTGGCTATCCATCAGCGAGACGGGAGGGGGCGCTGATGATTCGGTGGCTGCTACCCCGGCGTCAGTGGACAAATCAAAAGCTTGCATTTCATCATTTGACCTAACTAAAGGGCCTTCCTTTTTCCTTTTTGCTGAAGCACCGGGTTGCACTGCGAGCCGCTCATCAACAGTTGGAGCTTCGGCTTCTTGTTGCGAAGTAATATTGCCGACCAACGAATCTGTGAATGTTGTCGCAGTTTCAGCAGGGGTAGACTGTACTTCGGCGTTTGTGACATCTTCTATGGCGGGGGCCTTATCGCTGGATTGAAACTGTTGCAACACCACCCAAGCTGCCACCAGCACCGCCCCTACCGCTGCAATCCGCAACAGGTAAAAACCAGCACCCCGGCGGCGCTCCGATTGTTTGCGAAGCCGAGCCTTTAAGCGGGTGACATCGGCGGCATGGTCGGCTTCGGGCATGGAACGGTAGCCTTCGATGGTGTCCGCGAGGAACGGGTCATCCTTCACCTGGGCATCGAGCGCCATTTCGTCATGCCGATTGGCATCGCCGGTGAGCCATTTTAACAGTGGCTGGAGGCTGTTTTTATATTCTTTTTCGTGCTTCAACTTTGGTTGACAACAGGTTGATAAAGGTTGATTTTCAAATGGTTAATGAGTGCCTTGGTGTCGGCTTAGAAATCCCTTCGGGCATTCCAATCCGGTGTCACGTGAATGAGGTGATGCCACTTTTCTCCATGCAGATGCGCAGGTTTCGCCTTCCGTTCTGGATGTTGGAGCGGACGAGGCCGAGGCCTTCGCCGGTCGTGTCGGCTATTTCTTTGTACGATTTGTCCTCGTAATAAAACTGCTCGACACAGTGCTTTTGTTGCGGGGTCAGGACATCGAGGCATTTTTTAAGCGCAAGCTGTTGGCCGTCCTCCTCAAAAACATCCACTGGATGCAAAACCCCGGCGGATTGCACAACCTCGGCCTGGGCTGCGGGCAGCATTTCGTCGAAGGACACGGTGCGGTCTTTTTTGCGGAGCTGCATGAGGCAGTGGTTCTTGGCCACTACGTGCAGCCAGGGCCGGAACTGGCGAATTTCCTGGGTCTTGACCTTCTCTACCAGCGTCTCGAAGATGGCCATGACGGCGTCCTCTGCCTTGGTTTTTTCCTTGAAGAATTTTATGCAAACGCCGTACACCAGCTCCACGTAGCGCTCGTAGAGGACGCCGAGGACTTCCAAATCGCCGCTTTGCTGGTACGCCTGCACCAGTTCGTCGTCCGTTTTTTCAGTGATATTCTTTCGGAAAAACTTGAGCATTTCGTTGGCCGGAAGGCAGTTCCGTGGAGCGAATATCGGCATTTGGCGAGAATGGGCAGAGTTTGTTGATAAAATGCAACTACTGAACCCGGTAGTCAACTACCTACGTCGAAAACCAGTGCGCCCATTTGCGGAGCGCCCAACAATTTGGCGAAGCCCAATGTTTTTTTGGCTTGAAGGGGCGGCGGGGTTGCGGTCTGTTTATCTTTGGCGCTTCATGTCGTATTTTTCATCCAAAAAGAAAAAATGAACAACTTTTATATCACCGATGTGGTGAAGCATTTGCTGATTCTCAACGTGATCGTTTTTATCGGAACCCAGTTCATGGGGGAACCTGATAGCATGACCCAACAAATGCTCGTCGGTGGCGAAATATCAGATTTGGAATCTTGGGGTCGTTTAAAATTTGCTGTTTTTTATCCAACCTCCGAGTTTTTCCGGCCATACCAAGTGGTCACGTACATGTTCATGCACGGCAATTTGACGCATATTTTCTTCAATATGTATGCCCTGTACATGTTCGGCACAGCAGTTGAATCGGTGTGGGGTCCCAAGAAGTTTTTGTTTTACTACCTGTTCACAGGCTTTGGTGCATTGGCCTTACAGATGGTTGTGCAAACCATCGAGTTGGGTCAAGGGGCGCCAGGTTGGGCTATCAACGTGCCAATGCTTGGCGCTTCCGGTGCAGTTTTTGGCATATTGGCAGCATACGGGATGCAGTTCCCGAACAATGTGCTTCGGCTTTTAATCCCTCCGGTCAGCCTAAAGGCGAAATATTTTGTCCTTATTTATGCCGCCATTGAGATTGGGCTTGGACTTAGCCCATTCCAAACTGGGGTGGCGCATTTTGCGCACGTGGGCGGTGCGCTTTTCGGATTCCTGCTCATCATGTACTGGCGCAAACGAGGGGAGCGGTTGTATTGATACTGAAATTGCTGGATTGTTAAATTGCTGAATTGTTTTTGTGCACGGTTCGACCCATGACAATTTAGCAATCCAGCAATTCAACAATCCCCCTATTTTTGTAAAAAAGTCGTCCGATATGTTCAGTTCGATTTGGCAAGACATCAAGAACCAGTTTAGTCATGGTAACATGTTGACCCGTATCATATTGGTCAACATTGGTGGTTTTTTGATGCTACTGTTGGCGGGCTTGCTGCTCAAGCCATTCGGTGACGGGAGCATGTACAGCAGCTTTTCCCACTCGTTGATGGTTGGCGCCGATTGGCGGCACAACCTGACGCACCCGTGGGTGTTCATCACGCACATGTTCCTGCATGAGGGTTTTTGGCACTTGCTATGGAATATGCTGGGACTGTACTGGTTTGGGCGCATCGTTGGCGACCTGTTGGGCGACCGCCGTGTGCTGCCCATGTACTTGTTGAGTGGTTTGGCGGGAGGGGTAGTCTATTTTTTGATGGCCAATGTTGCCAGTGGAATGGGCTTTGGCAGTTACGCGCTCGGTGCCTCGGCTGCTTTCATGGGCATTTTGGTAGTGGCGGGCGTCACGGCTCCAGATTACATGATTGGGTTGCCGCTGCTGGGCGATGTGCGCTTGAAGTTCATCGTGCTGTTCTTTCTCGTCCTTGACCTCGTTGGCATTTCGCAAGGTTCCAATACTGGCGGCAGCTTCGGGCACATGGGCGGTGCGGCGATGGGCTTGCTCATTGCCAGCCAGTTGCGAAACGGGAACGACATGACTGCTCCCCTGAACCGGGTGTGGGACGCCATTACTTCGTTTTTTGACAATCTTTTTTCACCAAAAAGGCCCAAGCCCAAAATGGCCTATCGCAACCCAGACCTGAAAAAACAGCCAGTGGGCAAGGTAGCCCGCAGCGGCAGCCGCCGAGCTTCCCCCTCAGAAGACCTCTCTCACCAAGAACAAATAGATGCTATCCTTGATAAAATAAAACTGACTGGCTACGAGAGCCTGTCGGCCTCCGAGAAGGAGTTCCTTTTCAACGCCAGCAACAAATAAAACTTCCCGGCTTACTGGAACCGGCGACATGAACCCATTGTGAAACTGCTCAAAAATATACTTCGCTGGGCGAACCTGGTGCTGGTTTTGGCCACGCTGCTGGCCTACCTTGCCCCGTGGGTCAACCCGGCAAAAGCTTGGCACTTCACGTTTATGGGGCTGGCCTACCCGATGCTGCTTTTTGGCAATGTGTTTTTCGCCATTTTTTGGGGTCTGCGGCGTGACCGATATGCTTTGTTCTCTGTTGGCTGCATCTTGGCTGGGCTGGGCTATTTCGGCGGTTTTTTCAACTTGGGTTTTCCAGAAAGCTCCACCAACGCCAGCTCGGAAATCAAAGTATTAACTTACAATATCGCCACGTTGGGCGGCTACTCCTGGAGCAAACCTGAGAAAAAAGCATCGTTGGGAGCCAATTTTGAAGGCTTTAGCAAAGCTATCGAAGCACCAGATGTGTTCTGCGTGCAGGAGGGAAAGGGCGAAAAGCTGGTCGAGCTAATCAAAAAAACATTCAGTTATCAGTACCATTTTCAGGATAAAAACACCATCATTTTTTCCAAGTTCCCTATCCAGGACAAGGGCGCCCTCAGTTTTGAGAATACCAGCAATTCGTGCATTTGGGCCGATTTAAAAACCCCAAAGGGAATTGTCAGGGTGTACAACACTCACCTCCAGTCCAATAAGCTTGGACAAACCGCCGACAAAATAGCCACCAAGGGCAAAATCAACGACAAGGAAACTTGGAGCGACATCCGGTTCGTGCTGCGCCGTTACAAAAGCGCCGTGGCAATCAGGGCGAACCAAGCACAAAAAGTAGCCAGCCATATCGCCAAAAGCCCATACCCCATTATCCTTTGCGGCGACCTGAACGACCCGCCCGTGTCCTACGTGTACAAGCTGCTATCCAAAAACTTGCAGGACAGCTTTTGCGAAAAGGGCAGCGGCTTCGGCTCCACTTTCGCTGGCAATCTGCCCTTCCTCCGCATTGATTACGTGATGCCCAGCACGCAATTCAAGGTGATGAAGCACAAGGTGCTTGGCACAAAACTCTCCGACCACTACCCCGTTCAGGTTTCGCTGCGTTGGGTAAAATGAACCCTCCCCCCTTTTCAAATGACTGGATTTGGGTATTTATTGAAAAAAAGCCAGCCACGAGTGAATTCCTGCCAGATAAAATCAAATATGGCAAAATTATTGCACTTAAAATCTAAGATTATTTGGTAGGTCTTGGAAGAATGCGGCAAAGCTCAATTTTGAACGAGCGACAAAAGCACAAGCCCAAGATTAGCCAAATAAAAACGCTGACAACATCGAAGCTTGTCGGTGCCCATGAACAAAAATACATCCATGAACTTAGCTACCTCCCACAGGTGGCCAATCGCCAATTTTGTGTCCGGCGGTGTTGGCCGCATAGATTTTCAGCCTACGCTACACAGGCTGAAACTTAGTTTCCCATTTGCCGTAATAAAGACAGTTTTTCAACTACCACAAGGAGGCTTTTTTGATGGCTATAGACTTTGCTTTTCGCAACTGCTTAGTGCATTGCGGGAGGCTTGGGAGCGTTTTGCCATTTCATTGGGTATTTGCTTATTTCGGCCAATAGCGAAAGGGTCAAAATGCGCATTTACGCCAGCAAAAAAAATGAATTCAAAAGTGTTGAAAGTGTAAATAGTTGCTGTCCTTGCGTTTTTGAAACAAGCATTTCCTAAAGTCAGAAACGAACAGTTAAATAGGACAATTTTAAATTTATTACATCTATAATTTATTAAAAACTAACATCTTACAGCATTCAAACCGTTTCCTCGTAGAATCCTACCGTTTCGTAGATGGTTCGACACACTGGGAAATATGTGCGATAAAGTCCGTTATCTTTAACCATCATTTTTCACTTAAACAACTGGCTATGGGGCATTCCAATATTACAGACCGTCAAGCCATTTTCAACCTGATTTCAACGTACGAAGATATGCTTGAAAAAAATCAGGTGAAATTCGCAAACCACAATTCCTATCACGCCCTGATAGATTACTACGAGCGTGAGTGCCTGCTCGACAGGGCATTGGAGGTGGTTAGTCACGCCATTGACCGTTCAGGCTACGACACCAGTTTTTTCCTGCGGAAAGCAGAGCTTTTACTGGAAAAAAACGAGGCGACCCAAGCGCTTTTCCTGCTCGACCAAGTGGACGAAAAGTCGCCGGGGCTGTTGCGGGCAGCCATCCTGAGGGCCGAGAGCTTTGCCATGATGGGGATGCACGACCAAAGCTTAGCCTTGCTCGATGGCCTGAAATACAATGCCGATGGCAAAGAACTCAGTAAAATATACGTTTGCGAAGCACTGATTTATGACTCCCTGAAGGAGTTTGAGCGCATGTTCTACGTGCTCAAGGCAGCGCTCGCTGAAGACCCCTCGAACACGGAAGCGCTTTCGAGGATGTGGTACGTGGTGGAGTATGCCCGCAAGCACGAAGAGAGCATCGAGCTGCACGAAAAAATCGTGGAGGATGACCCCTACAATGCGCTTGCCTGGTACAACCTCGGCGCATCGCAATCCTATCTCTGCAACTACGAGGAGGCCATTGAAGCCTACGAATTTGCATACCTTTCCAAGGACGATTTTGAGTTTGCATACCGTGAGTGTGCCGATGCTTGCCTCATCACCCGCAATTTCCAGAAGGCACTTGGCTGCTACCAGGACGTACTGGAGCGCTTTGAGCCGGATGCCGACCTGTTCCTAAACATCGGTAAATGCTATGAGGAACTGGGCAATTACCTCGTTGCACGTGATTTCTTCCAACGTGCCGTGGACTTCGACTACCACTGTGCAGAGGCACATTTTCACATTGGCAGATGCTATGGCAACCAAACGGAATGGCATAAAGCCGTTGGGGCTTTCCAGAAAGCCATCAAGCTAGAGCGCCAGAACGAGGACTTCCTATCGGCGCTTGCTGGAGCTTATGCCAACACCGGCAACCTGAAAAAAGCACTGACCTATTACCGGGAAGCTGCTGATACGGCACCGGAGCTGCCCGAACATTGGGTCAACCTCGCTCATTTTTTGATAAAAAATCGTCGCTTTGACGAGGCCATAAAAGCACTTGACGAGGCCGACGAGAATGCGTGGGGCCCAGAGCTGCTCTACTGCCGCAGCGCCTGCCTGTTTGAGATGGGCAACAAGTCAGAGGCACTGTTCGTACTGGAAGAAGCACTTTACGAAGATTTCGATGCGCACACGGCGCTGTTCCGGCTGATGCCGGTTTTGGAGAAAGACAAAGAAGTGAAGGCAGTAATTGCCATTTTTCAGCCTGAAGAATAGCTCACCCTGTTCGACTTTGGCTATTTAACTTACTGTACCCATATATCTGACTTCCGATTTTTAAAGCACCGGAAGTATCTCACCCTGGTGGAGGAACGATGTCTGAGAATTGAAGGCATCGTTCTTTTTTTTGCCTAAAATCGGCGATTTTACCCTGTGATGGCAATCCATTTGCCCCAAATCTCACTTGTACCCATCTTTGGAATATTTTTTGGAAGCTAAACGACCGGCGTTTGACTCACCCCCTAGTTTTTGGCCATCTTTCAAAAAGCAATGATGAAAAAACATTTCTTACCGTTTTTGATTTCAGCCCTCGCACTGTTCACTTCCTGCAACAAGACACCCGATAAAATTATCAGCATCAACCCCAGCGAATTGACCACCGCCGATCAGGTCAAGATTGGCGAGGCGTTCCAACTTACGTTGGAATCCAATCCTGTCGAGTTCCCAATATTGGACGGGGTGGCCTACCCGGAGGCAAACGCCTATGTATCCACGCTGTTTTACACCATGCTCAACACGGCGCAGGTTCAGCACCGCCATGATTACAATTGGTCGGTACACATCCTACACAACGACGATATCCGCACGGCGTTCTTCCTGCCCGGCGGCCATTTCTACATCTACACCGGCCTGTTGAAATACCTTGACACAGAAAGCGAACTGCTGGGCGTCATCGGCCACGAGCTTTTCTATGTTGACTCCGACTTGCTGGTGGAGAGAATGCGCCAAGCGTTCGGCGGCGTCACATTGGGCGATATTTTGCTGGAAAACCCCGTGCCTAAACTTCCCGAATACGCTGCGTATATGCCCCTGTTGGACTTTGACGAAGAACAAGTCACGGACGCCGATGCCTTTGCCGTTCAACTAATTTGTCCTTTCCTCTACGAGCCTTCGGGCATTAAAAAAATATTGGAAAAAGCGGAAACCCAAGAACTGAAGCCGCTCTGGCTGGAAACTCGCCCAGCAAAGTTCGAGACGCGGCTGCAACTGCTCGCCGAAGAAACTGCAGCCTGTGGCCTGCCAGGCGTTTCAAACGAGGAAAATTACCTAAAATTCAAGATGGAATACCTGCCCTAGTTTTTCCACTCTTTCAGCTCCTGCTCCCGGTGGTGCAGCACCACCTTCAACCCATATTTTTCCTGGATATGCCTGGTCAACCGGTCGGCGGCGTACACCGAGCGGTGCTGGCCGCCCGTGCAACCAAAATTGAAGCTGAGGTCGGTGAAGCTCCGCTCGATATAGTTCTCGATGGCCGGGTCAACGAGCAGGTAAACCTGGTTGAGGAACTCCTCCATATTGGAGTGAAGTTGGAGGAAGTTGATGACTGCCTCGTCCCTACCCGTCAGTTTTTTGTAGGGTTCGTAGAGGCCAGGGTTGTGGATGAAGCGGCAATCGAACACAAAGCCGCCGCCATGGCCGGTGGTGTCTTCTGGGAGGCCACGCTTGTAACTGAAGCTCTGCACGCCCACCGTCAGTAGGCTCGAAGCGCCCCGTGCCTTGTCGAACGGCTCGAACCGCTTCGACTCCACAATGGCGTTGAGTGCCTTCGTCAATTCCGGCAACTCAATGGGTAAACGGGCATTTGCCAAAATCCACTGCACATTGCGGATAGCGAACGGGATACTCTTGATGAAGTACTCCTTCCGCTCGAAAAGCCCTCGAAATCCGTAAGTACCAAACGTCTGGATACCGCGGATGAGCACGTAACCGTAGAAGTATTCGAGGAACTGTGCCCTGTCAACAGGCTGCAATTTTTCCACAGTGTCAAGGTAGTGGTCGAGCAGCTCCCGACGGATGTTGTCCGGCACATTGGCCTTGGCTTGGAAGAGCAGTGAGGCCAGGTCGTATTGTAGCGCACCCCGTCTACCACCCTGATAATCAATGAAATATGGCTCGCCGCCCTTCACCATGATGTTCCTCGCCTGAAAGTCACGGAACATGAAGTGGTTGCAATCCGTCGTTAGCAGCCACTCGGCAAAGCGGTTGGCGTCGTCCTCCAGCGCCTGCTCATCGAAGGGGATTTTCGCCAATTTCAAAAAATAGTACTTGAAAGTGTTGAAGTCCCACAACATACTCTGCTTGTCGAAGGACGGGCGGGGGTAACAGGCAGCGTAGTCCAGCCCCTCGCCGCCCTGGATTTGGAGCATCGCCAATTTTTCCACCGTTTTTTTGTACAGTTGAACGAGGTAGTCGGGAAATTGGTCGCCAGCCTGTAGCAGGTAACTGTACAGCGTCGTAGCGCCGAGGTCTTCCTGCAAATACACGCTACGGTCGAGGTCCTCAGCGAAGATGGCCGGCACGGGCAAACCCTTGGCATGGAAGTGCTTTGAGAAAGTGAGAAAAGCGTGGTTCTCCTTCCTGTCGAGGTTGTAGGTGCCGATGGCCGTCTTGCCACCGCTGGTTCCGCCAGTAGTGCTCAGTCGGTAGTAAATGCGAGCCGAGCCGCTCGGTGCCAATGGCAGCACGAGGCTCGGACGCTCGCCGCTCCATTGCTCGAAGAGTTCGGCCAGGGCGGTTTCGATTTGTGTGTTGGACATTCCAGTTGACGATTTATGCACTCTTGGTTGGTGAAAATTGGTGGGGTAAAATATAAAAAAAGAGCCGCCAAAACTTTAAGTGCTGGCGGCTCTTTCATTTTGCAAAGCAAGAAACTATGCCCCAATGCGGCTGCCGCTTGGAATGATGGCGTTCTTTTTCACCACCACGATACCATCCACTATGACGTAGGTATCGGTTTCGTGGTCAGCGAGCTTGCCGGGGTTGCCCCGTATGACCACGTTGTCGCCGATGCGCACGTTTTTGTCAATGATGGCGTACTCGATGATGCTGTGCTTGCCGATGCCCATCGGGATTTCGTTCCGTTCAACGAGTTCCTCCAAGCGCTGGAAGTAGTCGTTGCCCATAACGATGCAATGGGAAAGTACCGAGTAGCCACCCACCCTGGAGCGGATGCCAATGACGGAGCGCTCGATGCGCTCTGCGTGGATAATGCAGCCCTCGGCCACCAGCACGTGCCGGAACACCGTGCCGAAGAACTTGCTCGGCGGCAACATACGAGGGCGTGTGTACACCATCTTGCGGTTGTCGTGGAGGTTGAACTCCGGGATGTCGTCCGTCAGGGCGATGTTTGCCTCGAAGAAGGAACTGATGGTCCCGATATCGGTCCAGTAGCCGTTGTATTCGTAACTGGCCACTTTGTAGCCCTCGCGGATGGCTGCGGGAATGATTTCCTTCCCAAAATCAACGGCGTCGCCGTGTTCAATGAACAGTTTGTTGATGGCTTCTTTACTGAAAATATAGATGCCCATCGAGGCTAAGTAATTCTTGCCGAGCTGCTTGTTGGCTTCCGATACTTCACTTCCCCAGTTGGGTAGTTCATCGGCGTTGGGTTTTTCAACAAAAGATTCTATCATGCCATCGGCGTTCACCTTCATGATACCAAACCCAGTGGCTTCCTTGGCCACGACGGGGATGGTGGCAATGGTCAGGTCGGCACTCTTGTCCACGTGCTCCCGGGCCATTTTCTCAAAGTCCATTTGATAAAGTTGGTCGCCGGAGAGGATGAGGATATAGTCGTAGTCTTGGTTGATGAGGTGGCGCATGGATTGGCGCACGGCATCGGCTGTGCCCTGGAACCACTTGTCGCTGCCACGTCGCTGCTCGGCGGCGAGGATGTCCACGAAGCCTGGGGCGAAGTGGTCGAAGTGGTAGGTGTTCTTGATGTGCTGGTTGAGCGAGGCCGAGTTGAACTGCGTGAGCACGAACATCCGGCGCACACCGGAGTTGAGGCAGTTGGAAATCGGGATGTCAATCAGGCGGTACTTGCCTCCGATTGGCACAGCGGGCTTGGAGCGCTGCTCTGTGAGCGGGAAGAGCCTGGAACCAACGCCCCCGCCGAGAATGAGGCTTATCATTTTTATTACCATGAGCTTTGATTTTTTTTGCATTTGGCAAAGGAGCCTTGGGCATTTCTCAACGTGTTTTTTGCAACCGGCCAGGTGTATGGCTACGACCAACGGCACGACATATTTAGTTTCAAGGCAATTATAGTTATTTTTTAGAAGGTAAAACTAAATGATTTTTTCTTAATCAAAACTTAATGCGGCATGCCTGCAGTGCCACCAATTCATACCGCTCTAAATGCGGGGAGAACCCGCTCACCGTTTTGGTTTTTTGCATAAAAAAAAGCGCATTCTCCCAAAATCACTAATTTTATCCCGAAAGCAAATTTGTCATGAGCACTGCCGATCAAATCAGAAACAAGATTGCCGACGGCGACCTAGAGGAATCCCTCGACCTCGCCATCAGCTTCCTGCTGGGGCGAGACCCCGGCCTGCACAGCGAGTGCCTCCAGCACAAGGGCCGACTCAACGATCACAACCGCCAGTACCGCCTGAAAATCATCAGCGTGGACACCATTGACATGACCCGGGCACAGGTGCGCAGTGCCCTTATTGACGTGATTCTCCGGCGCATTGAGGAACTGTCGGGCACGGTGGCCAATGCATTCGTGCCACCGTTTGAAACAGCCCGGCAGTCGCAAACCGTGACGCTCAATTTTGGTCAAAACACGCAGGCCGGCCAACCAACCAGCTTCGGGCCATTCGTGCCTACGGATGCTCCTGCTTCTTCACTCGCCAACCACGCCACTGCCCGGCAGCTCGTCGAAGAGTTCGTGAAGCTGTTAGCCACCTACGAGGTGGAAAACGCCGCTTGGCGGGCCGCCCCGTTCCTGCACCGCAGCCTCTTGCAGGACGAGATGATGCAACCTCAGTTCAAACAGAACAATTTTTACAGCGCACACCAGCGTTTTCGCAGCTATAAAATGCCGGTCAGTTTCATCAAGACGCAGTCCACTAATCGCACCGCCATTGGTGGTTTGAGAGACCGTGACGAAGGCGAGGAATTTGTTTACACCCTCGAAAAAATGGTGGACAACGGCGGAATGCCCGGCACCGTACGGGTGTTTTTTCCAAAAAATGGCGGTGAACCGAAGATTACGTTGGTGAGCTTGTGAGCGTGCAATTTTTAAATTGCTGTAATTTCGGTTTGGTAGTTTTAATGCAGCATATTACTTTGGCCAACTAATTTTTGTTAAATACCTTTTTAAAAACGGAAAACTATGTTTTGTCCTAAATGTGGCTCCCAAAACAGTGAGACAGCTGGCTTCTGCGCCAGTTGTGGCAATCCGCTAAAGCCTGCTGCCAACACTGGCAGCGGTGCATTCGGCACTCCGCCTCCTCCTCCGCCAACGCCCCAATATTCAAGCAATGGGGCGAAGCCCAAAAACTGGATACTTGAATCCATCTTGGTAACGCTTTTCTGCTGCCTTCCCTTGGGCATCGTCGGCATCGTCAATGCGTCTAAAGTAGATTCCAAATATGCTTCTGGTGATTACGCTGGAGCGCAAAAAGCCTCCGAGGATGCCGCCAAATGGACAAAGATTGGTTTTTTCGTGGGCATCGGTGTCTCAGTTATTACCTTCATTATCTCCATGTTTACAGGACTAATTGGGGCATTGAGTGGTGGCGGCAACTACTAATTATAAATGGCAAGCCTGGGCATGGGCGCTGGCAGGGCTGGCATTGGTCGGTTATTTCCTGTTTGACCCGGCTGCCAGCGGCTTTTTCCCAAAATGCCCCTTCTACGTCCTGACGGGGCTGAAATGCCCAGGCTGTGGCTCGCAGCGGGCAATTCATGCATTGCTTCATCTGCAAGTGGGCAGGGCATTTTCGGAAAACCCGCTGATGGTCATCTCCATCCCGTACTTGCTAACGGCATTTGTTTTTTTCTTGAAAAAAGAGAAAAATGAAAAATGGCAAGCCGCCGATGACATGCTTTTCAGGGGCAAGGCCGTTAAATTAGTGCTTGTTACCGTGCTTGCATTTTGGTTGCTGCGCAACCTGCTCTGAGCGTATTTTTACCCACATAAATAATTTGTCAAATGGAACTAACCAAAATCAACGGCCTCAACCCGGAGGAGTACCTGCACCCCTTCGATGCCAAGGCGCTCCATGCCCTGCAAAACACGAAAGGCATGGACACGATGGTGAAAAAGCTCTACGAGTGGGGCCTTGAGACCTACCTCAAGCAGCAGTTCCTCGGTAGTAGCCTGAAGCTCACACAGTCCAACTTCCCCGATGTGTACGACATCTTCGAGACGGCCTGCGACATCCTCGATTTCAAGGGCAGGCCCCAACTCTACGTCATGCGGGAGGGCTATTTCGATTGCGTTTCCTGCGGGGTGGAACACACCATCATCGTCATTGGGACGGATGCGCTGGAGAAATTCACGGAGGCCGAGCTGCTCTTCATCTTTGGGCGGGAAATCGGGCATATCCAATGTCAACATGTGCTGTACATGGAGCTGGGACAGGTGATGCCCGTGCTCATGGATGCCCTCTCCTCGGCCACGATGGGCCTTGGCGGGCTGCTCTCTGCTGGTTTGCAAATGGCGCTCGTCGAGTGGTTGCAGTGCGCCCAGTACACGGCTGACCGGGCCGGTATCCTTGCTTGCCAGGACGTGACGGTGGCCTGCACGGCGCTTATCAAGGCGGCGGGCCTCCCCATGAAATACGATGCTACGCTGGTGTTGGACGACTTCAAGACGCAAGCCATTGAGTTTCAGGGCGTCCAAAAGAACATGTTCCTCAAGTTTTCAAAATACCTCACACAATCCAAAGGTTGGGAAATCGCCCGTGCCAACCAGTTTTTCCGCTGGACCGAGTCGGGCGAGTACCGCAACATCCTCGAGCGGAAGACCGCCTACGCCCCGCCACCGCCCGGTGCCATCAATTTCTGTCCAAACTGTGGCGCCCGCCTCACTCCCGGAGCAGTTTTTTGTACCAATTGTGGGACGAAGGTGGGCGGATGAGGATGGGAGTATTTATCGCCGAGCAAATTAAAGACTTCGGCGGTCAGGTTTATTCTGTAGGTAATAGTCGGGGTTTCAAACACTGCCGACCCCACTCTTTACCACACATTTTCCAAGTCCTTTTCCGAATAAGCGTGATTGCGCTCTGTCCAGTATGTACCGGTTTTCTTTTTCAGTTGTAGGCTGTCTTTTTTGTTAAACACCCTCGACAACAGCGCCACGGGAAACAGGAACACAAAGAATATCAGCGACAGCATCACCTTCGACATGACCCAGCCCATGCCCTCGGCCAGCTTGTACCAGGCCCAGTCCACCCACTTCGCCAACGATGGAATGAATGCCCCAACTACGCCCAAGGCAATCGCCCCATAAATCAACGGCCTCGCCGGGTGCAGCAGGTAGATGACCAGCAGGCCAGTGGCGATGACGAGGCAGGTTTCGACTGGCCTACCTTTTTTGATAGGTTCCGTCATGGCTAAAATAAGGTGTAGATGAACGGTGCCACTGCGCTACCACCACCAAAAATCAACAAGACGCCAAGCAGCAGCAGCACGATGATAATGGGCAGCAGCCAGAATTTTTTCCGCTCTCGCATGAAGTTCCACAAGTCTTTTAAAAAATCCATTTTTCTTATTTTTTGATATTTGGCTTCTTTTTTTGTCGGCTTCGCCGACGAAAAAAGAAGGATAGTTGGGGGTAAAAAGCTCGCTCTGCGAGCTTTTTACTCCCAACCCCCCAGTGTTTTTTTAATCCAACACAAACTCCTCCTGCCAGTTGTCCGTCTTCGTCCATTCGGGCTGGTCGGTCTTTGCGAAGAGGTAGTCGCCCACCACGAGGTAATCCATCTCCGTGCGCATGAAGCAGCGGTAGGCATCGTCGGGAGTGCAGACAATCGGTTCGCCCCTCACGTTGAAGCTCGTGTTCACGATGACCGGGCAGCCCGTTTTTTCCTTGAATTTTTCAATCAGCAAGTGGTAGCGGGGATTCGTCTCCCGGTGTACCGTTTGCACCCGTGCCGAAAAATCCACGTGAGTGATGGCTTGCAGGTCGGAGCGTTTCACATAAAGCCGCTCCATCATCGGCAGGTCGAGGTAGTTGTCGGGCACTTGGGCTTTTTTGCCTTCGGCAATATCGGCCACCAGCAGCATGTACGGCGAGGGGGCATCAAGGTCGAAAAACTGCCCGGCATCCTCCGCCAGTACCGACGGCGCAAAGGGCCGAAAGCTCTCCCGGTACTTGATTTTCAGGTTCAACTTGCGTTGCATCTCCTCGTTGCGGGCATCGCCGATGATGCTGCGGGCACCCAGCGCCCGTGGCCCAAACTCCATGCGACCCTGCACCCAGCCGATGACGTTGCCTTCGGTTAGGAGCGCCGCCACACGCACGACCAGCTTCGCAAAATCCTCAAACTTCGTGAAGCGGGCCTTGTACTTGCGGGCGACCTGTTCCACGTCGAGCCACGAGAACTCCGGGCCGAGGTACGAGCCTTTCATGCCGTCGAGGCCAGCCGTGGCATTCCGCTCCTGCTTAAAATAGAGGTGGTGCGCCGCCAGCGCTGCACCCAGCGCCCCGCCCGCATCGCCTGCGGCGGGCTGGATGAAGATTTTTTCAAAACCACCGCTCCGCAACAACTTGCCGTTCGCCACGCAGTTGAGCGCCACGCCGCCCGCCATGCAGAGGTGCTTGGCACCAGTCAGCCGCTTGGCTTCCTTCGCCATCAGAATCACCACCTCCTCCGTTACCTGCTGAATGGCCAGCGCCAGGTCGCAGTGGTGCTGCTCCATCGGCTGCTCCGGCGTGCGGCGTGGAAAGCCGAACAGCTTCGCCCAGGCGTCGTCACGCACCATCCGCAGCCCTGTTGCGTAGCTGAAATATTGCTGATTCAGCCAAAGCGAACCGTCTTGGCGGATGTCTACCAGGTCGGTTTCGATGATTTTTTTGAAATGGGCAGTCTCTGGGGCGTTCGGCCTGCCGTAAGGTGCGAGACCCATCAGTTTGTATTCGCCGGAGTTGACCCGAAAGCCGAGGTAGTACGTGAACGCCGAGTACAGCAACCCCAACGAGTGCGGGAAGTGCAGTTCCTTCAGTATTTTGATGTTCCGACCAGTGCCGTGGCAA
Source organism: uncultured Saprospiraceae bacterium (assembly GCA_964508135.1). Taxonomy (GTDB): domain Bacteria; phylum Bacteroidota; class Bacteroidia; order Chitinophagales; family Saprospiraceae; genus UBA6168. The sequence goes on from CAZDSU010000005.1 coordinate 103,659, forward strand.
ATGGACGCCGTGGCCCACTCACCCACCCCGTCGAGGGTCAGGATGGCCGCATCTTCGAAACCGGACGGGTAGAATGCACTGGCCGCATGGCTCAGGTGATGCTCCGGGAACAGCAGTTTCAGCTTGCGTTTGTCGTAGTCGCCGACCTTGGCCAGTTCTTCGTGGATGATTTTTTTTAGAAACATTTTCTCCTTCAACCAAACCGGAATGGCCTTGATGAACGACGCAAGTCCCCGTGGGGCAAACCCGTAGTAGGTCTCCAGCAGCCGCTCGAATTTGAGCAGCGGCTTGTCGTAGAAAACGACGGCATCCAGTTCGTCAATCGAAAACCCGGCATAGTCGAGGCAAAATCGGGCAGCATTGGTGGGGAAGTCGGGGTCGTGTTTTTTGCGGGTAAAACGCTCTTCTTGCGCAGCGGCTATCACCTCGCCGTTGTGGAGAACGGCGGCGGCGGAGTCGTGGTAAAAAGCGGATATGCCGAGTATTTTCATGTTTTCGTTTTCCAATCGTGGTAGAAATTGGAAATTAGGAAATTGAGAAATTTGGGTAAATCCAATTTCTCAATTTCCTAATTTCAAAATTTCCTTGAGGTGCGGTAGCAGTCCTGCGGCTATCACCGCTTGCCCACTTTCGTTCCAATGGCAGTTGTCAATGGCTTTCAGGGCGATTTTTTGCTCCAGTTGAGTGACCTCCAGCTGTCGGGCGGGTTCTTCGAGGAAGGTAGCGCCATTTGCCTCGAAGATGCGCTTCATCTCGCCCATCTGCGGCTCATAAATGTCGGCAGAAAAGGCCACCAGTTTGGTATTTTCAGGCAATCGCTCACGAATCATCGTCACGATTTTCTCCGTTCTCCGCACCGCCTCGTCGTAGGGTGGGTAGCTGCGCTTGTCCGTGGCAATGTAGTATTCGCCCACCCGTTTTTCCTGCTTGAAAAGGTTTTGCTTCACGCCATCCCAGCGGCCTTTCAACCATGTGGTAAACTTCAATCGCTGCCACCATGATTTCGGAAGCTGATAAAAAACTCCGCCATCCATATCGAGGTAAGGTCGCCGTTGGCCGACCTTGTAACCACAGACGATCTCGAGCGGGGCGTAGTTGTCAATAAAATCGTTGCTGCAAGTCTCCCAAACGACGACATCTGGTTGGATGCGATCCACCCATTTGTCCAGCACCATGTACTCCTGCAAAGTGCTGTAACCCGCATGGCCGTAAGCAAACGCCTCGAAGCCAAGGCTGTCGGCGAGCAGGTTGTAAAACGTATTTTCGTTGGAAGCCTCGATGCTGGCCGTGTAGCTATCGCCGAGAAAAAGCACCTTGGGGCGGGCAGAGGCCGTGTCACCAAAAGCCTTGAAGCCGTTCTCGTCGTAGCGGATGCTGATGTTGTACGGCTGCTTGTTGGCATCCCGCATCTCGCCCGACCAAGCGTATCCGGGCTTCATTTTCCAGCCAAAATAATCGTCATCCAGTGCGGTATCGTAAGGTGGGTTGATCTGATTTTTCTTGGAAAACAACCGCATGGCTGCTTCGCCCACCAACAAGATGATAGCGAGTACAAACACCAAGGTGATGATGCTGTACAGTGCCTTGCGGCCAGAACTTAGCGGTGGTTGGGACATAGTGGTACGTTGGGAATTTGGCGTGTTGGCACTTTAGCGTGTTGGGCAGGGTCGTGAATGTTGGCAGTGACTACCTAAAACGCCAACAAGCTAAAACGTCAATACGCCAAAGTTCCTGCAAAACAACAAAGTCTGCTCGATTTCTTCCTCCACATTTTTCAGGAGCGTAAACCCTGTGGCTTTAAGGCTATCAATCGGAACGGCAAAGGTAGGCCAATCCAGCTCGCTCTCCGCACCCAACACCACGATTTCAGGCCGAAAACCCAGCACGGTAGTTGCCCGGTCGGCCACCAGTTCCGCCATTTCCAGAAGGGTTAGCACCTGCTCACCGCCAAGGTTGTAGCAACCGCTCAGGCCGTTTTTCAGCACATGCCCCACTGCCCGGCACACGTCCGTCACGGTGACAAAATCACGCCGCTGCTTGCCCGAAGAGCGGAGGATGAGGCGGCCTTCCGTTACCGCCATTCTGCACAAGTCGTTGACTATCAGCTCCCAGCGCTCGATATTTTTTGAAGCTGGACAGCCGAAAGCGTTGGTCAGGCGCAGCACAACAGGCTGGCATGCACTGTATTTTTGTAAAAAAAGCACCTCGTCTTCGGCGGCCTTTTTCGTGGCGGCGTAGGGATGGCTGAGTTGGGGTAAAATCATCGTTTCATCCAACCGCCCGGCCAGTGGCAAGCCGTACACATGCACCGAGGAGAGGAAAATAAATTGCCGCACCGCTGCCTCATCTGCGGCTTGGACGAGGTGGCGGGTGAGTTCCACGTTCACCTCATGGGCGAGCGCCGGGTCGTTGGAGCAGGAGGCGGCGTCCAATCCAGCAGCGTGGACGATGGCATCCACCTTGTGGTCGCCCAATTTATTGGGCAGACCGTTTAGTCGGTCTGCCCAATAAATTGGGCGACCACAAACCACCTCCCACCCCGGCATTTGCCGAGCGAAGTAATCCAGCAGCCTACCGCCGAGGTAGCCGGATGCGCCGGTGAGTAGGAGTTTATTCAAGTAAAAAGGTCAAAGTAAAAAGTAAAAAGTAAGCGAGCCAATCATCTGTCATCAGTCTTCGACTCCACTTCGGTGGGGTCGTGCGGCAGGTCGGCGATGTTCAGCAGGAGGTTCGTTCCGTCGGCCATGCCCTCAAAGGCCAGCCAGACGCCGGGCGGCACGGTCAGGCGCTGGTAGTTGTTTTCGGGGGAAAGTTCCACCTCGTCCGTTTGGCCATAGGTGGGGCTGCCGGGACGGTCATCTTGGAGCATAAAACGGATGTGGCCAACTGGCACGACGAGGTTCAGCGTCATGCGACGGTGGCGCTTCCATCCTTTCGTCACGCCTTTTTTCACAGTAGAAAAATACGCCTCGCCGAAGGCGGCAAAGCCCTCGTCCGTACTCCGCAGGGCGTGCATCACAGCGCCTTTTTCGCTGGGCAGGATACGCAGTGGCGTGAGTTTGCAGTCGTCAATTTTCATCAAAAAGTCCAATTTGCACCACGCCCGGTGGCGGTTTTTGTGAAAAGATGAAGTTGTTGGAGCGTAAGTTCAGCCATGTTTCTTTTTGTTTTTGAGTAAAAATGGCGGTACCACTCGCCCGTCTGGGCAGCGGCTTCCTCGAATTGAAGCACGGGTTGCCAACCGAGAAGGTCTAGTGCTTTGTCGCAGTTGAGTTTGAGCAGGGCAGTCTCCTTGAAGCCCGGTTCTTTCTCCACGATAAATTTTTTGGTGCCTTCCCCAAAGGGATAAACGGCAAAATGCCAATACCCGGCAAGTGCTTCCAGCAAGTCGAACACGGTGCGGTCATGGGAAGCCTCCGGGCCAAAATTGAACGCCTCGCCACTGAGTTCGGGGTGTTCGGCAAGCAGTTGGCCGAGGCGAAGGTAGCCGCTAAGTGGCTCCAGCACGTGCTGCCACGGGCGGGTGGCTCTCGGCTTGCGCAAATGCACAGGCTGCCCTACCGACCATGCCCGGATGCAGTCCGGCACGATGCGACCCTCCGCCCAGTCGCCACCGCCGATGACGTTTCCGGCACGGGCCGTGGCAATGCGCACGGGGCAATTTTTCTCCGAAAAAAAAGAGCGTTGCCATGCCCGCACCACGATTTCGGCAGCAGCCTTGGAGGCACCGTAGGGGTCGTCGGCACCGAGTGGGTCGGACTCCCGGTAGCCGTGGGTGCTTTCTTGGTTGTCGTAGCACTTGTCGGAAGTGACCATCACCATCACGCAGGGATGCTCGGTGCCACGCACGGTTTCGAGCAGGTGTGCATGGCCGAGCAGGTTGGTGGTGAGGGTATCGAGGGGGCTTTCGAGGGATTTCCGAACGATGGACTGTGCGGCAAGGTGGAAGATGAAGTCAGGGCGCACCTCACCCACGATTTTTTTCACCAAGCCCAAATCCCGCACGTCGGCCTGATGGTGACGGATGCGAGCGGCCAACCCCAGCACTTCGTACAGCGAAGGCTGCGTGGGTACGCCGTTGGCGAGGCCGTGTACCTCTGCACCGAGTTCGAGCAGCCAGGTGGTGAGCCAAGCTCCTTTGAACCCAGTGTGGCCGGTGACGAGCACCCGTTTTTGGTGGTAGGTGTTTGCGAACATCAAGTGGATTGACGATTGACGATTGACGATTTGCGATTGCACAACATGCTGATAATGAGGCGTTTTTGATTTACAAATCAAAGTTGCTTCTCAGAAAGCATCAGTTCCTGAGTTCTCGGGTAATATCCCCCGCCTTGATTCGCCCTTCGATGGCCCGGATTTTCCACTGCGTGAATTTCTGGTTGGACTCGAAGCCGTGGCCGTAGATGATTTCGTCTGGGCGACGGACGATGACGAACTTGGTGGTATGCACCCGGTCGTTTTCCTCCTCCCAAGTGAGTTCCTCGGTTTCGAGGCGCTCACCAGCGCTGCCTGTCCACACCACGCTGTCCTGTACGATGAACTTGCCGTTGTTGTCGTAGCGCTCGGCATACTTGGCCGTCATGCGCCCGGTGACGGTCAGTCCGTCAGTGGAGAAAAACTCCACCGTCAACCCTTCCGGGAACTCTTGGTAGGGGTCTTTTTTGTCCAAATGCCGGATGAGCTTCGGGCTGACGATGCGCAGCTTGAGGATGGCAGAGTCGCTGTACATCAACTCGACGCCCGTGGCGGTTTCCACTTGCGTCTCGTCACGAGAAAAAAGGCGGTTTACTTCGTTGATGTCGTTTTCGCAGGCGGTGAAAAGGATTGCGAAGAAGAGGATTGGGCAAACAATTTTCATTTTATCAAAACTTTCGACAGCAGTTTTCTTGTGGTCGCCCAATTTATTGGGCGACCACAATCACAGGTCACGGTCGAGATTTTTGTCAAACCAAACCAACTCCTGGTTGTCTGGCTCTCCGTTGTAGTTCACGGTGATTTCCTCGCCGGGGTGGATGGTTTCCAGGCAATAAAAATCAATCGTTTCGTGATCATAATCAAGCAGGTAGCGAGCGTTGGGCTGGTAGGAGTGGTTAAATAGCGAGCCGTTGCCCAAGGCGATGGCACACTGTTTTTGTTCCTCGCCCCAAAGGAAATAGTAGTCGTGCAGCTTGGTGTCGTGGATTTTCGGCAAATCCTCCTCCGGCAGCACGATAGCTGGGCAGATTTCAATCAAATCGCCCTCCTCCAGCGTCTCCCCCGTGAAGACGCCCCTGCCTCCGAGGTCGCTGTCGGCGATGTAAAGAAAAGATACTCGTTGGGACATTTTTGTTGAGTGTTTGAGGATTTGAGAAGTTGATTGTTTGAGAAGCACAGTGGACAATCAAAGTACACGTCCTTTCTCAAACCTTCAAACCCTCACCCTCTCAATCCCTCTCTATTTCGACCTCAGCCTCACCACCGGGCAAATCATTTCTTCGAGTGAAATGCCGCCGTGCTGGAAGGTGTTTTTGTAATAATTGTTGTAGTGGTTGTAGTTGTTGGGGTAAAGGAAAAAGGCATCGCCCTTGGCAAAAATAAAGGTCGAGCTGATGTTCGGGCGGGGCAATCCGGCCTGCTTCGGGTCACGGAAGTCGAGGACGTCCCGCTTCTCGTACTGGAGGTTGCGCCCCACTTTGTAGCGCAGGTTGGTGGTCGTGTCCTTGTCTCCAACGACTCGTGAGGGGGTGTTCACCCGGATGGTGCCGTGGTCGGTGGTGATGATGAGCTGTATATCCTTCTCGGCGGCCCGTTGCAGGGCGTTCCAAAGTGGCCCATTGAGGAACCAGGAACGGGTGAGCGAGCGGTAGGCTTTTTCGTCGCCGGCCAGTTCTTTCAGTACCTCCATCTCCGTGCGGGCGTGGGAGAGCATGTCAATGAAATTGTACACGATGACCGTGAGGTCGTTGCGCAGGTAGTTCAGGATGTTGTCGTTCAAGTCCTTGGCGTGGGCCACGTTGGTGATTTTGGTGTAGTCGAACTTGATGGGCTTGCGCATGGTGCGCTTCAATTGCGCCTCCAAGAAGTCGGCCTCGTGTAGGTTCTTGCCGCCCTCGTCAGTGTCGTTTTTCCACATAGTGGGGAAATTTTTCTCAATATCGGCGGGCATCAGGCCAGCAAAAATGGCATTGCGGCTGTACTGCGTGGCCGTGGGGAGTATGCTGTAAAAAAAGTCCTCCTCCTCCACCCGGAACAGCTCGGAGATGATAGGCTCGATGACTTTCCACTGGTCAAACCGCAAATTGTCGAGCAGCAACATGATGGTCGGGCGCTCCTCGGTGAGGTTCGGGAAAACCTTGCGGCGCATCAGGTTGTGCGACATGGTCGGGGCCTCGGCGGTTTCGTTCACCCAGTTTTCATAGTTCTTGGCCACGTAGCGGCAGAACTCCGAGTTGGCCTCCTGCTTCTGGTTGGAGAGGATGTCGCCCATGGCCGCCGACTCGGAATGGTCCATTTTTATCTCCCAGCCGATGAGCTTGCGATAGACTTCTACCCACTCCTCAAACTTGGGGCTGCTGTTGATTTGCATGGACAACATGCGGAACTCCTGCTGGTAGTCGGAAGTGGTTTTCTCCCTGACGAGGCGCTTGTTGTCAATGATTTTTTTGAGCGTGAGCAGTATCTGATTGGGGTTCACGGGCTTGATGAGGTAGTCGGAAATCTGGGAGCCGATGGCCTCCTCCATGATGTCCTCCGCTTCGTTTTTCGTAATCATCACCACAGGGAGCAGGGGGTTGTTCTCCTTGATTTTTGCGAGGGTTTCGAGGCCGGTGATGCCGGGCATGCTCTCGTCGAGGAATACCACGTCGAAGTCCTTGTTGTTTTCGACCTCATCAAGGGCATCGTGCCCGTTGGTGACAGTGACCACGTCGTAGCCTTTTTTTTCCAGAAAGAGCAGTTGGGGCTTTAGCAAATCAATCTCGTCGTCCGCCCAAAGAATCCTAATCTTATCCATAAATAGGTGGTTTACAAAGGTTTGAATATGTGTGTGATAAAATTCTGTTACCAATAATTCCTGTCTGCGTCACAAAGCCGCACTGTAATTCCCGCCAAAAGTACCATTTAGAAACTCCCCCACAAAAGACTTAGCGTACCCACTATCATCCCCTGAATCAAAGCTCCTAAAATCCAGTTGGTGTAAAATACAAAGACATAGAACACCGAAGCCCGGCTGCAAGATTGCTTCCGGGCTTCTTTTTTTTTAGAACGGCTGGATTGAAGGGTTTAGTATCAAAATCAAATTTACTGCTGGATGGGAGCCTACCCCCGGCCCCCTCCGAAGGAGGGGGGGGTGTGGCGCCTCCCCCTCCTTCGGAGGGGGCCGGGGGTAGGCTTCTACCGCTGGTTCAACCACACCTTTTTCTCTCCCACCATTTCATTTTCATCAAAAATCGCTACATAATAAACGCCTGCGGTCAAAGTCGGCAAGGCAATGTTCGTGGCTTGACCCACCGCCACATTTTGCGAAACAACCACTCGGCCCTCGCTTGACAAAAGGTTTATTTTCAACGACTTGTTTTGGGCGAAGCCCTCAAAATCCAACCGTAGCGAGCGGTGGCTGCTGTCGGGTGTCACCTCAAAGCCGAGGAGTTTTACGGATTCTTTCGTTGCGTCGAGTCCCGTGTACTGGTGCTCCATCCAGCCCATGCCGCCCGTGGGCAGCATATTATTGTCGAAGTCAAAAAACGTGGCGTGTTCCTGGTGCGAACCTTGTCCCCACTGCGTCCAGCAGGTGGAACTGACCCAAGCTGGTTCCCAGTACAAGACGCCCGTAGCGCCTTTGTTGATGACCTCCTGGGTCATGTCAACCAACCACTTGCGCTGGTTTTCGGGACTGGCGGGGGAGTAGTCGGGGTGCGTTTCGCTGATGATGTTGCTGGCGTTGTCATTGCTCTGGGTAGTCCAGATATAGCCCGTCTCAAAAACCATTACCTCCTTTCCGGGATAGGTTTGCTTGAGCTGCGCAACGATGTTGCCGGCGTCGGCGATGTCGGTCGGCTTGTGCCAGGCCCAGTAGTACGAGAGGCCGATGACGTCGAAATCGTTGACGCCATTGCTCCAGAAGCCCTGCATCAGCCAACCCGCATCGGTGGGGCCAGCGATGTGGAGCGCCACTTTGATGGGCTGCCCAGTCTGTGTTTCCACATTCCGCACCGCCTCGATTGCTCGCTTGAAAAGTTGGCTGTTGCGGTTCCAGTCGAGTACCCAGCCGCCAGCGTCCTGCTGCGGGGAGAGGAGGATGCCCTTGTTGGTTTCGTTGCCGATCTGCACCATGTCGGGCAGCAGGCCGTCGGCGTGGAGCGAGAGGAGGGTTTGTTGCACATAGTTATATAGTGAGTCCTTGAGCAAGGGCAGGTTGTCCACCACGCCTTCCCAGGCAGTTGGTATCCGCTGCTTGTTGGGGTCGGCCCAATTGTCGGAGAGGTGGAAGTCGAGCAGCACCTGCATCCCGGCGGCCTTGGCCCGGAGGATGCCCTTGCGCACGTCGGCGAGGTCTGAGTAGCGGTGGCCAGCGTTGAGGTTGTCGTACCAATCGGGGGTATGCCACAGGCGCAGGCGCACGATGCCGCAGTTGTGTTCGGCAAAGAGCTGGTAGGGGTCTTTGGCCACGTTGTTTTCTTTGTAAACGACGCCGCAGTCTTCCATCTCATTGACGTAGGAGAGGTCGGCACCAAAGAGGAAGGGCTGGGCGGCAGTATTTATAGAAAAAATAAAACTTGCTGCCGCAATTATAAGGTGGGTTTTCATGAAAAAAAGTTTTGAAGTGGAAAGATACTAATATTTTTTCTAGTTGATTTCCGTCTCAAAAGATGACTGAAAAGGTGGTTCAAAACGCTATTTTCCCGGTGATTTTTTATTGAAAAAATGTTCAAAAACACTGAAGTATCATTTTTAGAAAATTAGCTAAATCCAAATAATAATCTGCATTATTCTAAATTTTTAAAAAATACAAAACATTAATCAAAATCCTATTTACAATGCAAAATCCGAAATGGTCTTCGTCTAATATGCAAACATCATTTCACAAGATGACCAAACTCAAAAACGTTGCTGATTTTTATCACCAATAGGCCAATGGCTACCTCATCATCTTTGCACCGTAACTAAAATCACAGAAATATGAAAAAGGTAATAATTTTCTTCGCATTGTTGGTCGCCGGGTTCAGTCTTGTAGCCCAAGAAGAATTCAAACTGGCAAAAAGTTCAGTGAAAATGTCGGGAACCTCCACTCTCCACGATTGGACGGCCGACGTCGCCAAGGTGAGCGGCAATGGCCAACTGACCTTCGCCAATAACGTCCTGACTGGCATCAAATCACTCAATATCACGATGACGACCAACTCCATCAATAGCTCCAAAGGCTCCACGATGGACAACAACATGTACAGGGAACTGAAGGCCAAAGCCTTCCCGAATATGACATACACCCTTGCCAAGGTGACCACCATCACCCAAAAAGCAGGAGTTTACTACCTTGAGACGGAAGGCAAACTGACGATTGCAGGCACTACGAACACCATATCCATGAGCGTGACGGGCAAGCAGAACGGCAGCGAAATTACTTTCAAGGGAACGAAAAAACTGAAAATGACCGACTTCAAGGTGGAACCTCCCGTGATGTTCCTCGGCACACTGAAAACTGACGACAACGTGACCATCTCCTTCGATGCGACCTTCGTGAATGCAAGCTTAACCACCAAATAAAGGTTGCTGTTGGCCAGTGGCCAATTGCAGTCCAAATCAAAAAATACTCTTCACATTTATAAACAACTCAACATGAAAAATTTACTTTCCATCATGAAACTAGTTGGGCTTTTTGCCCTGATTACCCTGCCAATGATTGGCTGGAGCCAAAACGACATCCAGTACTACCGCCCATACGACCAGCGTGGCGCTAATATCTTTGAATCCCCCAAATCGGACATGGGTGTTTCGGGCGACTTCAAGGTGCGCCTCGGTGCCAACTTTGCGCAGCAGTTCCAATCATTAGATCACAGTAACAAGGCAGATTTTATTCCACTGCCTTACAAGACTTCTTCTGGTGCTATTGACACCACGAGCGCCAATCAACTTGTTGACCTTTCTCCGGGCTTCAACCTTGCCACAGCCAACATGAACATTGACGCACAGTTGGGCGAAGGCATTCGGGTAAATGTGGTAACCTACCTCTCCGCACGCCATCACCAAGAGGCATGGGTAAAGGGCGGTTTCATACAGTTCGACAAGTTGCCATTTTTCAACAGCGAAGCAATTGACAAGGTCATGGACAACCTGACCATCAAAGTCGGCCACTACGAGGTGAACTACGGCGATGCCCACTTCCGCCGCAGCGACAATGGTGCAGCACTCTACAACCCATTCATCGAAAACTTGATTCTCGACGCATTCAACACAGAAATTGGTGGTGAATTGATTTTTCAGAAGAATGGATTGCTACTTGTAGGAGCCGTGACCAGCGGCGAAATCAAAGGTGACGTAGTTGCACTGCCAGCCCTTGATCCTGACAAAGATGTGGACGACCTTTCAAAGAAAAGCCCTGCCTTTGTCGGCAAATTGGGTTACGACAAGCAAGTAAACGATGACCTTCGTATCCGCATCACTGGTTCTACCTACTACACTGCCAGCTCTCGCTCCAACAACATCTACGGCGGCGACCGTGCAGGCTCAAGGTATTATCTTGCAATGGAACCTGAAAGGGTTAAGAATGCGGCTACCGGTTTAGGTGATGCAGTGAGCACAAGCGCAAACTTTTACTCTGGTCGCTTAGCACCAAGGTACTCCGATAAAGTGTTCACCTTCATGATTAACCCATTTATTAAGTATAAAGGCATCGAATTCTTTGGTACCTACGAAAATGCAAATGGTAGGCAGTCAAGTGAAGCAGACATGCGCAACGCAACTCAAATAGCTGCCGACCTGATTTTCCGCTTTGGCAAAGAAGAAAACTTCTACGTGGCTGGTCGCTACAACACGGTTAAAGCAGAATTGCCAATTACGAAGATCAGCGGAGTTGAATACTTCGGTATAGACAACCCAGTGACAATTAGCCGCTACGAACTGAGCGCCGGTTGGTACGTCAACAAAAACATCTTGGCCAAATTGGCCTATGTCAATCAGGAGTATAAAGACTATCCAACCAAAAGCATATTCAGTGAAGGCAAGTTCAACGGTGTGATGGTTGAAGCAGTGGTAGGCTTCTAAGGCAACTGCCAGATTAACGATTCTCCAGAAAAAAGCTCCAGTTGCCTTAGGGTGGCTGGGGCTTTTTCACGGTACAAGTAACTTAAGGAAATGTGTAACTTTACAAGGGCTGGGAAAAGAAAAACGCTGATTTTCCCACCCCCTGTTTAACTTCCATCTAAACTAGCAGACATGAAAACGCTGATAAAACCGGCCATTTTTCTTTATGTTTTTTTCGTTGGCCATTTTATGCTTAATGCTCAATCGAAACTTGCTATGGCTGCAACATCGAAACTAGGCATCGAAAAAACCTATCGCATCAACAAAAAAAGTGTGCTGAAACTGGAAGGCAAGACCAACGTCAACGGCTTCACCTGTAGTTGCAACGAGACATTTCAGCCCCAGCGGTTGATTGCCGAACCGGAAAATGCCGGGGGCTTCAGCTTCAGTGCAGCATCCCTGAACCTGAAAATAAAATCCCTTGACTGTGGCAACAAAATAATGAACAAGGACTTGCACAAGGCCCTCAATTCCGACAAGCACCCCAACATCACCATCGAACTAAAAAAAGTAGAGCAGGACAAATGCAACCGCCTAACCGAACTCAAAGACTGGGTGAAAATGAAAGCCTTGACAAAAATCACACTCAACGGCGTGAGCAAGGAATGCTGGATTAGCATCACCGCCAAAAAATCCAGCCCTGACCAGTACCGCTTCATCGGCTCCAAAACACTCAACATGACCGACTTCTGCGTGACCCCGCCCGTGGCCATGATGGGCATGATCAAAGTGCAGGACGCCATCACCATCCACTTGGATTTGGATGTTTCGGTGGAGTGAGCCTGAACGTCCACCAAACGATAGGATTGCTTTTGGCAATCCTATCGCTATCGCATTCTACTATTTTATCCCACCTTTGCAATGCGGGTTTTTGTGCAAAACGGCTCACCAAACATGGAATCCATCATCCACCAATTCTTTGATTACCAGCAACTTACAAGCCTAACCCCCTTCGGTACGGGCCATATCAACGATACCTACCGCCTCGAAATCGTGGAGGCGGACAAGCCCCAAATCTGGCTCCTCCAGCGCCTCAACCACCTCGTCTTCCAGCAGCCGGAAGCCGTCATGCAGAACATCCACCTCGTGGCCGAGCACCTCGCCACCCAGCCATACCCCCTGAAAATACTCGCACCGAGACCCACCCGCTCCGGCCAGTGGCTCTACCACGACGAGGCAGGCAACTACTGGCGGGTTTTTCCTTTTTTTGACAATACCGAGACCTACGAGCGGGTGGAAACTCCTGCGCAAGCCTTCGAGGCGGCCCGTGCATTTGGTGCTTTCGCAAAAGCTCTCAACAGCTTAGACGCCTCGACGCTCCAGCCTACCATCCCCAGCTTCCACGATGGAGAAAAACGCATGGCCGACTTCCTCGCAGCGCTCGAAAACGCCATCCCCGAACGGCTCGCCGAAGCACGAGCGGAGGTGGACGCCATTTTGAGCAACCAACTGATTTTCAAGAAAATAGCCGACCTAAAGCTGCCATGTCGGGCCATCCACCACGACACCAAAATCAACAACCTACTATTCGATGCCAGCACCCACCGTGCCGCCTGCGTCATTGACCTCGACACCGTGATGCCCGGCATCGTGCTTTCCGACTTCGGCGACCTCGTACGCACCTCCGTCAGCCTTGCCGACGAGGACGAAGCGGACTTGTCGAAAGTGGAATTTCGGCAGCCGGTTTACCAAACGTTGTTGGAGGGATTCCTCTCGGAAATGGGAGAGCTGCTCACGCCCGTCGAGCGCAATTCACTGCCAGATGCTGGCCCTTGGCTCACGCTCATGCAGGCTGTGCGTTTCATTGGCGATTACCTTGCGGGAGATGTTTACTACAAAGTGAAGTACCCGAAGCACAACCTCGTGCGGGGACGGAACCAATTGGCGTTGTTCGAGCATATGCGTTAAAAAAAAGAAACCGGCGCCACGTCCACCATCGTCTTCAGCCCCGGCGTACTGCGCAGCAACTGCGGGATGGCGTTCAGGGTGATGGCGCAGGTGGCCACGTCGCCGTTCACGCCGCCCTCTATCTTCGAGCGGATGCCGGGTGTGCCATCAATCACCACTTCGTCGTAGCTTTCCTTTTCGCCCACGGTTGCTTGGAAGATGAGGCGGATTTTCACCTCGCCGTTCACGTAGCCGTTGCCCTCCTGTCGCACCCCCGTGGCGTTTCCCTTCGTGATGGTCATGGCCGGTGTCTCGATTTTTTGCTTCGCAACGACCGGGCTGATGAGGTCTTCCGTGCGGTCAAGCTTCCAGCCCATGCGGTGGGCAATCAGGTGCATGCTTTCCGTGAGGCCCACGTGGCGCAGCGAGCCATCCTCGATTTTTTGCTGAAAATCCGCCAGCGAAAGCCCCGCCCCGATTTTCTTTTGGAACGGTATGCGCCGGAACTGTGCGTTCTGAAAACGACTGACCGTCACCGACTTCACGTCCTGGCACACCGCCGTCAGGAACACCGGCAGTGCGTCCATCAGGTAGCCGGGATTGACGCCCGTGCCAAGCACCGCCACGCCGTGGGCCTTGGCGGCTTCGTCGAGGCGCTTCGCAAGTTTGGGTGCCGTTTTCCATGGGAAACTCAGCTCCTCGCAGGTACTCACGACGGGGATGCCGTGCGCCAGTATCTCCTCGATTTGCGGCACGATGCGCTTCATGTCCGACACCGTGGTGAGCACAGCCACGTCTGGTTTTTTCTTCTTTATCGCTTCCGCAATGTTCGATTGGATACGGACGCCAGATTTGGCGCTTCCGCAAACTTCGCCGAGGTCACGCCCGATTAGGTCAGGTGCTTTGTCAACGGCAGCAATGGTTTTCAGTCCAGCCCGGTCCTCGATGAATTGGGCAATCTTGACGCCGAGCGGGCCGATACCGATTTGGAGGATGTTGATGTTTTTCATTATTGAGGATTTGAGGATTCGAGGATTTGAGAGCGGGCCGTGGTCAAATCCTCGCATCCTCAAATCCTCAGTTTTCAACCCTTCTTTTTCAGCGACTGCTGCATGCCCCGGCTCAATGGTAAGTCAACGTTGAAGTAGTAGGTAGGTTTCAAGGTTTTGTCGCCTTCTTTCTCACAGTTGACGATGTGGTAACGCTGCCTTGCCCCCGTGGGGCCGTCCTTCGTCACCAGCGACTGCCCTTTGGCGACGAATCCGAGCTTGTCCACCACCAGTTCCACGTCGCGCAGGCTGGCCACCACGAAGGCTTGTTCGAACGACTCACCCGTCCCGCTTTTGAGCGGCACATCGAGCAGTTGATAGTATTTTCGGTAGGTTTCTACGGTCTGGAGGCTGTCCTCCAGTAGCCAGTAGGTGTAGCCCCGCTCTAGCCAAGCGGCCAGCGAACCAGGGTTTTTGGACAAAAAATTGTCACAAAGCGAAAGCGCCTCTGGGTAGCGGTCACGCCGTCCCAGCGAGTTCATGGCATCGAGGATGCGCTCCTCCTGCAAGGGGTTGTAGCTGCTGCGCAGGGCGGCTCCGTAGTAGATGGCACTCAGGTCACGGTTGGTTAGGGTAGCATCGCCCCCCAGAAACCTCTCCCCTAGGCGCTCGTACATCGCAGTGTCGGCTTTGAGGCGTTCATCCATGACCTCGATGGATTCACCGTAAACGGTCTGTGCCGTAATATTGAAAATGGAGAAAACGGAGAGGCAAACGGAAAGGACTATGATGTTTTTTTTCATCGTTACAATGTTCGTTTTTTTTGCAAAGGTACGAGGTGCACGTAACGTTGGGCGGGGAAAGGAAAGTATTGAGCGGGGAAAACATTGCGATAGCAATTGCCTCAATTGGTCTGAAACCCCAACCAGTGGCAATGAACTTACAACATCAAACCAATTGACCACTGCGCAAAAAGGGATTTCACAGTGGTCAATTCGGTTGAGTTTTAGTTTTGCTTGCCATTCAGGCCATCGGTGGCAACCGGCACACTGGCAGGTACAGCGGGTATGGTAAGGGTACCGTTGTGGTGTATTTTGTGGTCATCAGGCCAAGCGTATGGCCTTGGGCCGATGAGCCGCTCTAAGTCTGCCTTGTGCAGCACCTCTTTTTCCAGTAGTTGCTTCGCAATGATTTCCAGCTCGTTGCGGCGCTCGATGAGCAACGCCTTGGCCCGCTCAAATTGGGCGTTCACGATGTTGCGCACCTCGGCGTCAATCATGCCTGCTGTCTCCTCCGAGTACGGCCTGTTGAAACTGTCGTTCTGCATTCCGTAAAACGAAACCTGCCCCACTTTTTCGTTCATGCCGAAAACGGCTACCATGCTGTACGCCATTTTGGTCACTTGGTCGAGGTCGCTCTGCGCTCCGGTGGACACCTTGCCGAAGATGACCTGCTCGGCACCACGCCCTCCAAAAGTCATGCACATGCGGTCGAGCAACTGTGCCGTGCGGGTGATGTACTCTTCCTTGGGTAGGTATTGGGCATAGCCCAATGTGCCAATACCCCTCGGTACGATGGTCACTTTCACCAGTGGCGAGGCGTGTTCGAGGTACCAGCCGCAAACGGCGTGGCCCGCTTCGTGGTAGGCGATGATTTCTTTTTCTTCTGGCGAAATGAGCTTGTTCTTTTTTTCAAGTCCGCCGATGACACGGTCGAGGGCGTAGTTGAAGTCGTCCATGTCCACCATATCCTTGTTTCGGCGGGCGGCGATAAGTGCGGCTTCGTTGCATACGTTGGCGATTTCGGCACCGGCGAAGCCCGGCGTCATTTCCGAAAGTTCCATCGGCGTTACGGTGTCCGAGGTTTTGATATTTTGCAAATGCACCCTGAAAATCTCCTCCCGGCCCTTCAGGTCAGGTCGGTCAATGGCAATCTGTCGGTCGAAACGGCCAGGACGCATCAGTGCGGGGTCAAGCACGTCGGGGCGGTTGGTAGCAGCCATCAGTATGACGCCCTTGTCGGTTGGAAAACCATCCATTTCCACCAAGAGCTGGTTGAGGGTGTTTTCCCGTTCGTCGTTGCCGCCCTGCATGGTGTTACGACCGCGTGCCCGTCCGATGGCATCAATTTCGTCAATGAAAATGATGCAAGGCGCCTTCTCCCGTGCTTGCCGGAAGAGGTCACGCACCCGAGAGGCGCCCACTCCCACGAACATCTCCACGAAGTCGGAGCCGGAGATGGAGAAGAATGGTACTTCGGCTTCACCCGCCACGGCTTTTGCCAACAGGGTCTTGCCCGTGCCCGGAGGGCCGATGAGCAGTACGCCCTTTGGTATTTTGCCGCCGAGGGCGGTGTATTTTTTCGGGTTTTTAAGGAAGTCAACTACCTCCATCACTTCCTCCTTAGCCTCATCGAGGCCGGCCACATCTGAAAATGTGATATTGACCTTGGAGTTTTGGTCAAAAAGCGTTGCCTTGGACTTGCCGATGTTGAAAATCTGCGCACCAGGGCCGCCAGCTCCACCCCCTACCCGGCGCATGATGAAAATCCACAGCAGCACTAGCAGTGCAAGTGGCAACAGCAAGCTGAGGATGGGAGATAGCCAGTTTGCCTTTTCGATGTAAGAGACAAACACCTTTTTCTCGACGGGCAAGGCGTCGTTCAGGGCTTTGAGGTCACTTGCGAAGTTCTCTGGTGGGCCGATATCGAAGGTGTAGTGTGGGCGCTTGTTGGCAAAAGAGCTTTTGGAGGCGTCCTTGTATTTCTCTTTTTTGTTCTTGATAGCCGATTCTGTGAGGTATATCTGGGCGTACTTTGAGTTGACGACTTCCAGTTTTTCCACGTCACCTTCGTTTACCATTTCAGCAAATTTCTCAAAGTTGATAGGTTCGCTGGTATTCCCCGTGATGGGCAAGAAATTCAGGCCGATGAAAAAAAGCGCTAGCACCCCGTAAATCCAGTAGGGGTTGAATTTTGCGCTGTTCTTATTGTTATCTTGATTATTTTCCATTTACAAATAAAAAAAAAGTAAGAAGGGCAAACTCATTTCCTGCTTCTCACTTTGATTGATTCAAATTCCTCCACAAAACACGCAAAGAACCAGTCTGTTTTAAAAAGCTGTGATTTCAATGCGCATTTTCGATAGAGTTGTCAATTCGGACGATTTGCACCGCCGTTTGGCTACAAATTCTCGTACTCCGTGAATTTTGCGTCGCTCCAAAGGTTTTCGATGTCGTAGAACTCCCTTGCCTCCCGGTAAAACACATGAACCACCGTATTGAAGCAGTCTATGCAAATCCAGCGGGCGGTCTGTACACCTTCCATGTGGTAGGGGGCTTGGCCAAGCTCATCCTTGAGGCGTTTGTGAATGTTGCCAGCGATGGCCTTGACCTGCGTGGTGGAGTCCCCTTCACAGATGATGAAAAAATCTGTGGGGGCATCGTCCAGTTTCCGGAGGTCCAACTTCACGATGTTTTTTCCTTTGATGTCTTGAATGCTGTCGATGATAAGATCGTTCAGCTCTTCAACGTAGGAGGGACTTGTTTTTAAAACTGCTTGTGCGCTCAAATCAGGAATTGTTTACTTTTGAACCTTCGACGTTCGTTGGCGAAGCGTATTTTGGAGAAAAATCCGCTGCCAAGCGCTTAGGTTTGTTCTTGTTTCATTAAAATGGCGTTATCCGCCAGTATTTTTTCCAATTTTCAAAGGATAAAAGTACGAACTTATTTTCTATTGAGAAGACCCAACACTTTATTTGTCGGGCAAGCAATCATTGACTTGCCGCAGGTGGCCTCCACCAACGCCCACGCAGTAGCGCTTTTATCCAAAAGCAAACTCGCCGCAGGCACTATTGTTTCGACTTTTTGCCAAACCGATGGCAGGGGGCAAATTGGCAGCAAATGGGAGTCGGAACCCCACAAAAACATCAGTCTTAGCCTCATCCTCTACCCCGAATTCTTGGCAGCAAAAAACCAGTTTCAACTCAACATCTTCGCTTCGTTGGCAGTGCTCGATTTTGTAAAAAAACACCTGCCCAACGCTCCCGTTTCTATCAAATGGCCCAACGACATTTACGTTGGCGACTGCAAAATAGCAGGCATCCTTCTCCAGAACGCTCTCTTCAACACTCAAATACGCTCAACAGTTGTGGGCATCGGCATAAACATCAACCAAACCGTGTTTGTCAGCAACCCGCCCAACCCCACTTCCTTGCGCCTCGAAGCTGGCCACGACTTCGACTTGCCAGAACTGGTGCCATCCCTCTGCGAATTTTTGGAAAGCCGCTACCTTCAATTAAAAGCTGGGAAAATAGTTCCTTTGCAGCAGGAGTACATCCGCCACCTTCTTCGCTTCGGACAGCCTGCCAAATATCGGCGAGCCAATGGCGAACCCTTCGAAGGAACCATCATCGGCATTGACGAAATCGGCAGGCTAAAGATGGACGTCGAAGGCGAGGTGGAAGTGTTTGACCTAAAAGAAATTCGGTTTTAGGTGTAAAGTTTCATCTGCCCCTAGCTCAAACCCTCAAGTCCTCAAACTCTCATATCCTCAAATGAATGTCCACATCATCACCATCGGCGACGAACTGCTCATCGGGCAAATCATTGACACCAACTCGGCCAAAATGGCGCAGTTGCTGCTCGAAATCGGTGCAAAAGTCACTGGCCGCACGGCGGTAGGGGACGTCCACGACGACATCGTCAACGCCCTGCGCTCGGCCACTTCCCAAGCCGATATCGTGCTGGTGACGGGCGGCCTCGGCCCTACCAAAGACGATGTGACCAAGAAGGCCCTGGCCGATTTTTACAGCACTGGCTTCGTCTTCCACCAGCCTACGCTCGACCGCCTGAACCAAATCTTGGAGAGCCTGGGCAAGCCCATGACCGAGGCGCTGCGCACCCAGTGCTTCATGCCGCAAAACGCTACCGTGCTGACCAACAAAATGGGCAGCGCCCCCGGCATGTGGTTCGAGGAGAACGGCAAAGTGGTCGCCTCTATGCCCGGTGTGCCGTTCGAGATGGAATGCCTGATGCAGCACGAGGTGCTGCCACGGCTGCAAGCCCGCTTTAATGCGATGCCCACAGCCCACCGTACCCTCTTCACTGCTGGCGAGGGCGAATCCACGTTGGCTGAATACCTCAAAGATTTCGAAGAAAACCTGCCACCACAGGCAAAACTGGCCTACCTGCCCGCCATCGCACGGGTGCGCCTGCGCCTCACGGTGAGCGACGCTGACCCCGTTTTTGTTGAGAAAATGCTCACCGAAAAGTTCCGGGAAATGGAGGGACTGCTGCCGCCCGACGTCATCGCCGGGCAGGGTGACGACTCGCTCGAAAGCGTCATCGGGCGCATTTTGAAAGAACAAAACCGCACACTTTCCACCGCTGAGAGCTGCACGGGCGGCTACTTGGCGCACCTCATCACTACCGTGCCGGGGTCGTCGGCCTACTTCCTCGGCAGTGTGGTTTCGTATGCCAACGCTGTGAAAATGAATCAATTAGGTGTGCAGGAAGCGACATTGCGGGAGCACGGTGCCGTCAGCGAGCAGACCGTTCAAGAGATGGTGGCTGGAGCTATCCGCTTACTTGGTACCGACGTGGCCGTGGCCACCAGCGGCATCGCCGGGCCAGATGGCGGCACACCGGAGAAGCCCGTCGGCACGGTGTGGATTGCGGTGGGCGATGGCCAGCGAACCGTCACCCGCAAACTGCAATTGAGCAAGAACCGCCTCGTCAACATCCAGTACTCGGCGTACTATGCGCTGAACTTGTTGCGGTTGTTTTTATTGGGGAAATGATCCACGTACCCCGGAAATCCTTTCCGGGGCCTATCTTCCCATCCCCGGAAAAGCTTTCTGAGATATTCAAATATTCCACCAATACGTCAGCTTCACCACCAGCGCCCGGTTGCGCACGTCAGAGAAATCAGAGAAATAATTGTTGGTATAAACGATGAACAGGTCGGAGGCTGGGCTGTACCGCCATTGCAGCCGCAAGTTCAGGTTCACGTTGTCCGTCTGGCTGTTGTACTGAACGAAATTGGTGAAAAACAGGCGGTTCGTCACCGTAACATCAATGCGAGGACCGACCAGCCAGATGTCGTATCCGTTGTTTTTTAGCGCCTCCGGCAAACGATTGTCTGCTTTGAACTCAAGGCGATTGAATTGGCCGGCCAGACTCAGTGCCACGTAGGGCTGGAAGCGGTAGCCCACATCGCCGCCGAGGCGCAACCGAGTGCCGTCGGCAAAATAGCCGCCATAGCGAGAGCTGAACGTCCAAGTGAAACGGCTTTGCGGCTTCGAGACGAACTCCGTGCCGAAGCTGTTCCAGTCGTGCTTCGTGCCGGTAGCCAGCGTGTCCACGGGTTTGCCTGGGTTCACTGGGTCGAAGGGGGCACTCAGTTCCAGGTAGTTGTGCGCCGTCCAGAAGGTCAGTTCGGTGCGGTTGAGCAGGGTAAACTTGTAGAACAGCACCAATTCGTCCTCCGTTTTTCGCATTTTTTCATCAAAATAATATTCCAACTTCGTGTTCGGGCCGTGGCTCAAAAGCCAAGACGACTTTGGAAAAAACAACCGCCCGGCGGTAGGTAGCAGGTGGTTGAACCCAGCCGTCGGCACAAATTTGTCTATGCCCGTGCGGGGTACGTAGCCCGTTTCCGCCCGGAAGTTTTGCCCCACGTTTTCAAACTGCACGTTGAAGTTCCACTGCTTCGCCGTGTAGGCCAGGTTGCCCGCCAGTATTTGGTCGTCGCCACTGAGGCCAGGGCTGAACGACTTGAGGTAGAGCAGTTTGCCGGTCCAGAGGTTGTTTTGCGAAGCCAAATTGTACTCCAACCCAAGGTTGCGGTTGTACTCCCGAATGGCCACCGTGTCCGTCACCGCACCGTAGTCGAAGGTTTGCTTGTTGACAAAAATGGCCGACACGTTCGAGCGGGCGGATACCCTGCGCTGCAACGAAAGCACACCGAAATTCTGCGCCGGAGTGCCCTCGCCATCCTCGTCAGTTTGCATGTCCATCACGCCAAGTCGCCAGTTTTTATTGGGCTTGCCACTGAGCCGGGCACCGTACTTGATGGGCGCTTTCAGCCCGATGCGGCGGGAGAAAAACGGGCGGATGGTCGAGTAGCCGAAGTTGCCGAAGATGTCGGCGTTCTCCAAAAAGAACTGCCGCCGCTCTGGGAAGAACAGCTCGAAGCGGTCGAGGTTGGTCTGCTGCACGTCCACTTCCACTTGCGAAAAGTCGGGGTTCACCGTCAGGTCGAGGTTGAGGGAGGAGGTGAGGGAAATTTTAGCGTCCACTCCAATTTCCTTGCGGTAGCTGGCGTCCTTGTTTTTCTCAAAATCCTTGCTTACCCCGCCAAGGGCGTAGGGAATGACGGAAATATTGGCACCGGTGGGCGGCGGCGCTTCGTCCCAGACCAGTACGCCCGTGTAGGCCAGTGAAACGCTGGGGAACTGCCGGGGTACGGGTGCCCAGGCTGATTTCTCCGTTGACTTGAGGTCGTTTCGACTAAAGTTGATGCCCCAACGTTCAATGCCTTGCTTGTAGCGAAGCGACTTGAACGGCACGGCCATCTCGAAAACCCATTGATTATCAGCGGTTTGCACGGCTGAGAGCCATTTGTTCTCCCAACTCAGGTCAACTTTTCCGCCCTCGTACATCAGACCGTCCCAGGGTGCGCCCATGGCGTTTGCCCCAAAGGAAAAGCCATTGGTTTGGTCGTCGAAGGGGTCGAGTGCGATGATGAAGTTGTCGTTTTTTCCAAAATTGAAGTCCCGCCGGAGCGACTCCACCATCCAGTCGCCCTCGGCGAAGTCGTGGTTGACGGCCAGCAGGTACAAGTTCTCGTTGTCGTAGAGCATCCGCACCTCGGTGCGCACCTCCGCCCGCCCGGTGTCCATCGGCAGCATCTGGTAGAAGTCAGTGGCCAGTTCGGCTTGCTGCCAAGCGGGGTCGTCGGCATTGCCGTCCACCGTGATGGCCGCCGTGGCCCGGTGGATATGGTACTCGAAGGCGGCATTTTTCTTTTGGGAAAATGCGGTGATGCTGGCGCAAAGCAGCAGCAGTGGGAGGATGCACTTGATAAAGTTGGACACGCTAGTTGATTTTGGGGTGAAGATAGGTGGAAATTGTTGCCGTGAAAAATTTCATACTTCCTTGTGAGATAGCTTCTTTCAAAAGCCACAACTACGGTAGTTGTTCATTGGCCAATATTTTCCAATGCATCCTTGAGGCGCTGGTCGTTGGGCATCAGTTCTAAGGCTTTTCCGAGCCATTCCCGTGCTTTTTCCCGGTCGTTTTGCAAACGGAAATAGTTCGACAAATGCGTTGCCGAAAACGTGTCTGGCTGCAATTCCCATGCCTTGGTCATAGCAGCGATGGCCTCCGAAAGCTGTTGCCGTTTCGCCAAGTCATCGGCTTAGGCTTGAAGGGCGTACCGGAATCCCAACGCTGGTTTTGGATCTTTCAGCGACAATTTGTTCGCCATTTCGTAAGATGAAACGACTGCGTCAAAATTCCCCAAATAATAGGCACAAGCCCCGTGGGCGAGGTAGGCGTCGAAGTAGGTCGGATGCTGTTCCAGTGCCTTTTGGAGCATCGGGTAGGCCGATTCGAGGAGTGCCTGCCGTTCCTTGGCATCGGTGGTTTTCGTAGCTTTTTCCAACAGCAACGTGCCGAGGTCGTTGTTGAGTTTTGGGCTGCCAGCATAAGTGCCGATGGCCGTGCGGTGTAGGCTTTCGTTGTCCTTCCAAGCGGGGTTTCGCAGGATGGTGAGCAGGGCAAACACCACCGTTATTGCACCAAAAAATGGTAAAATGAAATTGGGGGCATATTTGTCAAAAAGCAACTTGCTCCACGCCACCGCCGTCAGGCAAAAGCCTACCGAAGGCAAGTAAAGAAACCGTTCCGCCATGAATGCGCCCACGGGGAACAGAATATTGGCTGTGAGGCTCACCGTGACGAGCAAGAACAGCATCCCAAAACTCGCAACCTGGAAATGGTTGGAGCTTGCCTGCGCCTGCAATTGCCGCTGACGAAAGCCAAACAGGACATGGGCCACCAGCAAAAACAGCACTGCCAAGCTCATCCAGACTCCAGGGCTGGCGAAGGACTGTATTTTTAGGTGGTAATAATCGTGCGTCAGTGGATATGGGAACACCAGCAGCCGGAGCTGAAGCCCCAGTGTGTAGGCTACGGTGGCTACCCTTTCCGCGTTGGAGCAGGGGAGCCATGCGCTGCCATTCCAGACGAGGAAGGTATTGTTGAGGGGGTCAGCAGCAATGGCCGCTCCTTCTTGCGATGTAGTGACCATGGTCCGCAGCAGCAGGAACACCGCCATCGCCAAAAAAAGTGGAAGGGTATGCCGCAGTGCGCTTGCAATGCCAGCTTTCCTGAAAAACCACAAAGAAACAGGTATCGTGAACGCCAGCAGTACGGCATTTTCTTTTGTGAGGCAGGCCAAGAAAAACAGCGAGCCGGCCAAGAACCAAGCGTACCGTTTTGCAGCGTCAAAAAGCATGGAACACGGCCATCCATGCCCCCATGCCAAGCAACAAAGCCAGTTGCTCGTCGCAGCTTTTCACGTTTGCCACCACCTCCGTATGCACCGGATGGGCAACAAATAGTATCGCCGCCAGCCAAGCCGTTCGGTTGGCGCCCGTGGCGCCTTTGAGCAGACACCGCAAAAGGCGGTAGAGCAGCACGCCCGTAAGTGCATAAAGCAGGATTGAGAAGCCATGAAAAACCGTTGAGTTCTCTCCAAAAACATCGTGAAAAATCGCAAAAATCGCCAATGAAAGCGGACGATAGCGGCCACCCGGCAAGGAGTTCTGCTGCTCTGCGAGGCGGGCGTATCCTGCGAAGCTGTGATGGGCAAAGATGTCGGGAAGACCCGCAATGCCACGTTTCACGAAGCTGTTTTGGGTGAGCACTATTTGGTCGTCGAAGACGAACCCATGCCGCAAGGTGTTGGCGTACAGTGCCACGGCAAGGATGAACAGGAAAAGTTCTGGCAGGTATTTTTTTTCGAAGAATGACATGTGCAAATCTATAGTTGGCGAGACAAAACTACCCCTATCATACCATCCCCAACAAAAAAAGTCCAAGCGTTTTTTAAACTTTACCCTGCCGTGGAAGTCTATGCACCGAACTTCACGCAAAGGTTGATGATGCAAAACAGCGAAATCGTGGACGAACGGATAATGTCTCTCCTGCGTGAAGGGGGCAGCCACGCCGAACGAGGCTTTCGGCTGCTGATGGAACAGTACCAGGAACGGCTTTACTGGCAAATCCGGCGCATGGTGTACGACCACGAGGACGCCAACGACGTGCTCCAGAACTGTTTCGTCAAAGTGTTTCGCAGCAGTCACACATTCGAGGGCAAATCAAAGCTCTACACTTGGCTTTACCGGATAGCGACCAACGAGGCCATCACTTTTTTGAACAAAAAAAAGCAGATTCACGCCACGCCACTCGATGCCGGGGAAAGCCCGCTGGCCAACCGCCTGCAGGCCGACGAATATTTCGATGGCGACGAGGCACAGCTCAAGCTCATGGCCGCCATCGAAACGCTACCCGACAAGCAAAAACTTGTGTTCAACCTGCGCTACTTCGACGAGATGAGCTACGCCGACATGTCGGAAATGCTCGGCACTTCGGAGGGGGCGCTGAAGGCGTCGTTTCACCATGCGGTGAAGAAAATTGAGGGCTTTGTAGCGAAATACGATTAGTTAGGTTGCCTACGGCAATGACAATTTTTGATGATGAAAAATAGCGATGAACTGAGGGACGAGTTGAACGACTCCCCTTTCCTCAAAAAAATGAAGGAACAGCCGGGCGAGGGCTTCAATGTGCCAAAGCACTACTTCCAACAGCTGCCCGACGAGGTGATGCGGCAAATGAAACAGCCTGCACCCGCCATTGTGCCGAGTGGCCTAGGTTGGCTGGAGCGCATCGAGCAGTTCGTGCTGGGGCTGATGCAGCCGAGGTATGCGTTGGCGCTGGCTTCGGTGCTGGTGCTGGTGGCGGCGGTTGTTTTTTTGAAGGAGAAAAATGCGGTAAACAACCTGTCTGCCTTGGCCGAGTTGCAGTTGGAGGATATTTCCGACGAAGAACTTTTTGCTTACGTTTCCAACAATATCAGTGACTTCGACCGTAGTCTTGTAGTCGAAGCCAGTGCGCCAGAAGTACCGGAATCAGTGCAGCCAAAGAAGCCAACCTTCAAGGCGGAAGTGGCCAAGCCAGATGTGGAGGAAATGGAGGAATACCTTGACGAAGTGATTGACGAAGTGGACTTGAAGGACTTGGAAGAATATCTCTGAACCCAATTAACTTAATTCGTTCTAACCAATCAATATTAAATTTAAAGCAATGAAAAAATTGAGTTTCGCAATCGTGTTCATGCTGGCGTTCGTGGCGTCGAGCATAGCCCAAAAGGAGCGGGGCGAGAAGGCGCAAGAGAAAATGGAGGCATTCAAGATCGCCTTTTTCACCGAAAAGCTCCAACTGACGCCAGATGAGGCGAAGACTTTCTGGCCCATCTACAACCAGTTTGAAAACGAGCGGGAAGCCCTCAAGGACAAGTTTGACCTTGATGGCCAGAAGCTCGAACTCATGTCGGACAAGGACGTGGAGGCTGCCATCATGCAGCATATCGAGATGGAGGAGCAGATGGTGAAGCTCCGCCGGGACAACGTGCGTCGCTTCATGGAGGTGCTGCCGGTGCGCAAAGTGGCCATGCTCCAGCGCATTGACAACGACTTCAAACGGGCATTGCTCGAAGAGATAAAAAAGCGGCGGGAAGCCAAGCAAGGCGGAGCGCCAGGGCCCCGGAGGGGCAAATAAGATTCAATACCTGAGTTTTACGAAAGACCTGCGACATCATGTTGCGGGTCTTTTTTTGTTTATGAAGCTGTTTAGACTTTCCTGTTTGAGATAAAAAAGAGTGATTTTTTGTCCTGAAGTCAGGAATTTTTGAGGGAATAGCAGCGCTATTGCCGAAAAAATTGCTGATTTCAGGGCGGAAAAGCGCCTTTTTTAGCCAAATGAGGAAAGTCTAAACAGCTTCTATGCTATTCGGGCAGATGACATAAAAGTTGAGGCAAAATGCTGGCAGGTGGGCGTATTAAATACCTTTGCGGCCAATTCATTTTTTTAATAAATCATTCACCTTCCACTCAATGAAGATATTTATCACAGGCGCCGATGGGTTTGTCGGCAGCAACCTTGTCAGAGAACTCTTGAAACGGGGCCACGACTTAGTTGCTTTTATTCATCACGGCCAGCACCCCCACACGATTGAAGACTTGCCAATAACTTTTATTCATGGAGATGTCCTTCACCCTGATACCATACACCAAGCCATGCAAGGCTGCGATGGCTTGGTACACTCGGCAGCCCATCTCGGCGTCTGGCCCTACTACTCCGAGATACAGCGAAAGGTGAACATAGACGGTACCCGCTACGTGATGGAGGCGGCACTGGAGCATGGGCTGAAAAGAATCGTGTTCATCGGCACCGCCAACAGCTACGGTTTCGGCAACCGCCAGAACCCCGGCGACGAGACCCGACCCTACAACTCCGGCAATTACGGCCTCGGCTACATGGATACCAAGCGGGAGGCACAAGACCTCGTGCTATCAATGGTGAAAGAAAGGGGACTGCCCGCCGTGGTGGTGAACCCAACTTTCATGTTCGGCCCGTATGCCGATGCGAGTGGCGCCAGACAGATGATTGATCGGATATTCCATGGTAAGATGTCAGGCTACACCCCTGGAGGCCGCAACTACGTGGCCGTGAAGGACGTCTGCGTCGGCATCGCCAATGCACTCGAACGGGCCACGCCCGGCTCCTGCTACCTGCTTGGCAACCAGAATATGAGCTACAAAGAAATCTTTGAGGACATCGCCGAGGTGCTGGGCGTGGCACCGCCGAAAACGGCCATCCCAGGCTTCGTTGTGCGGCTATTCGGGTTGGCGGTCACTGCCATTGCCCGCCTCAAGGGCAAAGCACCACAAATCAGCTACCGCATGTGCCGCATCTCGCTCGACGAGAATTTTTACACGCCCGCCAAGGCCATCCGGGAGCTTGACCTGCCGCAGACGCCCATCAAAATTGCCATCAAGGAAACATTCGATTGGCTGAAGGAGAATGGAAAATTGAAAATGGAGAATTGAAAATTGGGGTTGCTCGTTTAATTCTCCATTTTCAATTATTTCATCCGCTGGCGCAATGCCTCGTACAGCATGATGCCCGCAGCCACGGAGACATTGAGAGAGTCCGTCTTGCCCCGTT
Organism: uncultured Saprospiraceae bacterium; assembly: GCA_964508135.1. Classification (GTDB taxonomy): domain Bacteria; phylum Bacteroidota; class Bacteroidia; order Chitinophagales; family Saprospiraceae; genus UBA6168. Next base: position 131,104 of record CAZDSU010000005.1, read on the forward strand.
GCGGGATGATGAAGCGGTCGTCCACCCGGTCGAGGAGGGAGGGGTGGATGCCCTCGTCCTCAGAGCCGATGATGAGCGCCGTGGGCGAGGTGAGGTCGGTGTCGAAGATGTATTTTTCGGTCTTGAGGTCACTGGCCAGCACTTGGATGCCAGAGTTTTGGAGGTACTCCACGGCGGTCACGAGGCTGTTTTCCCGGCAAACGGGCAGTCGGGTCAGCGCCCCGGCAGAGGTTTTGATGGCGTCGGAATTGATGAGGGCGCTGCCAGTCTTGGGTATCACGATGGCATGGGCGCCGCAGACCTCGGCAGAACGGGCGATGGCACCAAGGTTGCGCACGTCCGTCACCCGGTCGAGGAGGAGGAGGAGCGGGGTCTCGCCCGCCTCGAAGATGCCCGGCACCACGTTGTCGAGCTGGGCGTAGTCGAGTAGTGCGAGGTAGGCCACGATGCCCTGGTGATTGCCCTTCACCATCTTGTTCATGCGCTCGTTGGGCACGTACTGGAGCGGCACATCGTACTCCCGGCAGAGCTGGCGCACTTCTTTTTCAAACTCCCCCCGCACCCCTTGTTGCAGGAATATTTTGTCCAATTGGGCACCAGATTTCAAAGCATCCACGATGGGGTGCCGACCAAAAATCAAAGTATTTTTTTCTTGAAAAGCCATGTGTTGATTGTAAAATTGGGGTGCAAGGTATGGAAAAGTTGGGAGGGGGCGTCTCCTTCACGAAGTTCTACTTTGTAAAATCATATCCCCTTTGATACACATTTCTCCCAATTGATGCTTTCGTGTTTCTAGTCCAAAAACGGCGGATTGCTTGCTGTAGACAGTAGCTTATCGGAGGTGCTTAAAGCTGGCAATCAAAAAAACCTGACTACCTGATTTTAAAAACCCAGACCTTTACTTCGTTCAGTTTTAAACCAATCTATTCTACATCGAATGCAAATCAATTTCACAACCCCTGCCCTACTTTTCCCTGCCATCTCGCTGCTGTTGCTGGCCTATACGAACAAATTTTTGGCGATTGCGAACCTCATCCGCAACCTCCACGACCGCTACGAAAAAGAAAACCAGCCTATACTGAGGGACCAAATCGTGCATTTGCGCAAGCGGCTGAACCTTATCCGGCTGATGCAGACGTTCGGCATTGCCAGCTTTTTGATGTGCTTTGTGTGCATGTTCCTGTTGTTCCGGGAAAAACTGGAGGCGGCCACCTGGGCATTTGCCATCGCCTTGGTGCTGATGATTGTTTCGCTGGCACTGAGTCTTGGCGAGATTTGGATTTCAGCGGGTGCGCTGCGGGTGCTGCTGAAGGATTTTGAAAAGGATAGCGGGAATGACGGGGAGGACGTGCGCTGAATTTACCTCCCCTTGATGTGCAGTTTTTCCACCATGGCCGGGGTCAGGCTTTCGGCATAGACGCCATAGGCATCCAGGAGCGTCCCTTTCAGGCCGGTATTGGCCGAGATGGCGTACAGCACCATGCTGTCGCCGGGGTCGGTCTCTCCCTCAAAGCGGTAAAATTCGTCCACCTCAAAATCTTCCGGGTGGATTTCCAGTTCATGGCCCTTGCAGAAAAGGCACTGTTCCGTCAGGTTAAAATCTTCGCGGTAGCCCCTTTCTTGGAGGTCGGCGAGTGCTTCGGTCAAGGTATCGTAGGTTATCATTCTTTGAAAAATTTGTTATTGGAACAGCCCTGTCTTGACAAAGTTAGGATTTTGCGAACCTAAATTTAACAAGAACCCTATTTTCTGATGAATGCAGTGTTGGGAACAGTCCCTATCAAAAAAAGCTAAATTGATGGATAATGCTACATTTGTTCGGTAGTGCTTGAATTCATGTCCTGCAAAAACAATCTTGGCTGTTCCATGCAACACCGAACCTTTGTGCCCACTTTCGTCAGTTTCCTATCTTTTCGGCCAAAGGATGTTAAGACCACGCACCGTTCCTTCCGATTTCTCTGGGTTGTTTTGTGGCTGGCGGTTTTCAATTCCCCGTTTGCCCAGTCTCCTTTCGAGAGCTATTCCCTCCTCACTGCCGCCGATGGGCTGCCGGGCAACAACCTTTCGTTTGTGCTGGAAGACAACGATGGCTTTATTTGGATAGCCTGCCCCAATGGCCTGAGTCGCTACGACGGACAATCTTTTCAAAACACGGTGATAGGTTCGAGTGAGGGTCAGATGCGGGGCAAAGGAGTTCGATGGCTGCGCAATATTGACAGCTTGCACATACTCGCTGGTACGGATGCAGGCATTTCGAAGATCAACATCCGCAATTTTCAAGCGGCCTCGGTCTCTTTTAAAGCGCCGGAAGCACTGCTGTCGAAGACGAATTTGGTGCAGCAAATGATGCTTTCGAAGAGGGGCAATATCTGGGTGGTGACGACGGCAGCCGTCCATTTGGTTTCGCCAGCGCTGAAAGTATTGGGCACGTGGTTTTTCCCAGAAGCTTTGGTGGTAAAGGCAGGCAATCTTCAGTCTTCCAGGTTATGGGAGTTTCCCGACGGGAAAATTTGGGTCGTAGGACCACAAGTAACGACAAGTCGTCGAGTGGAATTGGTCACTGTATTCGAAATAGACCCTACCCACAAAACCATGGACATGGTGCAAGCGGATTTCATTTGCGAGGCCACCCGCTATCTTTCACTCATGCAGGTAAATGACACGCTCGGCTTTTTGTCGTATGAAAACTTGGACACCTTGCCAGTGATGGCACTTTACAATTTGAAAAACCATAGCATCGAGCCACTGGCATTCCAGCCATTTCGATTTCAGAATTACCTGCCTTTTCTGTCGGCCCCCGAGCCAGGCAAAATAGGCATGTCAACATTTGGTGCTTCCGATTATTACCTGTTCGACTGGCGTTCCAAAACCTGGGAGTTTCTGCATATCCCAATATTTCAATTGTTAAAATCAGTTGTAAAAACCAAGAGCGGCGTGTACATAGCTGCTACCGAGAGCGGGCTGCTCCGCACCTCGACTGTGAACTCCCTGATGAAGCCCGAATTGTGCATAGAGACCTTAAAAAATAGCGATAAAAGCAAGAGTTTATTTGTGGAAGCAATGATACACAGCAAGGCAAAGACTGTAATGAGTACCACTTTCGACGGTTTGGTCATACATGATGAACAAACAGGCGATTGTCGGCAATGGAAGCCCAAGCACCCCATGCACGAAGACTGGAATATCATCTACAACATCATTCCGCTTCAGGGAGATTCCATGCTGGTAGCGGGATTTGGCGCTTACCTCGCCGACCTTCAAGCTGAGCAAACCTCGAAATTGCAAGGCAAGAACAGGCCTGTGTTCATGGACTCACTTACCGCCACCACCTTTCAAGACAGCCGGGGCGATGTTTGGTTTGGATTTGTTTTCTCAAACGGGATAGTCCGCTTCGAACCCCGCAAAGGCAGGTTTGTCCATTATGCCCTTTCCGGCAAGTACGCTCACCTGAATTTCACGTCATTCAATGCTATCATTGAGGATTTTGATGGCAATATGTGGTTCGGTTCGGCCGTCGGGTCAGGCCTGCTGCGTTGGGACCGGGCGAGGGACACGCTCACCTGTTTATATCCTGACCTGAATTCGCCCAGTTCATTTCGAAGCAAAATATCCGCTTTTGCCCGCGACCCTGCTGGCAATATTTGGATAGGTTCGGAAGGCTACGGCGTGTTCCGCTTCCATCCCCATGAAATGAAGTTTAAGAATTTCAACATCTCGACTGGCTTGCCCAACGATTATATCACCGCCCTTGCCGCCGACTGCAAGGGCTATGTCTGGATAGGCTCCGTTGCAGGCTTGTGCAGGCTCGATCCAAATACTGGGAATGTTTACCAATTTTTTAGAGGTCATGGCTTACCAGATACGAACATCAATGCTATCAGCATGGTTACTGGCGATTCCTGCACCATGTTCGTCAGCACGACCAAAGGGTTTCGGTTATTTGATGTAAACAACTTTTCCGAGCCGCCCCCCGACCGCCGGATTTTTATCAACTCCCTGAAAATCAATGGAAAGGGAACAACATATTCCCCCGACAAGACACTCCGGCTCCACTATGATGAAAACAATGTGGAAGTAACTTTTTCCCAACTGAACCTGCTGGACGGCTACCTGAACCAGTATGCTTACAAGTTCGCCAACCAAAACGGCGATTGGATTAGTCTCGGAAATCAAAACATCCTGCGGCTGACCGGGCTTGGCGCTGGCGCTTACGACATCCAGTTGCAGGTCTGCGTGAACGGCGGGCTTGTTTTGAAAAATTGCTGTTGAAGATTTTCGTGCGCCGCCCTTTCTGGCAATCGCCTTTGTACTATTCTTTGCTGGCCACACTGGTACTGGGTGTCGCGGCTTACTATCTCCGCACCCGCTACCGTACCCGCATCGCCGCCCTCGAACGGGAACAGGAAACTGAGCGCCTGCGAACCAGCATCGCCCAGGACATCCACGATGAGGTGGGTGCCACCCTCACCAAAATCTCATTGACGGCACAAGTAGCCGCCCGCCTGCCCCATCTCGACGAAGCGGAAATGAAGGAACGGCTGGAAAAGCTGGGCGCCGATGCCCGCAACGCAGCCGGGCAGTTGAGGGAAATCGTGTTCGCCATCAATCCCGACTTCGACCGCTTCGGGGACATGCAGGCTTACTTCCGGGAAAATGCTCGTGAGTTCTGGAGTGAGACTGCTGTCGAGCCGCATTTCGATTTTGAAAAAAATGGAGCCAACCCGCTCGTGTCGCCCAATGTAAAGCGACAACTGCTGCTGATTTTCAAGGAAGCCCAAAACAACACCGCCAAACATGGCTGTGGGAGCGAGGTACACCTGACCTTCCGCCTGACCTCGCCGGATCGCTACCTGCTGGAAGTAAGGGACAACGGGCAGGGGTTTTCCATGGACGAAACGAGGCAGTTTTCCAGCGGGCTTTCCGGCATGAGGCGGCGGGCGGAGAGCATCGGGGCGGTTTTTTCGATGCAGTCGTTGCCGGGAAAAGGAACCATGGTACGTGTAGAAGGCATTTTGCAGGCTCATTCCTGACTTGTAATTTCATACGTTCGTGGTATTGTGGCATCGCTGCATTCGTCGCACCTTTGGACTTACCATTGCTTGGAAAATCATCTCATCCACAACTTGAATTACATAAAAAATATCTACCAATGAAGAAAGCAGTTTTACTCCATTTCGTCTTCCTTTCCATGTTCTCCAACATGGAGGCACAGGACATCGAACTCCACTCCGTCACTACGACAAGACAGCCAGGTGGGGATTTTGGCTACACGCTGGATGGCATCCGAATGATTGATTTCGCAACTGCTAAACTCTGGAACCCAGACTATTTCGGCGATGGCATTTACCCAAAATTTATCAACTTGACAAATGCGTATAGTGCATCTGGAAGCCTGGAACAAATAACCAGTGGCGATAACATTGACCTGTTTTTTTTCGGCACTTTCAACAAGTTGGAACCCAGCTTGAATCAATTCACAGAAGCCGAAATAGATTCGTTGTATGCCTGGTCAGAAAGAGGGGGCAAGCTAATCATTGGTGCCTCAGCTAGTTTTCCGGATTACGATTTTGACCCGAGTACATTAAATGATAGGTGGGGCTTTGGCGTGGAACTTGTACCCGTCTTGACTCCACCTTCCCAGCAGATATTGCCTACTGCCAATGGATTGAATTCCGTCATTTTTGAAGGCCCGTTCGGTAGCGTATCAATGGCGAATCAGGGTGGGGCTGCACAGGGCTATTTCAACGCTATGCCAGCAGAAGCAGTAGTGCTTGGCGTGGACGCCGATGGTCGGCCCACCCTGATATTGGATTGTAACACCCTGGATTTGATCATTTCCGACCTGGATGCTTTCACCGATTTGGGCGGTATAAGCCAAGGGCTTGAAATCCAAAATTCCAACGATACATTCTTGTTAAACACCATTGTGTACATGGATCAACTGCAAGGCCCTCCAGTGGTCACGCAAAACGGAAATGTATTATCGGCAGGGAGTTATTTGAGCTATCAATGGATATTAAACAATGAGCCAATTAACGGAGCCACCGATAGCACTTATACGGCCACCGAAGAAGGAAATTATAGTGTGAAGGTTTCGATGAGTTGTGGTTGCGAGGCAACGTCCGAAGCCCAGTATATTGCCTTGACAAATACTGAGATTGTCTTTCTGGAAAATCAAATAAATATTTACCCCAACCCTGTTACAGCTTATTTAACCATTGAATTCACCTTGCTGAAAAGCACCTCCATTGAGCTGAATGTATACAACAGCTCGGGCCAATTGATGTCTTCTCCAACACCATCATTGATGCTGACCGAAGGCAAGCATTCCATTATGATGAATGTATCCGGCTGGCCAACAGGTGTTTATGAAGTTGAGTTGGCCACCGATGCGGGGAAAAAGGCAATAAAATTTATCAAATAATGCAAGTCATGGAAGAAGGAAAGGTCCATGAAAAACTAAAGCGCATGGCCATCCGTGTAGCCATCGTGGAAGACGACGCTGAAATCCGAAAACTGACCGCCAGCCTGCTGAATTTCTACCCCGACATCGAGTGTGTGGGTGCATTCGGCGATGCGGAGGATTTCATCGCCAACCTGCCTGCGCTTCATCCCGAAGTAGTGCTGATGGACATTGGCCTGCCTGGTAAAAACGGTATCGAGTGCGTCCATATTTGCAGAACCAGCGGGAACCAGCAAGTTGAATTTGTCATGTTCACGGACCACACCGATACGAAAGAAGTCTTTCAGGCACTCGCCGCCGGGGCAACAGGCTACGTGCTGAAGGGCGGTACGCCAGAGCGCCTCGCCGAGGCCATTCGGGACGTGAAGGAAGGCGGCTCACCCATGTCCCGCCAGATTTCCCGTATGGTGGCGTCCTCGTTTCAGCGCACCGAGCCGAAGTTCCCAGAACTGGATAGGTTGACCGAACAGGAATGGGAAGTGTTGCGCGGGTTGGACAAAGGCTGGGCTTACAAGGAGATAGCCACCCAACGTTTTGTGTCGGAGCACACCGTACGCTCACAGGTTCGCAGCATTTATGAAAAACTGCAAGTGCATACACGTACGGAAGCATTAAATAAGTTGCACGGGCGCTGACTTATCCCGCTTCAATTTCATACGAACGTGCGATTGTGCGACCCTTAAACCGCTCCTACCTTTACTCCCATATTTTACAATGTGGTAAAAAAGGAAATAAGCTGTCGAACCGAAAAACACTTCGGTTCACAATGACCCGATTTTGCCAACAATCAAAAAATCTATCACTAAAAATCACTGACATAATGAACTCATCTATCCTGACAAATCCTGGATGGCAGCAGTTATTCACCTGTTCTGTTCCACTTGACTATTTTAAATCGTGGCGGCTTTTTATCATGCCGATGCTTTTTATTTGTTGCAAAATGCATCTCATGCAGCCACCATCCAATCTGCCGGAACTAATACCTGGAGCAATACTTCTACCTGGGTAGGAGGCGTCATTCCGATATCGTCAGATGATGTGGTCATCAAAGCTGGGCACACTGTCACGCTGTCGGATAGCCGCTCCTGTATCTCGGTAATGGTGGAAGCCACCGCGACTCTGTTATTGGCAGGCTCGCTGAACAACAGCGGCGCTTTTCTGAACCAGGGGACGGTGGATTGGACCGGTGGCTCTTTCACTGGAACAGGAAGTATCACCAATGACGGCACGCTGAACGCCAACGGAGGCAACAACCACAACACCGCCACCAACATCACCAACAACGCAGGCAAGACCATCAACTGGAACGACGGGCACCTCGACGTAAGCGGCGGCGGGCAGACCCTGACCAATTACGGTACCTTCAACCTCATCGGCAACAACCCCAGCGGTTTTACTTGCCAGATGTCCATCGTGAACAAAAGCGGCGGCAGCATCGTCAAGGGCGGAACCACTTCAACCAACCTGAGCATCTCGCAGCCCTTCACCAATGAGGGCGGCGGCACGGTGACCGTGAACTCCGGCGCTTCGCTCGCCTTCCAGACGGGCGGCAACATCACCAACGACGGCACTTTCAACGTAGGCGGTACTGTGAATAATACTTTAAGCGGCACTTACGGCGGTGCTTTCAACGTGGCATCCGGCGCAACCATTAATTTCAGCAACACAAGCACCAATTCCACGTTTTCAGGGACAACTTTCACCAATAACGGGACGGTGAGCGTTGCCTCCGGACGGTCGATGGTGTTCGGCGGCGCAGCCCTACAAACCCTCGCCAGAAACGGCACGTCCATTACAGCCCTCACCATCAACAACGCTTCCGACCTGAACATCACCGGCAGCCAAACAGTAACAGGAGCACTGACTTTTACAGCCGGGAAGGTTTATTTGCAAAACGGAGACCTCAGCGTCGGTTCTCTTTCCGGCGCAACTTCCAACAAATACTTCGTCACGTTTGGTACTAGTCGGCTGATGCAGTTAGTGGGCACCTCAGCAAATGCATTTCCTGTCGGACCGAGCACCGCGAGCTACAACCCCGTCACCCTCAACCAGGCATCCGGTTCCGATACTTATGGGGTAAGGGTACAAACTGGTTTCGACTATCCCATCGGTGGTTCCGATTATGTCAACCGGCAATGGACAATTGACCGAACTCCTGGAAATACAACTGCCACTATTGTGGCTCTCCAATGGAATTCACCGGCTGATGAGCAGGGAGTTTTTGTCTCCAGCAATTGTCATGTTTCCCGCTGGACTTGAAGCACCTGGAATTCTTTCGGCAACGGTGTAGCAAGTTGTGGCGGCACCTGCACACGCACACAGTCGAGCATTACTGCGTTTTCACCTTTTGGCGTTGCTTCCGGTACCGCATTGACTGATAGTGGTCTAAACACGGAATTGTGCAATGGTATCGATGACAACTGTAATGGCACGACGGATGAGGGATTTCCCAACTTTGACGGCGACGGCATGGCGGACTGTGTGGACCCCGACGACGACAATGACGGTATTGCTGACGCATCCGACAACTGCCCGCTGGTCAGCAACGCTAGCCAGACCAACAACGACGGCGACGGCGAGGGCGACGCCTGCGACAATGACGACGATAACGACGGCGACCCCGATGCAACCGACTGCGATGACTTCAACGCTGCCATTCATAACGGTGCCGCTGAAGTGTGCAACGGTATTGATGACAATTGCGACGGCATGGTGGATGAAGGATTCACCAACACCGATGGCGACGGCATGGCAGATTGCCTGGATCCCGATGATGATAACGACGGTGTGTTGGACGGAAATGACAACTGCCCGCTGGTCAGCAACTTTGATCAGGCTAATAATGACGGCGATAGTATGGGCGACGCCTGCGATCCCGATGACGACAATGACGGTGATCCCGACGCTACCGACTGTGAGGATTTCAACGCTGCCATTTATACCGGCGCCGCTGAAGTGTGCAACGGCATTGACGACGACTGCGACGCCACCGTGGACGAGGGCTTTTCCAACTTCGACAACGACGGCATGGCTGATTGCGTTGACCCCGACGACGACAACGACGGCGACCCTGATGCTACCGACTGCGATAACTTCAACTCCTCTGTTAACCAAAATGCAACAGAAGCATGCAACGGAATTGATGACGACTGTGATGGGCTAACAGACGAGAGCTTCCCCAACTTTGACGGCGACGACGTGGCGGACTGTGTGGATCCTGATGACGACAACGACGGGGACCTGGATGTCACTGACTGTAACGACTTCAACGCCGCAATTAGCCATAATGCAACGGAAGCATGCAACGGCATTGATGACGACTGCGATGCGTTGACGGACGAAGGCTTTTCAAACTTTGATGGTGATGGCATGGCCGACTGTGTTGACCCGGACGACGACAACGACGGCGATCCGGATGTCACCGACTGCAACGACTTTAATGCTGCTGTGAAGCACGGTGCAACGGAAGTCTGCAATGGCGTTGACGATGACTGCGACGGGGTAACTGACGAAGGCTTTGCCAACTTCGACGGCGATGACTTGGCGAATTGCGTGGATCCCGATGACGACAACGACGGTGATACAGATGTCACAGACTGCAATGATTTCAATGCGGCCGTGAAGCATGGCGCAACTGAAGTTTGCAACAACATTGACGACGACTGCGATGGGCTAACGGACAAAGGCTTCGATCCCGACGGCGATGGTATTGGCTCCTGCAACGACAACTGCGACAACACCGCCAACCCTTCCCAGGCTGACAGTGATTGTGACGGCGTAGGAAATGCCTGCGATGTATGTCCCGGCGGCGACGACAGCGTTGATAACAACAACGATGGACTTCCAGATTGCAAGTACCCGCCAACTTTCAATCAAATCATCACCGCCTGGAAATGTGGAAACAAGAACAGCAAGGTGAGCGTCTGCCACAACGGAGGCAATACCATCTGCATCAGCTACAGTGCTGTTCAAGCTCATATCAACAACCACGGCGATTACATCGGCCCTTGCGGCAATGCTGCCTGTAATAATGGCTGCGGGATCATTAATGTGCCGATTAGTCAGGGAGCTTTTGAAACGGCGGAACATCTGGCACTTGAAATCTTCCCTAACCCTGCCAGTGGGAAAGCCACTTTTCACCTGCATAGCTTCGACAGCACGGCAGCCGGGCTTACAATCTTTGACCATACCGGCAGGGTAGTTTGGCAGCAAACCCTCGAAGCAGGCCAGCAAGAACTCACGCTTGACCTTACAGGGGAAACTTTTATGAGTGGAATTTACTTGGTAAAAATCAATTCCCACAACGAGATACTCACGAAGCGACTGGTGATTTCTAAATAAGAATTAGGAGTGTACGAAGGATTAAAGTAATCAAAAAATTGGAATGGCTGTCAA
>CAZDSU010000006.1:0-124891 GCA_964508135.1 uncultured Saprospiraceae bacterium
ATGAACAACTTTGTCGCTGCATCATAAAAGAGGGACAAAACGCTGCTGCACCCATCAAACGTTGTCCATTAATAACAGTAGCCAAGGCATTTTTTACGTTTGATTCCTTCACTGTGAAAGAACTGTAACTTATAGACCCTACTGCATCAAGGATTTTTTTTGTAATTTGGTCTGCTTCATTGGTGGCATCAAAAGAATAGTATTCTGTCTCAGAATTTTTGCCATCAAAGCTGCAACCATAGCTCACATTAATTAATTCTTGTGAAAGGATGGATCCACTAATCACAGTCATCAGAAGAAGTAAAGCTTGCTTTTTATTTTTCATTATCTAAAGTTTTAGATTGTGAAATGGAGTTTTCAATCATTGTCTTTTGTATTTTCTGTAGCCCAACATTCTTGCGCTGCTACTGCTCATTTTTACATTAAGGTAATTTCCCTCAATAATACATTCCATTGTAAATGTAGAGCCAGATGAGTTTGTCATATAATAAATCAATGGCTGTCCTGATACTGGGGTATTTGCACTAGTAACATAGCCATTAGGATGATATATATTGAGTTTATCACCTTCTTGTGTAACTTTAAAAGATGTCGTTGCGGACGAAGGATTTTCACCACTTGTCCATATCCAGTTCCCTACAAAATTACTTTTAATGTTGTTGGCCTTATTTGGTAAAGTAGGCTTTATAGTTTCAGGGTTAACAGCATTTTCCTTTTTATCTTCAGGTGTTACATTTGTTAAAATTATTGAGCCATTTACCAATTTACCTTTGCCACCACACTTATCACAAGTTATTTTGCCTGCAACAGCACCTTTCCCATTACACCTTGAGCAACCCACAATACCTGTAGCAGAACAATCTCCACAACGAATCCCTCCTATTCTTAATTTTCCAGTACCATGACAAGTTGAACAAGAATGTTTCCCATTTCCTGAGCACTGACCACATACAGATTGTTGCGTTATCACACAATTGCCATTGCACCTATCACAGACAGTTTCTATAGTTTCTTGCTTTTTATTATTTCTATCAGTTGCGAGATTAGGAGAGATGTCTGCTTTGGCATTCTCTTCACTTTCCTTTATTAATTCATCTTGTTTTTTCCAACCACTTGTTATAGCAGCTATTCGAGCACTTTTCGGGGGATGGGTTAGTGTTTCGCCAGGTAATTCCATGGCTTCCATACCTGCCAATGCTTCCTGAAGGGAAGCTCCTAGTGTGCGGCATACAGATCCAGCAAATTGGTCTGACTGTAATTCCATACTTTTCCGTTTTTTCATGTCTTTCTCATCTAAATCATGGTTGTTCAAATGATGTCCAATTTCATGAGCCAGTACAATATATGCAGCCCATTTTGCTTCCGCATTGCCTTTAAATTTTTCAAAAAAAGTAGCATTATACAGAATAAAACGAGTTCCATTGATTGTATTAGCCAATGCATTCTTTACATTGGATTCAAACAAAGTAAAGTTGGTGTTCAATCCTACTGCGCCTATGACTTTTCCAACGATTGATTTAGATTCTTTGGAAGCATCAAAAATATAGTATTCATTTTCAGTATTTTCACCTTCAAAGCTACAGCCATTGGTGACATTGATTAATTCTTGAGAAAAAACAAATTGACTCAAAATTGTCATCAAAAGAATTAATAATTGTTTTATATTTTTCATGCTTCGAACGAATTTAATTGTGAAAAATTGAATTTCATTTAACGTATGACAAATTACGCCTTGTTCAAGTTTGAGTCCAAGTTCTGTTTATTAAGTCAAGCAATCCCTGATTTATACGATTCAGTTCAATGTTAGCCTTGATTGGGTCTAGTACCCCTTGCATTTTTTGACGGTTAATTTGGTTGAATTGTGTCTCCAAAAGAATCAGGTCGTTTTGTTTATAGGCAGCTAAATTAGTTTTCGATAATTCCTCATGTAAGAATAAAAACAAATTTTCGTGCTCAGACTCACTTAGAAAGCGGTGAGCTTGTTGGCGATTTGAGTCGTTTGTTTTACAGTCTATCTCTAAATCCGGTATGATTTGGCTATCCAATGTAGACTTGATTGTATGAGAAGTGTTGTTTTTTTTCAAAAAAAGCAATCCATAAAAAACCAACACTAGTGCCTGTAAAGGCAGCAACCAACGATAAGTTTGTTTAAAATACGATTCTAAACCTTGTCCAGCAGCTCCGGCACGCATACCATACCATGTAAGGAAAAGTAACAAGAAATAAGTCGCTGTTACTACCAAAATCACCCAATATATACTTTCTAATACGATTTTTTTAGGATTGGGTTTGAACATCATGGTAGTCAACAATAATATCCAAGAAGGCAATAAACAGATGCCAACCCATTGCCATAGGGTGTTTTCAATTCCTCTATACAAGCCGTTGAAGTATTGAATTAGTACGAGTACAAGCAGCAGTGCAGTGGCAGACAACCAAAGCCATAATAATTTTCTGTGAGTCTCGTTAAGCAAAATCATGAAGTATAGTGTTTAGATTAAATGCTAAAATCCCGCTTTTTCGAGATGTGTTTTAGGTGATAGGCGACATGGGCACTGTTGCTGTGGATGGTGATCGGTTTCCGGAACTTCGAATTCATACACAAGGGCACTCAACATAAAGTCAGTTGAAAATGGAATGTTTCTTACGCTTTTGGGCAAGTCATTAACCCCTTGATACATCCAAGCGGCGGCAGCATTTCTACTGGCATACTCATTGGAACTACTGTAATTTTGTGTTGTCACAAGAAAAACAAACACTCTCAATTGAGCTTTTGCTGGTAGGAAGAGTCTTTTGAAATATTTTATTGAAAACTCGAAACTTTCAGATATTGGCACTTGAATCCAGCGATTCTTACCTTTAAGTGAACTACCATCTTCGGCAAACTGTTCAATTTGGGTCACTATTGCAAAACCTTCTCCAGGTATTGACAGGAATCGCAACGGATAACCATGATTGCCAAGAAGTTCCTTAAATCTTCCTGCAATGTCACCCAAGGTTTTACAAGAAACGAAAAGTTTATTATCCAATTCACCAGATTGATAGCATTTAGGTGGAGGAAATGAGAATGCAGCCTTCAAAAAATTCTGTTCTGATGGGTCATTTTCCCACCCTAAACTTTTGATTTTCATTGCACTCTCTGCCTTATCACATCCGTTAAGAATGTTGGCCTTACGCTCTTCTGAAAGATTGTTTTTCAAAATTCCTTCTTTAAAAGCGTTTATTATTTTTCCTTTCGAGAACCCTTCGAAACTCATTACATAACCCATGAAAAAATCAGCATCGGCCTCTTCCGATTCATGAAATTCTGAGCCTAAAGTGTGTTTGCTGGCATGGTGACCAATTTCGTGAGAAAAAGCTGCCCATATTATTATTGGGTCAGTATTTTCAATGAAATTCTGACTCCACAAAATATATCTTTTTTCGTGGTCAAGTACTGCAGAAACATTTTGGACGTTGGTCTGTATAACTTCAAAATTCCGCTCAAGCTGCCCCCCATATTTTAAAATTTTATCAACTAAATCTTCAATATCAGTTCCAGTGGTCTCGAAAGAAAACAATTCCTCCTCTTGAAATTCACCCATAAAAATGCAGCGGTTACGAGAGTCAATTTCCAAAAACTCTTGGGCTGGCAAGGAGGTGACAGCAAAACAGGCAATAATAGAATAAAGTAGGATAGGCCTCATTGTCTAATATTTTAGCATTAACTCATTGATAATAACTGAGTCAGCAGCGGGCCTGTTCGCCGTATTTGGTGAAGTAGTCCCGCTTTTGTTACCGAAATCATTGCTTATCATTTCTCCGACACCATTTTTTGAGCACGATAAAAGCTATCCAGCAATTTTTCCAACAGTTGGTCCAACTTCACATCATTGGAGTCAACCCATTGTTTGATATCGTCTTTCAGGTTGATTTTTATCTCGGTCTGCGTGACGCTTGAAGGAGTAGAGACCCTGACCCAGTCACCTTCAAAATCTTCGTCAAACTGAATATCATCATCGTTGTAATAGATGGCCGCTTCCGGTACGGCAATCCCAGCTTTGGTCAATTTCATGACGTCCAAAGCCTCTACTTTAATGCGGTTAAAGTCAATCGAATAGCCGCTGACGGGTTGTCCCGCCTCTATTTTTTGCAAGGCTTCCGAAATAGATATTTTACTGTTCATCATTTTTATTTTTAAATTTATTGGACAAATAAACCTGTCTTTCGTTCTGGCTGGCACGCCTGGCTGAAATAATCCTGATGATAAGGTCTCTGGTTGTATAAACTACGCTTATAATAGCCAGAAAAGCCTTCCCTATGGTCAAAAATCTCGTTTCACCCTGTTTATCTGACGAATAGGTAAGTCTGTCTTCATCATTGAAAATATCAGCCGCATCTTCAAACGCAATCTTATGCTTGCCCTGATTCAACTTATTTTTATTATCATCCCATTCAAAATTATTCATATTTTGGTGTAATTTTAATTTGATTCGCTGTAATATTCACGCCACCCGATAAATCTCCCCCTCCAGCTCCCTTACCGCCGCCAAAAACCGCTCCTTCCCGCCAAACTCCCGCAGTATTTCGATGGGGGAGCCAAACTGGGTCAAGGGGCGCACTTTCAGCACGTCGAGGGATTCGAGGTTTTCGATGCCTTCGTCAGCGTATTTGTCAAGCAGTGCTTCGAGCACCCGGCGGGCTTGTTCGCCATATTTGGTGAAGTAGTCCCGCTTTTTCACGTTCAACGCCCGCTCCCGGCGTGTAAGGGGTGGCTGGTCGTAAGCCACGTGGCAAATTAAATCAAACAAATCCACTTCTGTATCTACGGCACTGCGCAAAATTTCAACGGGGATGCCCTGTTCTGCCAGTTCCTCCAAGAGGGCCTGTTTGCGCTCGGCGCTGTTCCATCTACTCAGGAAGGCATCGAGCGAGGCGTATTGCCCGGTGAGGAGTTGGCGGGCATGGTCTTTCAGGCTGGTGGTGATGGGCTTGCCGTCGTTGTCGAAGTGGAGTTCCCGGCTTACGAGTACGGTTACGTCCACACCGTTTACATAGACCTTTTGGGCGTAGCCCGTTGTGGTGGGCGGTTCGCCGAAGAAGTCCTTGGTCTTGGGCGGTTGCACTTCTATTTCCGTCCCGGTTTCTTCATCTATAAGGGGCAGGTCGGCTAGTGCCTCGGCTTCTTCCTCAATGAGCGTCGAAAGGTCATCATCCTCGCCGTAAGTCCTCGGTGGCACAATCGGGTCGCCATCGAAGGCGGGGTCGGCGAAGAGGTCGGTCACGTTTCGGAAGTCGAGGATGGTGAAGTACATTTTGCCGTACTCCTCGTTGATGCGGGTGCCCCTGCCGATGATTTGCTTGAACTTGGTCATGCTGGCGATATTGGCATCCAGCACGATGACTTGGCAGGTCTGGGCATCCACCCCGGTCGTCATAAGCTCGCTGGTGGTGGCGATGACGGGGTAGCGCTCCTCTGGGTTGGTGAAGTTTTCGAGTTCCCGCTTGCCTTCGTCGTTGTCGCCCGTGATTTGCATCACGTATTTGTAGTTGAGGGCCACGAGGTCGGCGTTCCAGCGGGTGAGGGCGCTGCGCATCCGCTCGGCGTGGTCTATGTCCTGGCAGAAGACGATGGTCTTGGCGTAGCGGTCGAGGCCCTTTAGGAACTCGGTCAGTTTCTGCGCCACCACGTCCGTGCGCTCTTCGATGACGAGGTTGCGGTCGAAGTCACTGGTATTGTAAATGCGGTCTTCGACGGGGTTGCCGTCCTTGTCGGTCTTGTCCTTTTCGGGCCGCCAGCCTTCGAGGTCCACGCTCAGGCCGATGCGCACGGTGCGGTACGGGGCGAGGAAGCCGTCGTTGATGCCCTGCCGCAGGGAGTAGGTATAGACGGGTTCGCCGAAGTAGTCGTAGTTGCTGGCGTCGTGGGTTTCCTTGGGGGTGGCGGTTAGGCCGAGTTGGGTGGCGCCGGAGAAGTAATCGAGGATGGTGCGCCATGCGCTGTCGGCGGTTGCACTGCCCCGGTGGCACTCGTCTATGACGATGAGGTCGAAGAAGTTGGGGGTGAAATCTTGAAATAGGAAATTGGGATATTGAGATATTGGGATATTGGGGTTGGACGGTGCTTCCACGGTCAGGCCTTGGTAGAGGGCGAGATAGATTTCGTAGCTTTTGTCCACTTGGCCGTTTTTCACAACGGTCATCACGTCGCTGAAGTGCTTGAAATCGCCCCGGCGGGTTTGGCTGATGAGGGCGTTGCGGTCGGCCAGGAAGAGGATGCGCTTTTTGACGCCCGCTTTCCAGAGCCGCCAGACGATTTGGAAGGCGGTATAGGTCTTGCCCGTGCCCGTTGCCATCACAAGCAGCACCCGGTTTTGCCCCTTGGCGATGGCTTCAACTGTGCGGTTGATGGCGATTTGCTGGTAGTAGCGGGGGTGCCTGCCGCTTCCGTCGGTATAGTAGTCCTGTGCGGCGATGCGCTCCTCTTCGGTGGCGGCGATGCCTTTGTAGCGTTTGTAGCGCTCCCATAGGTCGGCGGGGCTGGGGAATTGGTCGAGCGGGAGTTCTTGTTCGATGGCGGGGTTGTCGGTAAGACCTAACAGGTTTTGAAAACCTGTTAGGTCTGGGGAAACGCCCTCGCTCCGGTCATGGAACAAAAACCCATCCCCATTGCTGCTGAACACGCAGGGGATGTCCAGAATCCTTGCATACTCCAGCGCCTGCTGGATGCCAGCCCGCAAGGAGTGGTTGTTGTCCTTCGCCTCGATGATGGCGATGGGGATATTCGGCTTATAATAAAGGATATAGTCGGCCCGCTTGCCCTTGCCCCGTGCGGCGAGTTTGCCTCGCACGTAGATTTTGCCATCGGTGAAGGAGACTTCTTCGAGGAGCTGCAAATGCGGATCCCATCCGGCACTTACCAGTGCGGGTGTGATGTATTTGGTACAAATATCTCGCTCGGAAAGGAGTTTCTTGTTCAGCATGTCGCCAGGGTCAAGGGTTTGGTTTCGGCAAGTTTTCTCAAGTAAGGTAAGCAACAAGCATGGAAAATATACACGGCCACAAGTTAGCGTCATTTGTCGAAATACAAAGTTCGCACCTGCAAATGCTTCAATTTTTACGGCATTTGATTTTTGCAGAGCCCTCCCAATTCCTGATTCTTACTTTATCCACTACTTTCTTCCGCTGGACACTGCTTTTTCCAAATTTTTGGCATTTTCCTTGATATAAACATTTCATCTCATAACTCATTGCGCCGCCCGGCGTCCCACGCCCCACCCGCAATCCAAAACCTCCCAAGCATGAACAAGAAAATCATTGAGAAGTACAACATGTTCACCAATGTGAACACCGTTTTCACCGACCATGCCGCCGCCATCAGCAAGGTATCAGCCTTGGACACTCAGGTAGCCAATTTCAAGACGGAGTATGCTGCGCTTGCCGCACCGATGCAAGCCTTGGAGTTGGACAGCACGGGCAATGCAAAGGCCAAGAAGGCGGCCAAAGCGGTGCTTTCCAAAATCGGCGGCATTGTCTGCGGGGCCATGAAGTCGTATGCCCTGGACATCAACGACCCGGTGCTGCTTACCAAGGTGGACTACAGCCCCTCGGCCTTGTTGCTGAAGCGTGACCTCGAATTGCAAAACACCGGGCAGGCGCTATACGACCTCTCCAATGGGCTGGCGGCGCAGTTGTCTTCCTACGGCATCCAGGAAACCGAACTGAACGAACTGAAGGCGGCAGTGGACCGGTTCACCCTGCTGAACCCCAAGGTGCGGGCCGTGAAGGTGGACAACAAGACCCTCCGCAAGGAACTTTTCGAAAAGGTGGAAGCGGTTGACTTCCTGCTGCGCACCAAGCTCGACAACGGTATGATGGTGATGGAGTTTACATCCCCGGCGATTTATGAGCTTTACCGGAATGCCCGCCGCAACTATTCGGATGGTGTGCGCCACCGCAAGCTGGAAGTAGATGCTACGAAGACCATCAACTACTCCGAGGCTCCCGACCTGTCGGTTGCGCTGAAAGGCATTGTGTCGCAGCCACAAGAGAATGGCGTGCCTGCTTAATGCTTTTCGGTTCTTGTCCTGTGCGAAGCTCCACAGCGACAAGTACCGACCATCGTGCTGAACCATGCCGACAAAACGCAGGAAAGCTTCGAGGTGAAGCACACCTACAACAAGCAGCAGATTGCTTGGGTGAAGGCGGGTTCTGCGCTGAACAAGATTCGGAAAGACAGGAGCGCTGCGTGATTCAATTTGAGCTTTCAAATTAAAAGGCCGCATCAGAACAGTTGTTCTGGTGCGGCCTTTTTTGTTGGGTATAATTTGCAGCAAGGCAAACCTTGATGGAACCCTCAATCGTAAATCGTAAATCGGCCAATCGTAAATCACCTCACCCATGGAACACTTCAATCTCGTGGTTTTTGATAACGAGGTCCGTGAACTTGCCCTTGAAGCGGGTAGCTTTCACGATGTGATTGTCAATCCAGTGGTAATTGCCGCCACGGGGCTTTCCGAAGATGATGCCGTGGTACTTGAACCCATGCTTTTTTAGCCAGGTTTCTGTCACTTCTCGGTGGGCTTCGGTGCGGGAAGTGAAGAAGGTGATGATATGACCTTCCTCGTACCATTTGTTGCAGATTTTGAGGGCGTCGGGGTAGGGCGGCACGATGGCCATGCGCCCGGGCTGCTCGTTTGGCACATCGTCACAGACCGTGCCGTCAATGTCAATGAGGAAGTTTTTCTGGTCTTCTTGCAGTATCGGGCTGATGTGCTCGCCCTTTATGTTGAAAGCCTCTACTAGCTTGGCCTGATGATTTTGCATGATGAACAATGAGTGAATGAAAGGATGGAGGAAGGAGTGAATGATTTCCTGCATCCCCGTTTTGGAACGCTGAAGAAATATATTTGGGTTACATTTTACCCAGCAATTTTAACACCCAAGTGGGTCATAGTGTTTAGGCTACGCAAAGGTACAGTATTGCTGAATTGTTATATTGCTTGATTGTTAAAACAACGTTGCTCCCAACAATTCGACAATATCGCAACTCAACAATTTCTCAAATCCTAGCCATTTTGAACTTCCCTTTCTCAGGTTTGGCGGATTCATCGGGGAGGAGTTCGCCGTTTTCGGTTTGGAGGAGGAGGGTGAGGCGTTCCTCCTTGATTTTCCCTCGGTCGTCGGTGAGGGTGTAGTGCTGTACGACGTCGGTGAGGCCGTCCTTGTCGGTATCGGTGAGCCAGGCGTCCTGTTGGTTGCACCAGCCCTCGTCGCACCAGGCCCAGGCCACGGTTTCCAAGTGCTGCATTTCTCCGTCCTGAATTCTGAATATGGCAATGTCACTGGACACATAGCGCCCCGGCACCCGGCAGATGTAGAATCCACCGTACTGCCCAATGGCCATCACATCGCCGCCGCCGCCAGACCATATTTCCCGGATTTCGGCGCTGAAGAATTTGTAAAAACTGGTGTCAATGATGGTGCCCTGATAGGGGTAGTTCCCGGGGTTGTCCACCCGCAGGATAGGGTGGAGGTGCAACATGGCGTCACCTTCCAGCATGGGGAACAGTGCAGCCAACTTGCCGACGCCTTGTGAGTAGCGGGCGGCCTCGGCCTTATCCTGTTTCATTAGGAAAAAGGTGAGCTGTCCGTTGGAGCTGACTATTTCGAGCTTGTCGCCCCGCACGGAGTAGGACTGTGCCTTGGAGAGCAGGGAGAGATAGGCGTTTTCCAGGTCCATTTCATCGCAAAAGCGTTTGGTGGCACCCAACTCGCTCAGGCTGATGGCGGATCCCTTGGCGCTGTAATCAGCAAAGTAGCTGTTGCAGGGCGCTTTGCCCGTGAGTTTTCCTTCGGAAAAAACGAGGCTGGTCTCGGCGGTCTTTGCAAGGCTGATGGTCTGATTGGCCAACTTTGCCGAGGACAGCGTCCAATAGGTGCCTTCCAGTTTTCCACCAATAGGTTCGGATTTGCAAGAGTACAACACGGCCATCACGGCCATTGCGTAGCAAAAGAAGGGTAAGCTTTTCATGGCATTTAGTTCGACAGTGGGCAGTTTGACAGTGGGCAGTCAGTGCCGTGGTAGCAGTCCCCGACTGCCCACTGCCCACTGTTGAACTGCCAACTACATTATTCTTCTTCTTCCTCCCGTCCCCGGCCCATCTGGTTGTCAGCTTCGAGGCGTTGGAAAAGGGTGTCCACTTGGTACATTTCGTCGAGGGTGTCGTCAATGTAAAACTGAAGTTCGGGCATCCGCCGCATCCGTTTTCCGATACGGGCTGCCAGCGCTTGCTTGAGGCGCACGTATTGGTGCTCCATTTCAAGAATGACCTCCTGCTTGTTTTCAGTATTGAAAATGCTGAGGTAAATCTTGGCCGTGTTGAAGTCCGGCGTCATCTTGACGTTGGTTACGGTCACGAACGGCACAGTGCCGTAGATGTACGCACCCTCTTGTTGCAGCAGCACGCTGAAGTGCCGCTTTATCATTTCCGAAACCTGTTTTTGGCGTATGTCGGCCATTTTTGAGACTTTAGATAATAGACTTTAGACATTAGACGATTACATGGGTACAGCCTGATGTCCGAATTATCGTTGATTAAGGACTTTGGCAGAGACATCAAACTTTAGAAGTTTCACATACACCGTCTAAGGTCTATTGTCTAAAGTTTTACATCTCCCAAGCGGCAAGTTATAAATCTTTTTCGTTGCAAAACGTTCCTTGCGGGACAAAAGAAAAGGCCGTACCGGCAATCCAGTACGGCCCTTTTTTGGTTAAAAATTCTTTAGGCGATTCCGAAGGCCTTTTTCACGCTGAACACATAGTCCAGCTTCTCCCATGTAAAGGTCTCTACTTCCTTTGTGATGGTTTCGCCGGAGCCGTTGGTCAGCGTGACTTTTTTCACCTCTGGGGTACGTCCCATGTGGCCGTAGGCTGCCGTTTCGGAGTAAATCGGGTTGCGCAGCTTCAAGCGGTTCTCGATGGCATAAGGGCGCATGTCGAACAGGTCGTTTACGATGTGGGCGATTTCGCTGTCCTTCATTTTCACCTTGCTGGAACCATAGGTGTTCACGTAGATATTGGTCGGCTTCGCAACGCCGATGGCGTAGCTCACCTGCACCAGCACTTCGGTACAAACGCCTGCAGCCACTAAGTTTTTAGCAATATGGCGGGTGGCATATGCACCAGAGCGGTCCACTTTCGACGGGTCTTTGCCGCTGAAAGCGCCACCGCCATGTGCGCCCTTGCCACCGTAGGTGTCCACGATGATTTTGCGGCCAGTGAGGCCAGTGTCGCCGTGCGGGCCACCGATAACGAACTTGCCGGTCGGGTTTACATGGAAGATGATACCCTCCTTGAAAAGGCGCTGCACTTTCTGCGAACATTTCTTCTTCACCCTTGGAATCACATAGTTGATCACGTCCTGCTTGATGCGCTCCAACATAACGGTCTCCTCTGCGAAGTCGTCGTGCTGCGTGGAAACCACAATGGTATCAATGCGCAGTGGCACGTTTTTGTCGGAATATTCGATGGTCACCTGCGATTTTGCGTCGGGGCGGAGGTACTTCATGCGTTTGCCTTCCCGGCGTATGTCGGCCATTTCCAACAAGATTTTGTGGGAAAGGTCGAGTGCCAGTGGCATATAGTTGTCCGTTTCGTTGGTGGCGTAGCCGAACATCATGCCTTGGTCGCCAGCGCCCTGGTCCTCTGGGTTAGCGCGCTCCACGCCCCGGTTGATGTCGGGCGACTGCTCGTGGATGGCCGAAAGTACGCCACAGGAGTGTGCCTCGAACATGTACTCGCTTTTGGTGTAGCCGATTTTGCCGATCACGTTGCGAGCGATGGACTGCACGTCAAGGTAGGTGGAGGTCTTCACCTCACCGGCCAACACCACTTGGCCAGTGGTCACGAGGGTTTCGCATGCCACCTTCGAGCTGGGGTCGAAGGCAAGGAAATGGTCAACGAGGGCGTCAGAAATCTGGTCAGCTACTTTGTCGGGGTGTCCTTCTGATACACTTTCAGATGTGAAAAGGTATGGCATAGTTGCGTTTTAAAAGGTTTTAAAATTAAAGGTGATTTGCTCGGGGGCTAAAAAAGCTGGGCAAAGATAGAAATTTGGACAAAATGGATTAGCATTAGAAAAGCGCTAGAATTCAAGCCTGGTTTAGTTCAATTGGTACTGAACTCACCAAAGCCTCCCTCCCCTACCTAACTTTTGGTATTGCACTACCAATATTTTGAATTGGGGTTCAACCCAACTTTTGGTATTGCCAGCGTTTGATGACACGAATACTTTTGTGGCATTATTTTAAATTAATCTAAATAAACGAAAATGCTCAGACAATTACTTCCCCTCTTGTTGATAGTGCTACCCAATTTTTGCGCCCTGTTTGCCCAAACAACTAGCGTTTCTGGCCACGTGGTGCTAAAAGGCGAGCAGTTGCCGCAGCCTGGCATTTTTGTATCGCTAAATGGAACAACTAAAGGCGATGTCACCAATGGCGAGGGCAAGTTCCTCCTCAAAGACGTGGTGGCAGGCGAATATGAAATCACGGCAATGGGCGTTGGCTTTGCCATTGCCAGGCAGGTCGTTCGTTTGGAAAAAGGTGAACAGGTGCAGGTCATCATCGAAATCGAGGAATCCGTCATGGGGCTACCGACCGTGGTGGTACAAGGCGTTTCGCTCACTGGTGGCCTTCGGGGCCTGCGGAACGTGCCAGGCTCGGCGCATTATATTTCGCCGCAGGAGATGGAAAAATTCAGTTTCACGGATATAAACCGAGTGCTGCGGGCTGTGCCAGGTGTCAATTTGCAGGAAGAGGACGGTTTCGGCCTGCGGCCAAACATCGGCCTGCGAGGCTCAGGCTCCGAACGCAGCGCCAAAATCACCATCATGGAAGACGGCATATTGGCCGCCCCGGCACCATACGCAGCTCCTGCTGCCTACTATTTCCCCACCATCGGTAGGATTCAGGCAGTGGAAATCTTGAAGGGAAGCAGCCAGATAAGGTTCGGACCTTACACCACCGGGGGAGCCATCAACCTCCTGTCAACGCCCATACCTCAGGAGTTTTCTGGCAGGCTAAACCTGTTGGGGGGCAGCTTTGGCAACCGCAACCTTCATGCGTTTGCAGGTGACTCGCACCGCAACTTTGGCTACCTCGTCGAGACTTTCCAGTATAAATCAGATGGGTTCAAAAATCTTGAAGGAGGCGGGGAGACAGGTTTTGACAAAAAAGATTTTTTGGCAAAATTCAACCTCAATACCGGGCCAAAAGCGCGGATTTACCAATCGCTCCAGTTTAAAGTCGGCCAAGCGATAGAAAACTCCAACGAGACCTACCTCGGACTGACACAGGAAGATTTTGACAGGACACCATATCACCGCTATGCCGCTTCGCAAAAAGACAGGATGGACACCCGGCATGAGCAGTACTCCGTTCGGCACCTCGTTCAGTTCTCTCCGTCAATTGACCTTACCACCAATGCGTACCGCCAAAATTTTCACCGCAACTGGTACAAGCTCGACAAAGTGATAGAGAGCAGTGGCCAAGCTGCCAGCATAGCTGCATTACTGCAAGACCCCTCCGCCTTTCCAGAGGCTTTTGCAACCTTGACCGGCACCACCAGCCCCAATGAAAATCCACTTCTGGTAAAGGCCAACAACCGTGATTATCGCTCCGAAGGCGTCCAAACTTTGCTCAGTTGGCGTCTTCAAGGGGCGGCTGTACGCTACACTTTTGACCTTGGCCTCCGTTACCATACCGATGAGGCAGATAGGTTCCAATGGGCGGACGAGTACAAAATGGTGGATGGCGTCATGCGGTTGACGAATAGCGGCAAACCCGGAACAGAGAGCAACCGGGTGGAAAGCGGCAAGGCCCTCGCCTCTTTTCTTCAGCTTAAATTGCAATGGGGAAAATGGACGCTAATTCCTGGCCTTCGACACGAAAACATACGCCTTGAGCAGAAGGATTATGGCAAAAACGATACACAGCGGAACGGAACTGACTTGAAGGTCTCTTCCAACAAAGTGGACGTGTTCATCCCAGGTGCCGGGTTGGACTTCAAGGCCAACGAGTACCTGAACCTCTTCGCAGGGATCCACAAGGGCTTCTCGCCTCCCGGCGTAAAAGCTGGCAGTTTACCAGAAGCAAGCATAAACTATGAATTGGGAAGTCGTTTTCAGCGAGGCACACTGTCGGGAACTGCGGTTCTGTTCTACAATGACTACAAAAACTTGCTCGGGGCAGACCTGGCAGCAGCTGGGGGAAGTGGCTCTTCTGAACTCTTCAACGGTGGCAGGGCGAAAACCAAAGGTGTGGAGTTTCAAATGTCGTGGGATGTGCTTTCCGCCAGCGGAAAGGACTGGGAACTGCCTGTTTCATTGTCCTATACTTATACCCGTGCAGCGTTTGACAGCGATTTTAGCAGTGAATTTGAAGGCTGGGGCAAGGTGGAAAATGGCGACGAGCTTCCCTATCTCGCACCCCACCAACTAGCACTTTCATTGAACCTCAACCACGGCAATTTCGGCATCAACCTAAGCAGTCGCTACCAAGACGGCATGAGGACAGTAGCTGGCCAAGGGGAGACGCCTACGAGCGAAAGCACGGATGCCTTCTTGGTTTTGGATGCCAATGTCAACTACCGCCTCCACCCGAAAGTATCAGTATTCGTCAGTGTTGCAAACCTGACCGACCAGGTAGCCGTAGTCTCACGTAACCCTGCCGGCCTGAGGCCAAATTTGCCAAGAACCATGATGGCCGGCCTCAAGGTGAATTTTTAGTTTTGCATCAAATCAACTGGCCGATACGGCAAGCGAACTGTCATTATTGCGTTGGTTTGTTAATTTTTTTTTAAACATCTGGGAATGGGATTGAATCTTAGCTGGTTTGCACGTAACTTGCAGCCAAGTTTAAAAATCTCAAACTTAAAACCTGCATGAAGCAAACTTTACTTGTAGTTTTTCTCGCTTTTTCATCCTTCGCCCTTTTCGGGCAAAGCAGCAGTGATGCAATAGGCAATGTGCCTGTGAAGATTGCCATTTACCCTAATCCTGCTACTAATTATATCAGCATCAACAAGGACGAAAACGTGCGCGACATCGCCATTTTCAACCTTGTGGGACGGAAACTGAAAACCTTTCAGAACGTTGAAAAAGACGAGCACTACGATGTAAGCGACCTGCCAAACGGCATGTACCTCGTGCAAGTGATTGACGACAACAAGAAAATCGTAACAACCCAGCGCATCAGCAAGCGATAATCTGCACCATAACGAGTTTTCTATTTAAGAAACCCTTTGTCAGTCTTGGCAAAGGGTTTTTTCATGCCCAAACTGCGCAAGTTTAGCCCATCCAACCGACATTTTGAGATTGGGTAAGGTTAGCGTGGAAGCAGGTACTGACGGCACACTGCCACTGCCAAACTGCGAACTCATTTACCCAGGGTCCACATCCACGTTCACCCGCACCGTCGAAAAGCCCTCCTGCTGCTGCATCACCCTCGTTGCCTCACCGATCAAGTCCTTGGTAAGCTTCCAGAGGTTCGGATTGCGCTCCATTTTTATCATGATGTCCAGCAAATAATACTCCCGAACCCTGCCCACTGGCGGCACGGTCGGGCCGAGTAGGCGCTTGCCTAGTTTGTTTTTCAGCACCTGCACGAATGATTTTGCGCCACGGTTGAGCACGTCGGGCTTTTTGTGCTTCAAGGTTATTTTTACCAAACGGCTGAACGGCGGATATTCAAAAGCCTTGCGTTCCATGATTTCCCGCTCGTAAAATGCCTGAAAATCGTTGTCAATCACCTCTCGGATGACCGGGTGCGCCGGGTTCATCGCCTGAACGATGACCTTGCCCCGCTTGCCCCTTCGGCCCGCCCGCCCTGCCACTTGCGTGATGAGCTGGAAGCCCCGCTCACCCGACCGGAAATCGGGGAACTGCAAGAGCTGGTCGGCGCTGATGACGCCCACCACGCTCACGTTCTCAAAGTCAAGCCCCTTGGTCACCATCTGCGTGCCCACCAGTACATCAATCCGTCGCTCCTCAAAATCGTTGATGATGCGGGCGTGGGCGTCCTTAGTGCGCACAGCGTCATAGTCCATGCGCCCGATATTGGCTTCGGGGAGGTAGATTTTCAGTTCGTCTTCGATTTTTTCGGTACCGAAGCCTTGCAAATTCAGTTCATGCCCGCCACAGGCGGGACAGGTTTTCGCCAGCTCCAGTTGATAGCCGCAGTAGTGGCACTGGAGGTTGTTTCGGAACTTGTGGTAGGTCAGGCTCACGTCGCAGTGGATGCACTCCGAATGCCAGCCGCAGGTGTTGCAGCGCAGCGTGGGCGCGTAGCCCCGGCGGTTTTGGAACAAAATGGCCTGCTCGCCCCTTGCCAGCGCTGCTTTGAGTTCATCGAGCAAAACGCTGGTAAAATGGCTCTGCATTTTGCGTTGCTTGACCTCCTCCCTCGCATCCACCACCACGATTTCTGGCATCTGGATACCACCGAACCGCTCCGGCATTTCCACCAAACCGTACTTGCCACTACGGGCGTTGTGGTAGGTTTCGAGCGAAGGGGTGGCCGTGCCGAGCAGCACTTTTGCTCCATGCAAATGGGCTAAATAAATGGCCGCATCCCGCCCTTGGTAGCGGGGCGCTGGGTCGGCCTGCTTGTAGGATGTATCATGCTCCTCGTCCACAATCACGAGGCCGAGATTGGTGAACGGAAGAAAAAGCGCCGACCGAGCACCGAGTATGCAGCTCGGCAGTTCTTTTTCAGTTGGCAGTTCGGCAGTTGGCAGTTGGCAGTCAGAGGCTGTTTCCACGGTCTGGCTGCCAACTGCCAACTGCCAACTGCCAACTGTCTTCCACACCTCCACCCTCTCGTTGTTCGTGATTCGGTGATGATAGACGGTCACGGCATCGCCCAAGGTTTTTTGCAAACGCCTGATAATCTGCGTGGTAAGTGCCACTTCTGGCAGCAGGTACAGCACCTGCTCGCCTTGGGCGAGGGCCTCCTGCATGAGTTCAAGATAGACACGGGTCTTGCCGCTGCCCGTCACGCCGTGCAGCAGGACGGTGTTTTTTTCGGTGAAATGGCTGCGTATTTCCGCCAACGCCCGCACTTGTTGCGGCGCAAGTTCGTCGGCCTCCGTCACCTCGTCCTCGTAGCCACCGAGGCGGCTCACCTCCCGGTCGTACAGTTCGAAGATTCCTTTTTTCGCCATCGAATTGAGAACGGAGGAGTCCACGCTGGCTTTTTTGTAAATCTCGGAGCGGAGCAGTCCACCATCGGCTGCCGGGTGCGAGCGGGCAAGCTGGATGAACGCCATCAGCGCCTCCGTTTGCCGCAAGGCTTTTGCGCAAAGGTCGAATGCTTGCTGTAATTGTCTGGAATCGGAGCGGTACGGCTCGGCGAGGCGGACGCAGGAAACTTTCTTCGGGGCGTATTTCTCCTCCATTTCCTCGTAGAGGTAAATCACCTTTTTGTCCAACAGGCTTTTGATGATGTGATAGATGGTTTTTTGGTTCAAAATCTTGCGCACATCGTCAATCGTGATGGTTTCCTGGATGCTCAGCGCCTCAGTGATGAGGTATTCCTTGTCGGTCAGCCCGCCAAAATTTCCATCGTAAAACGGACTGAGCACTAGCCGCCGCTCGCTGGCCAGCTTGAGGTTGGCGGGTAGGGCGGCCTCCATCACCTCGCCGAGCGAGCAGCAGTAGTATTCGGCTAACCACTGCCAGAACAGGAGCGTTTTTTCATTCAACACAGGCACTTCGTCAATCACCGAGAGGATGCTCTTGAACTTGTGCGGCGGTATGTCATTGTGCAGCCGGGAGACCAATCCGGCGTAGCGCTTGTTGCCGCCGAACTCCACCTCTACTCTCAGGCCGGGGCGCACGGCGGCCACCATCTCCTCCGGCACGGCATAGGTGTAGGGCTTTGGCACCGCCAGCGGCAGTATCACTTCGGCGAAAATGCCGTGTGCGGGTACGGGATGGTAGGTTTCCAATTGTTTGGTTTAGAGGGTTTAGAGGGTTTAGAGGGTTTAGAGGGTGCATGGCTAAACCCTCTAAACTACCTAAACCCCCTAAACCCGCTTTTACGACGGGCGAAAGTCGGTATTTTTATTTTGAAAAATTGGGGTCGAAATCAGTCGGCAACTAGAAGTTTCAGCCGCTTCAGAGAATTAACGCCCACCAAGTTCCCAAGTTTTCCAAATGGTTTAACTTCGCCCCGAATTCGATTGCGGATTGCAGATTGCGGATTACGGCTGACCCCGGAGTTCCAATCCGCAATCCGCAATCCCAAATCCACAATCGCACCGTGAGTAAAATCGACTTCACAAAAATAGAAGCTGGCGTAAACGGTTACCTCGACGCAGCCCTCGCCGACGAAAAAATTGACCGCCAGAGCTACGAGATGGCGAAGAAGAACACAATCACCTTCCTGCACCAGTGGCTCACCGATGAGAACTTCCTGCGGGTGTCGCCCAACGTACGAAAGGGAATCCTCGCCGCCGCTGATGCGGGCCGCTGGGAAGACATTGTGAACACATTTCGCAAGAAAATGAGCTTTGGCACGGGCGGCATCCGTGGCTTCATGGCCAACGACCGGGCTAGCATCGTTCGCTTGAACGAAGATGGCCTCGACGCCCCCATCCTCAAAGGCCCAAACACCATCAACAATGTGGTGCTGCTGCTAACGAGCGCAGGCGTGGCCAAGTTTGGCAGGGAGAAGGGCTTCGACAAAATCGTCATTGGCTTCGACAGCCGGATTCGGGGCGGCGACTTTGCCAAGGCCATCGCCGAGGAGTTTCTTGCCTACGGCTTCACGGTCTATCTCTTCGACGAGGCTTGCCCGTTCCCAGAGGTGACTTTCGCTATCCCCTTCGTAAAAGCGCAAATGGGCATTCTCCTCTCCGCCAGCCACAACGACTACCGCTACAACGGCTACAAGCTCTGCTGCGGTAACGGCTCGCAGTTCGACCCAGAGGAGCGCACCGATATGTACAACAACTACATCGTCAAAGTGACCAGTGACGACATCAAGACCACGCCGATTGCGCAAGCGGGAAAGGGCAAGGTTATCTGGCTCGGCGGCAGTAAAAAACTTGCCGGCACGGAGTACTATGGCCACGACGAGCTGATAGACATCCATGCCGCCTACGGCGAACAGGTGAGGCAGTTTCTGCTGCAAGACACTACCACGAAAAAGGCCCTCAACATTGCCTTCTGCGCCTACCACGGTGCTGGCCGCAAGCTCGTGCCGCAGCTTTTGAGCGATGTTGGTTTCCAAAACGTCAACATCATCCATGAAAACGGGCTGAACGACCTGAACGGCCTGTTCCCCAGCTTCAACAGCGACCCCGGCTTCGAGCAGCAACCTGACCCCGGCGACTGGCGGGCGGGCAAGGTGGCCGTTGACGCATTTATCAAGGAATACGGCAAGGCCAAATGGGATGCAACCGATATCCTTATTGGCACCGACCCCGATGCCGACCGCTGCGCCCTCACCGTCAAAGTTCCTGAAAATCAACGTTCAGTGTATGGTGCCGACTATACGCTGCTTCCTGCCGACGAAGCCTGGGCCGTGCTGCTTTGGTATCGCCTCAAGCTCGACAAGAGCCTCAATAAGAAAAAATCGTTCATCGTACTGTCGCACACTACCACCGATGCACTGACGCTCATGGCAAAAAAACATGGCGTGGGTGTGGTAAAAACCTGGGTAGGCTTCGCCGCACTGAGCGCCGCCGTGCGTGACAGTTGGAACGGCACCCTGGTTCAGGGCCTTGCCGAAGGCAAAAAAGACCCCAACCAACCGCTTACCGACATGGTGGTGATGGAGAGCCACGGCATGGACAAGGGTCGCAATTACAACCTAGGTGCCTTCGAGCAGAGCAACGGTTATGCGCTGTTGGGTTTCCCGCCAAAGGACTTGTTTTCTTTGGGTGAAAAAGGGCACGTGCGGGACAAGGACGGCACCCTCGCAGCCGTACTTTTGGCCGAAATCGCTCAGTGGGCCAAGGACAACGGCACCACGGTCCTCGAGATTCTGGATAAAAAAATCTACCTCGACAAGGATATCGGCCTGTTCTACAACCACTACGAACCTGACCCGATTGACGGC
Organism: uncultured Saprospiraceae bacterium; assembly: GCA_964508135.1. Classification (GTDB taxonomy): domain Bacteria; phylum Bacteroidota; class Bacteroidia; order Chitinophagales; family Saprospiraceae; genus UBA6168. The sequence goes on from CAZDSU010000006.1 coordinate 20,107, forward strand.
GAGTACCCCGGCATCGAGGGCGACCGACTGAAAAAAGCCATCCTGCGCCGGGCTTTGGGCTATTACCAGATTGGACTCGCTGGTGGCCTGAATATAGGCGGCGTGCCCGTGACGGGCGTGGCGATGTACAGGACGGGCAAGTACGACCACGTGTACCCACCCACCCACGACTGGGTGTTCCCGGACGAGGGCATCCGCTTCTACTTCGGCAGCGAATACAACCACCTGACGGTGCGCCCTAGCGGCACGGGCAATGCCCTTCGCCTGCACATCCAGATGCACACTTTTGACGTGAACGGCCGCAACCTCGTCAGCCGCAAGAAACAATTGCGCAAGACGGCATTGAAGATTGCGGACGATATTCGGGTGAAATTGGGAGCGGAGCGGAGTTCTTGATTTTGGGTGGACGATTTAGCGTCTTGTCGTCAATGTTCGGGTAATGCTGAAGTCTATTTTACTTTTTATTTGTCAACCTTATGCTCGAAAACTGGCTGCGGCCCATCAACTTGGGCGACATCGTTGCATCGCCCCTCGACCAAGCCAATTTCGGTGAAAAAATCCATCGGTACGAGGCAGAAATGCCGCCGCTACAAGCGGTGAAGCTGGCCATCGTTGGCATTGGCGACGATGAGGCCGATGCGGTACGCAGGTCACTCTACCCCATGAGTTTTCCCTTCGGGAAGCTGGAGGCTGCCGACCTTGGCAACGTGCGCAAAGCCGACAACTCCTTCATCCTACCGTTGTTGCAGGAACTGATGGACAGCAAAATCTGCCCCGTCATCATCGGCACGTTGCCCAAACTGGCACAGGCACAGTTCAAGGCGCATTTTGCCTGCCAGCCCTCGGTGAGCATCGTGGCTGTGGACGAGCGGGTACCCTTCCACCCCCGCCTAGGCGAGCTGGACGGCAACTACCTCAATCCCGTGATGAACGGCAAGACCAAGCCGTTCCACCTTGGCGTGGTGGGCTGCCAGTCGCACTTCGTGGACGACGAGACCTTTCAGGAACTGGAAAACATCAACGCAGACCTTGCCCGGCTGGGCAAGGTGCGGGCAAACATGGCCGACATCGAGCCGGTGATGCGGGACGCAGACATGGCCTGCTTCAACCTCTCCGCCCTGAAGAGCGCCGAAGCGCCGGGCGTCCTGCACCCCTCGCCCAGCGGCTTTACCTGCGAGGAGGCCTGCCAACTGAGCCGCTACGCTGGCATGAACGACAAGCTGACTTCCGTCGGATTTTATGGTTTTGAAAATGATCTGGACGAGTACGGTCGCACGGCGCAGGTGCTTGCGCAATTGGTTTGGTACTTCTTCGACGGTTTCGGCAACCGCAAGAACGACTTCCCCGCTTCTATGGACGGACTGACCGAGTACATCGTGGACTTCAAGGGCCACGACCACCCGTTCACCTTCTGGAAGAGCAACAAGACTGGTCGCTGGTGGATTCAAGTGCCCGTAAAAACCAAGAAAAAACACCAGCGCCACCGCCTCATCCCCTGCTCCTACAACGACTACCTCCAAGCTTCGAAAGGCGAGTTGCCCGACCGGCTTTCGCTGGCGTTCAGGCGTTTTGAATGAAAGAAAACCCTGCAAAACCTGCACCGACCATTTCCCCAAATGCCGTATTCGTTATTTTAGTTGAAAAAAAATACAACCCACAGCTAAAATTTCTGCCAATAATAAATGAACATTGCAGGGTGTAGAAGGGTCGTAACCCAAAACCGCACCCAACGCCTTCCCTGTTCAAACTCCAAATTTTTTAAAAAAATCTTAGCACTTAGCTGCCTGGAGTTAAGCCTGAGTCGAATAAACACCTTAGCCTGACGAACCATTACCTTTATGATTTTCTAAGGCAAAGAGAAAACTATGAGTCCAAAAATAATCCTTCCAGCATTACTTACCTTGATGCTGACAAGTTGTTCTCCATTTTGGAAACGGAGCCAACAACAGCCAACACCCGCTGTCCCAACACCTCAAATCGCAGTGGTGGAAAACCCACTTGACAGCCTAGAAGAAACGAACCCACCTTTTGGTACAAAGGCCGTGCGGTTGGGGTCGAATGTCAATACCACTTACTTTGATTTTGCACCATTCCGCTACGGCGACCGACTGTATTTTTCTTCAACATTTATTGGTGAAAAAAATGCGGCACCTGTCGAACATGTGTTTTCTTCGATAAACTCAGCCGCGGCGACGCCGTGGAGCGAAAACTCAAAAGAGCCAGACGTACACACCTCCGATGCCATCTTTTCTGCCGACGGCCAACGTGTTTTCTACACTTTGTGCAAAGAAAAGACAGGAGGCGAACAGGTCTGCGAAATCTACACCCGTGAACGTGCATACGAAGGTTACTGGTTGCCTTTCAAGCGCCTTCCCAAATCCATCAACCTAGAGGGCTACACCAACACACAACCCTGCTTCGGCTTCAATCGGGCCTTGCGGCAAGACGTGCTCTACTTTGCGTCCAACCGCCCTGGCGGCAAGGGTGGCATGGACATATGGTGCAGCCCCATCGAACGGAACGGCACTTATGGCAAACCCTTCCCACTGCCGTTCAATACCACCGCTGACGAGGTGACTCCGTTTTTTCATCAACAAAAACAGGTCTTGTACTTTAGTTCAAACTGGGCAGGCAGCGAGTCCGGGTTCGACATTTACCAGTCGGCAAACACATGGTCGGGCAACGGCGACAGCCATTGGTCAGCGACCGAAAAACTCGAAAAGCCCTTCAACAGCCGGTACGACGACCTTTATTTTACTTGGCATGCAGGTTCGGGCAAAGCCTATTTTACGTCGAACCGTCCCGGCAGCAATGGCTACGATATTTTCGAAGCTGATGTCCAGACCGAAATGGTCGCCCAGGTTTTCAATGCCTTGGACAGCACCACAATCATGGGTTACAAGCTGCAACTTCACCAATTGGCTGACGAGACCTCCGCTACCCTGCCCGGCTTCACGGACGGAGTCGAGACGAAATTTTTCATCGAACCCGAAAAGAAATACCGCCTCGTGACAACCGCCATAGGCTACCAACCCGATACGCTGGAAGTGGCAACCAGCCAGAACGATGTCTTCACTACATTACGCCAGCCAATCTACCTAAAGCCGAAGGCTAGGCTTCTGGTACGAACCTTTAACGCCATTGACAGCCTTCCGCTAGGCGGCGTGGCCATGCAACTCGGCTATGAAAGCAGCGGCGAAAAGGTTTTCGTGCGCAACAGTGAGGACGAAACGGAGCATTCATTCCTGATAGGCGTGGGCGACGTGATTTCGCTTGTGGCCATGAAACCTGGCTTTGTCACTACCTACTTCAAGCCCAATGCCGAGTACCGCTACGCTCCCTCGCCCGATGCCCATTTGAGCGTGTACCTTTCGCCGTTTACCGAAGCTCCGGTGGCATTGTACTTTGACAACAATGAGCCGAAATGGACGAACCCCATGGACGTGCAAACCAAGGTCACCTACGAACAGACCTACCAAAATTACTTGGCAAGAAAGGATTTCATTATTGAAAAATTCACGGAAGGACTACCCGCCGAGGAAGCTGAAACAGCTAAATACCAGATGGCCTCCTTTTTTGAAAACGAAGTGCAAACCAACCATGACCGCCTTGACAGACTTTGTACTCAACTAACGACCTATTTACAGAAAGGCTACCAACTAGAAGTGCAGGCAGTAGGCGAAGCAAGCCCACTAGCCTCCACTGACTACAACCAACGATTGATTGAAAGGCGCATCAGCACAGTGGTCAACCAGTTAAAATCATGGCAGAACGGAACGCTTAGCCCGTATTTCGCGAACGGGCAGCTTTTAGTGTCCAGCAAGGTGAAATTGATGGAGAGCCAAGGTGAAAAGGTGCAGGTAAAACTGACCGATCGCCGCCAAGCAGAGTTTAGCCCAGAGGCGGCGATGATGCGGAAAGTGGTCATCGAAAGCGTCAAGCGGCAGAAACCCAAAGCATGATTCAGCGCATCCTGCGCCCCTTCCATTCGTAGCGCTTTACCAAGTTGGCCAAGGTGCCGATACCGATGATGTAGGCGATGTGCATCCCTTGCGAAAGCAAGTAGTTGTGCATCAAGTCACGTCGCCCGAAGTAGCGGCACAGCTCGCCGAGGAAGCGAAAATCCACGACCGTTTTTGCCAAAAACAAGCCCAACGCCAGCATGGCCAACGGCCAACCCAACCAGCAGGTGAGCAGCAGGTTCAGCACGATGGCCCAACTAAACAGGAACACCACACTGAGCCGCAGCGTGACCTGCCAATCTTCGTAACTCCTTGATTTTGAAGCCCATCGGAGCCGCTGCGACACGAACGAGCGCAGGTCGGGCTGCGCCTCGGTGAGCACCGTGGCCGCTCGGTTTTTAAGGAAAAAAACGCCGTCGGGATGCCACTTGGCTACCTTGTGCAGCAGCAGCATGTCGTCGCCACTGGCCAGCCCAGCGATGCCCTCGAAGCCGCCAACCTCCAGAAAAACGGCCTTCGGGTAGGCGAGGTTGGCACCGTTGCAGAGCAGGCCGCTGCCAGCTTGGAAGCCTGCCCCAGCGACGCCCATCATGCCCAAAAAATCGAGCGACTGGAAACGCTGGAGCCTGTTTTTTTCACCGTGAAAATTGACGGGAGCGGCGATGAATTTTGCCTGTTTTTCCTCAAAAAAACAAGCCAACAGCCAGAGCCAATCGGGCGGTAGCAGGCAGTCGGCATCGGTGCAGACGATGAGGTCGCCAGTGGCCAGGGCAATGCCCGTTTCGATGGCTTTTTTCTTGGAAGATTGCTCCGTAAGCTGCACCGCCTGCATGTTCGGGTGGCTTTGGGCAAAGTTTTGCGCCAGCAAAAACGTGTCGTCCTCGGAGTGGTCGTCGAGCAAGATGACCTCAAACAGCGTGGTCGGGTAGCTTTGCTTCGCAATGGAGGCAAGGCATTTCGGGAGGTTGGTCGCTTCGTTTCGGGCGGGGATGATGATGCTTATTTTTGTCGAAGGCGCAAACCCCGTTTGAGGCTGCCAGTCGGGAAGTTGGTGCCAACCAGTGCGGTATTTTGCAACGATGAAGACATAGGCAACGGCCAGCAACACCGAAGCGAGTGCCCAGGTTGCGATGGCGAGTTCTTGCCAATTGGTCAGTGGTTGCATGGGGCGAAAATACAATTGCCTTCGTGGATGGAACGCACGAAGGCAATTTAGTTGGATAGAAATTAAATACCTCTCTTTTTATGGGGCGATAAAATGATTTCCAAAAAAAAAGCGCTGGGACTACTGCACCTCTCTTCGGGCACAATTTCACTTCGGCATTACCGCTCCTTCCAGCATAAACCCGCACACCCTCAAGCCTGCATTGGTCAAAGCACCTCTTGACGCCAGGTTATGGATGCTGCATCGTGCAGCAGGTATTTTGCCGGAGCGAAAGCACTCCTTTTTTATTTCCTGTAAAAGAAAACTCGCAAATCCCTTGCCCCAATAATTCTCTTCCACTTCGAAGTACAAATCGGCAAACGGTGGGTTGTAGTGCGTCATGAAGCCGCCGGTAGCGACAACCTTTCCGTCCTTTTGCAAAACGTAATCGCCGACAGGTTCGAGGTGATGTGTAAAAACTTGCTCTGCGGCTACCCTGGTTCGAAAAATGGCATCGGGCATTGTCCGTTCGGTGGCAAGATGGTCTTCAAACAGCACGACCTCGGAGCGGATGCTCCTTGAAAACTCAAACAGCAGGGAAGTCAGCATCAATTCATTGCTTTGGCATTCGATATGGGTTGCGCCCGATGCTGCCAACAATTTTGTAAATGCAAGGCTTGCCGTTTTCCTGTGCTCAGGCAACAGGAAAAACTCAAAAACGGCGTCCCTGCTACCCAAATCTTCTTTGCCCTTGACGGAGCCATAGCCCACCCGCTCGCCTTCCGCAACAAGCAGCCACGAATCTGACCACCCCCGCTCATGGCAGGCGTTGTAGCGGATTTGGAAATTGTGTTCTTGCAAAAACATTACCCGCAGTGGCTCGATTTCCGCAAGGGTGGTTTTGATGGCTTCGATTTTCATGGCAGATTACAAGGTTTAAAAAAAGAAAACCGCATTCCCGTTCAAATCATAAAGGTCAAACTCGTTGGTGTCCCAAGCCGTTTTTTCCTCCCACCAAGCGATGTCCCTTGGCACGTCGGTGATGGGGTAGATGCGGAGGAAGGTAGTGGGCATGTTGGGTAGCTTTAAAGATTGAGTGCTTTTACAAATTCTTCAATGCTGATTGCCACGGCAATAATTGTCCCTGCTCCAATTTCATGGACTGGCTTCCAGCATAAACCAAAAAGCTGCTGGTAGCCTTGTTCGAGCTGACCTGCGACCATTTGGCAAGCCCAGACAGCAGGCGGGTGTTGAAGGTTTGGCTACTTTTGATTTCAACGGCAGTCAGTGTACCCTGTTCTTCGATGAGCAAATCTACCTCGTTGCCGTGCTGGTCTTGCCAGAACCAGAAAACAGGGCGCTTGCCCGCATGGGAGCGCTTCTTGTACAGGTCGGCGATGATGGCGTTCTCCACGATGTTGCCAAAATAATGGTGCGTTTCCAATTGCTTTGGCGAGCCTATGCCCAACAAATGGCAAAGCAGGCCCGTATCGAAAAAGTAAAACTTGGGCGTCTTGATGATGCGCTTGTTGAAGTTTTCGTAAAAAGGCTGAAGGTAAAAAATCATGTACGAAGCCTCCAGCACCGAGAACCAAGCCTTCACCGTGTTGACCGAAAGGCTCAGGTCGGTGGCAAGGGAGCTTAGGTTGAGCGGCTGCCCCACCCGCCCGGCACACAGCCGCAGGAATCGGTTGAACACCGAAAGGTCGCCCACGTTCTTCAGCAGCCGGACGTCCCTTTCGAGGTAGGTTTGGACATAGTTGTTGAAAAACAGCTCCGGAGGCACCTGCTGGTCGTGCAGCCCCGGAAAGCCACCCCGCCAAACGAAGCACTCCATATCCGTGGGGGCAAACGGAGTGCCCTCCATCTCTGAAAACCCCAGTGGGAACAGGTTCAAAATGCCCACCCTGCCCGCCAGCGACTGCGTTATTTTCTCCATCAGCAAGAAGTTCTGCGAGCCGGACAGGTAAAACCTCAGTTGTCGGTTGTCGTCCACCATCACTTGCAGGTAGGAGAACAGTTGGGGTACCCGCTGCGCCTCGTCCAGCACTGCCCCGGCAGGGAAATCCTTCAAAAAGCGGCGGGGGTCTTGCTCCGCCAGCAAACGTAGCTCCGGGTCTTCGAGGTTGGCGTAGGGCAAACCGGGGAACAGGTTTTTCAGCAAGGTCGTTTTCCCGGCCTGCCGAGGGCCGCCGAGATAGACGATGGGGTAGTATTTTGCCAGTTCATGAAGGGCGGGCGTGATATGGCGCTGAATCAACATTTTGAGTAGATTTTCAATTGAATTGCAAATTTACTCAAAAAATAAACGATGGCGCAGGTTTTTAGAACAGTCTCCTCAACCCCTCAATCCCTCAACCCCTCAATCTCTCAATCTCTCAAACCCTCAGTTCCCACCCCAAACGGGCAACCGCCCCGGCGTCCACGGCGCCTTCGCCGCTTCCAGCTTCCTGTCCAGTGCAGGCAAATCCACCTCCACCAACTGTTTCAACTTAGCCAGTTCAGCCTTGAACAGCTTGCCAGCGATGGCCATCTGTTCCTTCTGCGTGGTGGTCGGTGCGGAGGACGAACTCCAGATGTCGTAGCTCATGCCGTAGATGCGGTCGGCGACGGACGGGGCATGTGGCTTGTCTAATTTCGAGGCCACGCCGTCGCCATAGAGTGCATTGTTCATGTCCTTGATTTTTTGTTCCAGCGCCTTCACATCAGAGAGCAAATCGGTAGCGGGCTGCGCAATGGAGTAAGTCGCCTGACGCATGAGCTTCAGGGTGTTGTTCAATTCGCCGAGCAGGGAAGTAGCACCGTTCCAGGCACGCTCCAACTCTGCGGCTTCCCGGATGTAGTCGTCCAAAGCCTTGCGGTCAGCGGCTGCCAAAGTAGCGCCACCAAGTGAAATGAGATTGAATGGCTGAAGGTCAACGAGCTTGGTATTTTCTCCATTCACAACTTTGGACAAACCGACTGTATATGCGCCGGGAACAGCAAAGCCTCCACCATCTGGTGACTCCCACGGGGCACGCTCGCCGCTGCTGAGACTTACTGGGGCTTTTGATGGATAGCGGCCGTCCCAAGTAATTCGGTTAACTCCTTTCTTAGGACTGGTTTTCAATTGGCGAATTACTTCACCCCAGCGATTGTAAATGGTAAAAAGCAAGTACGGCGCTTCCTCGTTCTGCTCGGCTTGCAGTTCCTCGTAGGTCGGGTAGCGGATTTCCTTGTTGTCCTTGGTCTGTTTTTTCTCCCAGTCCTGCCGCTTCTGTTTCAGCGTTTTCGCTTCGTCTTTTACGAAGTAAGTAAACACAGCGCCCATCGGCGGATTGGCGGCGGTGAAGAACGATGCACCTTGGAACCCCTTCCCCGTGGCGTAGCCAATCGGCGTGGACACGTTGAACACGAGTACATCTTTGATGGGCAAAATGGCGGCCTCCTTGCTCGGCAAATCCGCCAAATTGCGGAGCGGCGAATAATCGTCCAGCACATAAAAGCCTCGCCCGAACGTGGCGATGACGAGGTCATTTTCCCGGCGCTGAATGGCGATGTCCCGCACGGCAATGGTGGGCAATCCGCTGCTGAGTTTCTTCCAAAACTTGCCGCCATCGTTGCTAAACAGGCAGGTGAACTCGGTACCGACGAACAGCAAATTTTTGTCAACATGGTCTTCGGCGAGGGAGTAGGCGCTGCCCCGTTCGGGCATGTTGTTGCTGATGCTCGTCCAAGTGCGGCCCTTGTCGCTGCTCTTGAAAATGTATGGCTTGAAGTCGCCCCGCTTGTGGTTGTTGAAAGCAGCGTAAACGACGTTCTCGTCGTGTTGCGAAGCAAGCAAAGCGTTCACGTAAGTCAGTTCCGGCACGCCGGGAAAGTTGGCGATTTTCGTCCACGTTTTGCCGCCGTCCTCAGTGATTTGCACGAGGCCGTCGTCGGTGCCGACGTAGAGCAGGTTGGCGTTCTTCGGGCTTTCCGAGAACGCCACGATGTTGCCGTACTCGCTCGTGCTGGCGTTCTTGGCGATGGCGTCCATGCTTTGCACCTTGCCCATCACTTGGAGCGTGTTGCGGTCAATTTGGCGAGTGAGGTCGGGGCTGATGGCCGTCCAGGAATCGCCCCGGTCTTCGGTTTTATAGACCCGGTTGGCGCAGTAGTACAAGCGACTGCCCTTGTGGCGGCTGACGGCGAGCGGGCTGTCCCAGTTCCAGCGCAGGGTGTTTTCGCCCTCGGCGGGCTTGGGTTGCAAGCTGGTCATTTCGCCGCTGATGCGGTCGTATCGAACGAGGCCGCCGTTCTGCGACTGGGCATACACGATGTTTGGATTGTCGGGGTCAATCTGGCTCTCGAAACCGTCGCCGAGGCTGGTCACGTACCAGTCGGAGTTGGCGATGCCGTGGCCGTTTCGGGTGCGGCTGGGCCCGCCGAGCGAGAAGTTGTCCTGCGTGCCGCCGTGGATATGGTAAAACGGCAGCGTATTGTCCACCTCTACTTTGTAGAACTGCGTAACGGGCAAGTTGCCGTGGTATTTCCAAGTTTTTGCCCCATCAAATGACTCATAAACGCCACCGTCGCAGCCGGAGAGCATGTAGTTGGGGTCTTTCGGGTCAACCCAGAGCACATGGTTGTCCACGTGCTTGAAATCCTCACCGAGCCTCGACCAGGACTTTCCACCATCGTGGCTGACTTGGTTGAAAACGTCCATCGAGTAAATGGTATTTGGGTCGGACGGGTGCGTGAAAATCTCGCAGAAATAGTTGCCGCTGGTCGCATGGCCACTCTGTTTTTCCCAGCTTGCGCCCCGGTCGGTGCTTCTGAAAAAGCCGCCCTTGCCCTCCTGCGCCTCGACCATGGCGTACAGGATTTCTGGGTCGCTTGAAAAGGCGAAGGCGATGCGCCCGATGTCGCCGACGGGCAGGCCATTGGCCGCTTTTCCCCAAGTTTTGCCGCCGTCAACGGATTTGTAAATGGTGCTACCGGGGCCGCCGCCCACGTAGGTGAACACATGCCGCCTGCGCTGGAAGGCCGATGCGTACAGCACGTCGGGGTTGCGGGGATCCATCACGAGGTCGTTGACGCCTGTGTTTTCGTCAATGAGCGACTTGCCATCGGCACCGTTGAGCACCATCGCCCAAGTCTTGCCGCCGTCGGTGGTTTTGTAAACGCCCCGGTCGCCGCCAGCACTCCAGACGGGGCCAATGGCCGCCACTAAAACGGTGTTTGCGTTGCGGGGATCCACGATAATTTTGCCGACGTGCTCCGAGTTTTTCAAGCCCATGTTCGACCAGCTTTTACCAGCGTCCATGCTTTTGTAAACGCCATCGCCGTAGGCCACCGAGCGCTGGTTGTTGTTCTCGCCCGTGCCCACCCAGACCGTACTGGGATTGGAGGGGTCGAGCGTGATGCAGCCGATGGAGTAGCTGCCCTCGCCGTCGAAGATGGGTTCGTAGGTAGTGCCTGCGTTGGTGGTTTTCCAGACGCCGCCGGAGGCGCTTGCCACATAGTAGGTGCTGCGGTTTTGCGGATGTACCGCAAAATCGCTGATGCGCCCGGAAGTGACCGCCGGACCGACGCTGCGCCACGAGAGGCCGAGGCCGAGGGTGTCGAGGTAGTGCTTGGTCTCGTCTTTTTTCTCCTCGGTCTTTTTTTTCTGTGAAAAAAGGTTGGTGGTGAACAGCAGTGTTGCTGCCAACAGAAGGGTGGAAAGTTTGTTCATTCGTTGCTTGATTTGATTAGGCTGGAAAGGTAGGGAGAAGATTTGGGATGGGAAAAAATTACGCTTGCGGCCTGACAAATGAGTGCTACCTGATAGCTTGCTATTTTCAGCTTCGTATATTTGTACTCATCGGTATATTTTTTTTTCAACAGAAAATCCAGCTGCAATGAAATCCAAGTTTTACGCCTTTCTGATATTGAACTTCTCGGTTGCTGTCACGCTGTTTTCGCAACAGGGACAGCTGGACCCATCTTTTGGCGTGAATGGAGTTGTGAAACAATCTTTTAATCAAACTTTTGGATATTATGATGAAGCGCAATCATTGGCTATCCTGAATGACGGCAAAATACTGGTGGCTGGTAAGCACGATTACTCGATGGTATTTGCCCGCTTTGAGGAAGATGGCGACTTAGACCTGAGCTTTGGCGATTCTGGCGCAGTATTTATTGATTACGCTTGGCTTGCATCCGATTATGTCTCCGGCCTAATCGTTCAACCCGATGGAAAAATATTGGCACTGGTGCAGTCCTCCCGATATGACTCTGATACAGGGGATGATGGGAGCAACACCTATGTAATGCGATTTAGTCCCGATTTGGAATTCGACAGTACATTTGGACATGCTACACTGTATGCACCAATGGGCGTGGCGAAGGTAGAAACTGGTTTTGAGGTCACTACGGTTAATTCTTTTCAACTTCTGCCAAATGGCAAAATACTGGTTGCCGGCTCAGTTCGAAATTCATTTGTAAATGGGTTGCATACCTATGTTGCAAAGCTAAATGCCAATGGAACTCCCGATATAAGTTTTGGTACTGGTGGTGTTGCCCTTCCAAGTTGGAACGAGCCAATGAATAGTAGTATCAGTATTGGCCATCTTACGTTACAATCCGATGGTAAATTATTATTATCAGGCTCGTATTCGATTTTATTTGGTACATCTGCCTATGTTATAGCACGTTTGAACACTGACGGCTCCATTGATAACAGCTTTGGCATAAATGGAAGAGTGACAGGCACGTTGCCTTCTGCCAATTATTATGTGCAAAAACTTTTTTTGATGGAAGATGGCAATCTTATAGCCTGGATTAATGGCGATTTAATCCCTCCGCTTTCCCTTGATGTTATCCGTCTCAAACCCAATGGAGCATTTGACACCTCTTTTGGAATAAATGGAATCACGCATATTCCGAATGAGAAATTAAACCGCATTGCCAGAATTATGAGAGATGATGAAGGCAGTTTCTTCCTTGCTGGCGAGCGAAATGATTCTACATATTATAATCACCCTGATTTCGCTTTGGCAAAGTTATCTCAAGATTTCAATTGGGTGGAAGATTTCGGAAACTCAGGCCTTGTATTTAACCACGATAGCTCAACGTACGACCGTGTAAAAAGTGCAGCAATCTTACCGGACGGCAATGTCCTCCTTGTCGGTTCAGCCTCCCCCATCTACTATGCAGCCGATATGGTATTAGCCAAATACTTTGGCAGGGACACAACTGTAACTACTGATACCGTTCCCCCGCCAGACTCCCTCATCCTCAACGAGGAAGGACTCACCATCCTCCCCAATCCAGTAGGGGAAAATTTCTCCCTTTGTTACCCATTGAGCGAACTATCTATCATCACCATTGAACTCTACGACAGTTCAGGGCGGTTGCTACATGTTTTCCTTGAAAAAGCAGTACGCAATGCTGGGATGAATTGCGAGGAGTTCAATTGGCCAAGCGATGTGGAAAAAGGCGTTTATTTTGTCACCCTTTCCGGGCGGAAATTTGCTTATTCAGGCAAAATCATAAAATCCTGAATCAGCATACCCGCCTATGCACAGAGTAGGGGCGGAAAAATCGGTAGAAGATTTGGGGTAGGAAAATGATGCTTATTTATTCAAATTCTCCGTACCGTCCAAGTCCGTCCGTAGCTAGGGTAGCCGCTGCAAGTCGCCCTGGGCAGGCCGGCCTTCTTCATAAACAATCGTTATTCACCCCAAGCACATACTTCTCCACGATGCCAATCTTCACCGCAGTCTCAGCCCCCTTGAAGCCGCCAATCATGTCGTCCGTCATACTGCGGGCAGCTAGGTCGGTAAGCTTTTTCGCCACGGGCATGTAGGACCAGTGCCATTTCTCCTCGTTGTAGCCGTTCGGGCGTTCTTCCCCCTTGCGGGAATAGGGCTGGCAAAAGCCGTACTCGGCGGCGTGTTTGAGCATCCAGTCGTACACCTTCTTGCCAGGCCCCTGCTCGAAAGTGTAGTTGTCGAGGTCGTTAAGGTCAACGTCCGTGCCCCAGTGGTGGCGGCTGCTGCCTGGCATGGAACTGTACTCCAGAATCTTGAGGGCACGGGTCTTCGGGTCGGGGTATTTTTTGGCGGCGTTCGAGCCGTTTTCGATGAGGCGGTTGCCTGTCCATTTGCCCTCCCAAATGGATTTTTGCTTGCTGAAGTTGCGGGTAGCAGAGACGATGGTCAGTGTCACGCCGTCGGCTTGGGCGGCTTCCCACATTTTTGCGAAGCTCTCGTAAGTGTCTTTCCGAAGGAAGTAACCCTCCTCGTCAGCATATTTTTTATCCACCGAAACGAAGTCCGGGTGCTTCGCCGGGTCGAATCTGCCCATGATGTACTCAATGGAAAACTCAGGCGCTGGCTCGGGAGCAGGAGGCGGATTGGCTGCGACTGCAACAGCATGTGCTGTATCAGGTGCAGGTGCCTCTGGCAAATGGGCGCTGACCTGCTCTGGTTGCGCCGTTCCTTGCTGGGTGCAAGCGAATGGGATGGGGAGGAAAAGCAGGAAAATCAAGTATCGCATGAATTTATGTTTTTTGATTAAAAGAGCGGGGGAACGTCAGTTGTTTCCAATTTAGATACCTTTTACCCACGTTTAACAACGAAGTAAAGATAAGCCAAATAACCCGCCACGAAAACGATACCCTCCATGCGCTTGATAGTCATCCGCCTGCCAATAATCAGCGCCAGCAAAATCATGCAGCTCGAAGCGATGACCACCACGATGTCCACGTTGGAGGCCACGTCGAAGGGCATGGGCCGAATAACAGCGCTGATACCCAGTATCCAGAGCAGGTTGAAGATGTTGGATCCCACGGCGTTGCCCACGGCGATGTCAGTGTTCCGCTTCAGAGCGGCCATGATGGAGGTTACGAGTTCGGGCAGTGAGGTGCCGAGCGCCACGACCGTCAGGCCGATGAGCGTCTCGCTCATGCCGAAAAGCTTTGCAAGGTGTACGGCACCGTCCACCACCCATTTTCCGCCAAGAAAAAGACAAAGAATGCCCACGGAAATGAGCAAAATACTCTTCCAGATTGGGGCAGGCGGGGCTTCATCCGCTTCTTTTTGTTTTTTGCCCTCCTTGGCCACGACAAGTACGTAGGCTATGAACAGAAAGAAGAAAAACAGCATGATAATGCCATCCGATCGGCTGATGGTGAGCAACTTGCTTGGTGTTTCGTCCCCAATCCCGGCATTGGCCAGGAAGCCGACCAGCAATGCCGCCGCCAATGAAAACGGCACTTCTGACAGGATGGTGTTGCGGTGAACGGGAAGGTCGCACACGATGGCCGTGACGCCAAGAATGAGCAGCACATTGGCGATATTGCTGCCCAGCACGTTGCCGATGGCCAGCTCCGAACTGCCGTTGGCACTGGCAATGAGGCTGACTATGAGTTCCGGCATGGACGTGCCCATGCTCACGATGGTTAGCCCGATTATCAAGTCCGAGACGCCAAAGCGGGAGGCCACCGATACTGCACCGTCCACCAGCCAGTCGGCACCTTTGATGAGGAGGGCGAAGCCGAGCAGTAGTAAAAAATAGGTCATTGCTTTCTGAGTTTGAGCACAGATATATTACATCCTCCCCTCCACCAGTTTCACTATCTCCCGCTCCCAATCTTCCGCCCGCTTCGCAATCGCCTCTGCTTTTTGCACAAAATCAGCAGCCAGTTCCTTGTCGGCAAGGCTGCTGGCATTGATTTTCACGTTCATCCAAGCACCATGCACGGCGGCACGAGCGCAGAGCGCTCCCACGCCCGCATCGGACACAGAGTTTGGGTTGCCCGTTTTTACCATCTCCTCGGCCAGTTCAAAAACGGCGAGTGCAGCTTGCATCGTTCGCAGCGGGGTCTCGGTGGCATAGCAGGTGGCGGCCTGCACGGCAGTTTTTCGGGCAGCTTTTTCCTCTGCGGTTTCCTTTGGCAAACGGAAGGCAGCCATGATTTGGTTGAAGGCATTAGTGTCCTCGTCCACTAGGCGGAGCAGCGTGTCCTTGATCGCCTGGCCTTTTTCAGCCCAAGCGGAGAACTCCTCCAGACGGTCGTCCCAGCCTCGCTTGCCAGCGCTCAGGTTCGCCACCATCGTGCCGAGCGAAGCGCCAAGTGCGCCGACGTAAGCAGAAATTGAGCCGCCGCCGGGGGCAGGGCTGTCCTTGGCCGTTTCGTTGGCGAAGGCCCGCAGGTTCATGTGTACGAGCGGAGCAGATTTCTCGTCCGCCAGTTGGTATTCGATGATTTTTTTCTTGGGGTCAAACGGCGCTAGTTCGTCCAGTCCCAGCGACTTCACGGCTATGTGTATCAGTTCTTCCTCTGATACCCCGGTGCTCCATTTTTGTTTTTGCAAAAAATAGCGGCCCGCTTCAGTCATTACCTTCAGCGGCACGAGGCCCACGAGTTCCGAGCCAGTGACCCGCATCCCCCGGTGGTCGGCACTCTTGCAGCATTCCTCGAAGGCCACGTGCAGCGGTGTCACCTCGATGTTCGTCAAGTTCATGCTCACCTGTGCCACGCCATATTCCGGGATGTACCAGCCGATGCCCTTCACGGCCTTGCAAGCGCCTGGTTCCCGCACTGGCTCGCCGTTCTCGTCCTTCACGATTTCACCGTCAATCGGGTCACCTTTGCGAAGCACCCGCCCTTGCTCACGCACATCGAAGGCCACCGAGTTGGCACGGCGCTCGGAAGTCGTGTTCAGGTTCACGTTGTAGGCCACGAGAAAGTCCCGTGCACCGATGACCGTTGCACCTGCCCGTGGGTTGAAGGTGGCAGGGCCGTAGTCGGGCTTCCATTCCGGTTTTTTCAGTTTCTCCGGCAGTGCCTCGTACTCGCCCGCCCGAATGGTAGCGAGGTTGCGGCGCTCCGGCGTCGTGGCAGCGGCCTCGTACATATAAAAAGGGATGCCGAGGTCGCTCCCGGCTTTTTCAGCGAGTTGGTGCGCCCACTGCGCTGTCTCCTCCATCGAAATATTGGCGATGGGGATGAGCGGGCAAACGTCGGTGGCGCCCATGCGGGGATGCTCACCCTTGTGCTTGCTCATGTCAATGACTTCTGCCGCTTTTTTGATGGCCAGATAGGCGGCCTGCACCACGGCTTCCGGTGCGCCCACGAAGGTGACGACGGTGCGGTTGGTGGCCTTGCCGGGGTCAACATCGAGGAGCTTGACGCCCTCCACGCTTTCGATTTCGTCGGTGATTTGTTTGATGATGGCCATGTCCCGGCCTTCGGAGAAATTTGGGACGCATTCGATTAATTGATTGCTCAAAATTGCTGAATTGTTAAATTGTTAGGTTGCCTTCGGCAATGACAAAGCTGTGAGTTTATCGAGGAAATATTTGGCGCTGGGGCAGTTGGGGTGGGCGGCGGCGGCTTCGAGGGAGAACCCGCTGGCCAACATTCGGCTGCAAAGTTGGCCTTTATCGTTCACACCTCTACCCGTTAGCCTGAGTTTTTCTGCTTTGATGAATTGGAAGGGTTTGTCAATTATTTCAGGTTTTTCGCACTGAAAATTCTGTTTCATGTACGTTGAAATGGCGGCAGTATCAGCCAAAAGCCACGCTTCAATGGCCTTGACAGCAATGATTACAATATGAACACCATCCGGGTTAATTCGGGCTTTAATGGAGGAAATGCAGGGTGCATCTTCTTGGTCTGTGAGCAGGAGGATTCGGGTCGCCCCGGCCATTTTTAAAAGCGCCACTTGGTCTTCCAAGTGTTTGGGCAAAAGGTTGCCGCCGCCGGTGGCGTCAATGATATTTTCAACGAAATCCAATCCCAATTTTGCTAAGAGCGAGCGAAACATGCTGGATTTGAGGATGGTTTTTTCACTCGCCCCCTCCACGATAAAGCCCAATTTCACCATGGCAACCCACCTCCAAGGGAATTAGTCAACCATGCTTCGTCCAGTTTCATGGTTTTGAGTTTGAGGTTCGGGTCGAGTTGTTTTGCCTTGGTTATGCCTTCAATTTTATCAATCAGTATCAGTTCTTTTGGCTGCAATTCATTTACGATGGTAGGCGAGTGTGTATTGAGCCAGATGTAGTGGCCTTTTTCCTCGCAAACCGTCCTGAAAAAATTGACCAATGAACGAAGGACATAAGGCGTCAAGCCATTCTCCGGCTCCTCGATACAGAGGAACTGCGGCTCGTCGCTTTGATAAACGGCGGTGAGCAGGGCTAGGATGTTGTAGGTGCCGTCGGAGATGAGGTTTTTGCCGATGGGGTCGGGCAGGTGTTTTTCAAAAATCCTTAGAAAATAATCGCCGCTGAGGTCGCTTTTGGCGACTTCCACTTTTTCGAGGCCGGGGATAAGTGACTCCATCCATTCGGTGATTTCATCCCGTTTTATTTCGTCTTGGAGGATGCGATATAATACGGATTCCAGATTGGAGCAATCCAATGAGAGCTTCAATGAGGATTTGATTTGCGATTTTACAAGTTGTGAATTTTTTATGAAAATCCTCGAAAACTTATTGATGTATGTGTTTTCCTTTTGTTCAACTTGTTGTATCCATTCCTTGTAATCATCAGCCCAATGATGTCTCGAAGTACCACTCGCAGGAATAATACCATCTTCAAGTTGAAGATATTTGATATTTGCTCTCAATTCAATTTCATCCTTAGTATTAAGGAATTCTGCATCCAATTTTACATCAATCTCAAATTGTTGACCGATAATGTTTTTATAAGTAGACTGTAAATTCTTGTTCAAATAATTGTTTGCTCCACCAAAAATGTCATTACCTCTTACGAAATCACTTGAATAACTCAAAAACTCAAACGCCTCAAACACATTCGACTTCCCCGCCGCATTCGGCCCGACGAAGACCGAGAACGGGTTCGGCTCCACCAATTCAAAATTGACGAGCGACTTGTAGTTGTTGATGTAAAGGCGCTTGATTTTCATGCCCGCAAAGGTAAGCTGATTTGTTTGCTTTCAGAAATTGCTGAATTCCACCCTTTTGCAAACTTTTTTCACGAGAATCAAAATTTGTTGGGGTTGAATTGATTTCTGGCATGGTTTTTTGTTTTTAAATCTTCGCAGTTAAAAACAAAAACACTAACATGCAACAAGCAAACACTATCGCCAAGATTACCTCCGTCCATCCTTACGATATTTCCCCTGAATTTGTAGAGTGGCTGACAAACGAAAAGGCAGATGCCATCCGCCACCAACGTCGCATCTTCAAAGCAACCGTGATGATTGCTTTCGCCATCATTTTATTTCTGCTAAAAGAACAATCGGAATGGGTTGCTGGCCTGCTCGACCTGGACGCTTATGCCGCTGGGTAATCAACTTGATTTTTATTCCATCAAAACTAGGATTATAAATTGCATGGCCTCTTTTCTTGCGGAGGGGTCAAAAACACTTGGTAACAAATTTTCAATTGTGGAACCTGTCAGGACAACCCTGACAGGTTTTTTTATTTTTACCAATAAGCAAAATCACGCAAGTTTTCCGCTGACCTTCCTTAATTTTACGCCCCATTTGCGTTCGGGCAATTTTTGGTTGGTCGGAAGCACTAAATGACAAGGATTTTATGGTCAAACAAATGCAAGAAAAACAGGCTGTCATCATCAAATTCGCTGGTGACTCTGGCGATGGGATGCAGCTCACGGGCGGACTTTTCACCGACGATACTGCCATATCGGGCAGCGACCTTGCCACATTTCCCGACTTTCCTGCCGAGATACGTGCCCCTATCGGGACATTAGCTGGCGTGTCCGGTTTTCAACTGCACTTTGGTAGCCAGCGGATTTTCACTCCTGGTGACCGCTTCGACGTGCTGGTAGCCATGAATGCCGCTGCGCTGAAAGTAAACATCAAGATGGTGCGAAAGGGCGGTACCGTCATCATCAACGAAGATGGTTTTGACTCGAAAAATTTGCGCCTTGCCAAGTACGACGATGGTCATAACCCGCTGGAAGACAACACTTTGGAGGGTTTCGAGGTCATAAGAATCCCGGTGACGAAGATGACCCGTGAGTCCATCAGAGAGTCCACACTTGGCACGAAGGAAAAAGACCGATGCAAGAATATGTACGTGTTGGGGTTCCTGCTCTGGCGCTACAACCGCTCGATGGACACGACGATGAAGTTCCTGAACGCCAAGTTCAAGAGCAAGCCGGAAATCCTCGACGCCAACCACAAGGCCCTGATCGCTGGCTACAACCTAGGCGACACAATGGAGGAGTTCAACGACCGCTACACCGTGCAACCAGCCCAACTTGCCCCCGGCAAGTACCGCAGCATCATGGGCAACGACGCCATTGTGCTGGGTCTCATCACGGCCTCCAAAAAGCTGGGACTGTCGTTGTTTTACGGCTCGTACCCCATCACGCCAGCGTCCAGTATCTTGCATTCCCTTTCGAAATACAAGAACTACGGCGTGCGTACCTTTCAGGCCGAGGACGAAATAGCGGCCATTGCCTCTGCCATAGGGGCCAGCTACGGCGGCAACCTCGGCATCACAGGCACCTCCGGCCCCGGTCTTGCACTCAAGGGAGAGGCGATGGGACTGGCCGTCATGCTCGAACTACCATTAGTCATCATTGACGTGCAGCGGGGCGGCCCTTCCACGGGTTTGCCCACCAAAACGGAGCAAAGCGACCTGCTGCAAGCGCTGTACGGCCGCAACGGCGAGTGCCCCCTACCAGTCGTGTCGTGCAGCAAGCCTTCCGATTGCTTCGAGGCTGCAATGGAGGCATGCCGAATCGCCGTGCAGCACATGACGCCTGTCGTGTTGCTCAGTGACGGCTACATCGCCAACGGTGCCGAGCCTTGGCGCTACCCGAAATCATCGGATTTGCCGGAAATGAAGGTCAGTTTTGCGAAGCAAAAAGAAGACGGCAGCCAGTTTATGCCCTACCAGCGTGACGAAAAACTAGCTCGTGAATGGGCGATTCCCGGCACCCCCGGACTGATACACCGGGTTGGCGGCATCGAAAAGGAGGACGTGACGGGCAACATCAGCTACGACCCCGCCAACCACGAGCACATGGTGAAGACCCGTGAGCGCAAAGTGGAGATGATAGCCGATTACATCCCGGAGCAAAAAATCGAGTCGGGCCACAAAAGCGGCGGCCTGCTGCTTCTCGGCTGGGGATCTACCTACGGCGTCTGCGAGTCGGTGACACATAGCTTGGTGGAGCTTGGCTACTCGGTAGGCCATGCGCACCTGCGCTACCTGCGCCCGTTCCCCCGCAACCTTGAGGATTTGATGAAACGATTTGACAAGGTGGTGATACCGGAAATCAACAACGGGCAACTGGTGAAGGTCATCCGTGACAAGTACCTGCTGCCCGCGGTGGCGTTCAACAAGATACAGGGCACACCGATTGCCCATGAGGAGTTGTTCGATTTTGCCCTCGAACTATTAAAATAACTTATCGTTTGGCTGCTCGGCTTTGCCAAGCAGCCAAACGTACTTTTCTTTTTGAATGGCCGCCGAGGCGGCCATTCAAAAAGAAATAAAACAACGAAAAATGGCCATAGAATCAAACCCAAACGGGGTTCCATACACACTGAAAGCCAAAGACTTCGCCACCGACCAAGACGTGCGCTGGTGTCCCGGCTGCGGCGATTATTCCATCTTGAAACAGGTGCAAACCGTGCTGGCCGACCTTGGCAAGCTACCGCACGAGACGGTCTTCGTGTCCGGCATCGGCTGCTCGTCCCGCTTCCCGTACTACATGGAGACCTACGGGATGCACAGCATCCACGGGCGTGCCCCAGCGTTTGCATCGGGCTTGAAGATTGCCAATCCAAGCCTAAACGTGTGGGTCATCACGGGCGACGGCGATGGGCTTTCCATCGGTGGGAACCACTTCATACACCTCCTTCGGCGCAATTTCGACTTGAACCTGCTGCTGTTCAACAACCAGATTTATGGCCTCACGAAAGGGCAATATTCGCCGACGTCGGAGGAGAGCAAGCGGACGCCTTCGACGCCCTATGGCTCGATTGACCACCCGGTGAACCCCATCGCGCTTGCCCTCGGCGCCGATGCCACATTTGTCGCCCGCTCGATGGACCGTGACCCGAAGCACCTGAAGGACATGCTCGCTCGTGCCGATGCACACCGGGGCACTTCCTTCCTCGAAATCTATCAGAACTGCAACATTTTCAATGATGGCGCTTTCGAGGTCTTCACGGAAAAAGACTCCAAGCCCGACACGGCGCTGATGCTGGAACAGGGGCAGCCGTTGGTGTTTGGCAAAGAAAGCGAAAAGGGCGTTCGGCTGGACGGCTTCACGCCACAGGTGGTCAGCCTCACCTCTGGCGAGTTCACGAAGGACGACCTCTGGGTACACGACGACAGCGACCACGTGAAGGCCAACATCCTCGCCCGTTTCTTCGACAACCCTTCGGTGAACCCGAATGCGATGCCCCGGCCTTTTGGCGTGTTTTACCAAACAGAACGGCCTTGTTACGAGGAACAGTTGCACCAGCAGGTGAACGCTACAATTAGCAGCTTGGGCGAGGGGGATTTGGATAGGTTACTGGCAGGGGGAAGTACGTGGGAAATTAAGTAAAAAAGGAAGAACTGCATCGTCCAGAAAAACCAGAACTTACCCGTACCATCCACTTCGTTCTTTTTACCTTTGCGCCCTTTCAGCCAATAATTCACTGAAACGAACATGAGCGCAAAAAAAACAGTCCTCTCCGCCATCCAACCCACTGGCGACATGCACTACGGCAACTACTTCGGGGCCGTAAAAAACTGGGTTGACCTCCAGCAAAAATATACTTGTTACTACGGCGTGGTGGACTACCACGCCATGACCATGCCCTACGACCCCAAGAAGCTGCGGGAAAACGTCTGGGACCTCATCATCAACCTGATGGCTGTGGGCGTCAAACAAGAGAACCTGTTCATCCAGTCGCTGATACCGGAGCATGTGGAGCTGTGCTGGATTTTCAACTGCTTCGCCTCTTTCGGCAACGTGAGCCGAATGACCCAGTTCAAGGACAAAAGTGCCCAGAGCGAAGAGAAGGCCGAGGGCTTCATTTCCGTCGGGCTGTTCGACTACCCCGTGCTACAGGCCGCCGACATCCTCATCTACCGGGCAGACTACGTGCCGGTGGGCAAGGACCAAGAGCAGCACCTCGAACTCAGCCGCAACATTGCGCAGCGCTTCAACAACCAAGTGGGCAAGGAGTATTTCGTGCTGCCGGAGTCGCTGCACACTGAGACGCCAAGCGTCAAGTCTACCGCCGACCCCAGCAAGAAGATGAGCAAAAGCGCTGGGGAAAAGCACTACATCAACGTCTTTGCCGAGGATGCCGTTTTGCGCAAGCAAATCAAAAGCGCCGTGACAGACACAGGCGAGACCGCCGCTGGCGAAATGAGCGCTGGCGTTGCCAACCTTTTCGAACTGCTGAAAGCCTGCGGAAAATTGGAAGCCCATGCCTCCCTGATGGACGACTACCGGGCCGGGACGTTGAAATACGCCCCGCTCAAGGAGGTCGTTGCCGATGCCTTGGCCGAAAAAAGCGCTATTTTCCGGGAGAACAAATCTGAACTCAACGCCAACAAAAAGGTGGTCAAAGAGCATATCAAGGAATCCTCCGCCAATATCCGCAAGCGGGCACAGGAGACGATTCGGGAGGTGAAGGAGCTGGCGGGGTTGCTGAATGTAAAAATGTGATTGCTATATTGTTGTATTGCTGTATTGTTTTATTGTTGGCCTAAAAAACAAACTACTATGGGAGAGGAGAAGTACCTAAAACTGAATGATATTAGTGCCTATAAATCAGCATTTCATCTGGCCAATTATGTGTGGGATTTGGTGCTGCCGTGGGAAGCATTTTCACGGAATACTATCGGCAGCCAATTCGTGAGGGCCGCTGATTCTATTTCTGCCAATATTGCAGAGGGCTTCGGGCGTTGGGGCAAAAAGGACAAAATCAAATTTTACCGATACAGCCAAGGCTCCCGGAAGGAATGTTATGACTGGAACGCAAAGGCTCGGCATCGAAAACTCATTACAGAAGAACAACATCAACATATTTTCCAAGAACTAGAAAAACTTGGCCAGCCATCGGCCATCTCATAAAATACACCAAAGACAAACTAAAAGAATAACCCCGCCCCCCCCCCAAAAACAATACAACAATAAAGCAATACAACAATGAAAATAATCTGCATCGGAAGAAACTACGCCGATCACGCCAAGGAACTCAACAACCCCGTGCCAGTGGGAAAGCCCGTGGTTTTCATGAAGCCGCCGTCGGCGCTGTTGGTGAACGAGAAACCATTTTACTACCCGGACTTCACCAAAGACCTGCACTACGAGTGCGAGGTGGTGCTGAAAATCTGCAAAAACGGCAAGGCCGTGCAGCCGGAATTTGCCGACAGCTATTACGAAGAAGTGGCGCTCGGGATTGACTTCACTGCCCGTGACGTGCAAGAGGAACTCAAGAAAAAAGGACACCCCTGGGAAATCGCCAAGGGCTTCGACAACTCGGCGGTGCTGGGCAAGTTCGTGCCGCTACACCGGGTCAACAGCGGCGGCAATATTGAGTTTCAGCTAAAGAAAAACGGCGAGACGGTGCAGCACGGCAACACCCGTGATGTGATTTTTTCCTTCGGAAACATCATCACCTACGTTTCCCAATATTTCAAACTGCTGCAAGGCGACCTCATCTTCACCGGCACCCCCGCCGGGGTCGGCCCCGTGCAAATTGGCGACCTGCTCGAAGGCTTCGTCACCACGGTGGATGGGAAGCAGGAGCAGTTGTTGACCTGCGAAGTGAAGTGATTGACGATCGACGATCGACGATTGACGATTGGACGCACAGCCAAACGAAAAAGGGTATGGAACCTGCTGGTTCTGTACCCTTTTCACATTGAATAACCCTATCGCCCCAATCGTAAATCGTCAGTCGTCAATCGTCAGTCGTCAATCCTCCACCCACATCGCCCTCGCCAACACCTCCTCGTAGTATGCTTCGTATTGCGGCAGTATGTGCCGGATGTCGAACCGTTCGGCTTGTTCCAAGGCGTTTTTGCGGAAAGTTTGAAGCACGTGGTCATCGCTCAGGATGGTGATGGCGTGCTGGGCCATGGCCTCCACATCGCCCACGTCGCTGAGGAAGCCGGTCTGTCCGTGGATGTTCACTTCAGGCAGGCCGCCAGCGTTGGAGGAGATGACGGGCACTTCGCAGGCCATCGCTTCTAGGGCGGCTAGGCCAAAGCTCTCGCTTTGGGAGGGGATGAAAAACAGGTCGGAAATGGCGAGCAGTTCCTCCACGGCGTCTTGTTTGCCGAGGAAGCGGATTTCGTCGCAGAGGCCGATTTGGCGGCAGAGGTCCTCCATTTGGCGGCGCTCTGGGCCGTCGCCGATGAGCAGGAGCTTGCTCGGCACGTGTTGGTGAACTTTTTCAAACACCCGAATGACGTCCTCCACCCTTTTTACCTTGCGGAAATTGGAAGTGTGCGTGAGGATGCGTTCGCCGTTGGGGGCGATGGCCTTTTTGAAATGGTCCTTGTTGATTTTTCGGAAACGGTCGAAGTCCACGAAGTTGTAGATGACCTTGATTTCCGTGGTTATCTTGAATTTTTCAAGGGTCTCGTCCCTCAGAAAGTCCGACACCGCCGTCACGCCGTCCGATTTGTTGATGGAAAATTCCACAACGGGCTTGAAGGCGGGATTGGTGCCCACGAGCGTGATGTCCGTGCCGTGCAGCGTAGTGATGACTGGCACGTAGCGGCCATCCTGCAACAGGATTTTCTTGGCCATGTAGGCCACGGCGGCGTGGGGGATGGCGTAGTGGACGTGCAGTAGGTCGAGTTTTTCAAATTTCACCACCTCTACCAGCTTGCTGGCCAGTGCCGTGTCGTAGGGTGGGTATTCAAAAAGCGGGTAGTCCTCGCCATTCACCTCGTGGTAAAAAACGTTTTCGTGGAAGGCGGAAAGCCGGGCTGGGCGGCGGTAGGTGATGAAATGAACCTCGTGGCCCCGCTTGGCCAGGCCGATGCCAAGCTCGGTGGCCACCACGCCACTGCCGCCAAAAGTTGGGTAACAGACGATGCCGATTTTCATATTCTACAAGGAAAAAGTACAAAGGAAAAAGGAAAAAGTCGGCGGGTGAAAATCACAAATTGCCAATTTTACCTTGCCTACTGTGCTTTAATTTAAGGTAAAAAACTCCTCTAAAGTGAAAGAAATTTAATTAAATAGACCAGTCTGTCACATAACTCCTGCCCCTCCTCGCCGCCTTCGGCGGCTCGTCGGGGGAGAGGGGCTTTTGGGGCGTTCCGCCCCAAACCCCTATTTTGGTAAAACCTGGCGAATGGTACATTTTATTAAATTCGTTTCGCTAAAGACACTTTGCGAAGCCAAAAGTTGAGCTAAAAAAGGGATGCCCGGTTTTCACGGACATCCCTTTTTTTAGTTTGGCAGTTCGACAGTGGGCAGTTGGCAGTCAGGGACTGTTACCACGGCCTTGACTGCCAACTGCCCACTGTCGAACTGTCGAACTTCCTCAACGCGCCACCATCAGCTTGGCATGGTACGGCTTGCCGTCGGCAATGACCTGGAGGATGTACATGCCCGGTGCTTGGTTGTTCAAGTCAATTTCTTGGTGGATGTCAGCGACGTTCATTTGGCTCGACTCGAATACCAACTGGCCGTTGAGGTTGAGCAACCGGAGCTGTACGTCCATGCTTTTCAACAACTTCACGTCCACGAAGGCCGTGCCAGAGGTCGGGTTCGGGTAGAGCGTGATTTCTTGCAAACCTTCCACTTCGTCGGCAGCGACAAAAGTACCGATGGTGAAAGTTTGGAACCCGGTGCAGCCATCCGGGCTGGTGACGGACACGCTGTACGTGCCGATGGGAAGACCCGTCGGGTCTTCATTCACGGAGACGGTGTCGCCAGCGGCGTTGGTCCAAATGAACTCGAACGGCCCCTCGGTGAGGAACACAGTGAGGTCAATACCGCCAGTGGAGTCGCCTTCGAGGCTACCGTGGACGTCGCCGAGGAGGTAGAGTGCCTCTGGGCAGCCGGTGATGTTGATGTTGTCGAGGTCGAGCCAGTAGTCGCCACTGCCCCAAGTGCCCCGGAAGCGGACGTTGATGGCATCGCCGTCGTAGGCATTGAGCACCACAGATTTGGTGGCAAAGTTGGTACTGGCCACGTGGTTGGTGCTGTTGATGGTCAGCACGGTCTGCCAAGTGTTCTCGCAGTCTTTGGAGACCTGCACTTCGAGCTTGTCGCCAGTACCGAGGGTGGTGGCCGTGGTGCCCGCCGACCAGTTTACGTAGCGGTAGTCGAACTTCAGCGTGTCTCCAGTTTCGATGGGGCCTACCCGGTGGGTGGTCATCTCCATGTTTGGCACGCTGGCATAAAGGTTTCTGCCAAGCACATAGGTTGGGTTGTTGTGTGCGTTCGGCGGGAAAATGATTCCGGTGGTCACCCAACTGCTTGGTATCGAGTTGTCCTCAAAGTTCTCCTTCAACGGCTTGGGATAAGCGGTGATGATGAAAGTGCTGAATGTGTCGTTCTTGGGCTGGCTGTCGCCGTCGAGGACGGTCCAGGCTTGCAGGTGGTAGATGCCCGGTTCGGAAAAATCCCAAGTGGTTTCAAAGGAAATGACCTGGGTGCTGTCATTGCCAAGTACGCCTGTGAAGAGGCCGTCCTGTGGCACCGGAATCGGAGCTGGCTGTCCATTTACCGCAAAATAGAACTCAAAAAGCGTCTGTGGAGCTTGGCCGAAGTTGGTCAGTTGGATGGTTACTTCCTCACTGGAACCAAGGTCGCAGCCGGTGGCCGTAGGCATGGTGATGCCGCTCACGCCGAGGTCGTTGAGCCAAAGCGTATGGAACATGACCGGACCGATTGACTTGCTGAACTCCGTGCCACAGTCGAGTTTGATGTAAGCGTTGTACCAAGCGTTTTCGGCGAGGCCGGTCAGTTGTTTATATGAAAGTTGGCCAACAGGAACGGTGTCAACCGTGCCAGTGCCGAGCGTGAAGCCCATCGGGCCGTACTCGATGATGTAGTTGCCAAATGCGCCGGGCGAAGGCTTCCAAGCCAAGCGGGCGTTGGTGGCGTTCACGTCGCTCATCCAGGCGTCCACAGGGCCGGGGCAGGTCGGGCAGGCGATGGTGGTGAACACCTCGCCTTCTTGCGGAAACGGCCCATCCGAGAAGATGATGTTGCCATCGGGGTCGAGTATTTCGTAAGTAACCTCGTTGGGGTAAATGCTCGGCACGTAGGTAACTTCAATGGGCAAATTGCTGGTGGCGGTGAGGGTGTAGGTTGCCTGGTCGCCCGTTGTGAACGGCACGGTGTAGTTGTTGGTGATGCCGTTGTGCACGACTTGCAAGGCTCCATTGTCCCAACCATCACCGAAGGAGTCAAAGAGATTGAAGGTGTAATCGCAGGTGGCACCGGGGTTGCCAGGGGTATAGGTGGTGGTAAAGGTGAATGGGCCGAGGTAGGTGCTCGTGCTGTCCACGCCGCAGTGGGAGGCGAGGTAAACGTCGTACTCCACGCACGGGTTTAAGCCAGTGAGCAATGCCTGAGAGGCAGTGGTTTGGATGATAAGGCCGGTGCCAAACGGGAAGCCAGCGGGGCCATACTGCACGATAAAATACTCTGCGATGCTCTGGTTTGGCCAATTCACCACTGCGGTGGAGTCGGTTGTTTGTAATAGAGGAATAATGACGAGGTTCGGGTTCAGGGCTGGGCAATTGGGGCAATACCCGATGGCATCGTACACTACGCCAGTTGGGATTGGGTTGCCCAATGCAAGAAGTATCAAGCCGTCCGGGTCTTCCAATTCAAAGCTTGGCTCAAAGGCAAACGCCCCAACCGTCCAAGTGATGAGTATGGGCGTCCCAGCCGTCACCTGAAAAGTGGAAGTTCCCTGAACGCCGGTTGCCAAGGTGTGCGTCGTGGTAACGCCGTTTGAAACAACGGTGAGCATGCCCCCGTTCCAACCGTCGCCGAAGCTGTCGAACATGTTGATGGTGTAGTTGCAGGTGGCTTGGCCAGCGGCTGCCACGGCCAGCAATAAGGCGGCCGCAAGGGGCATTATTTGCTTGAAAAGCGGGTGTTTAAACATGGTAGCAGTCATTTTCATATCATCAAGTTTAAGCCGGAGAATATTAATTTTGCAGCCTGCTCGCTGGTTCCGGAGGGCATGAGCAGGTTTGGGAAAATGCCGCATGGGCAATGAAAGGGCAAGTTAGGTAAAATTCCAAATTCCAATGATCCGACATCCCTGCTTTTGTTTTCGGCATGGGTTTTCGTCTGGCAGTTTGCAAACTCCTGAACATTTTCTTTGAAGCAATGTTAGGTTCGGGTTTAAGCATTTGAGAGCTTAAGCGTTTGAGGAACACCTATGCCTCCTCAGTCACTCAAATCCTCAAATCCTCAAATCCTCAAGCTCGTAAATGGCTATTTACTCTATCAACGATCTGGAAAAACTATCCGGCATCAAAAGCCATACGATACGGATATGGGAACAACGTTACGGCATCCTCCATCCCAAGCGAACGGATACGAATATTCGTTTTTACGAGGATGATGACCTGCAAAAGTTGCTCAACGTTGCCCTGCTCAACAGGCACGGGTTCCGTATTTCCAAAATCGCTGAAATGTCGAAGGGAGACATGACGGAGCAGGTCAGTACGGTGTCCAATTTTAAGTTTGACATTGACGCCCAACTCGACGTGCTCACCCTCTCCGTCATCGAAATGGACGAAATCAAGTTCGCCCGTATCTTCGACAACCACGTGGAGCAGCTCGGCTTCGAACAGGCGATGCTGGAGGTGATTTACCCGTTTATGGAAAAACTGAGCCTACTCTGGCTCACCGGCTCCATTAAGCCCGTGCAGGAGAACTTCATCACGCAGCTTATCCGCAACAAGCTCATTGCCGCCATTGAAAAAGAGCCAATCGCCGCCGACCGGAAAGTGTCGAAGTTCATCCTCTACCTACCCAAGGACGAGCAACAGGAACTGAGCATCCTTTTCATGCAGTACCTCATCAAGCGGCGGGGCTTCCGGGTAGTGAACCTCGGTGCCAACCTCGCCCTCGTTGACCTCAAGGATGCCTGCCAGATTCACAAGCCAGACTATGTTTTCACGGTACTTTCCGAAACCTTCAACCGAGAGCCGTTGCAACGCTACCTCACCAACCTCCAAGCCGCAGCACCGGGAAGCCACCTGCTCCTCACAGGTTATCTTGTGGCCTCGCAGCCCATCCTCAATCTCGAAAATGCTACCATCCTGCCCAGCCTCGATGACGCCCTCGCTTTCCTCGATGTCCTGAAATCCGCAAAATAAGAAGAGGCGGGTTGGCGCTTTGGCGTATTAGCGTGTTGGCTTTCCAACACGCCAAAGCACCAACCACCCAACACGCCAAAAAAAAAGCCCGCAAAAGCAGATTAATCCTGCCTTTACGGGCACATCTATATCCAGTTGTTGTATTAAAGCGCTTTGGTAAATTGGCGTGTTGGAAAGCCAACACGCTAACACGCCAAGTACCCAACACGCTATCGCATCAGCGTCACCTCGCCTTCCAGCAACTGCGTCGAACCATCCACAAACTCCACTTCTGCGAACCAGACGAACACCGCAGGGTTCATCGGCTTGCCATCGAGCTTGCCGTTCCAGCCAAGTGAAGGGTCTTTTGGGTCAAAGTCTTCGTACTTGTAAACGTGTTCTCCCCAGCGGTCGAACACGTAGAAGGTCTTAATCCTCGTGACCATAGGCCCAGCGTAAATCTTGAACAAATCGTTCACGCCATCGTCGTTGGGCGAAAATGCCGTCGGTACGTACACTTGGCCTTCGCCATAATCAACATAAACCGTCAACGAGTCGCTCGCCTCGCAGCCGTCCTTGAACACCGTGACAGTGAAGGTCGTTTGCACCTGGGGCGTGGCCATTGGGTCGAGGCAATCGGTACAGCTCAGGACGCCGCCGTTTGTCCATTTAATCGAGTCGAGGATGCTCTGCGGTAGGCTCACGATGGCCGTCAATTGGATGGACTCGCCGTATTCTATTATCGCCTTTCCGACAAGGTTGGCCGTCAGATCCACACTCAAAGTCCCGGCCTCCTCCACCCTGAAACTGGCCGAACCCGTGCAGCCCTCCGCATCCATCACCGTCAATTCGTATTCCCCAGCATCGAGGAAGGGGAAGACGTTGCTACCCACAAACGGCTCGCCGTTGAGCGAGTAGAGGTAGGGATCCATGCCGCCCGTCACCATGCTTACGGTCACGTTGGCGTCCTTGCCGCCGTTCCCGCAGTAAGTTGGGTCAACGGTCACTTCCGGCACGGGTGAGCTTTGGGTGGAAATGACCAGCACGTCGTCGGAATTGGCGCAGCCCAGCGCCGTGTTCGTGGCCGTCAGGATGAACAGGCCGGGCGTGCTCACCTGTGGGTTTCGGATTTGCGCATCGCCCGGGAAGCTGCCCGAAGCTGCTGTCCACTGGTAGCTGATGTCCTGGCCAGCCGAAGTGCCAGGGCCTCCGAGTTGCACCGCTTGGTCGCTTTCCCAACAGGTCAGCAGGCGGTCGGGGCCTGCGTCCGCCGTTGGCGGCGGCACTATTTGAATGTCAATATCATCTTCGTATAAACAGTTGACCTGTTGGTAGCTGTACGTGATTTTGTGTACGCCAACACCTGCCACGGTCGGATCAAAAACCCCCAGCACGGCATCCACCACACCAGTGCCGCTCCAAGTGCCAGTGCCACTCTGTCCCACACCGTCCAAGTCGGCCACCAGTTGCACTTGTGTGCTGGCCGCAGTCAAGCAAATTGGCGACACAGGCTCAACATTTAGGATAAAAATTGGGCAAGGCAGGGCATTGCAGCTTGCATTTACCACGGGCAGTGGGCAACCGCTGTTGCCATTCACCGTCACTTGGATGGCCACTTGTTGGCTGGCGTTCAGCCCACTGAAAACGTAGGTAGTATCGGAGGTTTGCAGCCCGCCACTACCGTTCAGCACGGCCACCGAGTATCCCGTGGCACCTGGCACGGTGTTCCAACTGAAGGTGACGCTGTCCGTCGTTGCAGAGCAATTGATGACTGGTGCCTGCATCTCGTCATCCACTTGTATTTGTTGGGTAAAAACAGCTGACGTGCAGCTTCCGTCTGTTACGTTCAAGGTGACGGTTTTGGTGCCGGGGGTGTCCCACTCGACTTGGTGTGGGCCAGGGCCAATGCCGGGCACTGCCGTTCCCCCATCGAAATCCCAAGTGTACACGGCATTTGCGCCAGCAACACCCGAAAAAGTTACAGCGGCGAAATCCGCCAAACAGATGGTGGCGTCCAATATAAAGTTAGCAGTAGGCTGCAGGTACACGCCAATGACGATGGAATCCGTGTAAATGCAACCATCTTCCAAGTAGGTGTAAACGACTGTGTGCTGCCCGAAACCAGCCGCCGTTGCGCTGAAAGTGCCAGTAGCTGGGCTGACGATGCCACTGCCGCTCCAGGTGCCAGCACCCGTGCCGTTGCTGCCCGTCACCGTCGCCGATAGCTGGATGGGGACCGCCGTTCCGAGGCAAAAATCTGCCACTGGTGCCACGGCCACTGTGATGGCGGGGCAGGGCAGGGCGTTGCAGCAGAGCTGTGTGGAAGTGTTGGGGCAAGCACTGCCCGACACCGCCGTAACGGTCACGCAAACCTGCTCCAAGGGCTGTAGGCCCGTGACCTCGAAGGTCGTCGGAGCGGTTTGAGTGC
Source organism: uncultured Saprospiraceae bacterium (assembly GCA_964508135.1). GTDB lineage: Bacteria > Bacteroidota > Bacteroidia > Chitinophagales > Saprospiraceae > UBA6168. The sequence goes on from CAZDSU010000006.1 coordinate 51,898, forward strand.
CGACTTGCCCGGTGGATGTTGTCACTGTGTAAGCCGTTGCGCCGGGCACGCTGGGCCAAGTGAACTCAATAGAAGTTGTTGTATTGTCGCAAGAAATCTGTGGTGCCTGAATTGGAGAAGCCACGTCCGCCATGCCCGTGTAGATGGGCGAAACGCAACCCTGAGCGCTTACCACGGTCAGTGTGATGAGCTTCATGCCAGTGGTTGCCCAGGTGACGCTGTGCGGGCCTGTGCCAGTACCGGGCACTGCCGTTCCGCCGCCAAAGTCCCAGTTGTAGGTCTGGCCAGGTAGCGGCGAACCGTTGAAATTCACCACCACGAAACTCCCCTGACAGGCAGCGCTGGGTGCCAAAAAGCCACCCGCTGGTGCGTCCTGTACGTTGATGGTGTCGTTTTGTGTGTAGAAGCAGGGCCCTTCAGAATAAATGGCGCTGATGATGTTGTCGCCGAGGTTGGCTTGGGTTGGGTCAAAAACTCCACTCGGTGAAACGCCTGGGCCTGACCACACCAAAGTGCCGGTGCCGGTGCTGCCGCTAATGGTTGCGACCATCTGCACGGGCTGCGAAGCAGCATCGCGGCAGATGTCGGCCACGGGGTCAACGGAAACAACTATCGTGTTCGGGCAGTTTAGCGCTGCGCAATCAGCCGTTGTCGTGCTGTTGCCACAGGCGCTGGTGCCGATGGCCGTCACATCAATGCTCACCACTTCGTTGGGCGTCAGCCCGCTCACGGTGTAAGACGTGTCGGAGTTTTGCGTAGCGATTTGTCCAGTCGTAACGATTGCGGCGTAGCTTGTTGCACCTGCCACAGGGGGCCAGGTAAAGGTCACGCTCTCGGTGGTAGAGCTACAGGAAACTTGTGGCTGTGGCAGCGGAGTATCCACTTGCACGGAGGCAGTGGCGGGCGCCGAGGTACAGCCGCTCAAGTTTGCCACCGAAACGGAAACCGTGTGCGGGCCAGCCGTTGACCAGACCACGTCTTGCGGCCCTGCGCCAGTTCCTGGCGTTGCCGTTCCGCCATTAAAATTCCAAGTGTAGGTCAGTCCTGCGCCCGTCGAGCCAGTGAAGGTGATGGTTGCGGCATCGCCCTCGCAAACTGGTGTTTGCGCCGTTAGGCTTGCCGTTGGCGTTTGGAATACGTTGATTGTCAGTGTGTTGGAAAAAATACAGTTGCCTTCGGTGTATGTCGCCGTAATGGTATTTGCACCGATGGAAGCCTGGCTTGGGTCGAAAGTGCCAGCCATCGCATCCACAATGCCAGTGCCTGACCAGGTCAGCGTGCCGCTACCGTTGCCGCCCGTTACTGTCGCTTGCAGGTTGAACGGAGCGGTCGTCGCATCCCGGCAAATATTGCTAACCGATGTTGGCGTCACAGTCACCGTCGGGCAGGCAATGGCGGTGCAGGTCTGTTGCGCCGAGCTGTTGCCGCAGGTGTTCGTGCCGATGGCTTCCACTTGAACTGTCACGGATTGGCCGGGCGTCAGGCCCGTCACGAGGTACGAGGTAGCCGATTGTTGTGTTCCCGGTACGCTGGAAGTCACATTGTAGCCGTTGTTGCCGGGCACATTGTTCCAGGTGAATTGCACGGTAGAAGTGGTGGTCGTGCAGGAAATGACCGGTTGCGCCAGCGGATTTTCCACTGTGATTGTTTGGATAAAAACGGACGACGTGCAGCCGTTTTCAGTCACCGTCAGCGTGATGGCCTTTTGCCCAGCAAACGGATAAGTCACTGTGTGCGGCCCCGGGCCAGTGCCGGGCGTGGCAGTTCCGCCATCGAAAAACCAATTGTAAGTGGCGCCTGCGCTGCCCGTGCCTGTGTAGGTGACAATGACTGCATCGCTGAGGCAGCTCGGCGAAGTGACGATAAAGTTTGCTGTGGGCACGGGTTTAACGGTCAAGGTCACCCCGATTTCATCGGAACAGTTGCCCTTCGTGGCCTTATAGTAGTAGGTCGTGGTGACAGTTGGCGATACGTTTGTGTTCGACAGTTGGTTCGCTGGTGTCGCTGGCGTACCGCTGTGGATGGTGATGATGGCCGCCGTGTTGTTGAGGTCTTGGACGGCCACGTTCACGAGGTCAAACGACTGGCCGAGGCAGATGCTCGGCGGCGTACCGTTGAACGCCAAATCGGGCGGCACCACAGCATTTGCAACCGTCACCGAAGCGGTGGACGTGCAGGCGGGCGAGATGGTGTTGTCGCTTACTGTCACCGTGTAAGTGCCTGCCGTTGTGGCACTTATGCTCGATTGAGTGCTTGTGAATGCGTTCGGCCCCGACCAAGCGTAGGTTAATATGCCCGGCCCCGAAGTCGCCGCTGACAGTGCTACCGAAGTAACGGTGCAAGTGAGTGCAGGCGGGTTGGCTGGGGTGATGATGGCCGTTGGCGAGAGTACGTTGAAGGTCAAATGCACCACGCTGTCGCAGCCTTGCCAGGTTTGCAAATGGATGTACTGTTGGCTGGGCGGACAGTATTGTTGCCCACCAATTGTCACGCAGTTGCCCGCACAGACCGTGGCCGTGTAGTCCACCGTGTCGGGCTGGATGAAGCTCAGGTTTACCTGGATTAAGCTGTCGCAACCTCGCCATGAGTTCAATGTAACGGAGCCGGATGCGCAAACTGGCTGCCCGCCCACCGTGATGCAATCGCCTTGGCAAACCGTTTGGTTGATGGCCGTTGGCGGGATGGCTGGTAAAATGGTGATGGTTACGGCATTGGACGAAAAATCGGCGCAAAACGGCGCTGTGCTGGACTCCAGTAGCGTGTCAATGTTGGTGAAGTTCATGCCGACAATGGATGGGAGTTGGTTCCCATGTATTATCAAGTAAGATAGTCCGTACACTTGGTAGTTCCCCGGTGGCTGTGAGGTCAGGTCGAGCGTTGGGTTAAGGGATAGAATTACGTTATTCTGCACCAGCACGTAGGTATATCCATAAATGGTGGAATCAGCCCCAAATAGGGGGCCGTCCGTGCCGTAGTTGGGCGGCAAGTTGAGCAGCAAACTGGAGTCGCCGACGCAACTGACTATTGGAGTGGAGTTTAGCCCCCCGCCATCTGATTCGCAGGCATAACAGGACTGGCCGCCGGCAAAAGTGAGGCTGAAGTTTTCAAGCATCCCAACGTCCATGTTGCACACGTCGAGTACCGAGAGGGTCCAAGTGCCGTTAGCAGGTTGTCCCGGCACGTTGAAGTCGTCGAGGTCGCAGTTGGGTGCCTGGATGGCCCCGGTGATGGGGCTGGTCACGCCGCCGCAGGGTACTGTCCAGTTGCCGTTGAGGCAGCAGGTGCCAACCGAGCAGGGTGCAGTGTTGCAGACATAATCTGTGTTGTTGGTCAATGGTTTCGCCGTTCCTGGCACGATGCAGATTTCTGCATTGTCCTGCTGCGTGCCACAATCCCCGTAGTTGTTGCCTACGTCGGCCATGATGAGGTACTCCACCCCGCTGGGCGATGTGAGCGAAATGCTGAGGTCGCCAATCCATGTGTGGGTGATGGTGACGCAGACTTGGGTGAGTGGACTGAACTCAAGGTCGTTGGGGCCATTCACGGTCACGTCAAGATAGCCGTTGAATACACCATTGTCGGTAATGGGAACGGGGCAATTGCCTGAAGTTACACAGTCGCACTGAGCGAAGAGTTGGGTGAACGTCCCGAAGGAGAACAGCAACGCTGCAAGGATAAATTTGCCGGTCATTTGTCTAGTTTTTGCGAGCTTAATCCAAGGGGGGCATGGAAATCATGCTCGTTCACGTGCGCAATGAAAAGGGAATCGGGTTAACCGATAAAAATTTTGGAAAGGAATATAGTGCGTAAAAATGGCGAACCCCAAGACTGGGAATAGGCATTCGTTTTGACCTCAAAAACTGATTGTCAATTATTTATGCCAACAAAAAAATCACAAAACATTGGAGCTAACAGGGAGGGGAAGGGGAATTCCATCAATGCCGAGGCATGAATTAGAAATCAGTCAAGTCCGTTTAAGATTTTCCAAATGTTTTAAACTCAAAAAACAGTGCCAAAAGCTGCCCGTCGGGAAAGTAAAAAGTAAAAAGTTGAAAGTAAAAAGGGGAAATGCCAAAAAATGGCAGTTCAGGCATTCGTGAGAAAATCATCTCGACCTCGGGGAGGGCGTAGGTTTGTAGGGAATTTGTGAAGCCCTATTTTTTGCGAAGCAGGACGCCCACCCAACTGAACCGGGTTTCCACATCGTACAGCGAATCGAGGGCAAGCACATCGTCGGGCTGCACGTAGTAGTAGTCATAAAACCCGTCGGTGCGGAGCGTTTTTTCGTAAACGGGCGGCTCCGTGAAGTCGTACCCAAACCGTTTTTGGTAATAGGCGGAAGCGGGGTGAAAGAGCCAGTTTACCCCTAGTTTGACTTTCGTTCCCTTCGGGATTTTGGCATCCATGTAGGCCATCATGTTTTTGGTCTCGGCATCGTAGCCCCACTCGCTGGTGTAGCGGAGCTGCGCTACCCGCCCGAAATGCACCACGCAAAACACGCCAACCATTACTGCCAGCGCCACCCGCCAACCGCTGCGTTTTTGCGCCAGCAAATGTTTAAAAAACAAAAAAACCACCAGCGCACACAGCGGGATGAACATGATGGCCGTGCGGTCCACCTGGTAATTGGTGCCCAAAATCCAGTGCTGCGCAACGGCGGCCAGTGCGGCCAGCAGCGGCAGCAGCACGGCGGCCAGGTAAAATCGGGCTGCCGTGTCCTTCGGTTTTTTTGAAAATTGGGCGACCGCCAACCCGGTAGCGGCCAGCAGCAGTAAGAAAAACAGTCCCCCGAAAAGTTCGAGGTTGTACATCTTCAAGTAGCGGCCACCGTACAAACTGCAGTGTACCAGCGATTTGTACGTTTCGTAAAACGACTCTCTCCCCCACTCGAACTCGCCCCGCTCTCGCAGGATTCGGATGGGATTGTGCAGCAGCCAGCCCAGCAACGCCACGAAAGCCATGCTTCCGCCAGCCGCCCATTTTGCCCTCACTGCTTTTTTTTCGTCTTTTGTCAAGAAAGCCACCAGCACCACCCCAGCTATGACCGCCAGCAGGCAAGCGAAGTAAACCAGCAGCGTGAAATTGCTCATGACCGCCAGCGCCGCACCGCCGAGCGTTCCGAGCAATGGCCAAAGTCGCCCGCTCTCCACCCATCGGGCGAGGTAGTACAAGCTCATCATCATCATGCTCATGGCCAGCCCGTAGCCACGGGCCAGTGAGTGGAACTCCAGCAGGTATGCATTGATGTTGAGCAGCAGAAAGCCGAACAGGGTTAGGTATGAGGTATGAGGTGTGAGGTATGAGGGGAGGCGTGGGGTATCCACCACCCATTTCACCAGTTTGAAAGAGAAAACAAGGTAAATGATATGCCCAAACAAGGCGGGCAGCCGGATGGCCAATTCAGAGTTGCCGAACAGACCGACCGTGATTTTCATCAGCAAAACATAGAGCCAGTGGAGGTTGGCCGTACCCCAGCATTCGGGGTTGGTGCGGCAGGTAAAAATGTCGTAGTTCGTCCAGATGGCGAAGGAGCCGCACTCGTCGTGGGTCAGTGACAGGAGGTGGGCACGGAGAGTGGTGTAGGTGAGCAGCAACAGCGGAACAATGCACAACAGACTGATTGGCAACCATTTACGAAAAAAAACAGTTGTTGCTGAATGTTCGCTCATGCTGACGAAGTTTGTTCGAAAACTCACTTAAACTATTTCGGCAGCACGGCAAAGCAAGCCGTGCCGCCGAAATAGCACATTCTGTTTATCCAGGCATCAAAGCCTCGCAATCACCGTTTTGTTGCCTTTCACCTTTTGGCCCATCGCCACTTCGATTTTGGCATCTAGGGGCAAAAACAGGTCAACCCGGGAGCCGAACTTGATGAAGCCGAAGTCCTTGCCTTGAAGCACCTTATCCCCCTCGCTCACGTAGTGGACGATGCGCTTGGCAACGGCACCCGCAATCTGGCGTAGCAGCACCTCGTCCTCGCCGTTGTCAATCACGAGCGTGGTGCGCTCGTTTTCGCTCGACGACTTTGGGTGCCAAGCTACGAGGTATTTGCCGGGATGGTAGCGGAAGTAGTTCACCGTTCCGCTGACCGGGTTACGGTTCACGTGGACGTTGGTTGGCGACATGAAAATGGACACTTGCAGTCGCTTGTCGTCAAAGTATTCGCCCTCGTGCGCCTCTTCGATGACCACGATTTTGCCATCGGCAGGGGCATAAACGAGGTTGTCGTCGGCCACCATGATTTCACGGAGGGGGTTCCTGAAGAACTGCAAAACCAGCAGAAAGAGCACGAAAGAGACGATGCTCGATATGGTAAGATAATCTGGCAAATACCAATAAATCAAGAAGTTTAGAACGAGAAGAATTGAGGTAAACGAGATAAGAATCTTGTGACCTTCCTTGTGAATTTTCATTGCTTTTTACAAATTTTAACGCGGAACCCAAAACTTCCGCCAACAGGGCTTACGACTTGCGTGGCAATTGGGGTGGCAAAAGTAGTGTAGATTTTTCGCTTTTTTTCTTCAAATTCGATGACCGGTCAAGTTGTTGTTTTCCAGCACGTACAACATGCCGTTGGCCACCTGCACTTTGCTCGCCTGGCCCACCTCAAACGGCAGTGAAAATGGCCTTTCGAGCAGCGCCGCCAAGTGGAACGACCAGAGCTGGCCGTCACGAGAATAAATCAACTGGCCGTCCATCACCTGGAACTCCGTCAGGCCAGGCAGCGGGATGGTCTTTCGGTACTGCCCGAAGGCATCGAACACCAATACTCCCACGGCTGGGTCACTGACGAATACCGTTTGCTCCCGCTCCATCAAAAAAACCGGGTGCAGCGGCTGTCCGGTGGTGAGGCTCAGGTCGCCACTACTGGCCATAACCGTGCCGTCCGCATCAATTTTTTTTAGCAAAAAACTCGTCTCGTCGTATGCCCAGAGCAGCCCATCGCTGGCCATGCCTACGGCCCTCACGCCTTGAAACCCCAACTGGTACAAGTTTAACTGCCCATTGGCGGACAGGGTGCGGTCGAGCATCAGCACGGTCTGGTGTTCCGGGAAAAACAGCAGCAGCCGAAAAGGGTTGGTGGCATCGAGCAGGCTGGCCTCGCCGAGCGTCCGGTTTGGATAGCGGAACTGCTCCAAGCCGTCAGGCGTGTACTTAACTACTTGATTGTCAAGGGTCAAGGCGTAAATATTGCCAAGGTTGTCGGTGGTGAAATTCTTTATTTTCTCGGTAAAAACGAGTGGGGACTGAGCGTGGACGGCAGGCATTTTTACGAAGAAAAAAAGGAAAAGCAACAGCAGGAGCTTGTGGCCGCCAAACCGCTTGTGGCCGCCCAATTTATTGGGCAGGCCGTGAGCGACACCTCGGCCTGCCCAATAAATTGGGCGGCCACAATGAAGGCAGTTATTTCCCAAAAACTTTCCCATTTTCATTTTCAAAAAAACGAAGTTGCAAATCGTGGCCGTCGAAGACGCCGTAGGAATTAAACGCCAGCCAGTCGCCTAAGTTGATGTAACGGCTCGTTCCGTTTTTAAGTGTGTAGTCAATGGGCAGGTGCCGATGGCCAAAAACGAAGAAGTCAATGTCGGGTGCCGAGTCGAGGTAACTGTTGCAGAAGCCGACGAGCCGCTCCCGCTCCTCGCCCTGGAACTTTGGGTCGGAGGGATTGGCCTTCCGGCTGGTGCCGCTGAAGGTATCCATCAGCCACAGCCCGCCGTTGGGGTGCAGCCGCTCGAACAGCCACTGGCAGGTGCGGTTGGAGAACACGGACTTGATGAATTTGTACCCGTAGTCGCCCGTGCCCAGCCCGTCGCCATGACCGATGAAGAATTTTTTGCCCGAAAACTCCCGCACGATTGGCTCGCGATAGGTGGGAATGCCCAGTTCGTCCTCGAAGTAGCGGAACACCCACATGTCGTGGTTGCCAGTGAAAAAGTAGATGGGTAGGCCCTGCTCCCGCAGCTCAGCCAGTTTGCCCAGCAGCCGTACATAGCCCTTGGGCACCACCTTCCGGTACTCAAACCAGGAATCGAAGACGTCGCCAACGAGGTAAAGCGCCTCGGCGTCAGGGGCAATCGTGTCCAACCAGCGCACGATTTGGCGCTCCCGCTCCCGGCTGGTCAGTCTGCCGTCGGAGCCGAGATGGAAATCGGAGGCGAAGTAAATCATAAAAGGTATGAGGTATGAGGTATGAGGTATGGGGCACGTCATGACATACCTCATACCTGTTTCATCACCGTGCCGCAGTGTTTGCAAGTGCGGTGCTCCTCGGAGGCCATGAATTCTTGAATAGCGGCTTTGATTTGAGTACCAATGTCCTTGAGCGGGAATCCAGCTTCATAGAGCTTATGGTTACAATTTTCGCAGAACCACATCAGCTTGTCCACCTCGCCGGGGTTGCGGTATCGCTCGATGACGATGCCGACGGTGTTGGCGGGGCGCTGCGGGGAGTGTGGAATGCGAGGCGGCAGTAAGAACATCTCGCCCTCCCGGATGTGGATGGTCTCGGGCTTGCCGTCGTCGTTAATGATTTTCACGGAAATGTCGCCCTGAAGCTGATAAAAAAGCTCCTCGCCGTCTTCCCAATGGTAGTCTTTGCGTCCATTTGGGCCACCGACCATCATCACGATGTAGTCTTCGTTGTCGAGGTAGATTTGCTTGTTGCCAACGGGAGGCTGGAGCAGGTGGCGGTTCTCCTCCGCCCATTTGAGTACGTTGAAAGGCTTGGAAATGGCCATATTTGATTGCGGATTTGTGATTGCGGATTTCGGATTGGGAGACCTCGCCGAAATTCAAAATCCAAGTTTTTCAATTTAAGATTGCTGAAGTGTCGTAGGAGTGCCGATGCCTCCCATCCGAATTCCGCAACCCTTTGAATTCCCGAAGGGAACCGAAATGGCAAAGTTGCACTACTTTAGCCAAAATTTTTGCGCCCATTTCGCCCTTCGGTCAAATTTGCGGAGCAAAAAAGCGAAATTTATACGTTCAGCATGAACCTAAACCTAACTGGCAAAAACGCCCTCGTTGGTGGCAGCAGCAAGGGAATCGGACGAGCAGTGGCCATCGAACTGGCGCTACTTGGCGCCAATGTCACGCTTGTATCCCGCAGCCCAGAGCGGCTTTCGGAAGCACTGGCCGAACTGGACACCTCGCAGGGCCAGCAGCACGACTTCCTCGTCGCCGACTTCGCCGACCCCGCCGATTTGCACAAAAAAGTACACGGCCTGGTCACTGGCAAGCCCATCCACATCCTCATCAACAATACGGGCGGCCCTCCGGGCGGGCCTGCCTCGCAGGCGCAGGTCGGGGAGTTTTTGCAAGCGTTCAACAACCACCTCATCTGCAACCACACGCTGATGCAGCTCGTGGTGCCGGGCATGAAGGCCGAGGGCTTTGGGCGCATCATTAACATCATTTCCACCTCCGTGAAGCAGCCCATCGAAGGCCTCGGCGTGTCAAACACCATCCGGGGCGCCGTGGCCAACTGGTCGAAGACGCTCGCCACCGAGCTAGGCCCGCATGGCATCACCGTGAACAACGTGCTGCCCGGCTCCACGATGACAGGACGACTGGAGGAAATCGCCACCGCCAATGCCGCCAAAACTGGCGGCTCAACGGAGGCTATTTTTGAAAATTGGGTGAAGGAAATCCCGCTCCGGCGCATCGCCGAACCAAGCGAAGTAGCGGCTGCCGTGGCCTTCCTCGCTTCGCCCGCTGCCTCGTACATTTCTGGCATCAATTTGCCGGTGGACGGGGGGCGAACGAAATCATTATAATTTCGGATTTCGGATTTCGGATTTCGGATTGAGTTCCTCGGCACTACAACGACTTTGTGGTTCTTGGTAGGCCTCCAATCCGAAATCCGCAATCCGAAATCCGCAATCTTCTTGCGGTGAATCCAGAAGAATTTCGACTTTTTTACAACCAAACCATCCACCCGGAGCTGATGCGGCTGGACAAGCAGCGGCGGCGCATGTTGCGGCTGATACTGTTTTCGGCGACATTGTGGCTGGTAGTGGTGGTGCTGGTTACTTCTTTGTCGGAGTTCCTGTTTGCTGCTGTGGCATCGCTGCCCTTCATGTTTTACATAGCGATAGTAGGGGCGAGGGTGAAGCGGTTCACGGCGGATTTCAAGCCGAAGGTCGTCCGGCTGGTGCTCGATTTTATTGACGATGGGGCACTGTTTGGCGATTTGAAATATGATGCGAAGCGCAAAATCCCGATGGACAAATTTTTGCGCAGCCAACTTTTCATCACCCGACCGGCAGTGTACAATGGCGAGGATTTCATCGAGGGGCGCATCGGCGACGTGGAGTTTGAAATGTGCGAGCTGAAGGTGGAGGAGTTCTCGAGGGTGCGGCAGCGGCTGGACTCGGTGTTCCGGGGCATTTTCCTTCGGGCGAAGTTCCATTACCCAATCAAAGGTGCTGTCCTCGTGGTGCCAAGGGCACGGCTGCCCTACCTCTCAGAAACGGTTAAAGTATTTGTTCGCAATGGCGGCCAGAACATGGACGGGTTCATCAAGCATGAAAAATTCAAGGAGAAGTACATTACCTATGGCTCTCGCAACACGAAGGTCTCCGAACTGCTTACCGAGGAACTGATGGGGTTTATCTTGAGCTATGGCAAAAAACAGGGAGAGCTTTGCCTCTCCATTTTACAAGAAAACTGCTATGTCGGCATCTGGAACGACAAGGACATCCTGGAGCCGAAAATATTCCAGTCAAACGTCAGCTTTGAACTGGTACGGGAATTTTACGATGATATTTATGTAGCGCTCTACGTCGTGATGGCGCTGGATAGGAGCCATTGATAGTAGTGGCCCCCAACCTTTTACTCACCAAAAATCTCCTTCAACTTGGCAGTCAGTTGTTCGCCCCGCAGGTTTCGGGCGATGATTTTGCCGTCCTTGTCCACCAGCACCGTGTGCGGGATGGAAGAGACGCCGTAGAGGCGGGCAGCTTCGTTGCTCCAGCCCTTGAGGTCGGAGACGTGGTTCCAGGCGAGGCCGTCCTTTTCGATGGCGGCGAGCCAAGGTTCACGGGTCTTGTCGAGACTGACGCCAAGCACGTCGAAGCCCTTTTTGTGGTAGTGGTTGTAAAGTTCCACCACGTGCGGGTTCTCCCGGCGACAAGGGCCGCACCAGCTCGCCCAGAAGTCCACCAGCATCACCTTTCCCCGAAAATCGGAGAGCTTCACGGGCTTGCCATCCCGGCCGTTCATGGTGAAGTCGGGTGCCTCGCCGCCGTTGATGAAACTGGCAGAGGTTTTCAGCAACTGCGCCACTTGGCCGGCGGCTACGGGTTCTGTTTTTTGGTATTTGTCAACATACCGCTTGGCGTAGTTGCCGAGCAGTGGGCTTTTGGCGGCTTGCAAGCCGTTAATCATGCCGCCCATCGCCAGCAGGTAGGTACGGCTGTCGGAAGGTATTTGCGCCAACAATTTGTCCATGAAATCCTTCTGAACAGCCTCAGGGAAGCCAACGCTGGAAAGCGTCTGGGTGTAGCTTTTCATTTGCTCAAAAACCCAGGGCATGTAGTTGTAGTCGGCATCTTTCCAGTCAACGAACTTGAAGTATTGCGTAGCAAAGTACTCCAGCTCCGTGAGGTCGGCGGTGCCGTGGATTTGATAGCTGACGTAGGTATTTATCGCAGCCACCTTGCCGAGGTAGGGGCTTACTTTTTTCAGGGAATCAAGGTAGTTCAGGCGGCGCTTGTCGAGGTCGCCCATTTTGAGGATGATGGTGTTCACCATGTCCACATTGCCCTGGCGGTCGGCAGCTTGCAGCTGTTGCAGCATCGTGCTGAACTCGTTTTTGTGGGTGTTCAGCTTGGCTTTTACCACTTCGTAATTTCTGTTGAGGTCGGAGTCCGGCAATTGTGCGCCTTGGAACTGTGCGCAGGAGCCGTTCAGCGTCAGGCTGCTCTCAGAGCCGAGAATGATGGGCTTCATGTTCGCAGCATCCAGCCCGACGTAATAAAATCGGGGTGAGGTGGCGGGCATCTTGAAGCGATAGGTCGCCCAATCCGTGGTCGGGGCGGCGCTTGCTTTTTTGAAACTGATGCCGTTGAACTCGTACAGATAGATGGAGTCAATGCGGTCACAGGCATTCACGTTGCAGGTGAGCACCACTTCTTTTTCCGCCTTTCCCGAAGGGACAAGCGGCGAAATGAAAGAGAGGCTAACCGTAGCGAGCAGTGCAGCGAAAAGTGGAAGCGCCAAGGATTTCATGGATGAAAATTTTTGAGTAAAAATGGACTGTGCCTTCAAGGCTGGTTGAAAATGCCAGCAAAATTAGGGGAAAACTGATTGGTAAACAATTCCAGTTCAACAGTTCGGCAGGGGGCAGTTGGCAGTCAGTGCCGTTGAATCCGGTTCTGACTGCCAACTGCCCCTGCCGAACTGCCAACTTCAATTCACCATCCTGCCGCCCTTCAGCTTCAAAATCCGCTGTGTTTTCGCCGCCAGCTCATGGTCGTGGGTCACGAGCACGAGGGTCGTGCCAGCCTCCCGGTTCAGTTCGAAGAGCAGCCGCTCCACCACGTCGTGGGTTTCGGGGTCAAGGTTGCCGGTAGGCTCGTCGGCGAAGAGTATCTTGGGACTGTTCGAGAAGGCCCGGGCCAGTGCCACCCGCTGTTGCTCACCGCCCGAAAGCTGCGCCGGGTAGTGGTGGTGGCGGTCGGCGAGGCCCACCCGTTCGAGCAGTTCCATCGCTTTTTTCGAAGCACCTTTTTGTCCTTGAAGTTCCATTGGCACCATCACGTTTTCTAGTGCGGTGAGCGTTGGTATGAGCTGGAAATTCTGGAAAACAAAGCCCACGTACTGGCTCCGCACCGCTGCCCGCTCGTCCTCATCTAAGTCGTCGAGGCGGATGCCGTTGAGCGTAACCGAGCCGTGGCTAGAGCGGTCGAGACCGGCGCAGAGGCCGAGCAGGGTCGTCTTGCCGCTGCCGGATGGCCCAACGATGGCGAAGGTTTGCCCCGCTTCCAGCTTGAAACTGACGTCTTCGAGGACGGTTAATGATTTGCTGCCGGAATTGTAGGTTTTGGTGAGTTGGTGGACTTCGAGCATTTTTGCAATTTTAAAAGAAAGAAAACAGGCAAGTGCGCCGCAAGTTCGATTTGGCGGTAAAAATAGGATGGCTGGTTAGGATTGTTGAGATGGTTTGATGGTTGAATCAACTTTCGGTCGTCAGAAAGCCACGATAACTACCCTGGGGTGCGTGACGACAAATGCTGTTTTTGCCAAAATTATTTTTTAAAAATAAAATACACCGCCAGCACCAGACAGGCAAAGCCTGCGAGGTGGTTCCATTTGAAAGTCTCCGTTTTGAACAACGTCAGGGAAAACACCGTGAACACCACCAGCGTGATGACCTCCTGAATCACTTTCAGTTCCATGAGCGAAAACGGGCCGCCGTTCAGCTTGTAGCCGATGCGATTGGCGGGCACCATGAGGCAGTACTCGAAGAAGGCGATACCCCAACTAATGAGGATGATGGACAGCAGGCCAAGGTTCTCCGTGAACTTCATTTCCTTGAACTTGAGGTGGCCGTACCAAGCGAAGGTCATGAAGGTGTTGGAAAGGACGAGCAACAAAATCGTCTGGAAGGCTTTCATTGGAATCAGTTTTGCTTTGGTGGCAAAAGTACGTTTTCATGCCCTCCATTTTCAGCAGGATGCACTGATTGGCGCAGTTTCTGACTATTTCAATATCTTCGCTTCCGCTTTTGGCTTAAAGACACTTGGTAATTCACGAAACTAAACATATTACACTGCTTTGGCCTGCTGGACAGGCTGGGCAAATTCTTCATCGAAAACTACGGATTCATGAGTCAGTTCATGTCTTTTAAACACCCATATCCAACCGAAAAAAAGTATTCACAGAAAGTGGCCTACTTCAGCATGGAGTTCGCCATTGACCAAGCCCTGAAGATTTATTCTGGCGGCCTTGGCTACCTCGCTGGGTCGCACATGCGCAGCGCATTTGACCTCAAGCAAAACCTGATTGGCGTCGGCATCCTCTGGAAGTTCGGCTACTACGACCAAGTGCGCAACGGCAATGGCGAAATGGACGTGCTGTTCCTGGAGCGCCAGTACAATTTCCTCGTGGACACGGGCATCGAGTTCAAAATCCAAGTGAACAAGCACGACATAACGGTGAAGGCTTGGTACCTGCCCCCGCATGTGTTCGGTTCGGCGCCGCTGTTCTTGCTGTCCACCATCCACCCTGACAACGACTACCTGGCGCAGACTATCTGCCACCGGCTTTACTCCAACAACACGGAGGCCAAGGTGGCGCAATCCATCCTGCTGGGCATGGGCGGTGCCAAGCTGCTCGACATCCTGGGCTATGATGCGGACGTGTACCACCTCAACGAGGCCCACGCACTGCCCGCCGCATTTCATCTGTACGACAAATTTGGGGTAATGGACGAAGTGCGCAACCACATGGTCTTCACCACGCATACGCCGGTGGACGCTGGCAACGAGAAGCACGACATCTACCTGCTGGAGCGCATGAGTTTTTTCGGCAACGTGACGCTCTCCGAGGTGCGCCGCATCACAGGCATCGCCGACGAGGTGTTCAGCCACTCGCTGGCTGCGCTGCGGATGGCCCGCATGGCCAACGGCGTCTCGAAAATACACGGCGAGGTGGCCCGTGAAATGTGGGGGGTATTCGATAATATTTGCCCCATCTCGCACGTGACCAATGCCCAAAACCACCTCTACTGGCACGACCCCGAGCTGGATGAGGCGCTGGCCAATGGTGACGACGATGCCCTTGAAGCCCGCAAGACGGAGTTGAAATGCCGCCTTTTCGATGTGGTGGCCGACCAGACCGGAAAGATTTTCCAGCCGGACGTGCTCACGCTCGTTTGGGCGAGGCGCTACGCAGGGTACAAGCGGGCCGACCTCATCACCCGTGATCTGGAGCATTTTGAAAAACTGTTGAACAACACCGAACAGCCCATCCAAATCATTTGGGCGGGCAAGCCTTACCCGATGGACTACGATGCCATCGGCACGTTCAACAAACTGGCCCATATTTCCAAAAAATACCCGAACGTGGCCGTCATTACAGGCTACGAACTTGCGCTGTCGAAAATCTTGAAACAGGGCAGCGACATCTGGCTGAACAACCCCCGCATCCCCCGTGAGGCATCGGGCACCAGCGGCATGACCGCCGCCATGAACGCCTGCGTGAACCTCTCCACCTGGGACGGTTGGATACCGGAGTTCGCCAACCACGGCCACAATTGCTTCGTGACCGAACAGGCCGATTCATCCTGGCCAGAGGGCATTCAGGACGAATTTGACCGCAAAAACCTGATGTCGGTGCTGGAAGACGAGATACTGCCAATGTACTACACCAATCGCAAGAAATGGCTCTCTGTTGTGAAAAACAGCATGAAGGAAGTCGTCACCTTTTTCGACTCCGACCGCATGGCCGACGAGTACCATAAAAAGATGTACAAGGCGGGGGTGAAGAAGTTGGAGCTGGTGTAAGTATATTTTTGAACGTCTGATTTTGGCCATTTGGATTTTGCTATTGGCTTTTGGCCATTGGATTTTGCTAAAAGCCAATGGCCAAAAGCTAACGGCCAAAAATATAACATGGCACAACTGCCAAACCAAGAGGCAAGACTATGCGCTCTATTCAATTCTCTCATTCAAAACTTCTATCTTGCCCGCTTTACTTCAAACTCCTGCATGAGGAATCCGCTATTCAAAATTCGAGAAGACGGCAAATATGGCTTTATGAACGCCATCGGCGAAGTGGTCATCGAGCCTCAGTACGTCGAGGCAGAGGATTTCTACAATGGGTTCTCCAGGGTCCGGTTCAACGACCGGACGGTAGCGCTCGATAGCCAAGGGCGCTTGCTGCTGCGGCATGTTTTCCATTATATCGGTCTTTTTGAGGAGCAATTGGCCAAGGTGCAACTGGTGCAAAAATGGGGCTACATGGACGAGCGTGGTCGACTGGCCATCCCCATCCAGTTCGACGATGCAGGAGATTTCAGCGAGGGATTGGCTCCCGTTTCCCTTGACGGTTACTTCGGTTTTATTGGTGCCGACGGCCATTTTGCGATAGCGCCTAAATTCGATTGGGCGGGTGAGTTCCAAAGCGGGCTGGCACCGGTCACCGAGGGCGATTCGGCTGGATACGTTAATCGCAGTGGCGAGTTTGCTATTGACCCGCAGTTCGATGAGTGCCAATCGTTCCAGGGCGATGTAGCCGTGGTGGTGCGCCAAGGCCGCTGGGGCCTGGTGGACAAAACGGGCAAGCTGCTCCTGAAACCCCAGTTCGACCTCATTGAGGACTATTCCAATGGCGAATTCTTCGACGGCATGGCCGTGGCGGTGCAAGGTGGCAAGTACGGCTTCGTGAACACGGCTGGCGAGGTAGCCGTGCCGCCACAGTACGACTTCGCTGGCGACTTTGGCGAGGGCCTAGCACTGGTGGAAGACAAGGGAAAGTTTGGTTTTATTGACAAAATGGGCAACCAGGCTATCAAGCCCGGCTTCGCCGATGCGGGCGTGTTCTCCGAGGGCATGGCACAGGTCAAGTACCACCACGACCAATGGGGATTCATGGACACCACCGGCAGGCTGGTCATACAGCCCATGTTCGACGCCGTGCTGCCATTTCGGGATGGACTGGCTTGGGTCAGCATCGGCGGTAAATGGGGGTACGTGAATGGCTGGGGGGATTGGGTTTGGCGGGAGAAGTAGCAGAAGCCCACTACTACCCCTACCGCCGTGCTGCGCCGTTTCGGTGTGCTTAACCTATGCTGTCGCATGCCTCCCAGCCTCCCTCACTTGCTTGCACTGCTCACTTTTTGTCATTCCCTCCGGGAATCTTTTTTTGCTCACAGGAAAGCACGGCTGGCCGCACACCTCACTGGAGGGAGAGGGCCAAGCGGAAGCCAAGGTCGTTGTAACGGCCCCCCGGCGAGCCGTAGTCCAGGGACGAGGGACGGCAGTTCCGAGCAATGTTGAAGCAGCCGCCACAGGACACCCGACTAGCACCTGTTTTCGGGCCAAGAGGGTTTTCCACTGGGCCTTTTTTGAGGCATTCGGCATAGTAGTCAATGCCGTACCAGTCGTTGCACCATTCCCAGACGTTGCCGCTCATATCGTACAATCCCAATTCGTTGGGGAATTTCAGGCCCACGGGCTTGGTCTCACTGTGGCTGTTGTGGTCGAACCAGCCCACTTCCTTTAGTTTGTTGCTGCCAGCATATGTGAAGCCTTTGGAGTGGATGCCGCCCAGTGCGGCGAACTCCCATTCGGCTTCGGTGGGCAGGCGGAGGGAGGTTCCCTTCGGGAATGACAATCCTTCGGAAATGATATGGTCGTTGATTTTGGGCAAAAAAAGCTGGTCAATATCTTCCCAAGATACATCCGTTTTTGGCCGTTGGTCGCCTTGGAAGTAGGATGGATTGTCTTCACCATCCATGACGGCCTTCCACAGCGCTTGCGTGACGGGGAATTTGCCGATATAAAAGGGGGATAGCTTTACCGGGTGAGCGGGCTTTTCCCAAGCATTGGCATCTTCTGCTTCGCTGCCCATGCGGAAGGAGCCGCCTTTGACGAGGAGCATGTCGAAGGAAAAGCCGGAAGTGAGGGAAATAGGGAGGATGGGCGGGTGCATACGGCCTTAATGTTTTTTGTTAAGCCTTGCGGTAATGGCCTTTTTCACCTCCTCAAAGTCGTCTTTGCTGAGGAGTGATTTGGTCTTTGAGTTCATGTCCTGGAGATACCCAACCATGTCGCCAAACTTGTCCTTAATAGTTCTTGACTTGTTGAACTCATCCAATTGCGATTTGCCAACTTGCTGCGGAAAATCCCGAACCATTTCGTTCCATTCGTTAAAGAATTCATCCCAATAGGTGAAGAATTCCCGAAAGAATTTGGGTTTTCCAATTTCGAGGTTTTCAACCCTAACTGGCAGTATTCTCGCTGAAAACTTTTGCTTGTCAGCAAGGCTATTTCTATGAATCTCGCACAGTTCCCACATGCAATAGGCAGAGCGCAGGTATTTGTCGCTCATGAAAACGATTATCAAATCACCCTCACCAATATCCTCCATGAACTCGCTGATAAGGCCACCATATTCAAGGTCCATTTTGTCACGGAGGACATTGAAGCCATCCTTGACAAGTGCATCGTACATATCATTGACGATTTGCTCACGGCTCTCGCCTTGGTCATTGGGGTCGCCCCAAGCGTATGAAAAATAAATGCTTGCTGTTTTAAGTGCAGGAGGCTTTGGGTCAGGGTTATTTTCCTCGAAAGGTTTCGTTTCTATCAATGCCAATGCGGCTGCTGTGATAGTGTTCCTTTCCAGGTTCGCATCGGAGTTGCTGATGATGCCCATCATTTCCTTCCGCTCCAAGGTTGACAACCTGCTCCGTAGTTGGGTGGCATCAGCCTTAGCATGTGCATGCAATGCGGCCGTTAAATCGTTGAGCGCATCCTTTAGCCTTCCCTGGGCTATCAATTCTTGGATTGGGTTCATTTCGTTGGCTGCTTTTATTTCGGTGAAAAAATCAATATTGTCGTCCTTGAGTTCGGAAAGCAGACGCCATTTCGCCTTTCGCCAACCAAAAGTCTCAAAGCACAAATGATTAAGGTACTTCGTGTTCTTGAGGGCATGGTTGATGGCTTCGAGCATTTGCGAAAGCTGTTCGAATAGCGGTGCTGCGTCATCGCCGTACAGGTTGATATACACCGTTTTATCCTCCCAATCTTCTGTGACTTGGGCATAGGCATTGTGTGCCGGGTCGTGAACGATGACGTTGTTCTTCCACAGCAAGTCGTTATAGACTTGGATTTGGACGGGCTGCTTGATATTGCCTTGTTGCAGGTGCTCAATCATCTCCTTTGCGCCTACCAAGGCTATGTTGCCATTGTTCAGGGCAACCATCAGCTTGTTTACCGTTCCAGCAGGAATAAATGGTTTGTAAACCAATTTCACCTGATAATCAGGTTGTTGCAAATGGTTGGGAATGATGGGCTTCTCCTCGCTCAACAGGGCCGGAATGACATACTCGATTTTGCCAAACTGGTCCTTCTGTTGGTAGCAGAGTTTGTAGGCGAGTATCAGTTCGACCAGCTTTTCCCTTTCATCTTCTGTATATCCGTCCCAAATCCGGGTGAGGTATTTAGGCTTCAAGATGCCGTTTTCGACATCCAGACTGTCGAGCACTTTGTAGATGGCGTCCTTTACCCAAATGGGGTTCAAGATGACCCAGTTGGACAACGCCTCGTTTTTGCCAAAATAAATGACCGTCCCAATCCTGTCCAATACCTCGATCCATGTCTGGGCTTCGCTTTCTTCGAGGCCGTGTTCCCGGCAAATCAGCCAGTAATCGTCCCAGTAGATATAGTTTTCAGCTTGCTTGTTTTCCAATTCCGTTTTTACGGCCATCCATAGTTCGGCAATGGGATAGGTGAAGACATCTCTGCTCACGTCTTTCAGCGACTGCCGGATGGCTTTTTTCAAGTCTGGCAGTTCGCCATTTTTCTTGCAACTGATTTTGACAAAAGAGTTGATGTTCGGAAAGCGGTCTTTCAGCGTTTTTTCCTCGACGAGGCCAATTTCTTCGTCAATCTTGTTCACGACGTGTATAATGGGGCTGTGTCGTTCATCCCGTTCGTCGTAGCTGTACGCATTGACCATGGAAAGCCAATAGTCGAAGCCAACATAATCGTCCTTGCCGGGCGTATCATCATGCGCCGTGACAAAAAGGTACAGTGACTTTCGGCTGCAAAACAACTGCTGCACCTCCCGGTACTTGCCCTGCCCGCCAAAATCCCAGATATTCAATTGGAAGTCAATATTGCCGTCCAATCCGGTTTCAGCCATTTCCAACGACTCCACGGTATAGGTGGCAATATCAAGCCCCTGCGTACGCTCATGCTTTTGTGGCAAATCGGCTTTGGGGTCAAGCAGTTTAATCCTGATAGAGCTTTTGCCCACTTCGCCATTGCCCACCAACACCATCTTCGCTTGCCGCAGGGCCACCATTTGGCTTTTCTTATTGGACAACATATAGCTTCGCAAAGAAGGCCATGAGTTGCCTTTTTCATCGCTCGCAATTAGCTCTTGCGGGATATTCAGCTCCTTGTTGTTGTGCAGGTAAAGGGTTTGCAGTTTTTCAAAGAAAAGCAGGTCGAAGGAAAGCGACTCCAGATTGTTGTTGCGCAGGTGCAAAATCTCCAGGTTCTGCTGGGGTTTTCGGAATTTGATGCCCCTCAATTTGTTGTCGTTCAAATAGAGGTAGGCCAAGTCAAAAAAGCCGCCGGGCAGCATGAAGGTCTCCAGTTCGTTTTGGCTCAAATCCAAGAAAATCAATTTGGGGCAACCACCTTGAAATTGGATGCTTTTCAGCTTGTTTTGCTGCAGGTAAGCCTTTTCCAGCATAGCGAACCCCGCCGGGAACTCCACCTCCGTCAACCCGCACTCGCTCAAGTCCAAATACTTCAACTTGGGCAGCGAAACCTCGAACCTGACCTCCGCCAAATCCTTGTTCTCGCTCAGGTTCACGTATTCCAGCGAGGCATGTTCCTCGGTAAAAACAACGTTGGCAAGCCCTTCCGACTCGCTGATATTTAGGGTAAGTAGCTTGCCCTTTGCGTCCACGGAGTAGCTGTTGTTGCGCTCATAGCGCACGGCGTCAGAAAGGTCGGGCAGGGGCTCTAGCCTTTCCAAGGTGTGCCCAATTTGCTTTTCGATATCTTGAATGAGTTTGGGTATCATGGTTTTGTTGTTGCTGATTTGTTGCATAGGGTAAAGATTTGACAAATTTTCGAGAGATGGTATGTGCAACGGCATAGGATTACTAAACTTTTGAAGTTTAGTAATCCTACCCCTCCGGGAATCCTTTTTTGCTCACAGGAAAGCACGGCTGGCCGCACACCTCATTGGAGGGAGAGAGACAAGCGGAAGCCAAGGGAGTAGGCACGGAACCACGGCAAGCGGTTGATCCGGCACGAGGGACGGCAGCCCAGAGCATCATCGAAGTAGTCGCCGCCACGGTACACCCGGTTAGCACCCCGTCCTGGCGATCCCACCCGGGCCGTGCCGTCGTCTGGCGCATTTTCATAACCGTTGTGCCAGTCGTCCTCGCACCATTCCGAGACGTTGCCGCTCATATCGAATAGGCCCAGCTCGTTGGGGAATTTCAGGCCCACGGGCTTGGTCTCGTTGTGGCTGTTGTCATTATACCAGCCCACTTCTTTTAGTTTGTTGCTGCCCGCATATTTGAAGCTCTTGCTGGTCACCAGGCCCTTTTCCGTGAAGGCGTTTCCACCCTTGGCGGCGTATTCCCATTCGGCCTCGGTGGGCAGACGAAAGCGAAAGCCCTTTGGAATAAGCTGAATGATGTCGGGGTTGTCGTTTAATTTTTGGGCAAATGCCCGTGCCTCTTCCCAAGAAACATTCGTTTTTGGCCGAAGCCCGCCCTGAAAGCGGGAAGGCTCCGCACCGACGGCTTCGCCACCCATGACGACGGCCCATAGCCGCTGTGTCACGGGGTATTTGGCCATGTAAAAAGCGGGGATGGTGACTTTGTGCTCGGGGCCTTCATCGCCGTGGGCATCTGGGTCGGTGGCTTTGTCGGCGCCCATCATAAAGCTGCCACCTGCGACGTAGATGGGGTCGAGGTCGGGGAAGGGGAGGTTGGAGATGTTTTGCGGGTTCATGCAGTTTTTGAATGGGGGCAAGGGGTGCGTTTACCAAACTTCCAAAAGTCTGTCCATTCCCCACAGAATAAATTATTGAAAATCAGGAGCGTAGCTCCGTTACTGTTTGTAGCATTTCCGCCAGCGCATGTTTCCAGGGGCATAGCCCCGGCACGACGGCCTCATCCGTGCCGGGGCTACGCCCCTGAAATTGGATTGCGTTTCCTCTCTACAAACCGTTTCAGGGCTATGCCCTTATTCTGTGCGTAATGGACAGGGTTCCAAAAATTTAGTAAACGCAGGCATCGCAAGCCCTTTTTAAGCGGCGTGAAAATAACAAAAACTTGCTTGGAAGCAGGGAACTGTCTCAATTATCCAACCACCCCAACTTTGATGCCCAGCAGTGGTATCATTCAATCCCCGTTTTCTGCGTACGTTTGCCCAAAACAACCCAGGTCGTGAAACTCATCTTCGGTCTCCAACTTGACAACCCATCACTGCCCCGGCCCGATGCCGAGGCGGGAACTCATTATGTCGGCCCAAAGGGCTTGCTGGCGCTATTGGAAACATGGTACGGCCTCGGCGGACATCCCAACGACATTGACTACCTGCGGGTGGAGCAGTACCGGCAGGCGCTGCTGCGGCACTTGGCGGAAGCTGCTGTGGCATCACCCACACCTGCGGTATTCTACCAAAAATCCTTCGAAGCAGACCCCTTCACCACCGCAGCCGAAATGCTCTCCCGCCGGGACGAACTCCTGCTCGCTGGCTGGGACTTCCAAACCAGCGAGGCAACCCCGCCCCGACTCGCTACCATCGCCGAAATCGAGGGCATTTTCCAAGACGATACCGACGGCCTCCACCTCACACCTGGCTTTGCCGACCGCTTCCATGCCGTGCTGCAAGTCCTCGATGGGCAACCCGTACCCCTCACGGAGGTTTGGGTAAATGAGCCACTGCACCTGCTGCCCCGTCATTTCCAACGGTTTTTTGAAAAATTGGGAAAAGCGGTTGGCATCAAAATCCAACAATTATCGCTGCCCAACATGCCTGACGAAGCAGCGACCGATTTGCAAAAATTCCAAAAACGATTGACCGCTACCGAACCCTCCAAAACCAAGGAAACCCTGAAAAACGACGGCTCGCTGCTCCTGCTGCGTGCCCGCCGTGCCAGCGAAGCTGCCGCTTGGCTCGCCCAATTGGTACGGTTGAATTGGGAAATTGGGAAATTGGGAAATTGGGAAATTCAGGGTCAACCAATTCCCCAATTCCCCAATTTACTAATTCCCGAAAAATCCCGAACCCTCGACATGGCCCTCATCCAGGAAGGCCAGCCGAGCCTCGGCATCCAATCCACTTCACTGGCCAGGCCGACCTTGCAGATTTTGAAGCTGGTGACGGCCTTCCTCTGGGAGCCGGTGAACCCTTACCATGTGCTGGAATTCGTATCGCTGTCGGTGAAGCCGCTGGCTGACGATCTGGCCACGCTCATCGCCAACCAAGTGGCAGCCATGCCGGGCTTGCAGGGCGAAGGCTGGTATGCCATGATTAACCGCTACTTCGAAGAACTCGCTGAAAATGAGCCACCTACGACGGTGAATGACCTTCGCAGGCAGTACAATTTTTGGTTCGAGCGGCGGCGCTACGACATGGGGCGCACCGTTCCGAAGGGCGAAGTCACGGCCATTTTCGATTACCTGCGGCAATGGGCCATCAGCGCCTTCGAGGACGGTGGCGGACGCAATCACTCGCTCATCGTGCTCAGCCAACAGGCCAAGCGGGTGGCCGAACTGCTGAACGCCCTGCCGGAACAGGAACTCAGCCACCTCGAACTGGAGCGCATCGTCCGCACGATTTACGAGCCGTCGCCCGTGGTTTTTCAGCCGCAAGAGGCGGGCAGCTTGCCTTACGTGCAGCACCCAGGAGCCTTCACTGGGCAGGTCGGAGAAGTCTGGTGGTGGAACTTTGTGCAGCAGGAGCAACCACATTTTTTTTCAAAGTGGTCAAAAGGCGAGCGGGCATGGCTGGCGCAAAATGGGGTACTGCCCGACACGCCGGAGCAGGAAAACGCCCGCCAGCTTTGGCAGCAGGTGCGCCCGGTGCTGGTCGCCACTGATCGGTTGCTGCTGGTGCTGCCCGAATCCGTGGACGGCACGGCCGTGAACCCGCACCCGCTGTTCGGCGACTTGCAGGCCGCATTTTCCAACCTGGAGGACATCACCCAACAACTTGGCGGAAACGAACAGGCTTTTGCCCCACATTTTACCCTACCGAAATACGAACCCGTGCCACTGCGCCAACTGGGCCGCCCGGCAGCGTTCCTCCAAATCAACCGCCTCGGCAACATGCAGCGGGAGCGGGAGTCGCTCACCAGTTTGGAGACGCTTTTTTACTATCCGTACCAATGGTTTTTCAGGTACAAAATCAGGCTGAACAAGTCAAGCATCCTGAGCGTGGTGCCCGACAACACGCTGATGGGCAACTTGGCGCACCGGGTTTTTGAGAAATTGCTGAAGGAAGACATCCACTCGATGACCAAGGCGGAGGTGGAAAACAGGGTGGAACAGGAAAGCCGCCGACTGCTGGCCAGGGAAGGTGCCGTGCTGTTGATGTACGGTCGGGAACCTGACCGGGTGGCGTTTGTCAACAAGCTGAAATTCGCGGCGTGGAGCCTCATCACGCACATCCGTGACAACGGCTGGCGGGTGGTGGACACGGAAAAGCAGTTGGACGGCAGGTTCCCATTGGGCGACGAAGCCAGCCCGGAGGTCAGGGGCATTGCCGACCTGGTATTGGAGCGAGCAGGCCCCACGGGGGCGAGCGAACTCGCTGTGGTTGACATCAAATGGCGGGGCAGCGGCTGGCGGGAGTCCGTCATCCGAAACGGTGAAGACCTGCAACTGGTGCTGTACGCACGCCTTGCATCGCCCGAAAACGAATGGGCGCACACGGCCTATTTCATAGTTGAAAATGGTAAAATGTTGGCCCGGAATGCACGGGCGTTTCAAAACATTTCGCCCATTTCGCCTACCGACGACCACCGGGAGGTGAGCGAGCGCATCCTCGCCCAAATGCATTCGACCTGGCGCTGGCGCATGGAGCAGTTGGCTGGCGGGCTAGTGGAGGTGCGCTGCCGCCAAACGCTGGCCGCCATTGAGGAAGCCTACGGCGATGAGCACGGTGCGGCGATGGGTGACTTGTTGGAAATGAAGGGCGAGGACGCCAAGTACGACGACTACCGGGTGCTGATAAATTTGATTGATTGATGGGAGGCCCTATTTTCGGATTTTGATTGCTCCAAAACTTACCTTACCTTAGCGTTACCATTTCGGACATCTTACCTAAGCCCATATTTTCCCAAGCAATAAAGAAAGTTGCTATTTTTTCCATTTACAAAATGCTGTTGGAGGCCATCTTCCATGATTTTTTATTCATCATCTAAAAACTGATAACCATGTACACGTTTACTAAACGGGATTTATTCGTTTCTGTAAAAGCGCGGCTTCAAAGACCGCTGTTCCGCAAAATCTTGCCCTTGTCCTTTGTGGTCTTGGCTTTGGTTGCGCTCCAGTCCTGGGACTACTACCAACCCTGGAATCCCAACCCGCCAGTGGCACTTCAGCCCATCGGTGCTTGGTCGAACCTCAGTCCGGCGCAACGCCTGACCCTCAAAAATGGCGGCAGCGTTCCCAATTTCAACTCCGGTATTTGCAGCGGGGTAAACCCCATCCTGCTCAACATCAGCTCCGGGCCAGCACCAAGCGCCCTCATCAACAACGTCATCAATGCCCGCCAGCCACGGCGCTGGGGCAACACCTCGTTCTACCTCGCCCGCCAGAACATGGGCGGCTCCGGGGTGCAGTATTGTTTCGACCTCAGCATCGCCGCACCTTTCGGCATGGACAGCCGGGAACATGCCTATTTCGCCTACGGCGAAAACATCGGCGTCACGGCGCTCAACGGCGTCAACCCCGTGCCGCTGGCGGCGAGCTACCAAGGCGGCCCTGTCGGCAATGCCACCATCATCGGCAACGGCTCGGGCAGCGTCCGCTTCAACGCCAATGGCAAAATCGGTGGCGGCCTCTGGTGGAGCGTCAATTCCGGTGGCCAGCCCATCACGCAGGTCTGCGTCCAATACTTTGCCCCGCCGGGCGACCTGCCCACCATCGAGCCGTTCCGCCTCAGCATTGACGGCACGAAGTGCGTGGCCGATGCGCCCATCGTCTGTGCCAATAGCTTTCCGGTGAGCCGCTGGGGCAGGCTCTCCGCCAACCAGGGCCTCTGGCTCGACGACGGCGAACCCGTCTTCGGCTTCAACAGCGGCTTCTGCGATGAAACCGGCGACCCCATCACCTTCATCGAAATTGACGCCAACCCGTCCACGGCTTCCGGCAATTCCACGTTGAGCAACAAGCCCCCACGCCCCTACGGGCGTTTCAGCCTCGACAACAGCCGGGAGTACATCGGGATGGGCGGCAATACCTACTGCTTCACCCTCGACGAGGCAAGGCCCATTCGCCTCAACTCGCAGGAGCACCGGTTTTTCGCAGGGCCGGAGCGACTGCGCATCAAGGCATGGCTCGGTGCCGACCCCGTCACCATGACTGGCTTCGGCAATGGTCCGGCTCCGGTCACCAATGTCAACGGCCTCACCTTCAGTGGCTTGGGCTACGGCAAGGGCGTTTATTGGAGCGCCAGTTCCAACAACCTGCCCGTGTCGCAGGTCTGCGTAGAGTACTGGCGGGTGGATGGCGGAGCGCTCACAGGCGAGCCGTTTGCGTTAGAGCTTTGTGCGACCCGCTGCCTGTTCGACGACAGCTATGCCTGCACACAAAGCCCCGACCCGTTTTGCTCCGCAAACATTCCAGAGATTATGATCACGAAAACCGTGACGCCCATCAACGGGTACGGCCTGAACGAATGTGACAGCGGCAGCGTACAGCTTCCGGCTTTCAAAATCAGCATCACGATGTACAACAACGCAGGTAGTGCAAAGGAGCTTTTCCTCGATGACGACCTGCTCAACTATCTCGCAGCTGCCTACGTGGACACTTTGACCGCTCCGCAAATCACAGCTTCCACCGCCACCGGCCCGCCGCTCCTCGACCCCTATTTTGATGGAAGGAATTATACCAATCTCTTTCTGTCCGGCACGGGTTGGCTGTCGGCTGGTCAGTACATTACCGTGGAGTTCACAGTGGCACTTGACCCGAATGCGCCCGGTGCGTTGTCTGCACTTTGCAACACCGCTTTCGGTGGCGGTACCACGGCCAACGGCATGGTCGTGAGCGACCTCTCCGGCAACCTCGGTGCCGGGTACAGCGACCCCACGCCCGTCAACAACCTGCCCGCTGGCTACTTGGCCACACCAGCGCAGGACGTGACGATGGAGGCTACCCTGATGAACTACATGAACGGCCCACAGGATTGGGTCAACAGCCACGGTGGTGCAACTTTCAGTGTACCCGGTTGCGGCCCCATCACTTGGACGAGCGACTTTGACATGGACAACTGGGTCTGGAATTGCAGCTATATTGATGGCCATATTGACGTGACCTTCACGGCCCACGACAACTGCGGCCACACTTTCATCACCTGTGCCACCTTCACGCTCGTGGACACCCAAGGCCCAAGCTGCATAAAGCCCACCAACCTCGACCTCGACTGTGCAGACCCCAACGCTGCCGCCCAGCTTGACCACTGGCTCAACTACGATGGCAACTGGAACGACCTCAGCCAGCCCGTCACGTTCACCCACGATTTCACTGGCCTCACGGGTAACGAGTGCAACGGCGACACCATCACCGTCACTTGGACGGGCACCGATAACTGTGGCAATACGACTATCTTCGTGGGCTACCTCACCGTCAGCGACAACCAGGCACCCACGTTGTTAAACGTTCCGGCCAACGTTACGCTTGACCCCTGCACGGCCATTCCGCCTGCGGCGAACGTCACCGCCACCGACGCTTGCGACCCCAGCGTGTTTGTCATTCTGCAAGAATCTGTGACTGGCCCGTACTGTAACCAAATCATCACACGAACCTGGACAGCCACGGACGACTGCGGCAATGTGTCATCCGCTTCGCAAACGATTACCATCGTTGACAACCAGGCGCCTGTTTTCTCGAACGTGCCAGCCGACATTACAGCCGAGTGCCCGAACGTGCCGCCCGTGCAAGACCCAACCGTGACGGATTGCTCGCCATTCACCGTGACCTTCAGCGAACAACAAATAGGCGGTGCTTGCCCATTGCCCAATATCATCACCCGCACCTGGATTGCGACAGACACCTGCGGCCATTCGGACACGGTGACGCAAGTCATCACGATGACGCCGCCAAACGTGCCGTCCACGCTGATTTTCACGTTCGTGCCACCGAGCATCACCGTCACCTGCGACCTGAATCCTGGCTTTGGAAATGCCGTTGCCGAAACGACCTGCCCGGCAGGCGGTCTCAGCGTCAGCTTTACCGACGTGGTGAACTCCAACGGCGACTGCAGCCAGCCGTTCAGCGTCACCCGCACCTGGATTGCGCACGACGCTTGCGGCAACATGGTCACCGCTTCGCAAACCATCAGCACCGGGCCTGACACGCAGGGGCCGCTCTTTGCCAGCGACACCCCCGACAGCATCAACGTGGACTGCAACGGTCCACTTTACACGCCGGTAGCTTACGACAATTGCGGAGCAACCAGTCTCAGCTACGCGGACAGCGGACAAACGGGCAATTGTACAACGGGATTCCATTTTACCCGCACGTGGACGGCGACCGACGTTTGTGGCAACAGCTCCACTTTCACTCAGCAGGTGACCACAAACCCAGATACCACGCCGCCCGTTTTCATCTTTGTGCCCTACGACCAGTTCTTTGACTGCGAGGACACCATCGTCTTCCCCGACCCCGTGGCATTCGACAACTGTGGCGACGTGACCATCACGTTCCAAGACAGCATCATCGGCACGGGCGATTGCCACGTGGTGAACGGCATCGAGTACGGCTACGACATCGTGCGCACCTGGACGGCAACCGACGAGTGCGGCAATTTCACCACCGCCACCACCAGCGCTTGGGTGCTGCCCGGCTTCAACAGCGGCAACATGATTGCCTTCAGCTACGTGCCAGAAAATAAAACCGTTGATTGCAGCGGCAACGCCGTCTTCGGCGAGCCAGTCTGCCACTCGGCTTGCGACCCGCTGACCATCAGTTTTGTGGATGAAATCATCGCTGGGGACTGCTCGACGGCCACCACCGTCACTCGACACTGGACGGCCACCGACGTTTGCGGGAATTCGACCTTTGCGGAGCAAACCATCGTCATCATGCCCGACCAGTCGGCGCCCGTGTTCACGCTGGCTTCGCAAGACTTGACGATGAACTGCTCAACAGGCGGGACGCCAATTTTCGACACACCGACAGTTTCGGACAACTGTGCCGAAGGCACCAGCCTAACCATCAGCCACCACGATGTGTGGAGCAACGGCGGCGGCTCAACGGCTTGCGCAAACCAGACCGTAACCCGCACCTGGACAGCGTTGGACGCCTGCGGCAACGAGGCGACCGCTTCGCAAACCATCACCATCGTGGACAACGAAGCGCCGGTCTTCAGCGTCGTGCCAGCCGACCAATCGCTGACCTGCGGCGAGGCGGTCGTGTTCGGCACACCGGAGGCCGCCGACGGCTGCTCCACGGTGAACCTGACACACTCCGACGAGGTGTTGGATTTGGCCTGCGGCCAACAGCACTTGAGAACATGGACCGCAACGGACGCCTGCGGCAACTCAGTCGTTGCGCAGCAAAAAATAACCGTGACGGACAATATGTCACCGATTTTCAGCGCCCTGCCAACCGACCAGTCACTGACCTGCGGCGAGGCTGTCGTGTTCGGTACGCCGGAGGCTTCCGACGGCTGCTCGACCGTGAGCCTGACGCACACCGACGAGGTGCTGGATTTGGCCTGCGGCCAACAGCACGTGAGGACTTGGACGGCGACGGACGCTTGCGGCAACTCGGTCGTTGCGCAGCAAAAAATCACCGTGACGGACAGCGAGCCGCCTGTTTTTACCACCAGTTTTGAGAACCTAACCATCGAGTGCGGCCAGCCGATTGCGTTCGCCAACATGGCGGCGAGCGACGGTTGCAGCACTGCGGCGCTGGCGTTCAGCGACGACGTGCAGGTGAACAATTGCGGCCAAACCACCACCCGCACCTGGACGGCGACGGACGCCTGCGGCAATGCGGCCACCACTTCACAAACCATCACGGAGATGGACACACAGGCCCCGGTCTTCGAGCCGATGCCAACGGAACTGGCGATGACGCTGGCCGATTTTGCAGCGTGGACGCCGCCTGTGGCGACCGCCACCGACTGCAACAACGTGACCATCAACACCGAAACGACCGTTCAAACCAGTTGCGAAGCGGCCTCGAATGTTTTCACCTACACAGCGGCAGATGCCTGCGGCAACACGGCCACCCACACGCTGACGGTTACGTTGCTCGACGCCATTTTTGCGGTGAGCGCCAACCTACCCACTTCGCTCGACTGCGGCAACAGCTACGCACTGACGGCCAGTGCCGAGAACGGCACGGCGCCGTACAGCTTCGCTTGGACAGTGGTTGACGGTTCTGGCTGGGAAATCATGGGTGGCGCTGCTACCGAGTCGGCCACACTGCTGGCGGGGGAGGGCACGGCCACGGTGATGCTGGAAGTGGTGGACGCCAGT
Source organism: uncultured Saprospiraceae bacterium (assembly GCA_964508135.1). Taxonomy (GTDB): domain Bacteria; phylum Bacteroidota; class Bacteroidia; order Chitinophagales; family Saprospiraceae; genus UBA6168. Next base: position 82,318 of record CAZDSU010000006.1, read on the forward strand.
GGCTGCGCTGAGATGCAAGCCTTTACTTTGAGCTGCAACCAGACGGCCTCTGGCATTGACGAGGAGGTGGTTTCGGGCTTCCAACTGCTACCCAATCCAACGAAGGACTTCATGACCGTGCGATACAGTACCGCCGCCGTTGGCGATGCTACGCTGCGCATCCTGAACCCGCTGGGCGAGGTCGTTTTGCTCCGCAACGGGCAATCCAACCTTGGCCGCAACGAGGCGAGTTTCGACGTTTCGGGGTTGGCTGCTGGCACCTATTTCTTGTCGCTGCAAGTTGGCGATGGAGTGGTGACCCAGCGGTTCGTAAAAGTTTGGTAGGATGAGATTCAACGTCGGGGAGGTTTTGAACCTCCCCGACGTTTGCGAAAATAGATGCAACTAATTGGCACATCAAAGCACCCTCTGGCTACATGCTGGAGGGTGCTTCGTTTTTTTGGATAAAGCCGCTGTGTCAGGTTGTTTGCAAAAAAGGATTCGGAGAGGTTGGGGGAAAAACGCACCTTTGCTGCCATGTGAAAAATTAACACAAAATTCAACCAGTATGAAGCTTCATTTTACAATCAAAGCAAGTTTTTTAGCAACGCTTTTCTTTATCGCCTTCGGCAAAATGGAGGCACAAACCGCCGTAGTAATCAACGAGATAATGGCCTCCAACACAGCCACCATCACCGACGAGAACGGTGAATATGAGGACTGGATAGAGCTTTTCAACAACTCCAACAGCGCTGTAAATCTCAGTGGCTGGCACTTGACCGACAAAGCTGACAACCTCGACAAATGGGAGTTCCCAGCCAATACAAGCATCCCTGCGAATGGCTACATTATCATTTGGGCGGACGAGGACAGCAGCCAAGGGCCACTTCACGCCAACTTCAAACTGAGCGCACTTGGCGAACAGTTGTTGCTGATCAACGCCAGCGGCAGCGCCGTGCAGGACATCACCTTCGGGGCGCAACAGGCCGACAAGGGCTATGCCCGCTCCCCGAACGGCACAGGCAGCTTTGTCATCAAGAACCCGACATTCAAGGCCAACAACGACACTGGCATTTCCGCAGTGGATGAGGCAGCACTGGCGAAAATGCTCACCATTTTCCCTAACCCGGTCAGCCGTGGAGCGGCAACTTTGCGAAGCGAAAAACAGGGGCTGCAAACCGTGGAAGTCTTCGACCAACTTGGTCGGCTGCGGCTGAAAACGGCTTTTTTCAACGAAGCAAAAATGGACGTGAGCGAATGGCCTGCTGGGTTGTACGTGGTGAAAACCGAGGCGACTAGGCAAATGCTGTTGGTGAGGTGAGCCATTGGCAGGTAGCAATTCAGGAGTATAACAATCCAACAATTTCAAGTATCACCGCATGTTCGACTTTTCCCTTTTGCAAGCCAATGCCGACAACCCGACGCTCATGTCGGTGGTGTACGCCATGCTTTTTTCATTTTTGTTGTCGGTCGTGGTGGCGTTCACTTACGAAAAAACGAGCCGGGACCTGTTCGTGCCGGGCAATTTCATCCAAGCGATGATTCTCGGTTCGATGGCCGCAGCCACGGTGATGCTGGCCATCGGCGACAGCTTGGCGAGGGGCTTGGGGATGATCGGGGCGTTGGCCATCATCCACTTCCGCACCAACCTGCGTGACCCCCGCAACATCATTTTCATGTTCGCTGCCCTGGCCATTGGCATCGCCTGTGGGGTGCATGGCTACAACATCGCCTTCATGGGCACGGTGGCCTTTTGCATCGTGGCCTTTTTGTTGAAATGGACCCCGTTTTCCACCGCTGGCCACCATCAGGTCAACGTGCTGCGATTTCGGTTGGATGCCGAGGCTGGCACTTCCGAGGCAGCGGTGCGGCGATTGCTCGAAGAGCATTGCGCCAAGACCCAGCATTGGCGTTCCGACTACGTGACAGACGCCGAAGGCAGCTTGAAAATCGAATTTGATTACCGGGTCGTTTTTAAAAAAACATCGTCGGGACTGGAATTTTTAAAGCACTTGAAAAACGTGGAGGGCATTTCCAAAATGACGCTCTCGACGAGGAGCGAGCCGGAAGCGTTGTGACGTAGTTATGAGTTATGAGGTTTGAGTTTCGAGTTGAGTGTCACTCCGTCTGCCGTCTCAAAAAAACCACCGTCGCCTCCATGTCCCCGCTCAGAATCCTGTCTTCCTCCACCATTGGTACTACTTTCCGGTAAGCCGACAAGGCAGTTTCCACCACCTCCGACGACCGAAGCGGCCTGCGGAATTCCATCGCCTGTGCCGCCGTGAAGAACTCGATGGCCAGCACCCGCTCCACGTTTTTCACCACCCGCCAAGCCTTCGTGGCGGCGTTGGCACCCATGCTCACATGGTCTTCTTGGCCGTTGGAGGACACGATGCTGTCCACCGAGGCGGGGGTGCAAAGCTGCTTCGTTTGGCTGACGATGCTTGCAGCAGTGTACTGCGGAATCATGAAGCCGCTGTTCACGCCCCCATTTTTGGTCAAAAAATGCGGTAGGCCCCGCTGTCCACTGATGAGCTGGTAGGTGCGCCGCTCGCTGATGCTGCCCAGTTCGGCCAAGGCGATGGCGAGGTAGTCGAGGGTCAGGGCCAGTGGCTGGGCGTGGAAGTTGCCGCCAGAAAGGATTTCGTCCTCATCCGGGAAAAGGGTCGGGTTATCCGTCACGGAATTGATTTCGGTGAAAAACACCCGCTCCACATGGGCGATGGCGTCGTAACTGGCTCCATGCACCTGAGGGATGCAGCGAAAGGAGTAGGGGTCTTGCACGGCGGTCTTTTCGTGGAAAGCTATTTCACTGTCTTTCAACAAGTTACGGATGGCCTTGGCGGTTTTCAACTGCCCCTCGTGCGGCCTGATTTTGTGCAACAGTTCGTTGAATGGCGACAGCCTGCAATCGAAAGCATCGAGCGAAACGGCGGCAGTCAGGTTGGCCAATTCATACAAACGCCGGGCTTCCAGCAGGCACCAAACACCGTAGGCTTGGCAAAATTGGGTGCCGTTGAGCAGCGCCAAGCCCTCTTTCGATTGGAGGCGAATGGGCTGCCAGCCGTGTTCTTTGAGGACATTGGCGGCAGGCATTTTTTCGCCGTTCACCCGCACATCGCCCATGCCGATGAGTGGCAGGCTGAGGTGCGCCAATGGCGCCAAATCGCCGGAAGCGCCAAGCGAACCCTGCTGGTAGATGACGGGCAAAATGTCGTGGTTGAAAAAATCAACGAGGCGCTGCACGGTGACGAGTTGTACCCCAGAGTAGCCCTGCGAGAGTCCCTGGATTTTGAGCAAAAGCATCAGCCGCACCACATCGGCGGGCACTTCATCGCCCATGCCACAGGCGTGGGACATGACAAGGTTGAGCTGCAACTGCTCCAATTCGTCTGGTTCGATGCGAACGTTGCAGAGCGAACCGAAGCCCGTGTTGATACCATAAAACGTTTCGTTGGAGGCGGCCAATTTGTCGTCAAGGTACTGGCGGCAATGCTCAATGCGCTGGGTGGCCTCAGCGGAAAGGGCTATTTTCTTGCCCGATGTGAGTATTTGGCCGACCTGTTCGAGGGTCAGCGGGTCAGGGCTGATATGGTGCATGTAGCTGGTGGCAATTTGGTTTGGGTATAAATCAACCCTGTTAGGGTTCAAAACCCTAACAGGGTTGATTTATACCTCGCAAACCTTCTGGTTTTATTTGCGTTCTCAAAAAGTTTGCAAAGTTAAAAAACTGCCACTCAAACCACTTCAAACGATTGAATCTTGGAACTGAACTACAAAACTTTTGGCCAGGGCGACCCCGTCATCATCCTGCACGGGCTGTTCGGGACGCTGGACAACTGGCAAACCATTGCCCGACAACTGGCCGAATCGCACTCCGTTTTTATCCTCGACCAACGCAACCACGGGCGCTCGCCACACGCTGATATCCATGACTACCCTGCGCTGGCCGAAGACCTGCGGCAGTTCATGGAGGCGCACTGGATGTACGATGGCGCACACGTCATCGGCCACTCGATGGGCGGCAAGACAGCCATGCAATTCGCCCTCGAACACCCCGATTTGGTGAAAAAACTGGTGGTCGTGGACATTGCGCCGAAGGCGTACCCCGGCGGCCATTTCGAGATTTTCGAGGCCCTGCAAGCGATGGACTTGGACAACATCGCCGACCGAAAGGAGGCCGAAGCCTTCCTCGCCGAGCACATCAAAGAAGTGGATGTGCGCCAGTTTTTGATGAAAAACCTGACCCGAAAGAATCCCCTGCCCCCCGACCCCCTAAAGGGGGAGGCAAGCAGTGGCGGCTTCGAGTTCAAAATGAACCTCCCTGTGATTTGGAAGCACTACCCGGACATCTTGGCGGCGGTGGAAGGTGAGCCGTTTGAGGGGGAGACGCTGTTCATCCGGGGTGGCCGCTCAAAGCACGTCATCTTGCCGGACGATGAGGCGTTGATAAAAAAGCTGTTTCCCAATTCGGAAATCAAGACGGTGGAGGGGGCTGGGCATTGGGTACATGCGGAGAAGCCGGTGGAGTTGCTGGGGCTGGTGCGGGCATTTTTGTAGCAAAAACTAAATTCCCCTCCTCCTGTTTTACATTTCCACATCCCTTACCTTTGCCCCCGAATTTTCAAAACCTTCATGGAATCCACCGCCAAGCAAAGCGTTGACTACAAACTCCTCGGCAGGGTCATTGCCCAGGCGAAGCCCTACAGCGGCACCTTGTCACTGGCGGCCACGCTGGCCGTGGTGCTGGCGCCCATCGCCATCCTGCGGCCTTGGCTGGTGCAGGAGATGGTGGACAAGTACATTTTCAAGGGCAATATTCCGGGGCTGACCAAAATGGCGCTGCTATTCGTCGGGGTGCTGGTCTTTGAGTCGGTGCTGCGCTATTTTTTCCTTTACGCCTCCAACTGGGTGGGTCAAGCCGTGGTGCGAGACCTGCGGGTGAGGGTGTTCAACCATATCACTTCGTTGCGGCTGACCTACTTCGACCGCACGCCTATCGGCATCAGCACCACCCGCACCATCAGCGACATCGAGAACATCAACGCCGTGTTTTCGCAGGGCATCATCACCATCATCGCCGACTTCATTACGGTCTTCGTGGTGCTGAGCGTCATGTTCTGGGTGAGCTGGAAACTGACGCTCGTCTGCCTCATCACCATGCCGTTTCTCATCGCTGCCACCTATATTTTCAAGGAGGCCATCAAGACCTCGTTCCAGCAGGTGAGGGCGCAGGTGGCCAAGATGACTGCCTTCCTCCAGGAGCGGCTCACGGGCATGAAAATCGTCCAAATCTTCAACGCCGAGGCGCAGGAAATGGAGAAGTTCAAGGCCATCAACCGGGATTACACCAAGGCCAATATTGACTCCATCCTCGCCTATTCCATCTACTATCCGGTCGTGGAAATCATCTCAGCGGCGTCGCTCGGCCTCATGGTCTGGTACGGCGCACGGGAGAGCCTCTCAAGCGACGTTACGCTGGGTGCGCTGGTGGCCTTCCCGATTTACCTCAACATGCTGTTCCGCCCGATACGGATGCTTGCCGACAAGTTCAACACCCTGCAAATGGGGCTCGTGGCTTCCGAGCGGGTATTCGCCCTGCTCGACCGCAGCGACCATATCAAGAACGAGGGCCTAATTTTGCCAAAAAAACTGCGGGGCGAAGTGGCGTTCAAAAACATCTGGTTCGCCTACACCGAGCAGGACTGGGTGCTTAAGGACGTCAGTTTCAACATCCAACCCGGCGAGACACTGGCCATCGTGGGCAGCACTGGTTCCGGCAAAACGAGCATCATCAGCATCCTCAACCGGCTGTACGAAACGCAAAAAGGGAGCATCGAAATTGATGGGGTGAACATCCGGGACTATGAGCTTCATGCGCTCCGCAACCACATGGCCGTGGTCTTGCAGGACGTGTTCCTGTTCAGCGGCACCGTGCTGGAGAACATCACGCTCCGCAACGACGGCATCAGCCGGGAGCAGGTGGTGGAGGCAGCCAAAATGATTGGAGCGCACGAGTTCATCGAGAAGCTGCCTAGTGGCTACGACTACCAAGTGCAGGAGCGGGGCGCTACCCTAAGCATGGGCCAGCGGCAGTTGATTTCATTCGTGCGGGCGCTGGTCTTCAACCCCCAGATACTCATCCTCGACGAGGCCACTTCGTCCATTGACCCAGAGTCGGAGTCGGTCATCCAGTATGCCATCGAGCAGCTGATTGCGAAGCGCACGAGCATTATCATTGCCCACCGCCTGAGCACCATCCGCCACGCCAATAAGATTTTGGTCTTGGAAAAAGGGCAGGTTCGGGAGTTTGGCACCCACGAAGAATTGCTGCAAAATGAAAACGGTCGCTACCGGGAGCTGTACGAGATGCAGTTTTTGCAGCCGGTGGGATGAAGGGACTTTGGCGGGCGCGCAGGTTACGCTGCACTAAACAGGCAGCAATAAGGCCGCTATTGTGCCATTTGCTTGGTGACATTGGTCAAAATCTCAAAATTTTGACACCTCAGTTCCCGCTTCCCGTCTCTGTTTTCAGGATTTTGATTTGGGCATCCCAGAGGGCTTTTTGTTGGTCTACCTCGTCGGCGTCGCAGAAGTCGGTGATTTCGAGGATGGTCTCGCTGGTGACGGGCGATTGGTAGATTTTGAACTCGAGGTACTCGCCCAAGCGGTCTTCGTCTAGCCACTCAAAGTGTACCATTTCCTCCTCGATGTCCTGAGAGAGGCGGGCAAGCTCGGGATAGCCGCCCCAACTAAATGTGTAGAGGGTCTCGCCCTGCACTTCAATATCGTCGCAGAACCAACGGACGAGTTCTGACGGTGAGGTGAAAAATTGATACAACAAGGAAGGTGAGGCCTTGAGTATAAATTCCAGTGTAATCTTTTTACGTTTCATACATCTGGATTTTTTTGTGCGTAAATTGGCCGTAAACTAGGCACTAAGTCGTTGATTTTCAACGCCTTACACCATATTTTGAGCCATTTCGCTCTTAATTTAATTGGTAAATGGCAGTCGAGGCACTGGCCGAAACTGCCGTAAACATTGATGAATATTGTGACGCAACAAGGCTTCTTTTTGCAAAGCAACAGGATTGTCCAAGTGCTAGGCTGGCAGCCTCTTTGCGAGAAACGCCGCAAGTAAAAAGGAAAATATGGATTTTTCAAAAAAATCGAATCAATTTCAACCTATCCCACCAAATGAGGGGAAAATTAGCCGTTCAGAAGTTTTTTTCGATAAAATAAACCTAGGTTTTGCAATAGAGTCCTTTAAAAATCAGAGGCTTCCACATTAAAAAAGCGAGGATATAAATTAACGCCCATACATTTTGGTTGATAACCTCACTCAATTCTGCTATTTTTGCAGCGTTTTTACCCAATCCTTAACCAAGCGACAGTTTCCCGATAGAACAATCTGAAAATCAAGACGTTCAACATCTGATTTTTTACGATTTATCAAAATGGGCAAACACTAGATTCCAGAACTTCTTTTTCCATAGCTATATTCTGAAACAAACTTGAGCAAGTAAACACTAAACCTTTTCAAATTTTTGGAGATTAATGAGACAGCTTAAAATTACAAAATCAATCACCAACCGGGAGAGCCAATCTCTTGAGAAATACTTGCAGGAAATCGGAAAAGTAGACCTGCTCACACCGGAAGAAGAAGTGGATTTGGCCAAACGCATCAAGCAAGGCGACCAAACTGCCCTTGAAAAGCTCACGAAAGCCAACCTGCGCTTCGTGGTTTCCGTGGCCAAACAATACCAAAATCAGGGCCTTTCCCTCAGCGACCTCATCAACGAAGGCAACCTCGGTCTCATCAAAGCCGCACAACGCTTCGACGAGACCAGGGGCTTTAAGTTCATCTCTTACGCCGTTTGGTGGATTCGCCAGAGCATCCTCCAAGCCTTGGCCGAGCAGAGCCGCATCGTGCGCCTACCGCTGAACAAGGTGGGATCTCTGAACAAAATCAACAAAGCATTCTCCGAGCTGGAGCAGAGCTTCGAACGTGAGCCTTCCGCCGAGGAGCTGGCCACCCTGCTCGAAATACCCACCGAAGAGGTAGAAACCACCCTCGGTGTGGCTGCCCGCCACGTGAGCATGGACGCCCCCTTCGTGGACGGCGAGGACAACTCCCTGCTCGATGTGTTGGAGAACATCCACTCTCCGAAGACCGACCAAGACTTGGAGTACACCGAGTCGCTGCGCCTCGAAATCGAGCGCTCGCTCAGTACCCTCACCGACCGCCAGATGGACGTCATCAAGCTCTATTTCGGCATTGGCGTGGAGCATCCCATGTCATTGGAAGACATTGGCGACAAGTTCGGCCTCACCCGTGAGCGGGTACGCCAAATCAAGGACAAAGCTATCAACAAGCTCCGCTCCGCCAACAGGAGCAAACTGCTGAAGCACTACCTCGGGGCTTGACGATTTACGACTGACGATTTACGATTGTGGGGCGCAGCCCATAACAACAATTAAAAGGGGTACGGAGCAAATTGCTACGTACCCCTTTTAATTTCGGCTTGGCAGCCCAATCCAAAATCGTCAGTCGTAAATCGTAAATTCACAAAACTCGTCAATCCAAAATTACCGCATCCGTATTGTTCGTCTTGTCGCATTCGAACCTGAACTGATCGGAGTCCAGTGAGAGGACTAGGCTTTTCATGTAACGGGTCTTTTTTCTCACGTCAACCTTCATCCGGCCTGTGTATGTGTCGCCGGGCAGTAGGTCGCCCGATTGGCCGGGCTGGGGCTTCACGATTTGGCCACCAGCCGGCAGTGCGCCCCTCGACAGCGTGGGCACACCAGAAATAAAGGCTTTCACCACCAATTTCTCCACGTTCTTGCCGCCTTTGTCAAACAGCTGGAAAGTACCAAATCCCTTGTTGGCAATGATGTACTCGACGGTCGCCCATTTGTCGTCCTGCTCGATGATTTGGAGCCGACGGAAGTAGATATCGGGGCAATCATCTGCTACGCCGGGCTGAACGGAAGGAATAGCAGCGGGTTCTTCTTCGCCGCCTTTGCCCGTGAACATGGCGGAGTCTACTACTTCTGGCACCTCAGTTGGTGTGCCGACTTTGGTCTCAAAGCCCTCGGCTACAGGCTCCGGCTGCGTTGCTTTTTTGACAATCACGATGGGCACTTTCAGTTCTTTGCTCCGCAATGTTTGCCCGGCCGGCAGCTTGAAATTTTCATCGTAGAGTGTCTGGCGTATGCTCTCTCGAAGGCCGCCCAGCTTGTTGCTGAAAAGCGTGTGGTCAAAATTGACCTGTACCCAATGCTCCGTACCTTTTTTTGAAAAATCTACGTCCATCCGGCCAGAGTTGACGATGCTGAACCGAATCTTGACCCAGTCGTCTGTTCGTTTCAGCACGGTAACATCTGTCATCTCAAGTCTGTAGCCCCGGTATTTCACGGTATCTTCTTCGGAAGGATTTGAGGAATCGAAGATTTTAGGATTTGAGGAGACATGGCTGGTGTTGTTGTTGGCAAATGAGAGACCTGCGATGCCAAGACCGATGGAAAGCACCCAAAAGAAGTATTTTGCAGGTTTCAGATTGAACACCATAGTTTTTAATGCACGCTGTTGAGGCATTATGAGTGGAGACGATGTATTTTTTCATATAAACCATCCACGCTAACTCAATGCTACACCAAAATACTGCCAACCCTTGTTTTCAATTGTGCATGGCGGTGGGATGAAAGATGAAAATGACAGTGCCACGACAGTAAGCTGCCACCTGCCGAACTGCTGAACTTTCACTTTCCTCTCTCGCCGTCGGCCAAAATTTCCACCGGCCGGTTGATGCTTTCCTGCAAGGAAATAAACGTCTCGGTACGTTGGATGCCTGAAATCTTTTGAATCTTATCGTGAAGTACGTCCCGAAGGTGATCGGTGTCACGGCAATAGATTTTTGCGAAAATGCTGTAAAGCCCAGTCGTGTAATAGGCCTCCACCACTTCGGGTATTTTTTTAAGCTCCTCCGACACATCGTCGTAGAGGGAGCTTTTGTCAAGGTAAATGCCGAGAAATGCACAGATATCGTAACCAAGGCGACCATGGTTTACCACGAGGTTGGCGCCCTGCACAATGCCCATGTCCCGTAGTTTTTTCATGCGCACGTGTACCGTTCCACCGGAAACGTACCCGATTTTCTTCGCAATATCGGTGTAGGGTTGCTCCGCATCGTTCATGAGCATGGAGAGGATAAGCTTGTCAGTCTTGTCGATTCCGTTCATACGTTAGTTTTAAAAAAATGAGGCCAAGATGGGGCATGGGGAGTTGCCTATTGGCCAGGCTTTTAGTATTTTCAACAAATTTGCGTTTTAAGACCGAAATTTTCAAAAAAACAAGCCCGTCATTCGCATGTTTTGGTGATTTTTCAATTCTTTTAACAAAACCCGATCAAATCTGTTTTTTGGTTTCTGGAAATATTTGAGCTGCAACCTCGTATTTGTCCCAAACTTTTGGGCCACGCCGTACATTATTAGTAAAGGCAAAACCGAATACAACAGATTGGCTTAATTTTGTGGGTCAAACACAGCCCCAAATAGCCTCCATACAATTAACAAGGAATGAATCAAGAGAATACGCCGACACCGAGGAAGCTCAAAATCTGGCTGCCCCTGCTCTTTTCAATAGTGCTGGTGGCCGGTATGCTCATTGGCACCCGGATGCAGTCCAACCCACCCACCGTGGCAGCCATCGAAAGGCCCCGGTCAGAAGATTTGCCGCCCAGCACCATCGGACAGGGAAAGCTCGAAGAGCTTATCCGCTACATCGAGTCCCGGTACGTGGACGACGTGAACAAGGACGAGTTGGTGAAAGAGGCCATTGACAACATCCTCTTCCAGCTCGACCCCCACTCCACATACATCTCCGCCGAACAGCTCAAGGAAGTGAACGAACAGCTCGAAGGCAGCTTCGACGGCATCGGCATCGAGTTCGTGGTGGTGGACGACACGGTGATGGTGGTCGCAGCCCTATCCGGTGGCCCAGCCGAGGGCGCCGGCATCCTCTCTGGCGACAAGATCGTGCAGATAGAAGACTCGCTCACCATCGGCCAAAACATTGACTACGAAGGCATTCTATCCAAACTAAAAGGCGAAAAAGGCTCAAAAATCAACCTCGGTGTACTGCGAGGACTGGATAAAAAGCTACGCAAATTCACCCTCACCCGCGACAAGATTTCCGTGCACAGCGTCGAAGTGTCTTACATGCTCGACGACCTGACAGGGTACATCAAAATCAACCGCTTCAGTGCCAATACTTACGAGGAGTTCATGAAGTCGCTGGAAAGAATGGTGGACGAGCAGGGCATGAAGCACCTCGTGATTGACCTTCGACAAAACCCTGGCGGTTACATGCAAGAGGCCACCAGCATCCTCAGCCAGCTATTTTCCGAGAAGGACAAATTGCTTGTTTTTACCGAAGGAAAAAACGTGCCGCGCAACGACTACAAGTCCACTGGCCGCACTTTTTACGACGTGGAAAACATCGCCGTGCTGACGGACGAAGGCTCTGCCAGCGCCAGTGAAATCCTCGCCGGGGCCATCCAAGACTGGGATAGGGGCATCATCATCGGGCGGCGCAGCTTCGGCAAGGGGCTGGTGCAGGAGCAGTACCGCCTGCGCGACGGTTCGGCCATCCGCCTCACCGTGGCCCGCTACTACACCCCGTCGGGCCGCTGCATCCAGAAGCCCTACGATGGTCGGGATGACTACGACGACGACGTGTCGGAGCGCATCGAAAATGGCGAGCTTTACAATGGCCACAAAATCGAGCACGAAGACACCACTAAGTTCTACACCAACGCCGGACGCATCGTGTACAGTGGCGGCGGCATCGAACCGGATGTGTTCGTGCCACTCGATTCTTCCCTGCTAAACCCCTACTTTATCCGGCTGAACCAGCACGTGCCGTCCTTCGCTTTCCGCTACCTCGAAGCACACCGGGCAGCGCTTGAGAAGTACTCAATGGAAGACTTTTCCACAAAATTTGCAGTAAGCGACGCCATCGCTGCCGAGTTCTTCGACTTTGCCGTCACCCGTGGTGAAAAGCGCAACGAACGCCAATGGGCAAAAGTGATGAGCAAGCTAAAATTGGCCATCAAAGCCAGCATCGCTCGCCACCGCTGGTCCGACCAAGGATACCACTACGTGCTCAACGAAGCCGACCCATTCATCAAAAAGGCGAAGCAAGTGGTGCGTCAGGAAAACCCGTTGTCCCTGAAATAGAGCGTGAGCGGGGTACGTCTCTTCGCTCACGCTCTCACCCGCTCATTCTCACTTACTTTTTATGTGGAAACATCCATTTGACCTTGCCCAAATCAACGCCGTGAATGCCAACACGCTAGGCAAAAACCTCGGCATTGAGTTCACGGAAATTGGCGAAGATTTTATCATCGCAAAAATGCCTGTGGACAGCCGTACGGTTCAGGCCTACCGAATGCTGCACGGCGGTGCTTCTGTCGCCCTCGCCGAAACCTTGGGCAGTGTGGCCTCCACGCTTTGCATCGAAGATTTGAGCAAAAAAATGGCCGTCGGCGTGGAAGTCAACGCCAGCCACCTGCGCCCTGCCACTAGTGGTTTTGTCTTCGGGAAAGTGACGCCCATCCGGGTGGGCCGCTTGATGCACGTCTGGAACATCGAAATCACGGACGAGCGGGACAAACTGGTTTGCGTCAGCCGCCTGACCGTGGCCGTCGTGGACAAAGTTTAGTTGGCAGTTCGACAGTTGGCAGTTGGCAGTCAGTGCCTGCCATATCCATCATTCATCATTTTCAAAAAATGATTGCAAAAACACCACCCCCACCCTACTACGCCGTCATCTTCTCCAGCCTCCGCACCGACGTGGAAGCTGGCTACCACGACACCGCCCTGCGCATGTTGGAACTCGCCGCCGAACAGCCCGGCTACCTCGGAGTGGAAAGCGCCAGGGACGGCCTCGGCATCACCATTTCCTACTGGGAAAGCCTCGACGCCATCCGCAACTGGAAGCAACAAAGCGAACACCTCGTTGCGCAGCAAAAAGGCCGCACAGACTGGTACGCCAGTTACAAAACCCGTATCTGCAAAGTGGAGCGGGACTATGGTTTTGAAAAATGATGGACAGGGCCAGGAATCATTTTCGTAGTTTTTCTTTTCCTAAAATTAATTGCTCTCACCCATGCCTTTCAGCGTAGCAATTATGCTGACCTACAGCATCTTGCGAAAATTTCCTATGTCGGCTGAATAGTTATCTTTATTTTACCCTTTGATAATATTTCGACATAAATTCGGAGATTAAAATACTGATTATCAGCCCATTAGTCCCGTAGGGACTGCATCTTTGTAGCATTTGAGGGGGAAAAAAAAATTAGCGGGCCGTAGGTTCACTATCTTGATTTTAGATAGCGAACCTACGGCCCGCTAAATCGGTGGTTTTCAATCAATGCTATAAAGATTTCGCTCCGATGATAGTGCCGTTTGGCAACATATTTCCAAAAGTCACTATCTGCATTTGTGCCAAAAGTCAATACGCTACGCATTCGCACAAACCCTATTTGTAGCGTATCGCCATTTGGCACAAATAGAGGAGCGATAAAATCTCCGAATTCACGCTATTTCAGCATGAAGCAATCCGGCACCATACTCATCATTGACGATGAAGAAGACATCCTGTTTTCTTTGAAAATGCTGCTCAAGCCAGCTTTTTCACGTGTTTTTGTGGAGCAAAACCCGCAGCACCTTCCCAGGCTGTTGGAGCAGTACGAGCCAGATGTGATACTGCTCGACCTCAATTTTAACAAAGGCGACACCTCGGGGAAAATTGGGCTGGAATGGCTGGAAAAAATCAAGGAACTGCGCCCGCAGACGCAGGTGGTCATCATCACCGCCCACGGCGAGGTGGAGATGGTAGTGGCCGCCATGAAACTCGGCGCCACGGACTTCATCGAAAAACCCTGGCGGAACGAAAAGCTGATGGCCACCGTCAAGTCCGCCCTGAACGTGTCGTTGCTACGGCAGGAAGTGCAGCATTTGCAGGCGGACAACCGTCAGATTCTGGAGCAATTGGGCAGCCAAATCGGCGAGTTTGTGGGCGAGGCACCTGCCATGAAGGAGGTTTACAAAACCATCGAGAAGGTGGCGAAGACCGATGCCAACGTGCTGATCACGGGCGAAAACGGCACGGGGAAAGAACTGGCAGCACGTGGGCTTCACCGGAAATCGGACCGGGCGGGTAAGATTTTTATCCACGTGGACCTGGGCGCCATTTCCGAAACGCTGTTCGAAAGCGAGCTATTCGGGTACGTGAAGGGGGCGTTCACTGATGCCCACGAAGACCGGATCGGCAAGTTTGAAGCAGCCAACGGCGGCACGCTTTTTTTGGACGAGATTGGCAATTTGAGCCTTGGGTTGCAGTCAAAACTCTTGTACGTGCTGCAAAACCGGAAGGTGGTACGGGTAGGTTCCACCAAGGAAATTCCGATTGATATCCGCCTGATTTGTGCCACCAACAGCAACCTGAACAGCATGGTGAAGGAGAAAACCTTTCGGGAAGACCTGCTTTACCGCATCAACACCATTGAAATCGTGATGCCGCCGTTGCGGGAGCGCATTGGCGACATCCGCCTCATTGCCAAGCATTATTTAGCGCTTTACGCCAAAAAATACCGGAAGCCAGCGCTGAGTTTCGAAAAAGAAGCTTTGGACAAATTGGAAAAATACACGTGGCGGGGCAATGTGCGGGAACTGCGCCACGCCATCGAGCGTGCCGTGATTTTGTCCGAAGCACCGAAGCTGCAACCCGGCGATTTCCTGTTGCAGCCCGAAACCGAGAAATCCGTTTTTTCGCCGGGCAACATGAAATTGGAGGAAATTGAGCGCAATCTGGTGCAGAAGGCCGTCGAAGTCCACCAAGGCAATATCAGCAAGGCGGCGGAATCGCTGGGCCTGACACGAGCGGCGCTATACCGCAGGCTTGAAAAATTTGGTTTGTAAAATGAAGGCACTCAAAAGTTTTCGGACGAAAGTGGTGTTGCTCATCCTGCTTATTTTTGGGATGATGCTCCTGGTGCTGGCCCTGTATTTCCAAAAAGCAAATGGGGGTATTTTATGGGCAATCCTCGGTGGGCTCGTCATCGCCGGGCTGGTTTTCAGCCTTTTCCGCATTATTTACGATGACAGGCGGCAAATCGCCGAATTCCTGATGAGCATACGCTACGAAGATTTTGTGCGCACCTACCCGATGCCGCCCGATGGAGAGCCGGACACCATGCTGTTTGCGGAATTCAACGCCATTTCGGACAAGTTTCGTGACCTGCGCTCACAAAGCGAAGCCAGCCGCCAACTCATGCAAATGGTCATTGAAAACGTGGATACGGGCATTTTTTGCATGGACAAAAATGGCAACGTACTGCTGGCAAACCGTGCATTGATGGCCATTTTCCACAAATCGTATTTCCGTGACCTGCAATCATTTCAGCAAATTGACGCTGCCCTTTATGCTGTTTTGGAAAACATGCCCATCGGGGAACGCATCGTGCAGCGGGTGGTGGTGAACGATGAAATGGTGCAGTTGGCCATCCGCAGTTTTATCCTAAAAAGCATGGGTGGCGAAATCCGACTGTTCACGTTTTTCAACCTTTCGGGCGAACTTTCGGGCGAGGAAATAAAGGCATACCACAAGCTCATCAGCATCCTCTCGCACGAAATCATGAACTCGGTCACGCCGATTGCCAGCCTCAGCCAATCAGCCGCCGACCTGGTAAAAAACACCTCCCCCGGCCAAAATTCCGAGGGCTTGGACGACGTGGCGCAGGCGCTGGAAGTCATTCAAAAACGGAGTTCGGGGCTTTTGAAGTTCACGGAAAACTACCGGAAACTGACCAAAATCCCGCAGGTTTCCATGCAAATCATTGCTTTAGAGCCATTTTTTCAACAGATTTCGGCCTTGTTCAAACAGGAAGTCCCACCGAACGTGCAGCTTGATTTCCGCTTTTTCCGCCCGAACATGCAAATCTCCGGCGACCCGGTTCTGCTCGAACAGGTGATGATAAATTTGTTGAAAAACGCCCTCGAAGCCGTGCAAGACACCCCAGATGGCCAGGTGCTAATGTCGGCAGACCGCGACGAGCAAATGCGCACGCTGATACGGATTTCGGACAATGGCCAAGGCATCCCCGAAGCGAACATGGAACAGATTTTTGTGCCTTTTTTCACCACCAAGCCAACTGGGTCGGGCATTGGGCTGAGCCTTGCCCGGCAAATCATGCGCCAGCACCAAGGCGACATACAGGTGGTGAGCGAGGAGGGAAAGGGCACGGTTTTCACGTTGATATTTTTGGGCTGAAACGGTTCATAATTTTTGATTTCCCCTCCTTTCGACTGTCCCCTTCCGAACAGTCCATTGTCCGAAATCGGACAATTTTTTAGCAAAAAACATTTCGTAGAATTCTCAACTCATTGAAAATCAATGCTTTAAATTTGCTGGCATATCGATTGAATTCATTGCCATGCCAACCTTTATTGGAAGAATGGCTCATTTGATTTTAAATAACTTGAATTGATTTTAAGGCACATGGACAAAAAAATTGAAAAGAAAAATTGGACGCTTCAGCGATTGCTCATCATCGCAGTTTCGTTGGTTGGGTTGGGCCTCGTGGGGCGCAGTTTTTACAAAAACGCAGGCACTTCCAAACTTAACGTCCTTTCGGAACGCCTCACCATATCTACCGTTGAGCGCAACAAATTTCAGGAGTTCATCACGATTACCGGCATTGTCCTGCCGCTCCGTACCGTCCGAATGGACGCCACGGAAGGCGGCAAAGTGGAGGAAAAATATGTCGAGGACGGTGCTTTTGTAAAACAGGGGCAGCAGATTTTGCGGCTTTCCAACCCTGATTTGATGGTCAATTACCTGAACCAGGAAGCGAACATCATTTCCCAAATCAACCAGATTCGCAACACTTCCCTGCTGATGGAACAGCAAAGCCTGAGCATGAAGGAGCAAGCGTTACAGGTTGACAATCTGATAAATACGACGGAAAAACGCCTAAAACGCAACCGTGAACTTTACAAGTCAAACGTAATTGCACAGGTGGAATTGGAAGAGATGGAGGACGAAGCTGTCTATTTTGCCGCCCGTCGGAAGATGCTGAAGGCGACGCTAAGAAAAGACTCCGCCTACCAAGTCCTGCAACAGCAACAAATGACCTCCTCGCTCGACCTGATGCAGCGCAACCTGACCATCACCAAGCAGAGCCTCGACCAACTGATCGTGAAGGCACCGATTGCGGGGCAGCTTTCCGGCCTCACGAAAGAGCTTGGCGAAAGCGTGGCCCGCAGCGAGAACATAGGACAAATTGACGACCTCTCCGCCTTTAAAATCCGGGTGCGCATTGATGAATTTTATATTTCGAGAATCGCAGTAGCGCAGGAAGGCAATTTCACCTTGGCCGGAAAAAACTACTCGCTCAAAATCTCCAAAATATACCCACAAGTGAGCAACGGCACCTTCGAGGCCGATATGATTTTCACGGACACCGCGCCAGAGGGCATCAAACGTGGCCAGTCCATCTCCGTGCGCCTCCAATTGAGCGCCGAGGAAGAGGCCATACTGCTAGCCCGTGGCGGGTTTTACCAGTCCACTGGCGGAAATTGGGTATATCTCCTCGACCCTGCCACCGGGAATGGCATTAAACAAACCATTCGGCTTGGCCGTCAAAATCCGAACTATTATGAAGTGCTCGAAGGCTTAAACCCCGGCGATAAAGTAATCACCAATAGCTATGATAATTTTGGCGACAAGGACGTGCTCATTTTAAAGTGAATTGCTGTATTGCTGTATTGCTAAATTGTTACCCGCATAACGTGAACTCAAACAATATAGCAATCCAACAATACAACAATACAACAATATAGCAATACAACAATATAGCAATTCAACAATACAACAATACAATGATAAAAACAGTCCAATTATCCAAAGTATATCGCACCGACGAGGTGGAGACCACTGCCCTGAACAGCGTGGATATAGACATTAAACAAGGCGAATTTGTGTCGGTCATGGGGCCGTCAGGCTGCGGTAAATCCACCCTGCTCAACGTGCTCGGCATGATTGACAGCCCATCTGGCGGCGACTATTTTTTCAACGAAAAAGAGGTTGGGAAACTCAGCGAGCGCAACCGCTCGGACGTGCGCAAGCACAACCTCGGCTTTGTGTTCCAGAGCTTCAATTTGATTGACGAACTCACGGTCTATGAAAACGTGGAACTGCCCATGCTCTACACCAAAGTACCAGCAACTGAACGGAAAAAGCGAGTAGAAGAGCTGCTGAAAGGCATGAGCATCATGCACCGGAAAAACCATTTTCCGCAGCAGCTTTCAGGCGGGCAGCAGCAGCGGGTGGCCGTGGCAAGGGCCGTAGTGAACAAGCCCAAGCTCATCCTCGCCGACGAACCTACCGGAAACCTCGACTCTGCAAATGGCGATGAAGTCATGAAAATACTTGCCGATTTGAATGCTACTGGCACCACGATTTTGATGGTTACCCACTCGCAATATTGCGCTGAGTTTGGCAACCGAATTATTCGGATGCTGGATGGTCAGGTCGTTGCTGAAAATGTGGTGAAGCGGTATCTGTGAGTTATTGGGTTAATGAGTTATTGGGATATTGGGATATTGGGATATTATTTCAATAACTCAATACCATAATTACAACAATAAATGATAACACTAAAAAATATAGAGCGGTTTTATAACACAGGTATACAAAAAACCTGGGTGCTTCGCAATATAAGTTTCAAGGTAAATAAAGGCGAATTCCTGACCATTATGGGCCCGTCTGGTTCTGGCAAATCCACTTTATTGAACATAATAGGTATGTTGGATAAACCAGACACAGGGGAGTATTATTTTTTGGACGAACCTGTCCATACTTTTTCCGAAAAACGCCGTACCGAACTGCACAAACACACCATCGGATTTGTGTTCCAAGCCTATCACTTGATAGACGAACTGACGGTTTATGAAAACATAGAAATGCCGCTTTTGTACCGAGGCGTTGGCAAATCAGAACGGCAAAGCATGGTGGCCGACCTGCTCGACCGATTCAATATCGTTGGCAAAAAAGGCCTGTTCCCGGCCCAACTTTCCGGGGGGCAACAGCAGTTGGTCGGCATCGCAAGGGCCATTGTTGGCAAGCCAAAGCTGTTGCTGGCCGACGAGCCGACGGGCAATTTGCACACCTCGCAGGGCGAAATGATTATGGGCTTGCTAAAAGAATTGCACGGCGAGGGAATGACGATTATTCAGGTGACGCACAACGAAAAATTCGCCGCTTACGGAACCAGGGTCATGCAAATCGAAGATGGGTTTGTAAGAATGGACACCACTACCTAACAACTAAAACCGGACATAAAGTGGAAGAAATAGTCATTGGCATTGCGCCACAAATCACCAGTCAAAATATGGAAGCATGGATGGCCAATTTTTTCTACCACACTGACAACCAATGGTTTACAGTGGCTCCAGTTGGCATCAAAACAATAGCAGCCATGTTGTTGACACTCGCTTTTCATAGCTGGAAAGCGGGCATCGGCAAACCACAGGATAAGCGGGATTAGCGGACAACAATCAATGCTTTATCATTCCCAAGGGGAAAAACAACCACAGCCATGTTTCAAAACTATCTGAAAATCGCCTTCCGCAACTTGGTCAAGCACAAGGCTTTTTCATTCATTAACATCTTCGGGCTGGCGCTTTCGATGAGCGTTTGCCTCGTGGTCATCTGCATCATCAAGGATGCCCACAGCTACGACCTGTTTCACCCGAACAGCGGGCGTACATTCCGCATCCTGACCGAAGTGCAGCGAAAAGACGGCGGGACGGAATCCTATGCCTCTTCGCCCTACATGGTGGCAAAGAAACTCACCGAGGACTATGCCCAAGTGGAGCTTTGGACGCCCATGCTGCTGTCGTTCAACGGAGAGGCAAAGGCTGACGGAAAGCAATTGCTGAGCATACAGGGCATGTACAGCGATGCCTCTTTTTTTAAAATGTTCGGCTTCGAGCTGGCATCCGGCGACCCTGCCGTCGCCCTGAACGAACCGTTTTGCATGGTGCTGACCGACGAAATGGCAGGGAAATTTTTTCCCAATGAAAATGCCGTGGGCAAGGAAATCGAAATGCCCAGCTTGGGTACTTTCAAAGTGACGGGCGTTTTGAAAAAAGCCCCAGGGAAGTCGCACTTGGAATTCGAGGCGCTCGGCTCCCTGGCCACTCAACTGGCGATGGAAAAACAGCCGGGTGCCTGGAACGTCACCAGCGATTGGCGCAACTACTACGGCGGCTTCCACTACATACGCCTGCAACCGGGAGCGGACGTGAAAACAGCGGAACTCGCCTTGGCACAAATTGCCAAAGCCAAGTATGCCGACCTCGAACTGGAAAGCCGGGACGGCAATTACCGCTTTGAATTGCAGCCGTTGGAGGACATTACGCCCGGAAGGATGCTGTCGCAAACGAGCGGCTTCACCATCCCGACGGCAGGGCTTTGGTTTTTATCGGGGCTGGCGCTGATTATCATGCTGGCGGCTGCTTTCAACTATACCAACCTGACCATCGCCCGGTCGTTGCTACGCACCAAAGAAGTGGGCGTTCGCAAAGTCTTGGGCGCTACAAGGGGGCAGGTGTTCTGGCAAATAACGAGCGAGGCTGTGGTGACTTCCCTGCTGGCGCTGCTGTTGTCGTACTATATTTTCAAGCTCGGCAAAGTGCTGCTCAACCAGGGCGCAACTGCTGAAATATTGAACTTTATGGGCCAGGAAGACCTGGCGATGTTTGGCTGGTTTTTAGCCTTTGCGCTGGGAGTCGGTTTGTTTGCGGGTGCTTTGCCCGCCACCGTCCTGTCCAAAACCTCGCCCTTGCAGGTGTTGCAGAAACTCCAAAACGTGAAGTTTATCCAAAAATTCGGGCTTCGCAAAGTGCTACTCGGCTTTCAGTTTACCATCACGCTGGTTTTTCTGTTCTCGCTCACCATTATGCACAGGCAAGCCAACTTCGCCATCCACCAAAACTTTGGTTTCGACAAACCGCAAACCCTACTGGTCGAGATGCAGGGAACCCCCTACGACAAACTTTCGGCAGCATTTTCAAGGGTAAAAGGCGTGGAAACCATCAGCGCCATCTCGCACCCGATGGGCACTTTTTCCGATATGTCGGAGGACGTGCGCAGCGACTCCGTACCTGAAAAAACTGGTATCCGCTTCTATTTCGTTGACCCCAACTACGTGGGACACTTTGGGCTAACCTTGCTTGCCGGGGAAAATTTCCCAGAAAACCCCTCGCAACAGCGGGAACTTTTTGCGCTGGTGAACGAGTCGTTTTGCGAACGCTTCAAACTTGGCGCACCCGCCGAAGCGGTCGGCAAGGCGCTCACCATCGGCGATAGCCTGCAATTGGTGGTGAAGGGCGTCTTGAAAAACTTCCCCTTTAAACCCGCCTTCTACTCCCCCGGCGAACCGATGTTTCTGCGCAGCCAACCTGCTCAACTGAATGTGATGAACCTCGAACTGGCTGGCACCGACCTCACCGCCACCATGTTGGAGCTGGAGCGCACCTGGAAGCAAATCCAGCCGGACCGGCATTTCGAAGCGGAGTTTTTTGACCAGCGGATTCGGAGCAACTATGCCGAAATGGTAAGTTTTGCATGGGCGATAGGCTTCCTCGGGCTGCTCGGTATGGTGATAGCCTGCATGGGATTGCTCGGTATGACGATGTACACGGTGGAAACAAAAGCAAAAGAAATCAGCCTCCGAAAAATCTTGGGCGCTTCAATGAGCGACCTGACCATGTCGCTCTCGAAAAGCTATCTCGTTGTATTGGGCATAGCGGCGCTGATTGCCACGGCATTGACTTGGTTGGTGGGTAGCCAACTGCTACTAGAATTTGAACAGCGGATTTCCATGTCGCCCTGGTTGTTTTTGCCTGGCATACTGGTGCTGGGTTTGATTGCTGGCCTGACGGTCAGTTCTCAAACCATTCGGGCGGCGCTGGCTGACCCGGCGAAGTCGTTGCGCAGCGAATGAAATTGAAATTGCGTGATTGGGATATTGAGATATTTCCAATCACCCAATTTCTCAATCACCCAATTTCCCAATTTTAAACATTCAGTATGAAAAACAACAGCTTGAAAATCATCTTCCGCCGCCTCGGTCGGCAAAAACTCAATACCACCCTGCACATCGCCGGGCTGACCATCGGCATGGCGGTTTGCCTGCTCATCGGCTTGTTCCTACGCCATGAATTGAGCTACGACGCTTACCACGACAAGGCCGGGCGCACCTACCGCATCTGTTCCGTCTCGACGGACAGGGGCAACAAGCATAGCGATTTTTCCACGCCCATGCCAACGGCGGAAGCCTTGCGAGCCGAAGTGCCAGGGCTGGAAACGGTAGCTTCCTGGCATCCCATTAAGGACCCGGTCATCGTGGAAATCAATACGCAAAAGCGTTTTCTGCAAGCGCATACCGTGCTGGCAGAACCAGAATTGCTCGACGTTTTCGACATCGAAGTGCTGGAAGGCGACGGCTACGGGGCGTTGAGCAAGCCATACCAAGCCTTGCTGACAGAGACAACGGCGGAGAAATTTTTCGGTAAGGAAGACCCGATTGGCAAGACTTTCAAGTACCGGGATGAATTTGACATCACAGTGGCAGGCATCATCAAAGACTTGCCCGCCAACACGCATATACCCGCCTCGATGCTGCTATCTTTTTACCGGGACGAGCAGTTCATTTCCAAAGAAATCAATTCGTGGACTTTCCTTTCCGGCACGTCCACATACGTCGTTCTGCCTGAAAACACTGACCCGAAAACCCTCGACGCTCCGCTGAAGGCTATGGGAGACAAATACCTGAACAACGACCCGAACATACCCAAACACGTTCGGTCAGCCTTCGAGTGGCAACCCCTTTCACAGGTGCATTTTGACGGTAGCTATGCTGGCGGCAGCCCCTGGGTGCAAGCGGTCAATACTACTTGGCTTTGGTTTTTCGGCATCATCGGGCTGGCGGTGTTGGCGCTGGCTTGTATCAATTTCGTCAACCTCTCGACGGCGCAAGCGCTTACCCGTTCGAAGGAAGTCGGCGTTCGCAAGTCGTTGGGCGCGGGACGGGGACAACTTGTGCGGCAATTTCTGGGAGAGGCTTGGCTGCTGGCTGGCATTTCGGGCATCGTGGCGGTGGCGGCAGCGAAACTGTCCTTGCCATTTTTCAATCAATTGATAGATAAACAAATCAGCTTCGACCTGCTCCATTCACCGGGGCTGGTGGGCGCATTGCTGCTTGGCATTTTGGTGACGGGCTTGTTGGCAGGCTTGTATCCTGCTTGGGTCATCGCCCGCTTCGACCCGGTTTCTTCGCTCAAATCCACTTGGAACTCCCCCTCCTTTGGGAGGGGGTCGGGGGGAGGCTTGCGGAAGGGTTTGGTAGTGGCGCAGTTCAGCATTTCGGTGGCGCTGCTCATTGCAGTGACTTTGATTGCGCAGCAGGTGAATTTGCTGCGCAGCAAAAGCCTGGGTTTCGACAAGGACAATATGGTGGACGTGAGTTTTGAACGGCAGGAAAATGGTGATGCCACTGCCGTGCTGGCCGCCGAATTGTCGAAAATCGCTGCGGTGAAGGACGTTTCCTTTGCCTCCGCCTCGCCAAGTTCCAAAGACCATAACATCACCATCATGAGCAGCACCGACGGCGACGACCCCAACCGAAAAGCAGGCACTTGGGTCATGACGGATGACCATTTCGGCCCTATGTACGGCCTGAGATTGTTGGCCGGCCGCTTTCTTGTAGCCGCCGATACCAACGCTGCCGCCGCCGCCCTTCCAGCCGAACAACAAATCCTAAAAGTGGTGGTGAACAACAAATGCGTAGAGGCACTTGGTTTCGGCTCGCCGGACGCTGCGCTGGGCAAGCGTTTTTGGATGGCCCACTCCAAGGGTCGTGCGCAAATCGTAGGCGTGGTTGCTGATTTCAACACGTCTTCCTTGCACGAAGCCATCATCCCAACCATCATCACACAGGGTCAGAAAATGCACCAAGTGGCGGGCATCAAAATAGAGGCGGGCAGCGATTTGCCAACCACGATTTCCGCCGTCAAAGCAGCCTGGGAAAAAGCTTACCCGCAAGGCATCTTCAGCTACAAATTCCTCGACGAGCAGATTGACGCATTTTACAAAGCAGAAACCCGCCTGTTCAGCCTTTTCAAAGTCTTCGCTGGCTTGGCCATGCTTATTTCCTGCCTCGGATTGTGGGGTCTCGCCACATTCGCTGCCCAGCAGCGCACGAAAGAAATTGGCATCCGAAAAGTCCTCGGCGCTACAACGGCTGGCATCGTCGGCTTGCTGTCCAAGGACTTTTTGTCATTGGTCATTTTGTCGTTGGTCATTGCTTCGCCAATCGCTTATTTTTTCATGAATAAATGGCTGCAAGACTTCGCCTATCGCATTGATATTCAGTGGTGGGTGTTTGCGCTGGCGGGTGCTGCGGCAGTCGGCTTGGCATTTTTGACCGTGAGCTACCAGAGCGTCAAGGCGGCACTGGCGAACCCAGTGAAGTCGTTGCGGAGTGAATGAATTTGATATTGGGTGATTGGGATATTGAGATATTTCCAATCACCCAATATCTCAATGACCCAATATCTCAATATCATGTTTCAACACAACCTGAAAATAGCCTTCCGCAACTTGCAGCGCCGCCGCAGCTTTACCGCCATCAACATAGTAGGGCTGGGGCTGGGCATGGCCTCTGCCATTTTTGCCTTCCTTTGGGTGCAGAACGAGTTCAGCTTTGAACGGTACCATGACCAATCGGACAATTTGCACCGCCTCAATACCGACCTAAAAATAAGTGCCGACGAGGTTTGGCATTGGGCGACCACCCCGCTGCCGCTCACAGAGGTTGCGCAAAAAGAAGTGCCCGAAGTGTTAGGTGCAGCCAGCTTTGCAGCCAATATTTGGGCACCTGTTACCCTGAAGAAAAACAGCAACATGGTGCGCTGTGAAAAATACGGCTACGTGAGCGAGGGCTGGTTCGGGATGTTCGACCACAAATGCCTCAGCGGCTCGCCGGAGGGCTTCCAGCAGAACCTTCGCAGCGCCATTTTGACCCAAAATTTAGCGGAAAAAATCTTTGGTAGGCTGGACGTGGCCGGGGAGTCTTTCCGGCTCGACACGCTCGATTTTACCGTACATGCCGTCATTGAAAACCGCCCGGCCAACTCCAGTTTTGACCAGGAAATGCTGCTGCCGATGAGCTTTTTCCTATCCAACGAGCAGCGCCGGGCAGAGAACGAAAGCTGGAGCAATTTCAACTTCCTCACCTTGGTGGAACTGCGCCCCGGCACCGACCTGCCTGCGCTTGGCGAAAAACTCACCGCCCTCACCCGCAAGCACAAGGACGGGGACGAAAACGTGACCATCACGGCACAGCCGCTGGCCGAGGCGCATTTCGACGAAAGCAGGGTACATCCGGCCATGCTCACGGGCAGCCGCAGGTCGGCGCAGGTCATCGGCATCATCGGCTTTGTCATCCTGTTCCTCGCCTGCGTGAACTACGTGAGCCTGACCACGGCCCAAGCGGGGCTGCGCACCAAGGAGGTCGGCGTCCGCAAAATCATCGGGGCAGGAGGGCCACAGATTTTCAAGCTGTTGTTCACCGAAAACCTGCTCACCACCCTGGCTTCACTCTTGGCTGCCGTTGGCATCGTGCAAGCGGCGCTGCCATTTTACAGTAATTTCACGGAGAAAAACTTCGACCTCCACCTGTACAGCCCGGTGCTTTGGGCGGCGGTGGGCAGCACCTTGACGGTCACGCTGCTGCTGTCGGGCATCTACCCAGCGCTGTTCCTGACGGACTTCTCACCGGGGCAATTCCTGCGGGGGCAGAATTTTTTGAAGCTAAAAAACACGGCGTTCCGCAAGGGGCTGGTGGTTGCCCAATTTGCCATTACCACGGGCCTGATTATCGGCGCCATCGTCATTTTCCAGCAGCAGGAATTTATCCGCAAAAAAGACCTCGGCTACGACCGCTCGCAGGTGTTCGAGTTCAACGTGCCTTACAGCAAAGACCGTGAAAATGCGGTGAAGGCACTCAAACAGGCGTTGACCACCGTGCCGAGCGTGGCGGGCACGGCTTCGTCGAACATGTCCGTCACAAACATGAACAGCACCCACAGCGGCTCGATTGACTGGGAGGGCAAACCGGAGGACTTCGTGCCCGCCGTTTACCAAGCGTCTGTTGACGCCGATTTTGCTGGGCTTATGGAGTTGAAAATGGCCGATGGGCGTTGGTTCCAGCCCAACAACGAGGCTGACTTGAACAACGTGGTGCTGAACGAGGCAGCCGTCCGTTTTTTCAAAATGCCAGAACCCGTGGTGGGACAGAAATTTCATTTTCAGGACAAAGAAGGCCAAGTCGTCGGCATCGTGAAGGACTTCCACTACCTCAGTTTGCGGAGCAAAATAGAGCCGATGCTGCTACATGTTTACCCGCCATCTGTCGGTACGCTCTACGTAAAAACCACCGCAAAGCAGATGGTCGAGGCCGTCAGCGCAGCCGAAAAAGCATGGGCCGCCCGCTTCCCCGACATGCCGTTCGAGTACCGCTTCCTCGACGATGCTTTCAACCAAATGTACAAAAACGAGGAGAAAAGCGCTGCCCTTTTCAAGCTGTTGGCGGGCTTGGCCGTGTTCATTTCGTGCCTTGGGCTGTTCGGCCTGGCGGTGTTCAGCACGCAGCAGCGGGTGAAGGAAATCGGGGTGCGCAAGGTGCTGGGGGCCAGTGTACCGGGGCTGGTCGGGCTGCTCTCGAAGGACTTTTTGGTACTGGTCGTTTTGTCCTTGGCCATTGCGTCGCCGCTGGCGTATTTTTTCATGGAACGCTGGCTGCGTGACTTCGCCTACCACGTTGATATTCATTGGTCGGTGTTTGCAATGGCTGGAGTTGCTTCAGTGGCGGTGGCCTTTTTGACCGTCAGTTTCCAGAGCATAAAAGCGGCACTGGCAAATCCGGTGAAGTCGTTGCGCAGCGAATAAACAATTCAACAATCAAACAATCAAGCAATCAAAACCATGCTGATCAACAACTTGAAAATCACCCTCCGCCGCCTCAGCCGCCAAAAGCTCACCACCTCCCTCCACGTCGTCGGGCTGACGCTCGGCATGGCCGTCTGCGTGCTCATCGGCCTGTACTTGCGGCACGAACTGAGCTACGATAGCTGGTATGCCAAGGCCGGGCGCACCTACCGGGTCAATACCGTCTGGACGGATTTTGGAAAAAAAAGCCCCCACTTCTCCACGCCCTTCCCGATGGCCGATGCCTTGCGCACCGATTTCCCGGAGTTTGAGAACGTGACGAACATCCACCACCCCCAGCATTCCATCATCCAGATAAACCCGCAAAAGCGTTTCAAGCAAGACCATGTGATGATGACCGACCCGGATTTCCTCGAAATATTCGACGTGGAAGTGCTGGAAGGCAATGCACACGAGGCGTTGCGGCAGCCCTACTCGGCATTGCTCACCGAGACGACGGCAAAGAAGTTTTTCGGCTCGGAACAGGCGCTTGGCAAGACTTTTAAGTTCAACGACGATTTCGATATCACGGTCGGCGGGATCATCCGTGACTTTCCGGGCAATACGCATTTGCCAGCTTCCATGCTGCTTTCCTTTTCGACATCGGAGAAATTCCTGCAAACAAACCTCACGCACTTCGGCTCGGTGTCCGGCGGCTCTACCTTCGTGGTGCTGCCCGAAGGGCTTGACCCCAAAACCCTCGACTCCCGCCTGAAGGCCATTTATGACCGGACAACGAACAACGACGACCGACAACCAAAGGAAGTCCGCTCCGACCTCGATTTGCAACCACTTTCGGACATACATTTCAACTCCACTTATTCGGGCGGTGGTGAGTGGGTGAAGGCGGTGAACACCACTTGGCTCTGGTTTTTCGGCATCATCGGGCTGATGGTACTGGTGCTGGCTTGCATCAATTTCGTCAACCTGTCCACGGCACAGGCGCTCAACCGTGCCAAGGAAGTTGGCGTGCGCAAGACAGTTGGCGCAGGCAAGGCGCAATTGATTGGGCAGTTTTTGGGGGAGTCTTGGTTGTTGGCTTTGTGTTCCGGGGTGTTGGCGGTGGCGGCCACGCAGGCCTGCCTTCCTTGGCTCAACCAATTGATTGACAAGCAAATCAGCTTCGGGCTTTTGCAATCGCCGGGCTTGCTGTCGGCGCTGCTGTTGGGTATCGTGGTCACTGGTTTGCTGGCGGGGTTGTACCCGGCATTCGTGATTGCAAGATTCGACCCGGTTGATTCCCTCAAAACTGGTTCCACGGCAGGCGACAAGCGTTCTTCCTTGCTTCGCAAAACATTGGTCGTGGCGCAGTTCAGCATCTCGGTGGGCTTGCTGATTTCCCTGCTGCTCATCGGAGAGCAAATGAATTATTTGCGGAGCAAGAACCTGGGATTTGAAAAAGACAATATTGTGATGGTGCCAATCCCAGATGGCAGCGGCGACTTTATGGGGAAGAATGCTTCGGGCGGCAATGCGAAGGCGGTGTTTGCTGCCGAGCTTGCCAAGATTCCGCAGGTGAAGGACTATGCTTTTTCCAGCAGCCCGCCCAGCGGAGAGGGGCACTGGGGCACCATCATGTGGCTCAAAGACCGCAACGACCCCGACCGGAAAGAGGTGACGACCATCTGGACGGATGAAAATTATTGCGACCTGTACGACTTCAAGTTACTTGCGGGGCGCTTCCCCGTAGCTGCCGACACGAGCGCCGTGTCAGATGCCCTGCCGGTAGAGCAGCGCTTCCCAAAATCGGTGGTGAACGAAACCCTCGTGAAAACGCTCGGTTTCGCTTCGCCGGAAGCAGCACTGGGGCAACGCTTCGGGATTGGCATGAACGGTTTTCAGCCGGAAATCGTCGGCGTGGTGGCGGACTTCAACGTCAACTCGCTCCACGAAATCGTCAAACCGACGCTCATCACCCAGTACCTGCCGTGGTGCGAAAAGGTCGGCATCAAAATCGAAGCAGGGGGCGATGTGCCGAAAACCCTTGCTGCCATTGAGTCTGTTTGGAAAACAACGTTCCCGAAAGGCATTTACGACTACCATTTCATTGACCAAAAAATAGATGAATACTACAAAGCGGAGGAGCGCCTTTTCAGCTTGTTCCAAATCTTCGCTGGGCTGGCCATGCTCATCTCCTGCCTTGGGCTTTGGGGCTTGGCGACGTTTGCGGCGCAGCAGCGCACCAAGGAAATCGGCATCCGAAAGGTGCTGGGCGCAAGCGTCTCCGGCATTGTCGGGCTGCTATCAAGGGAGTTTCTTGCCTTGGTCATCGTGTCCTTGGCCATCGCCTCGCCGTTGGCCTATTTCGGCATGAAAAAATGGCTGCAAGACTTCGCCTTCCGCATTGACATTCAATGGTGGGTGTTTGCGTTGGCAGGTCTGGCAGCACTGGTGGTGGCGTTCTTAACGGTCAGTTTCCAGAGCATAAAAGCGGCACTGGCGAACCCAGTGAAGTCGTTGCGGAGCGAATGAATTTGATATTGGGTGATTGGGATATTGAGATATTTCCAATCACCCAATATCTCAATGACCCAATATCTCAATATCATGTTTCAAAACAATGTAAAAATCGCCTTCCGCAACCTCTGGCGGAACAAAACATTCAGCTTCATCAACCTATTTGGTCTGACCACTGGCACGGCCTGCTGCCTTTATATTTTGCTATATGTGCAAGACCACCGAAGCTACGACCAGCACCACAGCGAAGCAGGCAACCTCTACCGCATTATCAGCGACCTCCAATTGCCAAACGACCAAGCGGAAATGCACATGGCCACTTGCTCGCCGCCCATTCCGATGGGCATAAAGTCCGACTTTCCAGAGGTAGAACAAGCAGCGAGAGCCTGTCGTCCAATGGGCGTGGAGCAAAGCCTACTGAGGGTGGGTGAGCAGGTTTTCTTTGAAAAACCGGGCTATTACGTGGACAGCAATTTTTTTCAAATTCTTGAATACCAGTTCGTTGCAGGCGATCCTGCCCATGCTTTGGACGAGCCGTTTTCGGTCGTTATCTCTGAGGATTTATCCCAAAAACTCTTTAAAACAAATGACCCCATCGGACAGACCATTGGCATTGGCGGTGGTGGCGACGAACAGAAATTCAAGGTGACAGGCGTATTCAACAGCAGCTTTGGCAAGAGCCACCTCCACTCCGAATTTTTCATGACGATGAACTCCGGTGGCATCGGTGAATTCATCCGCACAAACGACTCTTGGGCCGGGAACAACTTTGTCTATAGCTACCTCCGCCTCAAACAGGGTACAAACCCCGCTGCATTGGAGGCCAAACTTCCCGATTTCCTCCAGCGGCATGGCGCCGTACAGCTCGAACAATTGGGCATGAAAAAAAGCTTGCACCTCCAGCCCATAGCGTCTATACACACCACTCCTGGCCTTACCGCCGACCAAGCAACCAATACCAGTTCTCGTTTTCTTAACATGCTGTTGCTCATCGCTGGGTTCATACAAATGGTGGCCTGCATCAATTTCATGAACCTCACCACCGCACGCTCGACCAAACGGGCGCAGGAAGTGGGCGTCAGGAAGGCAGTTGGCGCACCCAGGATATCACTCATTGGCCAGTTTTTGAGTGAAAGCCTCCTGCTGACCGCCATCTCTATGCTCATGGCCATCCCGTTGGTGGGGCTGCTCATGCCATTCCTCAACAACTTGACTGGAGCTAGTATCGAAATGGCATTTACAAAAAACTGGCAGGGCATCGGCCTCGTCGGTGCTTTGGTGGTGCTGACCGGCTTGGTAGCGGGTAGCTATCCGGCTTTTTACCTCTCTTCGTTCAGGCCCCTCGCCGTGCTACGGGGCACAAGTGGCTTGAAGGGAAATGCAGGGGCAACATGGCTACGCAAAGGATTGGTAGTCAGTCAGTTCGCTATATCCTCGGCATTGGTCATCGGGGCGCTCATCGTCCATTTTCAGTTGGACTACATGCTTGAAAAAGACCTCGGTTTTGAAAAAAAGCAAAAAGTGGTGTTCCCATTCCGCACCACAGAAAGCCATGCGGCCGTGGCCACCTTCCGCAACGAAATCATGCGCCTACCGGAGGTCGGTTCTGCCTCGGCAATGGCAGTCTGTCCCGGTCAAATGGTGTACAACGACCTCCCGCTCTACAAGCCCGGCCAGGACATGAACAGCGCTACCGCTGTGCGTTTCACCTATTGCGACGAAAACTATCTCAACACATTGAAAATCAAGCTATTGGCAGGTCGCCAATTCACGCAAGCCGATACCTCTACACAAGAAGGCACGGCCAAGGCCATCGTTAGCGAAGCAGTACTGAATCGCCTGGGTATCCCGCTCGAAGCAGCACCCGGCATGGTGCTCAGTTCCGATTTTGAAGACCAGCACATCAAAATCACCGTACTCGGCGTCATGCAGGATTACCTCTATCAAAACCTCGGCAGCGAGATGGATCCTTTCATGGTCATTTACGAACAGCCCAACCGGCTGGCGCACGTCATCGCCGATGTCAACACAGCGGATTTCCCATCTTTCTTCAAGAAAACAGAAGCCACTTGGAAATCCGTGCTGCCTAGTCTCCCATTTGAATACTCATTTTTGGATGAAAACTTGGCTCAACTGTACAGCTCAGAGCAAAACCTTTCGCGCATCATCAGCGCCTTCACCTTGGTAGCCATCTTGATTTCTTGCCTCGGTCTCTTTGGCCTCGCCACCTTCACGGCAGAGCAGCGCACGAAAGAAATCGGTATTCGAAAAGTGCTCGGAGCAACGACGGCAGGGCTTGTTGGCCTGATGTCAAAGGACTTTTTGAAACCTGTGCTGCTGGCATTTCTTATTGCCTCTCCGTTGGCCTATTTTTTCATGAAAAAATGGCTGCAAGACTTCGCCTATCGCATTGACATTCAATGGTGGGTGTTTGCGTTGGCAGGTCTGGCAGCAGTGGTGGTGGCGTTCTTAACGGTCAGTTTCCAGAGCATAAAAGCGGCGCTGGCGAACCCGGTGAAGTCGTTGCGCAGCGAATAGCAAACCAGCAATCATGCCCCACGGGGGCAAGCAATTTAACAAACAAGAATCATGTCAACCAATATCAAATTCATCTTCCGCTCCATGTCCCGGAACAAGGTTTTTTCGGGCATAAACATATTCGGTTTGGCAATTGGCATTGCCGCAGTGCTGCTCATTTACCAAATCGTCAACTTTGAATTGGGGTTCAACAAGAACTTCAAAAACTACGACCGTACCGTCCGCATCATCCGATATGGCACTTCTGGGGAGGAAGAGGGTTGGTCAACCTGTGTGCCAACGCCAGCAGCGGAAGCCATAAAACAGTCCGTGCCTCAGTTCGAGGAGTTTTGCAGGACCTGGGAACTTTGGCCAACGCTTGCCGTGCCGAACCCCAGCGGTGGCGCTCCCCTGAAAAAATTCACGATGGGCGACGACCAGATTTCCTATTTCGCCGAGCCTTCTTTTTTCAAAATCTTCGACCTTCAGTGGCTCGACGGCGACCCTGCCACGTCGCTGCAAGACGTTGGCACCGTCGTGCTCACCCAAAAAATAGCGGAAAAATGCTTTGGAAATTGGCAGGCAGCCATGAACCAAACCTTGGTCATGAACACCCTCGTGCCCCTCGTCGTGAAGGGGGTGGTGGCGGATTTACCCGCTGGCTGCGACTTCCCGCTCAGTGCCCTGGTTTCCTATTCGACGTTGGTTGCCAACAAGGATATGTTCAATTACGATGACGCAGGCTGGGGCAATTGCGGCTCCAACAACCAGGCATGGGCACTGCTGAAAGACCCATCGCAGTGGAACGATGCCGCCGCCGTACTTGCCAAGGTGGGCGAAAAGGAATACGCGGAGGAAAGCAGTCGGAAAACCGACAAGCGTATCCACAAAATGCAGCCGCTCTCCGACCTGCACTACAACCCCGATGTACACAACCCAGCCTTCCGGACGGTGACCAAAAGCCGCCTGCGAGTGCTTTCGCTCATCGGTTTGTTGGTGCTGGCAATGGCCTGTTTCAACTTCATCAACCTCTCCACCGCCCAAGCGACGCAGCGGGCCAAGGAGGTAGGCGTTCGCAAAACGTTGGGTGTCAGTCGGGGGCAGTTGATTCGTCAATTTCTGGGCGAAACGACAGCGGTGACGCTCATCAGCGTCGTCATTGGGGTGGCTTTGGCGGTGTTGTGCCTGCCGTTGCTCAAGCTTATTTCCGACGTGCCAGCCGATGCACCTTTCCTTTTGCTCCCGCAAACCTGGGCGTTTTTGGTTGCCGTGTCACTGTCGGTAATTCTGCTGGCGGGGGTCTATCCGTCGTTGGTGCTGGCCAGTTTCGACCCAGCAGGCGCGCTCAAGAGCAATGCCCAGTTGATTGCTGGCAAAACGGCATTTTTGGGGCATGGCTCGGTGCGCCAAGGCTTGGTGGTTTTGCAGTTTTCGATAGCCGCAGCGCTCATCGTCGGCGCATTGGTGACCTTGGGGCAGTTGGACTTTATCCGCAACAAGGATTTGGGGTTCGACAAAAGCCTCGTGTACACCTTCGATTTCAACAACGACAGTACCAGCCTGACCAAAATCGCAACACTGAAAAATCAATTGCTCCAAATCCCGTCGGTGGCAGGTGTCAGCTTCAGCAGTGACCACCCCGCATCGTCCAATACCTGGAGCACCAACTTTGCCTTCCCCGCCAATGGCGAAGATGCGCAGTTCTCCCTTTCCCTCAAATTTGCCGATGAGGAGTACATGAAAACCTACGGCCTGCGCCTGGTGGCAGGCAAATGGTACGAACCCAGCGACACCATGCGGGAGGTGGTGGTCAATCAAACATTGCTGAAAAAACTGGGCATCAAGCACCCGGATGAAGTAATCGGGCAGGACATCAAGTTGGGAGGGAATACAAAAAGGATGAAAATAGTGGGTGTCGTCGAGGATTTTCACACCCATTCGGTCCACAAGCCGCTGGAACCGTTGTTGATTAGTTCCCGCAAGATTTTTTATTACAATGCAGGGGTTAAAATCAGGCCGGGCGACCTCGCACAAACTTTGGCCGCCATCCAGAAAACCTACGATGCGGTGTACCCGGAGCAGGTTTTTTCTGGGCGTTTTTTCGATGAAAACATCGCTCGCTTTTATGAGGACGAAAACCGTTTTTCCAACACCTGCAAGGGTTTCGGCCTACTGGCGGTACTCATCGCCTGCCTGGGCTTGTTCGGGTTGTCCATGCACGCCGCTGCCCGCCGCACCAAAGAAATAGGCATTCGCAAGGTGCTGGGTGCAAGCGTTACCGGCATCACAGGACTGCTTGCGAAAGACTTCCTGAAATTGGTCTTGGTGTCATTGGTCATCGGGTTTCCGGTTGCTTGGTATTTGATGAACAAATGGCTGGAGGATTTTACTTACCGCATTGATATTCAATGGAAAGTATTCGCCTTGGCCGGCTTGGCAGCAGTGGCGGTGGCATTTCTGACGGTCAGTTTTCAGAGCATAAAAGCGGCGCTGGCGAACCCAGTGAAGTCGTTGCACAGCGAATAAAAAATCCATTGCCTTTAGACCAAGCTTGAATATTTGGATTTATCACTTCAAACATCATCAATAAAAATAAATGGAGTCAGCCCACTGCTGCCACTCCGTTTTCTTTTCTAAATTCCGCCGTTTTTCAACCATTTTCAAAAAAACGAAAACATGAGCAACGGCAAAATCTCCCGCAAGCACTTCCTCAAAACATTCGGCACATTGGGCGCTGGCGCAATCTTGGCGCCCATCATCGGCAAGGCTGAGGGGCTTCATTTCGCAGACCGTAAAATCAAGGTCGGCCTCATCGGTTGCGGCAGCGTGAGCGGCATGTACCTGCCGCACCTGAGCAAGTCGCCTTACGTGGAGCTGGTCAGCACCTGCGACAGCATTCCCGAAAGGGCAAAGGGGCGGGCAGCGGAGTACAAAGTGCCAAACCATTATCCGCACATAGACCAGATGCTGGCGGGCGCACCCTTCGACCTGCTGGTGAACACCACCGACATGCAGGAGCATGGCCGCCTCAACCGCATCGCCCTCAATGCCGGGAAGCACGTTTGGAGCGAAAAGCCCATGGCCAACAGCTACAAGGAAGGTCGGGCGCTGCTCGATTTTGCCATCTCCAAAAACCTTCGGCTCTGGGGTGCACCCGCCGTGGTCAACAGCCCTCAGTTCGCTTTCATGGCCAAGGCGCTTAACGAAGGCAAGCTCGGCAAAATGGCCGCCGCTCACGCCCATTACGGCCATACCGGGCCAGGTTGGTCGGCATTTTTTTATGAAAAAGGCGGAGGCAGTCTCCCCGACCTCGGCGTGTACAATATCGCCACGCTCACCGGGTTGCTCGGCCCGGCCAAGGCCGTGACGGCCATGACGAGCATCGTGACCCCGGAGCGTACCGTGGACAACAAAGGCAAAATCAAAGTGGAGGCAGAGGATAACGCCATGCTCATCATGGACCACGGCAACGGCGTCCTCTCGCACGTACAGTGCGGCTTCAACTACTTCGACCCTTTCGGCCACGAAGGCGATGGGCAGGATCGCCCGACCATCCTGCTCTGGGGCAGCCACGGCAACATGGCGCTCATCGGCTACGACTGGGCGCCCTTCGGCGTCCACCTTTCCAACGACTGGGAAAAGCCAGCGGGCGAACGCTTCGTGCCAGACCCTGGCACCTACGTCTGGGAGCAGGGCGCATCGGTCATCGCCGAGAGCCTGGTGACGGGGCAGGAACCGCTCATCGCCGCGGAACATGCGCTGCACGTCCTTGAGGTCATCGAGGCTACCCGCAAGTCCGGCAAAACGGGGAAGCGGGTGATGCTGAAGTCAACGTTCAAGTTTCCCATAGTCAAATGAGAAATTAGGAAATTGAGAAATCGAAGATTCACCTAAGTAAATTGGAAATTATTGCGCCTTCCAATTTCTCAATTTCCAATTTCCCAATTTTCAATCTTCATGCTCGACTCCCACGTCCATTTCTGGCAATTCAATCCGGTGCGGGATGCTTGGATTGATGACTCAATGCAGGTGCTGCAACGGGACTTTCTGCCCGCCGATTTGGAGGCAGAAATGATCGCCAACGGCATTATTGGTTGCGTGGCCGTGCAGGCCGACCAATCGGAGGAGGAGACGCATTTTTTGCTCCAACTGGCTGAAAATCATGAATTTATAAAAAAAGTGGTGGGCTGGATTGACCTCCGCTCGCCGGATGTGGCGGAGCGGCTGGCCTATTTTTCCCAGTTTGAAAAACTGGCGGGGTTCCGCCACATCGTGCAAGGCGAGGCGGACGTGAACTTTTTGCTCCGCAAAGATTTTTGCCGAGGCATGGCCTCGCTGGAGCAGCACGGTTTCACCTACGACATCCTCGTTTTTCCGCACCAATTGGGGGCCGTGCTGGAGTTTGTGCGGCTTTTCCCCAATCAAAAATTCGTGATTGACCACCTCGCCAAACCGTATATCAAAGACGGCCACTACGATGGTTGGACGGCGCTGATGCGGGAAATTGCGAAGCAGGAAAACGTGTATTGCAAGGTCTCCGGCATGGTGACGGAGGCAGATTGGCAGGGTTGGAAGTACGCCGATTTTGTGCCTTACCTCGACCTTGTGACGGAGGCGTTCGGCACCCGTCGGCTGATGTTTGGGTCGGATTGGCCGGTGTGCTTGCTGGGCGGGAGTTATGGCGATGTGGTGGGTATCGTGCGGCGGTATTTTGAGCGGTTTTCGGTAGCGGAATTTAACGGGGTCATGGGCGGTAATGGCGTGGATTTTTATGTTTATACTCAACGCTGATAGGTTTTCCCGACCTCTCGGTACGGGACAGGTTGTGCAAATTACAACTTATAAACTGCTGCCCCTCCTCGCCGCCTTCGGCGGCTCGTCGGGGGAGTGGGCTTTTGGGGGCTTCGCCCCAAACCCCTATTTGCAAAAAACCTATTCGTGCAGCGTATAACCGTTAATGGACCCTGCACCTTCCCAAAAAAATTGACCCAAATTTAAATTGCCAAAAACCGCTGATTGCCTACCTTCGCTGCTCGCCGAAAATTTATTTTAAAAAAACACCATATCCAGATGAAAAGCTTGATGCTTGCCTGTACCCTTTTTTGTAGTAGTTATTTTGCTGTTGCACAATCCCCTTTTCAGCCCCAATTGGCCATCCCTGTGTTTTTCAACAATGTGGCAAAGCCCGTTTCCAACACCGTAAAACAGCACCCATCCACCTATCTTTCCGGCATTGCGCTCATGTTCCTCGACACAGCGGACACCGCCGACGAACTGCTCGTCACGGGCGGTTCAGACCTTGTCATCTGGCACGACAACATCGGGAAAAGCACCAAAGTCACCTTTATCGTGCCCGACAGCCAGTTTATCGGCAAACTGGAACTCATGTTTTTTGACTCCAAATGCACCGCCAAAATCTGGTGGCAAGACCGCAGTACCGGTGCCATCGAACACGCCGATGGTGACCTATTGGTGGACGAAAAAGGCTGTTCCCTCTACTTCTCAGTAAACGGTAAGGCCGAAAAGCTGTTTTCCGATATTTTTTACCCCCTCAACGTGCAGCTGATGCAGCTCCATACCCGCCAAATACGGAAAGTGGCCGTCAAGTCCTGGTACAACAAAGATTCCATCAACGTCATCGTGGGGGCCGACTCGCAGTTCGACACGGACTTCGAGCTGTTTTGGCTCGACCAGTCGCTGCGCAACCGGCTCCGAACGGTAGCCTCCAATTCTTATTCCAAGCTCTTCCTGTTCAGCAACGCCGTCCCCAGTTTGCAGGATTCGGTGGTGGGCAATTCAAAGCTGGTACACCACCAAGTCGAGCGGCTAAAAAACGGCGTGAGGGGCACGATCACCATTACCATGAAGCCCGACGGCAGCGCCCGGTACATCTTTCTGAAGCCCTTCCACAATTACCGGATGTTCATTGACTACTCCTTTTCGCTGGCGCAAAACAAGCTGGGCGAACTCTCCATCAACCGCCTCGGACTGCGGGACATGGACACCGGCGACTTCGTGGACATGAGCCTCTACGACTTCGTGGACAACGGCCTACCCGTCATGTACGTGGACTTGATACAGGGCGTCGTCACCTCCGCCGACCCTTGGGACATCGCCAACGTCATCCACGCCATAGAGGACGTGGTGGCCGCCACGATGCTGCCGCAGGAGTGAGGCTGTTTAGGGATGATAAGATGTGGAGCAAGTCGTTTTTCAAGGAAATTTGGAAATATTCCGTTTTCACAGGCCCGATTTTTCCCTTCACATTGGTCGTTGAGTACAGTCCGAAGCCCTGGTCGAGCAGTGCCGAGGTGTTGTCCATGCCGAAATCGCTCCTGCCCGACCCGTCTTTGTGAAGCTGGTAGAGGTCGGTATTGAGCTTTATCTTTTTTAGGTCGGACGGGACGCTTTTGTACATGGCAATTTTTAGCGATTGAGTTGAATTACAGGCGAAATTACATCACACTATCTTCTTGCCGTTTTGAATTTTGGTAACCGAAAATAGGAGTAAGATTCAATTTTTAGTAATCGAAAAGGACTGCTGACTATTAGGTTTGGCCTGCACAGGGTGGGCTGAAGCCACCGCTGAGAAGCTGACGGAATACGTGCGGGATTCCCATTGGATGCTGCCCATTTTTATTACGGTCTTCGGCGAAGAGTCGTAGCAGGTGAAGGTGATGAATATTGATGCTTCATTGGAGTTGGAAAAGACTAAGTCCAGCGCTAGTGGGTTTGTCTCAATAGTTACGCTTTATTTTTTCAGAAATGCCGATTAGAACGCATTCATGAAGCCCTATTTCAAAATTATCTTGAGTGGAAATGAAATGTGTTTCTGTCCCTTGAAATACTGACTCTCTGAAAACCCACCCATCTTTGTTAGCTTTAGTAACGCCCAAAATCGGGGCATTCGCAAAAGTGTTATGGGTATATTCATTTCTGGCCTTAAAAAGATAATCTTCTTTGTCTTTTTCGGTAGAATTTCTTCCCAATAAAGTAGGGGAAGCTTCATCGTTGATCAAAATTTGAATCCTGTCGAAAAGGTTACTTCTAATTTCTTTTGGCAGTATTTCTCTCAGAAATTTGTAAAAAGAATTCTTAACTCCATACCTAACATGATAAAAATTGAAAAGGCTTTCTGCAAATTCTAATTTACTAAGATGATTTGCTTTTTCAATAGCCTCTTGTCTTTCCTGTTTCTTTTTACTTGATTTAATCCATGAATCAAAAGTCATCCAATTTGAAGGCTGCCCCAATTGGTCAAAGCAAGTTAAATACAGGTATGTAATCAACTCTGGATACTTATATCTTTTAAAAAAACTGTCTCCAATTTCATTCTTCAAATGGCTTATCAATTCTAATCGCTCATGTATATGTAAAAGGACTCTGACTTTGGCTGATTTCCAATGATTTTTTCGTGAATCCTTATTCCAATCCCTGTCAAATTCATCACAAATTTTGGAGAAATAATCCATAAAAATCTTCTCATCTATCCAAACTGAGATTGAATCATAAAGCTTCTTTATTGGGATAGCATTACTTTCAAAAGTACTCATGAAGAAATTACTTTTACGACCCCAAATGAGGTCAGTTTAGCATTGTGTCACTTACTGCCTCCCTCACCCCAACCCCTTCACCCCCTTCACAAACGGCTGAACATACACCCGCTGCCCCGTCGCACGATAAAATGCATTCGCAACAGCGCCCCCAGCGGGCGGCAGCGTCGGTTCGCCAAGGCCGGTCGGGTCGTTGTTGCTCTTCACGAAATGCACCTCCACGGCGGGCTGCTCGCCCATGCGTATCAGGCGGAACTTGTCGAAATTGTCCTGCTGCGGCTTGCCGTTCTCAAGGCTGAAATCACCGTACATCGCATGGCCGATGCCGTCAATCACGCCGCCCTCCGCTTGGTTGATGGCGGCCACGGGGTTGATGACGATGCCGCAGTCCACGGCGCAGACGACCCGCTTCACTATGGGCTTGCGGGCCTCCATTTGCACCTCGGCCACCTCGGCTACATAAGAATTGTGGGAGTAGTAAGCGCTGAACCCCTGGTGCGTACCCGCCGGGGCTTTACCCCAATTGGCCTTCTCCGCCGCCAGTCTTATCACGCCGATGGACTTGTCCACGTCGTAGTCGAACTTGCCGACCGGGTTCGCCTTCGCCCGCTCGAACAGCCCGATGCGGAACTGCACGGCGTCCTGCCCCAGCGCCTCGGCCACTTCGTCGAGAAAGCTCTGCTCGGCGGCGGCGAGGAAGTTGGTGACGGGTGCCCGCCACGGCCCGATGGTCACCTTGCTCGACACATTGTGCGATTCCATCAGGCAGTTTTCGATGGCCCCTGCGGGGAAAAAGTTCTCCCGCACGGTGTTGTCCATGCTCATGCCCGCCCCGGTGAGGTGGTAGCCGACCAGTCTGCCGTCCTTGATCGCCGCCCGGAACTTGTACATGCAAGCAGGACGGTAGATGCCCGCCGTCATGTCGTCCTCACGGGTGTAAACGTGCATCACTGGCATTTGCGCCATGCTCGAAATCTCGGCGGCCTCCAGCACGAAGTCGCCCCGGAGGCGCCGCCCGAAGCCGCCGCCCATGCGGGTCAGGCCGATGGAGACGGTGCTTTCGTCCCGTTTCAGCAGGTCGGCCACCTCCTTGCGGAAGCGCTCAGGTGCCTGCGCCGGGCCGGAGAGTTCCACCTTGTCAGCCGTGACGTGGGCAAAGAAATTGCCCGGCTCCATCGGGTTGTGCGGCAAATACGGCGCTTCGTACACCCGCTCGATGACCTTGTCCGCTGTCGCAAATGCGGCCTTCACGTCGCCGTCATTGCGTTTGGGCTGGGCGGCTGGCTCATCGAGTTTTTTGCGCATGTCCTCGTTTTGCGAAGCGGTGTTTTCGAGCGTACCGTCGTCTTCCCACTCTGCTTGCAAAGCTTTTTTGCCTTTGATTGCTGCCCAAGTGGAGGTGGCCACCACCGCAATTTTATCGCCGCCGAAGCGGAAAACCTGCTTCACGCCATTGACAGCTTTGGCTGCTTTGTCGTCAAAAGATTTCAGTTTTTGGCCAAAAGCTGGTGGGCGCAATGCCGTTGAATACATCATGCCAGGCCGATTTTGGTCCATGCCGAAAATGGGCTTGCCTGTGAGGATGTCCTCCATGTCCACATTGCCCTGGCTGGTGCCGATGAGCGTGAACTCGGAGGGGTCTTTCAGCTTTACCTGCTCCGGTTCGGGCGGCGTGAGGGTGGCAGCCAAAGCCGCAAGGCTGCCGTAGCTGGCTGTTTTGCCGCTGGTATGCCGCACCATGCTGTCGGCGGCGGTGCATTCCGAGGAGTCAACGCCCCACTGTTGAGCAGCGGCCTGTGTGAGCATGTGCCGGGCGGTGGCGCCCGCCGTGCGCAGGGTCGTCCAGGTCTGCCGGATAGACTGGCTGCCTCCAGCCACCTGCCGCTTGAACACGACTGTGTTGAGCGGGGCCTGCTCCACAATAACGTCCTTCCAGTTTACGCCAAGTTCCTCCGCCACGATCATGGGCATGGAGGTCTTCACGTTTTGCCCCACCTCCGGATTGGGGGACTGGATGGTGACTTTGCCATCGGGCGCTATTTTCAGGTAGCCGTTGAGTTCGATGAAATCAGTTACAATGTCGGTCCCGCCGGCTTCGCCGTAAGGCTTGAGCCATGAGAAACCAAGCATGAAGCCTCCGCCAACGGTAGCGGTGATTTTTAGGAAATTGCGGCGGTTGCTGGACATTTTGTCGGGTGTCATTTTTAAAAGATTTTGGAAAATATTTGTCGTTGCCGGAGGCCACCTCGACCTCTGTTAGAGCTTCGAAGCTCTAACAGAGGTCGAGGTGGCCTCCGGCAACGACAAAAAATGAGGAGGTTACATTTTCCCAGCGGCGGTCTTGATGGCTGCTTTAATATGGTTGTACGTCCCACAGCGGCAGATATTCGAGTACATGGCCGCTTCGATTTCTTCGTCGTCGGGGTTGGGCGTTTCGGCTAGCAGGGCGGCAGCGGTCATGATTTGGCCAGCCTGGCAGTAGCCGCATTGTGGCACGTCATGCTCCCGCCAAGCTTGTAGCACAGGATGGTTGATGTTCTCCGACAAGCCCTCGATGGTGGTGATGGCGGCCTCGCCCACGTCGCTGATGGTCATGGCGCAGGAGCGCATCGGGTTGCCGTTGTAGTGGATGGTGCAGGTGCCGCACTCGGCGATGCCGCAGCCGTATTTCGTGCCGTAAAGTCCGAGGTTGTCACGCAGCACCCAAAGCAGCGGGGTGTCGGAGTCGGCTTCGACCCGTTGTTTTTTTCCGTTGACGGTGATGTTGAAGATAGCCATGATGGAGTGGTTGAAGTGTTTTTTAGAAAGTTTTATTTCGGGCTGGAAATGGCCGTAAGATAGTGAAGTGGCTGGAAGTTTCAAAGCGAAAAATTGAGGTTTGAGGAATGTCATCCATAAAAAACGTCGGTAGGCTCGCCACAAACCCAACGACGTTTCTCGTCAA
>CAZDSU010000007.1:0-35009 GCA_964508135.1 uncultured Saprospiraceae bacterium
CGGTCACGGCGTCACCTCGCTCGCTGGCGGCAAGGACGACTTCTACTACCTGACCAAGGACGTGGGCAACATGAAGCTCGACGCCGCCGATATCCGCAACAATTTTTGCATCGCCACTGATACTTTGAGCGACTGGATCAGCGACATCCCCGCCAAAAAAAGGGTGGTCATTTTCGACGCCTGCCACTCCGGGAAGGCCGCCGAGACGCTGACTTCGAGCCGGGCGCCGCTGTCCTCGCAGAAGCGGGAACTGGAGCGTTTCAAGGACCGCAACGGCATGTTCGTGCTGGCTGCCAGCGAGTCGAACCAGAAGAGCTGGGAAGACCAGCAACTGCAACAGGGGCTGCTCACTTACAGCCTGCTTTTTGGGATGAACAGCCGGAACGGCGTGCGCTCGGATGGTGCCGTGGACGTGCAGCGGCTGTTCCAGTTTGCCCGTGACTACGTGCCGCAACTGGCCAGCGGCATCAACGAAGACCAGACGCCCGTACTGACCGTGCCGGACAAGGAGGCGTCCAGTTTTTCCATTGGGTTTGTGACTCCCAACACGAAAATCGAGGTGGGGCGCAAGAACCAGTTCATCAGCCAAAGCATGTTCCTGAACAAGGACGGCTTCAACGACGACCTTCACCTGTCCATCGCTTTTGACAACCGGCTGGAGGCTGGCGAGTTGGAAGGCGAGCTGGGCAAGCTGATTTTTGCCAATACCCGCCAGATGAACGAGGCCACCGCCATCCGTGGGCTTTACTCGGTGAAGGACGGCAAAATCCGACTGGAAGGCCGCGTGTTCGTGCCAGGCACGGTTGCACCAAAAGCGTTTCTCATCGAGGCTTTCCCCACAGACGACATGGGGGTTTTGGTGGAGCGGATAATGGGGGAGGTGAACAAGAAATTGGGTGGGGGGTGAACCTACTTCGTCTGCCGATAAACGCACCAGCGACGCAGCTTTTGGTCTGCAAATTCGAAAATGACGCCCCCGCCAGAACCCAACTGGTCGTCGTTTTTATAGCGCAAAAAAGCGCCGTTGCCGAGGCTCATTCGGGCTTGCGGCGCACCGTATTTGTCTAAAACAGACTGGAGGCTGTCGCCAACTTTTGAACCTTTTGCCGATGGCAGGTCGTAACCGGGAGCAGTGAAATGCAAGAAGGTGTTCTTCCTGATTTTGTTGCTGCCGGTGCCGGTGACGGAGGTATTCGCAAGCACCTTGGAATGGTCAAATGCTTTTGTGAGCAATGTTATTTTGTAGTCTTCAAGGGTAGCGATTTCGGCTTTTTTGTTGTCGGCATTGAGCTTGATGGTGTTGAATGCAATGTTGTCAATCACCTCCTTGCTCATGTCGCTGCCCCTGGCCAACGTGACTTCCGTTTTTATTTCCCTCAAAACATTGCGG
Organism: uncultured Saprospiraceae bacterium; assembly: GCA_964508135.1. Classification (GTDB taxonomy): domain Bacteria; phylum Bacteroidota; class Bacteroidia; order Chitinophagales; family Saprospiraceae; genus UBA6168. The sequence continues at coordinate 1,391 of CAZDSU010000007.1, forward strand.
TTGGCCTGTGCCAAAAAGTGTTGCTTGTCCAATTGCAACGCCTCATCAAAATGGCGTTCGGCACTGGTCGAATCGCTTTTCAGCGCGCTTACGATGCCGAGCAAAACGTTGGCATCCGCCAGAGTGTTTTTCCATTCGGGGTTGCCGGTTGACAACCGGATGGCACGCTGGGCGGCGCTCACGGCATCCTCCCATTCCAGCCCGCTGAACTCGGTTTGTGAGATGCCGAGCAGGGCATGTGCGCAACCCTCGTTGAGGTGGGCGATAGGGTAAAAAGCGTCGAGCTGGCGTGCTTTTTCAAAGAAGTCAATGGCTTCCAGCAGTTTCTCCTCCCGCTGTTCCTTTCTCAAATCGCCCCTTGACCCCTTGTTCAAGCGGGACTGCACGTCCAGCTCCACCGGGTAGGCGAACACGTTTTCCAAAGGCGTAAAAAGCTTCATCGCCGACAGGGTGGACAGTACGCCAAGGTTGTTGTAAATCTCCCGGCTCTGGAAATCTTCCAGCACCTTGTAGTAGTATTCCAGGGCGTCGTCGTACTCCTCCAGGGCCACGAGGAAATTGCCCATTTCGAAGAGTTCGAGCAGGTTTTTCAGCCTTTCTTCCGATTGCTTCGCAATGTTTTTCCGCTCCTCCTTTTTGGGGTAATTGGACAATTTTTCATCGGTGAGGTCGTACTTTTCGTACACTTTATCCAAGAACTTCGGCATGATGCCAAACGTGGTAAAACCCGCCTGATAGGCCAAAAAACCACCGAGGTAGTCCGCTTGGATTTCATCCTCCTGCATGTTGTCCTTCACTGCCCCGCCGAGGCCAAATCCCTTGAACTCGGAGGCGAAATACTCCTCCCAATCGTGCTTTTCGTAGCAGTGTACCAGCTCGTGGCTGAGTAGCACGGCCAGGGCGTTCAGCGAGTCCTTTCCGAAACTGACGCAGATGTCGTAGCCTTTTTCTTCGAGCAAAATCAGCCCAGTCTTTGGGTACGCCGCCGCCACGCCACTGCCGGATTCCTTGACAAAATGCAGGTAAGGCCGCCGGGAGCGGAAGTCGCCCTTGGCATTTTTAAGTCGCTTGAAAACATCCATGACGACCTTGGTCTTGTAGGAATCGGCGAGGATTGGGTCGGCGGTAAAGTCAATGGTGGTTGAAAATTTAGGAGTCAACTTCAAGTTGCCTCCTAAATTGGGTTCTGGGGTGATAACCGATCCCGATTTTGGTGAATAATGGAAGCTGAGGCTGATGGCGGCAATTAAAAGAATTGCAGTTTTCATGAAGGTCTTGTTTTGTGAAAATATAGAATCCAATGTTGGCTTGATGAGGGTGAATTTCGAAGTTTATACATTACCATGCAGTTATGGTATCAGTTTTTGACAAATAATTTTTCGCTTATTTGCCAAACGACGCCTAATTTTACAGGAATAAAATGACCTGCCCCAATTTCGACCTTTCAAATTTGGCCAAGATGAGAATAATAAGTTTCATAGTTTCCTTCCTCGCTTTTGCCAACCTTTTTGCGCAGCAAACCAAAGGTGCCGGGGCATTGCCCGCCGACCCATCGGACAGCGGCAAAAATTGGGCGCTGGTGGTCGGTGTTTCCAATTACCAGGATGCGCACATTCCCGATTTGAAGTTTGCCGACCGGGATGCCTCGGAGTTTGTGTCCTATTTGAAATCCAAGTCAGGTGGCCAGTTGAAGGACGAGCAAATCATGGTGCTCACCAACGAGAAAGCTACCCATGCGCAGATTTACGGGGCGCTCGACTGGCTGCTGGAGGTCTGCAAGCCTAACGACCAGGTGCTCATATACTTCTCCGGGCATGGCGACGTGGAAACCAAAACCATGCGGCAACAGGGGTACTTGCTGGCCTACGACACCCCGCCGACCAACTACCGAATCGGTGGCGTCCGCTTGGAAGACCTGAACGACTACCTCGAAACCATCGTCCAAAAGAACCAGTGCAAAATCGTCCTCATCACCGATGCCTGTAGGTCCGGCAACCTTGCCGGGGGCCGGGAGGGCGTACTTTCCACGGCGAGCGCCCTGTCCGCACAGTTTCAGAACCAAATCAAAATCATGTCTTGCCAGCCCAACGAACTCTCGCTCGAAGGCGAACAGTGGGATGGGGGCCGTGGGGCGTTCTCCTTTCACCTCTTGGATGGTCTGATGGGTATGGCTGACGGGAACAAAGACCAACAGGTGACCTTGTTTGAACTCGACCGATACCTACTGGAAACCGTTCCCGCCGAAACTGACCAAAAACAGTTTCCGAACACGACTGGCAACAAGGGCGCCCACCTCAGCTCGGTGGATACCGCCGAACTGGCCGTGCTGAAAGTAAAACGGGCGGAAGCCCGGCAGATGTCCAAAATAGCCCCGAAGGGATTGGAGGCCGAACTGCTTGCCAATGCGGACACCACTGTTCAGCAATTGTACGCCGAATTTCTGGCTGCCGTAGATGGCCATTACTTCCTGCCTTCCGACCAGAAAGCCAACCGCCAACCCGGCAGGTCGGCGAGCGAGCTGTACGATAGGCTGAAGGGCGAACCCGCTCTGGAGCCGATGCGCCACATCATGAAGCGCAACTTCGCCGCCGCCCTCCAGGACGAGTCGCAGCAGGCCATTAACGCCTACCTCCGTGCGGATCAAGCCGAACTTGAAGCCCGATGGAACACCGATATCGACAAGTTCAAAACCAATCCCGTTTACATTACCAAAGCCGCATCACTGCTGGGTGAGTCGCATGTTTTGTACCCGCAATTGCTGGCCAAGCAGTATTATTTTGAAGGTTTGATAAAACGGTTAGAGGGTATGGAAAATAATCAGCCTTCCTTGTTTGAAGAAGCTTTGGCCCTGGAAAACAAGGCGCTCGAATACGACAGCGATGCCGCTTATATTTACAATGAGATTGGGTTGATTTATGACGAGATTAGGCTTCCTGATCAAGCTGGCAACCAGCAAAAAAACAGAGAATTGTTTCAAAAGCAAATAGACACGTACCAGATGGCGATGAGCTTGACACCAAGGTGGGTGATGCCAGTGTATAATATTTCAAGAACTTATAAAGAATGGAGGCGATTAAATGAGGCGGAGGAGATGGGGCTAAAAGCAATTCATTTAGATTCAAATTTTGTAGATGCTTATTATCTTTTGGGTGAAGTTTATTATTTATCGAGTCAACAGGAAAAATTAAAATTGATTTTAAAACAAACAATTCAACTTAGCCCTAATGACAAGTTATTGTATTTTAATATCGCCTGTATTGAGTCCTTGCAAAACAATTCATCTGAGGCGCTTTCCTGGCTCGAAAAAGCTATTCAACATGGATCCAATTATGATGCTATTCAAAATGATGGTGACCTTGAAAACGTCCGGCGAACGAAGGAATATGAATTGCTGATACAGCAATACTTCCCTGAAAAGAAATGAGGTGAAAATAATGGATTCCAAGGCTCATGACGTTTCAGATTGAAAAGCAATCTTTCTTCACCAAGGAGCTTACGAACAATTGCCCCCTCCTCGCCGCCTCCGGCGGCTCGTCGGGGGAGAGCGTTATTGGGCTGCGCTGGAATGAGCGCCCCCAAGCCCCCTATTTTTCAGACTGAAACGTCATGAGCCGATTCCACTGGCTTCAAAAGCAAAATGCCCCGTTAACGTATATCGCTAACGGGGCAGTTTGAATTAAACAGGATTCAGGCGAACTTGTCTCTTGATTACTTGCTCACCCTATCTAAAAAGGCTGCATACATCTGTTTTGCCAAGGTGTTTTTGGCGTCCATGCTTATTGCCTTTTGGTATCGTTCACTGGCCAAGGAATTCAACTGCCTGGATTCAAGTTCCATGGCTTCCATCAATGATTTTTTGACAGCATTGCTACTCAAGTATTCTTTGTCCTTCATCAATGGTTCCAATGCCGTTTCCCCTTCGTTCGGCGAAACAAAGGATATGTTGACGACTTTAGACGCCGTTTTACTGTCATTGGCAAGCATCACTTGTACATGGTAGAGCTTGCCAGTTTTGACCGCCAATTGGGCAGGGTCAAAGTTGAAGGAAGCGCCCGAAGTCGTGGCGGATAATACCGGTGCATCTTTGGCATTTTCATACACAATCAGCTTGTAAATTGAGCCAGCTTTCAGTGGCGTCCAACTGAACTTAGTTGGTTGCAGGGGGACTTTGCCACCAGTGGGAATCGTGAAAAGGAGCGAATCCCTGTCACCCCAGCCTTTACGCTTGGTGGTATCGGTTGCATATCCCTTCGCCGCAAACGCCATTTTCGCAAACCTCGACTGCTCCCCCTTGGCCTGCACATCTTTTGCCAGCGCAGCCATTTGGTAAGTGCCTTTTTTGTTGACGGGAAGCGACCGGTCATCGCAAGCCAGGGAGAACGACGCCTTGTTGGTCACCACTACGGTCGCATCCTCCGGGAGGACGATGCCAGCAGTGACGGTCTTGGCAGTTTTGCTGCCTTTTTCGGTGTAGGTCACCTTCCCACGCACCTCCGAAACCACACAACCAGTGGATTCATCAAGGTTGATGCTTTGTGAAAAGGAGTTGTTTGTAGTGATGGTGATTAGTAAAAAAACAACCATCAGTTGGGCAAGAATCACTTTCATTTTACAGTTTTTTTATGATGAAATAAGACAAGTTTCAGGTAGAAAAATTAGGGAGATGCAGGTAGGCGGGGCTTTTGGCAAATGTAGAATTAATTCTAATAATGATGAATTTCGCAGTTGCCGGATTTTCAGGGCGTTGTAATATTCATCATTCATCATTTTACCATTCATCATTTTTACCCCACGAAATACATATCCACTGCCCCCTTGCCCTTCGCTTCCACTTTGCCCCGGTACGTGCAGGCGAAATGGCTTTTTACCAGTTCGTAAGTAGGCCCAGAGATGTTGATTTGTCCACCCTCGCTCGACTGTTCCATGCGGGCGGCGATGTTCACGGTATCGCCCCAGATGTCGTAGGCGTACTTTTTGATGCCGACAATGCCCGCTACCACCGGCCCAGTATGGACGCCTACCCTTGCGTTGAAAGCAGGCTTGCCAATGTCGGCCTGGTGTGCGTTGAACTCCTGCAAAAAAGCAAGCATCAGCTGTGCAGCCTGTACCACCCGCACAGCATTGTCTGCTGCCGTGATTTCCGACTTTGGCTTGTCAGGACTGATTGGTTCTAGGCCGCCAGCGCAGATGTAGCAGTCACCGACGGTCTTGATTTTCTCCAAACCATGCTGCGTGATGATGCGGTCGTAAGCCTCGAAGCAGGTGCCCAGGTTGTTGACCAGTTCCTCTGGGCCAAGCTCCTCGGCAATGTTGGTGAAACCCTGAAAATCGCAGAACAGCACCGTAACTTTCTCGTGCCGTCTGGTATCGGAGTGGCCGTATTTCTTGAGTTCCTCGGCGGTTTCGGCGGGGAGGATGTTGAGCAGCAGGGCATCAGAACGGTCACGCTCGACGCCCATTATTGCGTTAGCAAGTTCCAATTTTTTCACCTTGTTTCGCCAGAAAAACAGGCTTGCCCCCCCGATTGGGAACAGGATGGCGACCAATGACCTTGCCCAACCTGCTTGCCACCACGGGGTGCTGGGGGCGATGACCAAGGAACATTTGAGAACCTCCCCGCTCTCTACCTGGAAGCTGAATTTCCCAGGGTTTTCCAGCACAGTGTTCATCACTGCCTTTGCTGCTTCTTGGTATTTGGAGTTGGGGTCCTTGGCAAGTGCCGAAAACAGCCCAAGTGCCCGTGCTTGGTCCGTGCTGGCTGCTGCCAGTGCCGAGTACCAGCGGGCATCATCCTGCATGTCGAAATCCCTGAGTTCGGAGAGCGGGGATAGGGTTTTAAGTGCTTTTTCAGGGGAATTCAGGTAGAGATAGGTCATGCCGAAATAGAACCGGGCCGTCTTGTCGGCGGGGTAGGCAGCAAGGTAAGTTTCCAGCGACTGCTGGGCTTCCGTGTAATTGGCAGCCCCGTACAAGTCGAGGGCAACGGCGAGGCTGTCCTGCTGGTTCGCCGGACTGCCCGCAAAGCCGAAGACCTTGATTTCGTCGAGGATGCTGGCGAGCTTGTCCTGCTCTGGCTGGTACAGTTCGGACTCCAGTCTTCGTGGCTGGGCCGGTTTGCTGAACAGGTAGAACGCCAGCCCCACCAGCACGAGGCCGATGGCGATGAAATGGCCGTATTTTAATAGGTTCTGTTTCATGTGAGCAGGTTTTTTGGATTAATACGGAAATGGGGTGGGGGTTATCAGGCGGAGCTTCCGACAAATAAACGGTTCTTTAAGAAAGCCCTATTGCCCCAATATGATTGCCTGTGATATAACTTACTTTTTCAGTAAAAGCAGGCTATGCAGTTGCTTCGGCCAGGTTCTATACTTTGCACTAATAGGTTTTATGCAAATCGCATTTTGCCCCTCCTCGCCGCCTTCGGCGGCTCGTCGGGGGAGAGGGACTCTTGGGGCGTTCCGCCCCAAACCCCTGTTTGCACAAAACCTATTAGCGCACAGTATAAGTCGCCATCACCCTCTGGCTGTGTCAATCAATGGGCCGTTGTCATCCAAAAAAACATCCAGTTGGAGGGTGTCTTTGACATTAACTACTTTGATAGTCGTCGCTCCTTTGCCATAATCGTATTCAAGCGTGATAGTACCATTGTGTTGAAAATCTTTTAAGTATTCCCCTTTTGCGTTAAGGGAGTTGATTTTTACTATATTACCTAAGGGATCAAGAATGATGGTTGCATTTTTCTTTCCCACACGAGATTCAGTATAAGTTCTGCCAAAAACATGGTTTGTTATTGTGGGTGATGGTGGCTCCTGCTTAATATATTTCAAGTAAACAGTGAGTGAATGTAACCTGCCCAGCGTAGCAATTGTAAATTCAATTGGGTGATGATTTACACAGGATATCTCAAGTTTATCTCCATTTTGAAGGCCCTTTACCATCGCCACACCGTCTGGGGCTTGGTAAGTAATCGGCATCCCCGTCCCTCCAATAAAGTGATTGACAACGGCATCCTCTAAAGAACGTCTAAACGGCTTAAATTTTTCATTCTGTCCTCTAATGTGAATAACAAAAGGGTCAGGCGTTACAAATATATTTTCCGTAGAATCTGGCGACGGTGAAGCCATCGTTGAATCTTCTGTGGGTTCTTTAGTCTGGTTATCGCAACGGAGAAAGAAAACCGATACGAAAAGTAGGAAGGCAAGGAGATAAAAAGCATTTTTCATAAGTGGTAGAATTTTAGGTGAATAAAATTGTTTCGCTGGGAAAGGTATTAATCCTTTTCTTGATTTGGAAAATATTTTTCCATCAGGCTCTTGAAAGCCGCCATTTTGCGAACGGGTTCAAGTTCAGCGTCATCCATGATTTTTTGGTAGTCCCTCATTCCTTTTTCCAAGGCTTTTTCAAGGCGTTCAAAGGATTCCTGTTGCCGATTGTCCAATGCGGCAAGCAAAGCAAGTTTGTACCAGATATTTGAATCGGCAACATTGTATTTCACTACCTCAAGATATTGAGTTTCGGCTTCCGTCAGGCGGTCTTGCTCCAGGTACAGTATTGCCAATCCTCTGTGGGGCTGAATGTTCGTCGAGTTGAGACTGATGGCACGAAGGTACATTTGTTCTCCTTCCACCGGCCGGTTCGTCATTGCGTACATCCGGCCCAGGGCTAGGCAAGCAACGAACAAGGTAGAATCAAGGCGCAATGCTTGGTGAAATGCTTTTTCTGCCAGCTGGTTTTGTCCGTCTTGTTGATAGGCAACGCCGAGGTTCGTCCAAGCCACTGGGTTTTCGGGATCAACCCAGAGTGCATGTTTGAAAGCCTCGATTGCCTGCGTGTATTGTTTTTGGTAATTGTGCCAGGATCCCCAACCCATCCAAACATACACGTTGCCCGAATCCAGCGACATGGCTTTGTCCAATAGCGTTTTTGCTTCGTCGAAGCGCTTGGAATCCTTAGAAAAATAATAGGCGAGGTAAGTGTAGGGGAGTACCCATGTTTCTGCAAGGCGAACCGCTTCCATTGCATGAAAATAGGCAGAATCTGCTTGGTTCAACTGGCTGGCAAAACATAGGCTCATGTAAAAATGCGCTAAGGGCGATTCAGGCCCGTAGTGCAATGATTGGCGGAAATTTTCCATCACGGCTTCCCAGACTTCGGGCTCTTTGGAGGAGTGCCGTAACACAAACTGGTACATACCTTCGAACAACAGTTGCCGGGCTTTTAACGTGGCGTACATGTAGTGCTGCTCGCCCAGCAATTCGGCGCTGCGAGCGAGCAGCGACGGCGTCCGCTGATAAAGCAAAACCTGCTCCTGAACCGACCGTGTCAGCGCTTGCACGTTCACCTCCAAAATCGCATTCACCGCCTGCTGCGCCTCGTCCTGCAAAGCCGCCGCATAGTTCCGCCGGATGGAAGCGTGCAGCGCTACAAGCATTGGCTCCTTCATCAATTGTCCGAAATATGCCTCGGCGCAGTCGTTGGATGGCTCCAGGAAACGCTTCTCCAAAAGGGCTTTTTGGAATGACAAATAATGCGCCCGTGTACCTTCGTCCAAATCTTCCAACACCAGTTCCTCCAAGCCATGCGTTTCGGTTTTCGAAAGCACGGGGCCTTGTGGCTGCTGGTTCTTCTGAATGTCCGCCAGCACCGACGGAACGACCTGTGCAATCTCTTCCGAACGGTCGCCGACAATGAGCGGCAACTGCTTGATGGGGGCAACTTCAGCGCTCACGTGGTCTTCCAGGTACCTGCCTATTTCGAATAAGTTAACCCCTCCGTCCTGGTCGGCATCGGCCATGCCGTACATCCCGTTCAGCAAGTGGTAGCTGAAAGCGCCCCTGCCACCGCCCCACTGCTCACCCTCGACGCTGAACTCATTTGGCTGGCAGGAAAGGATTTTGATTTCGTTGGCATATTGCTTGGCGAGGTTGGTAGCCGTGGCCTGCGGTCCACCGATGGCGCTGCCCGATAATTTACCGGAGTGGCAGGCATCGGCGAGGACGATGACCCTCGCTTTATTTTGAATGGACAGGGTGGAAATGATATCCTGAATGTCCCTTAGATTAAACGCCCCACCTGCCATGTACACCCTCGACGGCGTATCCCAACAAAGCAGGTAACCTGGCTGTATCAGTGTCTTTTTTTCCACATCGCCGTGGCCAGAGAAGTAGATGATGACCTTGTCGTCCTCCTTCGTTTCATCAATCAACCAGTCAAGGGCAAGGACAAACTGCGCCGCAGTCGCCTGTTGGTTGGTGAGCAGTTTCAAGTGGTCGCCGTCGAGCGAGCCGCCAGCGGGCGAGCGCAGGTAGTTGGCGAATGCCTCGGCATCCTTGTCGGCGAAGCGTAGGTCGGGGATGGCGTCGTCTTGATAATCGGAGATGCCGATGACAACGGCACGGGTGGTGGTGCCGCCGTCAAGACTAATGACCTGAGCGGGTAGGGTGAGGGTGGCGAAAAGGCAAACAGTCAAAAATAGCATTTTCATATCTCCCTGATTTTGCAGTCAAAAATATTCATTCCTTCGAATAATCCTTGTACGGCGGCATCCAGCGCTGCTCCCAGGCTTGGAAGGCGGGGAGGTGGCGGAGGGGGTCGAGGTAAAAATCTTTGGTAGTACCGTAAAACCAACCAGCAGGGTTGGGTTCCCAACCAGCTTTTTCTGCCAATTCCAATTGCTGAATGGCATCTACCAAGCGACCGATTTGGGCGAATGTACATGCCAACCAAAAATGCCGCCAGCCATCAATCTCAGGAGCGGACAGGGCATTGGCAATGGCTTTCTCCATTTCAGGTACCCTTCCGAGCCGTTGAAGTGAGACTATCTGGTACAAATATGCCGGCCCACCTAAGATATTTGGCCCATGGTCATCTTTGATAAATAGCGGTTTAGCTTGGCTTGCAATATCTTCGAAATATGGCCAAGCCTCATTTGCCTTGCCACATTGAACCAAAAGGTCTCCCAACTCAAGCTGATACCACAGGTCGGTTGCTGGATATGATTTCATAATGGTTTGGGCTTTGTCCAAATTCCCAATGAGGCGATGAAAATGGGCAAAGGAATAAGTGCAGGTTGTTGCATAATCATGAACTTCGCCACGCTTTTCAAATCCTTTTTGATAATAACCTTCAGCCCGTATAGGGTCTTTGAGGTAATAGAAAATGACATCTCCCATTGCTGAATGTGTACTTGCATGCGTCTCGGTACAATAAGTTTCAAAGGTCTGAATGCATTCCTCAAACTTGCATTGGTCAACTAATGTCATTAACAAATTACCGAAGGGGTTTTGGTACTTGCCTTTTGTAATTCTTATTGCTTCTTTTAGAACCATTTCAGCCTCCCTGTATCGCCTCAACCTCCAAAATACATTACCCATTGAATTGAGTTCATAAGCTGGTAAGGAAGTGGGGTCATCCTGATATTTTTCCTTTACTTTTCTAATATAGGTTTCTCTTGCGAACTGTGCATTTTCAGCTTTTCCCAATCCTTCATACATCCATGCAATATGGCGATATGGCGATAGAAAACTTGAATCCAATTGGATGGCTTTCTGGAAATGATATAGAGATTTAGACATCGCATCAAAATTGAAATTAACAGAATAAATAGTGCCTGCTAGCTCTAAATGACCTAATGCCCAGTTTGGGGCTAATTCTACAGCCTTTGAAAGATAGCGCTGAATAGTGGAGTCAACTGATAAAAATTCAAAGAAGCCTTCGTACAGATAGGCAGCTGTTGAGTCATGCGATAAACCTGTATTTAGAAACTGTTTTTTCAAGCTGAAAATAGAATCCAAAGACAAATTTGGGTAGTTTGCTTTTCGGGTCTGTTTTGCCAAAAAGAAATACTCCTTGGCTTTCAGGTTTTTATAAACATAATGCCTCTCCCCCAGCAATTCCGCTGCCCGCTGCATTTGGGCAGGAATATGATCGTATTTAATCGGATTTGCCCAGATATTGTCCACCGTCTCTGGGTCTGTTTTCAAAAACCTGTTTATCACCTGCTGCCCCTCATCCATCAGCGCCGCCGCAAAGTTCCTTGTCATCAGCCCATGCAGGTCGGCGATGGAGGGTTCTTGAATCAGCAGTTTGTAATAATCATCAGCGGATTTGCCTACTATGGAGTCAGCGGCCATCAAATTGCCCGCTTCCAGTGCAGCGGTAAAGGTGTGGTACATCTCCAGGATGCCCGTGTCCGCTTTTGCCAGCGCCAAGTTCTCCAAGCCACGGGAGTCTATCTTTTTGAACGCCACCGCCTTGCCGTTTTTCTGTTGCCGCCATTGCGCCAGCACCTCGGCATTTACGCTGGCGATTTGTGCGGATTTGCTGCCCACCGTGAACGGGATTTGCGAGTGCGGGGCGGCCTCGGTCGTCACCTTGTCTTCGAGGTAGCGACCCAGTTCCAGCAGGTTCACCGTGCCGTCAGCGTTGCTGTCGGCCATGCCGTAGAGGGCGTCCACGAGGTGATAGCTAAAACAGCCACGGCCGCCGCCCCACTGCTCGCCTTCCAGCGAAAACTCCTCCGGCTGGCAGGAGAGTATCTTGATTTCGTTGGCAAACTGCTGCGCCAATGCCGCCGAGGTCGCCTTCGAGCCGCCGAACTCGCTGCCCGCCAGCTTGCCCGCCCGGCAGGCATCGGTGATGACAACGGCCTGCACCCCTGCATCGGCAAGCGTGGTGACGATGTCCTGCAAATATTGCAGGGAGAAAGCGCCCGCAGCGTACACCGCAGGCGGCGAGTCGTAGGTGAGCAGGAAGCCCCGCTGGAACTTTGTCACCCGCTCCACGTCGCCATGCCCACTGAAATAGATAATGGCCTCGTCGCCCGGCTTACTGGCAACGATGAGGCCGTCGAGGGCGGCAATCATCTTGCCAGTGGTGGCGTCTTTGTTGGTCAACACCTTGATTTGGTTGTCGGGGAGGCTGCCACCCGCAGGGGAGCGCAGCCACTGGGCAAATGCTTCGGCATCCCGGTCGGCGAAGCGCAGGTCGGGGATTTGCTCGTCCTGGTAGTCGGAGATGCCGACGACGACGGCTCGAGTGACAGCGGGTGATCCGGTGAGCGAGAGAGCGGGTGAGAGGGGCGTAGCGCCTTTACCTGCCACGGTGGGCAAGTCGGTTTGGGCGAGAATGGGAAATGCTGCTAAAAGGAAAAGGAAGTGGATAAGCATCGTTTTCATTATGGAAAATTTTGGAATAAAGGTAAAAAATTGCTGGGTTTATCCAACAAAAAAACCTCGCCCGACCAATGCCGGGTGAGGAATAAAATCGCTGCTTTTCTCTCGATATATTACTTTTGAAAGGATAGGGACGATTGAAAAAACGAGGTTGGTTTTTTCGGATACCTTCCTTTGCTTGCATTGTTTTCATTTAGAGCGGCGATTTTATTTTTTGATAAATTCAATTGTTGGAGCCGCCGCATTTTCCAAGCTTGATAGTGCGGGTTACTTGCAGGCCATCGGAAAGGCGCATGACCCGAACCTTGGCGTAGTTTCCGCAAGCGCAATCTATGTTCATTTGGTGGCCACCGTGGCTGCCGTTTATTTCCCATAAGTAGGCATATTTTTCGGGCTGTGCTATTTGCACCCTGAACCCTGTGCCTCCTGCATAACAAGGCGATACAGCGATATTGAAACTAAATCCCTGTTGCATTTTCAGAACGGATTTTTCGGCAAATGACCTGGTGTTTTTTGACTGCGCCACAGCTTCATTGGTCATGAATATGCTTGCTGTAAAAAGGCTGAACATAACGGCGAGTCGGAATTGCATGGACTTTTTCATAAGACGATTTTTTTTAAGTTCAAAAATGTTGTTTGCTTGATTTGTCCATTTATAACCAAGTCGTTAATTGGTTATCAGGGGCGGGAAATCTTTTTTGAAAATTATGGGATTACCTTATAGCTTATGTCGGTTTAGCGTGAAAGCAATGGGCTTTTGGGGGCTTCGCCCCCAAACCCCTATTTGCAGAAAACCTATTAGCGCAGAGTATAAAAAAAACGCCTCCGAAAGTCTTTAACCTTCGGAGGCGTTGTATTGAACTTAAATTAGTGCTTTGGTAAAATACTGAGGCTATAATTCCTCAATTCTTGGCATCAGGTACGCTTTGTGAAGATTGGTTGGGCTTGTCTGGTGAGGTGCGCCACCCATTCTTTTTGACAATGTCGTCAAAAATCCGCTCCAATTCTTTCAATCCGGCTGGGGCATCCAATATGTCCTCGACCTGATGCTCCTTCCCGTTCATGTTCAGGTAAATGATAGTGGATGGGGCATCCCACACCTGGTAATCCGGGTAACGGCGATCCATATTGAAGAACTTGATTCTATCGGCGGTTCTTGCGATTAGGGCAAGTGTTTCCTTGTCCACGGTGGCATCTTTGATGCCAAGGGTGCCGACGTTCATCTTGCCATTCCATTTTACACGGCCGTCAGTAAAGAACTGTACTTCGTATATGGGACAGAGGCCAAAGCACCCTGTTTTCTTGTAAATGGCAGCAACTGTGGGCACTGGTGCCATGCTCGCAGCGGTATTGCTGACTTCGGTGGGCGGCTTGATGTACAAGGTAATCGTCGCGTCTGCGTTCTTTTTGGTGACTTTCACACTGGCCTCTTTGGCTTGGATGCAGCTGACCTCGCTGTCGGTTCCAGCATCCTTCCCATCAACGGTCCATTTGAAGCTGTAAGCCTGCTGCGACTTTTTGTCAAAACTGGCCTGACCATCCTGAACTACCACGGCTTCGAGCGATACTTTGCCGTTGCCGCAGGGGCTTTGGATTATTTCTACAAAAAAGGGCAATGCTTTTTGGTTTTTACCCGAAGCATCTTTTGCTTCATCTTTGGTGATGGTTGCCGCAGTGCCACAAGTTGGTTGCACGGTGACGGATTTGCAGGTCGCTTTTTTGGTCTTCTTGTCTTGGCACGGTACGCATTGGTGTACCGTTCGGCACTCTGCATCGGCTTGGGTTTGGTTGAGCTTTTTTGCCGCTGCAATGGCGTCCTCACAAACTGGGAGTTTTTGTTCGGAAGTGGCCTTCGGGGTCTTGCCCTGGTTTTTTTGGCCAAATGATTGATCTGCGACGAACATGCACAATAGGGCTATGACGCAACTAAGCACTATTTTTTTCATGACATTGTATTTTAATGGTAAATGATAATGAGTAAGTGATTCTTATACTTTGCATCGCCAAGTTTTGGGCATGGGGCTTGGGGCGGTGCAGCCGCCCCAAGAAACCCTTTCCTCCCCGCTGTGTCGCCGGAGGCGACACAGCGGGGAGAGAGGCGCTTTTGAGGGCGTTCCGCAAACCCCCATGCCCAAAACTTGGCGGCGTGAGCTATATGAAAGCTTGCGCCACGAATTATATGGTTAAATGCTTTTGGTAAATAGTCATACAATTCGTGGCTATCAAGCTTTATTAATAATCATACGCAATGGCGCAGTGAACCAATCACTTCCCATCTGTTGCGCCTCCTGAGTCCAATATGGCTTCCAAGGTTTTGGATGCGCCCGTTGACAACTGGGTGACCTTTACAGTGGCCTTTGTACCATTAACGCAACCTTTATCTTCCTGATTCGCAGTGGAATCTGTACCTCCTGGTTCTCCGTCAATTACCCATTGGTATCTAAATTTATCGGTACCCAATTCATAACCGGCAATATAGACCTCAAGGTTGTTGCCGCCATCATAGCATGGGCTTTGCAGGATGCTCGCACTAAATGACCTCCGTGAACTCACGCCTCCTCCACGGCTTAAGGCGGCATCCGTATCCATTCGGGTGTTTACCTTCACAGGATTGCAAGAAGCATCTGTAGGTTGTACAACGACGGTAGCTGCTACAACTAGTTTGGTAGCCCGCTCCATGCACTCAACACATGAATATTGAGTGGTACATGTTTCATTGGCATCGCTTCTAAGGTCTGCTTCCACTTTTGGCAACACAGCGTCGCAAAATTCTACTTTGGAAGGAGTGCCAACCGTGCTACCTGACCCAGAAACTGCGCCTGATTGCGCTTGTGTGAAGTTTAGGCCAAAGCAGGTAAACAGCACAAATAGCAAGGATGACTGAACAAAAACTGATTTGATTTTCATAATGATTTAATTAAAAGGTAATGAAGATTGATAAGGTTATAGATGAAATGCAGGTGCATCTAATTTCTAGTATCTGCACATGTGGAATGCAACTTTAAGCTCAAGGTTACGGACTCTCCAGTTGCTAGGCGGGTCACACGCACCCTAGCCGATTTTCCGCAGATACATGATAGCTTGGGTTGGTGGCCTCCTTTCTTGCCGTCCACTTCCCACAGGTAGCTGAACTCACGGCTGGATGAGCCATACCCGATGATGTAGACTTCCAGGTTGGTGCCGCCAGCATAGCATGGGCTTTGCAAGATTTTAGCTCGAAAACTGGCCGGTTTCTGTTTCTGGGCACCCCTGCTTACGGCGTCCTCATCTGTGGCAATGTCGGTAGCACCCTTGCATCCTTCCTTGTCGGGTTGTACGACGAGGGTAGCTGCAAGTGCAATCTTGGAAGCCTTGTCCATGCACTCGACACAGGCAGACTGTGTGGTGCAGGTAGCATTGGCGTCGGCCTTCAGTTCTCGCTCAACTTTGGGTAGCAAAAGTTCACAGTAATCGAGTTGGGGCGTTTTGTCATCGGCCCTCCCTGACCCAGAGAGTGCCCCGGATTGTGCCTGAATTTCGTTCAAGCTACAACATGTAAGCAGCGCAACCAGCACTGCGGTGGAACCAAAAAATGCTTTCATTTTCATAATGGATAATTTTAAAGATGATGAAATTGGTTGATGAAATAATACAGATGCCTAATCTAGAACGATTGGGAATCTGCAGTGAGTGTCAATTTTTGAGTTCCTTGTTTGGATATGCTGCCAATGTACGTTGATTATTGTAATTGATACCGCTTCAATGAATGAGTTATCAGATTTTTTTCATTTTTTTTGTCAGGTTTTAAAGCCAGCTGAAGAGCTGATTTTTGTCATACTGTTTGCTGGAATAAAAGTCCCGGCAGGTGCTTTTCCCACCGGGGCTTGAGCAAATGATTCGGGTGTTTTGATAGTATGCTTCTAGTGGCCAATATGCCGTTGCTATTGGGGGTTATCGGGGTGCTTTCGGTGGTTTTGAAACTGTTCAAGCATTGATACAAATAGCGGTATGTGGTTATCAGTATAACCGAAAAAAAATGAGTCTGTATTTATTGCCATTAATCAGAAAACCTTGACTGGCATCACTCCACCAGCACGAACCCCGCCCATTGATAGGGCGAAAAGCCAATCTCCCGCATTTCTTTCTGTGCCGCCCGAAAAGCGTCAGGAATGGCCATCTTATCTTCCAGCCATTTTGAATAAAATAGGGTCATCAGTTTTTTGGTTTGCTCATCCGGCACCTCCCAAAGCGACATCACGATATACTTTACCCCAGCTATTTTGAAAGCCCGTTGCAGGCCATAGACACCTTCGTTGCCCTTGATGTCTCCTAATCCGGTCTCACAAGCAGAGAGCGCCGCCAGTTCCGTATGGGATAAGTCCATCTGGCTAATTTCGTAGGCGGTGAGGATGCCGTCTTCCATGTCCGGCAGCAATGGCCTGCCGGTCAGCCAGGAGTAATTTCCACCAGCCAGGATTAGGCCGGAACGTATCATGGGTTGGGCAGATATTTTAAAAACTGGTTCACCCCCAGCCCCTAAAGGGGAGCCAGGGCCAACACCCCCTTTAGGGGGCTGGGGGGTAGGGTCAGGGAAAAAGTACCCGTGGGTAGCCAAATGAATACTTCTAGGAGAAGGTTTCCCCCGGCCTATTTGCTTGAACGCTTCTTCCGTGGCAGCATTTCCGGTGCGGGTATCCGGCGCCATACCGGCGGCTTTGGCAATGGATTGGATGGAAGAAACTTCTTTATTCGTCCAATTAAGGAAGGTCCATGCACTGCCTCTTTGCACAGGGACAGGGTCAATATTCAACTTTCTATCCTCTTGGCCCCTGCTGGCAAGCATTTCGGCAGATATTTTCCGCTCGGCAATGGCGGCGCTGTCCAATTCATATTGCACCGCCCCAACGAGCAACGCCTCTTGATTGACAATATTCACTGCATTGGGAACCACAAGCTGGCGGGTGCTGCCCAACTGCACAAGGTTAATGGTATCTGCCAGGGTATTTTCTCCATCAATGGGTATTGCGCCCAAGTTCAGGCGGTGCATCAGTCCGGAGGGTGAAAAATAAACGGTTTTAACGCTCTTCAACGCAGCTTCCAGTGGTTGCCACAGCAAATCGTACAGCGACTTGGTGGGTTTGCCGAGTGGCGTTGCCCCACGTTCATGGTAGTTGTATAAATCGGCAACGTAATCGCTTCGCCTCGACGTGCCAGCGCCAAAAAGCGAATCGAGCGATTTTTCTTCGCAAAGATGTACGAACCGGGGGGTGGCATCGCCCGGTTGTAGCACCAGCGCACTATAAAAAACGCTATCCGTGGTTTCCGGATTCCGATAGTGGTAATGAACAAACTCGACGACCGCTTCGCCGGGCTGCAATTTTGACTGCACCTCCTTCCAGTTGACTTGGCGGATTGCTTCGCCGAAACCCGCCACCGTTCTCACCAATTCCTTTTCCAGTTCATTTGCTTTTTGCTCCAAAGTTGCAACACCTTCCCTTTCCTCAATGGGTTTGGCATATTCGGTGGCGAGGCGGCGATGATAGGAGGTCAGCAATTCGTAACGCATGCACGATGCAGTATCTCTCATCGCCAAATGTTTGACCTGGTTGGAAGCCGTGAGCAGGAAGCCTTTGTGAAAAATCGTGTTGTCAAAAAGGATGGAAAGAAGCTTGGCATTTATCGCCGGATTTTGCCTTCCGAAGGAGTACAATCCGTCGAGGCCAGTGGCGAAAGTAATGGCATTGGCGGCCAACTCCCGTTCGGAAAGATAGCGGGTGGATTTCAGGAGCAGGCCTCGCTGCAAATCATTGGCCTCCAACAGCAATGGCCCGGCAAGTTCTAGCTTTCCCTGTTTTTGATACAAAACGGCCAGGTTCCTGATGCATTCCTCGTAACGGGGATGCGCCTTCCCCAGTGTTTTTTCAAAAATAGTTTTGGCCTCCAAATGGAGTTTCAGGGCAGCTTCGGGGTTGTTCATTTTTTGGTACAAAATCGCCAAGTCTTCGAGGGTGTTGGCGTAGTCGGGGTGTGCATTGCCCAATATTTCTTCCCGGATTCTTTTCGCCGATAAAAGCAGGGTATCGGCATCAGCGTACCGGCCCATTTTATCATAAAGAATAGCCAGGTTGTTCAGGCTCCAGGCATGGTCGGTATTCTCCCTGCCTCCAATATTTTCAAAAATGGATTTCACCTCCTTGGAAAGGGGTTCGGCAACGGCGTAGTCCTCCTTTGCCATGTACAAAACAGCCAGGTTGTTCAGGCTGACCGAGTATTCGACACTCCCGGGATGGGCCTTTTTTCGGATGGCAAGCGCCTCTTTGTAAACTGGTTCCGCAGCGTCGAACAGCCCCAGTTTGTAATACAGTGACGCCGTGTTGTCCAAACAGTCACCGTATCCCTTGCTTCCTGTTCCGGCCGTTTTCTCCCAAATCTCCTTAGCTTCCAACAAGCAGCGTTCCCCTTCTTCATAGCGCCCCAGGTCTTTGTACAGGATGGCGAGGTTGTTGAGGCTCTGGGCATAGTCGAAGCTTTCTTTTCCCAATGATACTATTTGGATTTCCATTGCCTGCAAGTAGTAGCGCTCTGCCTCCTCGTACCGGGCAACGTCGGAATACAGGTTTGCCAAATCGTTCAGCAGGCCTGCATAGTCCGGATGAAATTCGCCCAGGACTTTCTCCCGGATGTCCTTGGCTTTTAAATAAAGTGGCTCTGCTTCTTCATATCGCTCGGTTTTAATGTACACATCCGCTAGGTTGTCCAGTACATTGGCATATTGGACGCTGTCCATTTTCAGTTCGTATTCCCAAAGCCCCTTGGCTTCCAGCAGGTTTTTTTCCGCTTCCCTGAACCGAAACATATAAGTGTACAGCGCGCCCAGGTTATTGGCGATGGCCGCATAGTCCTTGTGAACCTTGGTGAACACTTCCTCCCGGATTTCTTTGACTTTTAAATACAACGGCTCTGCCGCTTCAAATTGCTCCTGCCTCCGGTAAATCAAGCCAAGGTTGTTCAGCGTAGCTGCCAAATCGAGTGGGTCAACCCCCAGTGCATTTTCCTGAATTGTTTTTGCGTCGAGGTAATAGCGCTCTGCATCCTCCAATTTACCCTGAGAATTAAAAATATAGCCGTGGTTGAATAGGCATTTTCCATGAGCAGCGTGTTCAATCCCAAGCTTTTCAAAGGCCATCTGTTCTGCAACATCATTGATTTGCATGGCTTCCCCATACTGCTGTTGGTTGGTGAGGGAACGAGAGGTTTGAATCAGGCTGTCCACCTGCCGAGTGATGACAGCCGTATCCACGGCCTGGCAAAAACCAAAAAAAGGAAGGCAAACAAAAAAGGGAAGCAATAATCTTTTCATGTAATAGGGTTTAGAAGTCAGAAATGTAAGCAGTATTTGGAAAGCAAATGCCAAACTTTTACAATTATTCCACCTCTGCAAACCGCATACAAAAAAAAACCAGTTCTGGCACTTCTCCTGCATCTCCCATAGTGCCGTTTATGGCGGGTTGCGAGCCGAGCCAGCGGTGACACCTTTCAAAGATGCCCCGCTAAAAGACCTTGCCTCATCTTTTGTCCACCACCACCTTCCCATCCTTCATCACCCAGTGCACGCCGTTGATGACGGCGTTGACATCTTTGAGTGGGTCGCCGAAAACCGCCACCAGGTCCGCCAAAAAACCCGGAGCAATGGCACCCAATTCTGCCTCCATTCCCAACAGCGCTGCGGCGTTCACGGTGGCTGTCTGCAAGGCTTGCTCGGGCGTCATGCCAGCTTTTACGAACCATTCCAACTCCCTTGCATTTTCGCCGAAGCCGGTAAACAGCGCATCGGAACCCATCGCTATTTTTACGTTCATGCTCACCGCCAGCTTTAGGGTCTCGAAATTTCGGTTTGTGAAATCCTGTAGGCCTTTTACGACATCCTCTCCATAGCCAAATTCGTCCCGGTGGTCGGCATAGTAGCGATTGTGGTCCACTGTCGGGACGTAAAAAGTGCCCATTTTTAGCATTTCCTGAAAGGTTTCCCTGTCCAAGCCAGTGGCGTGCTCTACGGACTCGGCGCCAGCACGAATGGCGTCTTTCGCACCTGTCGGGCCGTAAGAATGCACGGACACCCGTTTCCCGGCTTGGTGGGCAATGTCCACCGCTGCTTTTATTTCCTCGAAAGTGTAGGTTTGAAAGCCGGTCACGTCATTGGCGCTGCCGGTGGAGCCGTAGATTTTTATCCAATCCACCCCGGCAGCGATTTGCCCTCGTGCCGCTTTTTTCACCTCTTCGATGTTGTCCGCCCTACCGGGGTCGAATTCGGTTATCCAGGGGTCGGGGCCTTTGAACGACACATGCAGCCCGTGCCCTGCCACGAACATGCGAGGGCCCACCATGGCGCCCCGCTCGATGAGTTCCCGCATGGCGAGGTCCATGCCCGCCCACGAGCCTAAATCCCTGACTGTGGTCACGCCTGACTCCAAGGTTTTCAGGGCATTTTCCTGTGCCAAAAAAGTGGTGACGATGGGGTTTGCGTGTTCGAGCGACGTCCAAGGGTCGGTGTCCGGAGCCTGGTCCCAGTAGTAGGTTATGTGCGTGTGCACGTCAATCAAACCGGGGATGCCAATGAGGGGTCGAAGGTCTATCAGGGTCGTGTTCTGTGGGACACTGGCATCGCCGGAGGCCACTGCCTTTATCCGGTTTCCCTCAACCACGACGACCGCATCGGGAATGACTTTTCCTTGCCCGGTGATGAGTTTCCCAAACCGGATGGTGGTGGTCTGGCAGGTGGCTGCGATGGAGCAGCTAATGAAAAGTACGGTGGTGAAAATGGTGGTTTTTGTCATGACAATTGTTTTTTGATAGTGGGTCAAAATGGTTGATGGCCGAAGCGTAGTGACGGCGTGACCCAAAGTCACGCCGTCACTTTCAACTCTTCTGACCCACTACCTGTTTTTTTTAAATGTCCGGAAACGGACTTCCGGGGTATCTTGCAATAAGCGTTTCTCCCAGCCGGTCGGGAAGTTTTTCTCCATCATCTCCATAAACCGCTCGGTCTTCCTGGTTTCTGAAAAAAGCGGCTCTCCCGCTACCAGTTCGGGCGTGGGCAGCCAATGGTTGAGCGATTTTTCCAGCCAGTCGAGGCTCTCGTTATTGTCGCCTTTTTCGGCGTGAATTAGCGCCATGCCCAAGTAACCCCGCCAGGAGTTCGGCTCTTCTTCCAGCAATTTTTGAAATTGCCCGGTGGCTTCCGGGTAGCGTTTTTGGCGGAGGAGGAAGCGTCCGTAGTTGAGGCGGAGTGATTCATGCACGCCGCTTAATCGAATACGCAACGCGTGATTTTTTGATAAATCTACCCGCAGACCTTCCTGAAAAAGGCTGTCTGCGCGCATGGCATCGCCTTGCATTTCTGCAATGGTGCCCTCGTAGTGAATTTGCCGAACCCGAAAAGGAAGGTGGTCTGAGATGGCTTCAATTGCTTTTTGCAGCAAAGCCCGACCTTCTGAATAATTGCCTTCCCTTATTTGATAAATACCAAGCGCAATATGGGATTCGGCGGGAAGCCACGAGTCGGTTTCAATTTTGAGTGCTTTTTCTGCAAGCTCAGCGGCAAGTTCATACTGCTCATTGTAAATCAATCCCTTTATTAAATGCCTAATAAACGAGACTTTG
Organism: uncultured Saprospiraceae bacterium; assembly: GCA_964508135.1. Lineage (GTDB taxonomy): Bacteria > Bacteroidota > Bacteroidia > Chitinophagales > Saprospiraceae > UBA6168. The sequence continues at coordinate 23,203 of CAZDSU010000007.1, forward strand.
GAGACAACCGAAGCGGAAGGATGGTTAAAAAGTGAGTCTGCCAGTGCCCTTGCTTGTTGCTGTCGGCGGGTTTTAACCAGTAGCTCGATAAAATATTCACTGGCATCATTGTTTGGGCTTGGCTCGAGGGCGAGGGATTTGACAAGGTATTTTTCTGCGCGCTCATATTCTTTTTGCATCATGCAGGTAGCGCCTGCATTGGTGTAAGCATTGAAAATATCCGGCTTTTCCCGAATCATTTTATCCGACAAAACCAGCGACTCCTCCGTCCTGTCCTCCCATTGGTACAACCACGAAAGCCGTTCCTGCGCCACGTAAGAATCTGGCTTGATGCTCAATGCCCTGTTTATCCAAAATTCCGACATGCCAGGCTCATAAGTCAATTCCAAGCAAGGCAAAAGCCAGTGCGGAGAACGCTCGGTAGCCAGTTTGAGCCGATGAATTACTGAGTCGAAGGTTGCTGGATTGCCATCATAATAAAACGTGAGCGCGTAAGCGTATTCGAGATAACCTGATGTGCTGTCGAGGGCAATTGCTTCGTGCAATTTTTGCTGCGCAATCGGGCGTATGGAATCCTGAAAAGCGAGGGTGACATTTGCAGCGCCCAAAGTTTGGGTAAGGTTGTAGCTTTCGAAGTAAAGTTCCTTAGCCCGCAGCGTGGGGTACATGTAGTGCTTTTCGCCGAGCAGTTCGATGGTGCGGTGGAGGTAGCGCGGGTATTCGGTGTATTTCGAGGGGTTGTAGATAAAGTGGTTGGTTTCGTAGGGGTCGTCGGCAAGCAGGGCGTTGAGGGCCTGCTGCACCTCGTCCTGTAGGGCCACGGCGAGGTTGCGGCGCATCAGGCCGTGCAGGGGCTTCATGGCTTCGTTTTCAAGGAGTTTTTTGTAAAAAAAATCGGCGGACGAATCGCCGTCCAGCAGGTTTCCGGCGGCCAGTGCGGCCTCAAAATTTTGATAAAGCACCTGCGTCGCCGAATCGGCAGCGGCCAAAAAACCGTCGGCCAAGCCCTTGCTGCCCGTTCCGGCGATAAATTGCGGCTCCCCTTTTTTCCGCTTCAAAATATCGGCCAGCGCAGCGGCGTCCACCTGTGCCAGCACGGTGTTCCGGTCGCCCACGGTCATGGGAGTTTGCGAGTGCGGGGCGGTTTCGTTGGACACTTTGTCCTCCAGGTAGCGGTCTATTTCCCGCAGGGCGATGGCACCGTCCGCATTTTGGTCGGCCAGGCCGGTGAGGCCGTCGAGCAGGTGGTAAGAAAAAACGCCCCGTCCGTTGCCCCATTGCTGCCCTTCCAGGCTGAACTCGTTCGGCTGGCAAGACATGATTTTCACCTCGTTGGCAAACTGTTGCGAGAGCGCTTGGGCCGTTGCTTGCGTACCGCCAACGCTGCTCCCCGCCAGTTTTCCGGCATGGCAGGCATCGGTCACGACGGTCACGTGGGCCATTTTGTCCATCGAAAGCGTAGAAATGATGTCCTGCAAATAAATAATCGAATACGCCCCGGCCTTGTAGTTGGTCGGCGGCGAATCCCAGGCAAGCAGGAACCCGAACTGGCCCCGGGTTTTGGTCTCAACATCACCGTGCCCGGAAAAATAAATGACGACCCGATCGCCCTCGCCGCAGACCTCAATGAGCCAATCGAGCGAGGCAGAGAGGCGGGCGTTGGTGGCTTTTTCGTTGGTCAAAAGCACGATGTTACCCGCCGGGACACCGCCGCCCGCTGGGGAACGGAGCCACTCGGCGAATGCCTCGGCATCCCGATCAGCAAATTGCAGGTCGGGGATGGCGGCGTCCTGGTAGTCGGAGATGCCGACGACAACGGCACGGGTGGAGGAGCCGTTGAGGTCGAGGGACTGGGCGTAAGTCCTTGCAGGATGGCAGGTGCCCAAAAGCAGTGCGGCGATGGTGAGGAAGTATTTCATTTCACAAGGTTTTAGTCTTTGGTTTGGTCCCCCAAAGGGGCAAGTGGGAAGTATTTTTTCATCAAGTCCTTGAATTTTTGAGTCTTTCGCATTTCAGCTAAAACCTTTTCATACTGAAAATCGGAGTACCTGTAGTTGCCGGTGTCGAGAATCTTTTCGAGCCATTCGAGCGCCCGTTCCGTTTCGCCTTCAAAAGCGAGATACCATACCAGCACATGACCATGAAAATTATCCTTCCCGCCACTTTTTCGAAGGGCCATTTTAAAAGCCTGATTAAAACAGGAATCGGCCTCCTCGAGCCGCTTCATCTTCAGGTAAGCCCATCCAAGATATTCAAGCTGTGAAGTTGTGTCTCGGCTATCGCTCTTAAATGCCTTCTTCAAAGAATCAAGCCCTGCATCATATTCTCCGAGGTCAATTTTGGCTAAACCTATCCAGGTCAGATTCTGCCAATTATCCGCTTCCTCCAGTATTTCCAATGCTTCCCGGCTTTTCCTTTGATAGAGCAACATTTGTCCAATCCACAGCAGGAGACGGTGTGCATCCGGGTTACTTTTTAACTGGATGGAATAAGCCATCCTGAACATGGCTTCTGCTTTTTCAAACTCGTCAAAAGAAGAGTATAAATGAGCAATCACCTCCAAATTGCTTGCGTCATTAGAATCAACCGCTAACCCTTTTTCAGCCCAAAAGATGGCTTCCTCATGAAGACCTGCATAATAATAAGTCATTGCCATTCTGGAGTAATTCATGGCGTAGTCCGGAGAGACCTCGATGGCTTTTTTTAAAATCCCCTGAGCCTTTTGAGTTTCACCTGTAAATGAATAGACATAACCCTGCAGGTTTAGCGCCAATCCCCAATCCGGGCTGATTTCGAGCGCCTTCTCACAATATTTCAACACATTTTTCTGGCTCAAGCTCCAATTCAACCAGGCAAGTTCGTAATAGGCGTAAGCTGCCAGGCTGTCATACGCCAAAGCATCTTCATTAAGTTTAATCTCCTCCGAAATAAGCGATTTCCACTCCGGAGAATTATACTTAATTTGTCTGTTTTCAAAATTGTAATTTCTCTTGAGCTTCGAAAACAATCCCTGAAAGAAGTATTGCCTCGCCTTTAGCTTGCCGTACATGTAGTGGCTTTCACCGAGCAGGTCTGCCGCCCGTTCCAGGTACCGGGGATAAAGTGCATAGCTGCTGTCCAGCCGGTACATTTTTGCCAGCTCTGCCGTGTCTGTTTTTAGATAAAGGTTGAGGACCGTCTGCGCATCGTCCTGCAAGGCTGCGGCATAGTTTCGGCGCAGGTGGTTGTGCAAGGGTTTCAATTCTTCCACTGCCGCCAGCTTTTCATAAAGCTCGTCGGCATTGGTGCCTTTCGGCTCGAAAAAGTGCTTGTATTTGATTGCCTGTTTAAAAGCGAAGTACATCTTCCGCACACTCGTGTCCACCGTCGCCAGCACATCGTCTTCCAGTCCCCTCGATTCCACCGGCGAAAAAGCAACCATCTGGTTGGACTTGCCGGAGCGAAGGGCAGCCAGCAAAGGCATATCCACGTTCGCCAGCCGCTCGGTGCGATTGCCAATTGCCATCGGCACCTGGCTTACCGGAGCCACTTCGGTGGTGACTTTGTCTTCCAGATAGCGCCCGATTTCCATCAGCGTTACCGACTGGTCGGCATTGCCATCTGCCAAGCCGTACAACCCGTCCACGAGGTGATAGCTGAAAGCGCCCCTACCGCCACCCCATTGTTCGCCTTCGATGGAGTACTCGTTGGGCTGGCAGGAGAGGATTTTGATTTCGTTGGCGAATTGTTTGGCGAGGTTGGCGTTGGTCAGTTGCGAGCCGTTGATGGCGCTGCCCGCCAACTTGCCGGAGCGGCAGGCGTCGGTGACTACGGTGACGTGCGCCTTGTTTTCCAGCGAAAGCGTCGAGATGACGGTTTGCAGCATCCCGATTTCCACGACACCACCAGCCATATAGACCTTGGGCGGAGCGTCCCAGCAAAGCAAAAAGCCGGGCTGTCCCAAAAATTTTCGCTCCACGTCCCCGTGTCCGGAAAAGTAGATGATGACCTGGTCGCCTTCTTTGCTTTCTTCCACGAGCCAATACAGCGCAGAAGCCACTTGCCCGGCGGTGGCTTGGTCGTTGGTCAGCACCTTGAGGTGGTCGCCATCAAGCGAGCCGCCCGCCGGGGAGCGCAGGAAGTTGGCGAATGCCTCCGCATCTCGGTCTGCAAAGCGCAGGTCGGGGATATCCTTGTCCTGGTAGTCGGAGATGCCGATAACGACGGCACGGGTGGTGGTGCCGCTGATGTCGATGGACTGGGCGGAGGTGAAGGTGCCCGTGAAAAGGGCGAGGAGGGCAAGCAGGTATTTCATTTTAGTTGGATTTTAGTCTTGGTTATTAAAAATCTCCGGCAAATACTCCCTCGCCAGCTTCTCCACCAGCGGCTTGTCGGAGCCATTGGGGAAATACTGCCGCATCAGCGACTTGAAGCGCTTCGTCTTTCGGAGTTTCTGGAAAAGCGGCTCCGCCATGATTTCGTCGTAGTCGGGATAGTACCATTCCAAAGCCTTGGCGAGCCAGTCGAGCGCTTCTTTTTGGTGCTTTTGATGGGCGTGAAGTGCTGCCATGCCATAGTAGTTGAGCGGGTTGCGTGGGTCAATTTCCTCGGCTTTGAGCAGTTGCGCTTCGGCATCGGCAAGGCGGTTTTGGGTGAGGAGAAAACGGGCGTAGTAGTAGCGGGCTTCTGCGAATTCCAACCTTCCAACCCATGAGCCAAAAACATGAGGATAGTAATAATTGATTGCTTTTTGGAAGAAATATTCGGCAGAATCTGGTTGCTCCTGTTGTGCTGCAATTTGTGCTAATGCACTGAAATCTTTGATAAATTCAAGATAGGGAGTTGAGTCAGCCCTCGTGTGTTCGGTGATTGCCTCATGGTATAGCAATTTAGCTTTTTGCCATTGTTTTTGCAAAACATGAATTTCGGCTTGTTGCCTAAGCTTATCAGCTTTATCTATTGGCCTTGCTTCTGAATATTTTTTCCAAACGTATTCATTCCAAGCCGTTTTTATTTTGGTGCTTTTGAATGTAAGTGAAGCAGTGAAAAGCCCCCAAGGGATACCCCCCTTTGCAATCAATGCTTTATCAATTCCAAATGCTTTTTCATAATCCCTTTTTAATGAGGATGTGCTGGCCAAAATACCCAATGGCCATATCCATACAGTTGAGTCCACTGACAATGCCTTTTGAGCAAACTCTTCTGCCATTTCGTATTGTCGAAGTAGTTTGTAGGTAGTTCCAAGGGTGGCATACCCATTCGACAAATCAGTACGCATCAACACCATTTTATGTGCCAGTGCAATGGCATCATCCATACGGTACATCCGCTGATACAGCCAAGCAAGCCGCTCAGTCAAAACATAAGAATCTGGCTTCAATGCCAGTCCTTCTCGTAGGTATTGCTCACATGTATTCCATTCGGGATTTACGATATTGAACAAATAGAAATTTGCTATGTCCAGACGAGGCATAACCCATGTGGGTGAAAGTGCGATGGCTTGGTTCTGGTGATAAAAAAAAGAATCACGCCCTTGTCCCCAAAAGGTCCTAAGCCAAGTATTGCCTATTGCATAATGGAGATAAGCAGCATTTGTATCGAAACTCAATGCAGTTTCCAATATATTTCGGATTGACTGGTTGATGGAATCGTTTTCAACGGAGCCAGTATTCCAATCAGCTTCTTGCCCAGCCATATTTTTTGCTTTAAAAAACAGCTTCTTTGCCATCAAAGTCTTGTACATGTAGTGCTGCTCGCCCAGCAGTTCAATGGCTTTGGCGAGGTACTCCGGGTAGCTGGCGTACTTGGCTGGATTGTGCATCCATTGGTTTTGCTCATACGGGTCGTCGTTTAGTAGGGCATTCAGCGCCTGCTGCGCTTCGTCCTGCAAAGCGGCGGCAAGGTTGCGGCGCAGCAGGCCATGCAGTTCCCGCAGGCTTTCCTTTTCCAAAAGTTGGGGCAGCAGGTCGGAGGCGGCACTGCGTCCCGTTGGGGCGTCGAGCATCTCGCCGTTTTTCAGCGCATCGGCAAAGGCGTAGTACAGCGACTGTGTGGCGGAATCGGCAGTGGCCACGATGTCGTCCTCCCAGCCCCTCATGCCCGTGCCCTTGAGCGTGGCATCGAGCGTGGATTTTGCCGAGCGCAGGTCGGCGAGGGTCTGTGCATCCACCGTTGCCAGCATTGCCTGCCGGTCGCCGACGGTGAGGGGCAGTTGGGAGTGGGGGGCCGCCTCGGTTGGCACCCGGTCGTCGAGGTAGTGACCCAGCTCGAAGAGATTTACGGAACCGTCCCCGTTTTTGTCCGCCATGCCCGTCAGGCCGTCGAGCAGGTGGAAGCTGAAAACGCCCCTGCCGCCGCCCCACTGCTCGCCTTCGAGCGAGAACTCGTTGGGCTGGCAGGATAGGATTTTTACCTCGTCGGCAAACTGCTTGGCGAGGTTGGCGCTAGTCAATTGCGCACCATTGATGCTGCTCCCTGCGAGCTTGCCCGCCCGGCAGGCATCGGTGATGACGGTGACTTTAGCCTTGTTTTGCTGGTTTAGCGTTGTAACCACGTCCTGCAAAAACGTCAGGGCGTAAGCGCCCGCCATGTAGGTGGCGGCGGGCGAGTCGTGGCAAAGCAAGAAACCATTTTGCCGCAGGGTCTTGGTCTCCACGTCGCCGTGGCCGCTGAAGTAAATGATGACCTGGTCGCCTTCTTTGGCAGTTTCCATCAACCCGTCGAGGGCTTTGGCGAACTGGGCGATAGTTGCCTGCTTGTTGGTGAGCAGCACGATGTTTTTCTCCGACACACTTCCTCCCGCGGGTGAGCGCAGCCAAACGGCGAAGGCCTCGGCATCCCGGTCGGCGAAGCGCAGGTCGGGGATGTCCTTGTCCTGGTAGTCGGAGATGCCGATGACGACGGCACGGGTGGTGGTGCCGCTGATGTCGATGGACTGGGCGGAGGTGAAGGTGCCCGTGAAAAGGGCGAGGAGGGCAAGCAGGTATTTCATTTTAGTTGGATTTTAGTCTTGGTTATTAAAAATCTCCGGCAAATACTCCCTCGCCAGCTTCTCCACCAGCGGCTTGTCGGAGCCATTGGGGAAATACTGCCGCATCAGCGCCTTGAAGCGTTTCGTCTTTCGGATTTTCTGGAAAAGCGGTTCCGCCATGATTTCGTCGTAGTCGGGATAGTACCATTCGAGGGCCTTGGCGAGCCAGTCGAGGGCTTCTTTTTGGTGATTTTGGTGGGCATGGAGGATGGCCATGCCGTAGTAGTTGTCGGGACTGCGAGGGTCAGATTCCTCGGCTTTGAAGAGCTGCGCTTCGGCGTCGGCAGGACGGTTTTGGGTGAGGAGAAAGCGGGCGTAGATAATGGATGCATCGGCGTAAGCCTCCCTTCCGGCCCAAAAGGCGAACAAGTCCCGATTATAATTAAGTGCTTTTTGAAAGTAGTGCTCGGCGGAGTCCAGTTTTTGCTCGAAAGCGGCAATTTGGGCCAATTTTGAAATGACAATGATGAAATCAGGGTTCGGGGTCAAATCCAGCGTCAGTGATTTCAGGTAAAGTTTTTTCGCTTCCAGAAATTCTCCTTTTTCGAAATGCCTGTCGCCATCGTTCATCACGTCCAAGATTTCGCCAAAATCATCATTAGGGAATTTTGCAAAATAATAATCCTGGTAGTGCCTTGAATGGGAATACATTTTCAGGCTTGCAAAGGGGAAAAAGCTTGCGCCGTAAGCTGAGTCATCGCCCTTGGCGACAAGCATCCGATAGGTTTGGGCAGCTTTTTCATATTGTCGTTTATCACGGTAAATTCTTCCAAGAAAGGTAATTGGCTGTATCATAACCAATGAATCAACGACCAACGACTTCCGGGCGTTTTCTTCCCCCATAAAGTACTGTCGGGTACGGGAGTATAAGCTCGACAAGGTAATATATCCGTTGGGTAGGTCGGGCCGTGCGGTGCTCATTTTTTCGCACAACTTGACGGCATCCTCAAATCGGCCCATACGAATATATATCGAGGCAAGCTTTTCGGTCAACACGTAGGAATCTGGTTTCAGTGCCAGCCCTTCTAAAAGGCATTGTTCCGCAGGCTTCCAATCTGGAGCGATGACATTGAAAATGTAACTGTTCACGATGCCCACGCGGGGTATCCCCCAGGTGGGTGCAAGGGCGATCGCCTGATTGTGGTATAAGAAAAAGGAGTCAAGCCCAGCACCATAGCTGCTGTTCCACCATGTTTCGCTGAGGGCTTGATACAGGTAGGCAGCCTCGGGTTCATAGCTCAGACCGGTCTTTAGCACCTGTCGTCTCAATGTGTTGAGGGAGTCGTCACGGGTTACTGTCGTGCCCGATGCAATTTGGTCACTTCCGAGATTCCTTGCCTCGAAAAAGGACTTTTTTGCCATGAGCGTTTTGAACATGAAATGCTTTTCGCCCAGCAGTTCGATGGCTTTGGCGAGGTACTCCGGGTAGCGGGCGTACCTGTCTGGGTTGTACAGCCATTGGTTATGTTCGTAGGGGTCGTCGTTCAACAGGGCGTTCAGCGCCTGCTGCGCCTCATTCATCAGTGCCACAGCGAGGTCACGGGTCATCAGTCCGTGCAGGGGTTTCAGTTGTTCATTGTGCATGAGCAGGCGGTGCAGGTCGCTGGCGCTGGAATCCAGCGGTTCCAACAAGTTGCCCTGTTTCATGGCGGTCTTGAAAGCGGCGTACCGCTCCCGGGTTGGAGCATCGGCACTGGCCAGCACCTGGTCTTCCAGCCCTTTGGAGTCGGTGGGCAGGAGATTTGCATGTGATTCGTTTTTTTTAGTTTTCAGTGTGGCGAGCGCCTGCGCATCCACGGGATTTAGGGTTGCCTGCAAATCTCCGGCACTGAACGGCATCTGGGGGTGCGGGGCGGTTTCGGCAGGCACCATGTCCTGCAAGTAGCGGGTGATTTCAAAAAGCGTGACCATACCGTCGTTGTTTTTGTCCGAAAGCCCCGTCAGTCCGTCAATCAGGTGCCAGGAAAAAACGCCCCGCCCACCGCCCCACTGCTCGCCTTCAAGCGAGAACTCATTGGGCTGGCAGGACATGATTTTCACCTCGTTGGCAAACTGTTTTGCCAGTGCCATAGCGGTCGCCTGTGTGCCTCCCACGCTCTCCCCGGCGAGCTTGCCGGAATGGCAGGCATCGGTGACGAGCAATATCTGCACCTTGTTGTCTGACAAGGTGCCCACGATTTCCTGCAAGTCACGCAGGTTGAGCGCTCCGACCATGTACACTTGGGCAGGAGAGTCCCAAGTGAGGAGGTAACCCGGCTGGGTACGGGTCTTGGTCTCCACATCGCCGTGCCCGGAGAAGTAGAATATGAACCGGTCGCCCGGCTGGCAGATGTCAATCATTGAGAACAAGGCCGTGCCGATAGCGGCATTGGTGGCATCATTGCCGAGCAACAGCGAGATGTTGTCCTCCGGCACACTGCCGCCAGCGGGTGAGCGCAGCCAAACGGCGAAGGCCTCGGCATCCCGGTCGGCGAAGCGCAGGTCGGGGATGTCCTTGTCCTGGTAGTCGGAGATGCCGACGACGACGGCCCTTACCGATTGCGGATTGCGGATTGCGGATTGCGGATTGAGCGGGGAGGCGCCTTTTTCGGTTTGGCTGCTTGCCAGAAACGGCAGCAGAAAAAGGATGGCCAGTAGATTTTTCATTTACATTCGATTTAAAAAAAATGAAAGCCACCGGGCGGTTTGGAGTCGCCCGGCGGCTGGGTTGGGTTTTAGTCTTTGATTTGGTCGGGGAAGTATTTTCTTAGGAGTTCGTCAAACTGTTTGGTGTTCCGAAGGGTGTTCAGGTCTTTGTCCGTCATTAAGAGCTCCCAGTTATTAAATTTAAGTTCAAAGGCCCGCTCCAACCATTTCAACGCATCTAATGGTTGGCCTTGCAGGGCTTTGGTACAGCTTAGGTTGTAGTAATTATCCGCTTCGTCAGGGTCAATAAATGCTGCATTGCGAAGCCAAAATTCGGCTGCGGCGTAGTGTTTCAACTTAAAATTAATTTCTCCTAGGGCGGCGACGGCCACGGGGTTCCTGGGGGTCAGGTCAACGGCCAACTGGGCATAGACCAGCGCGCTATCGAACTGCTCTAGGTCAAGATGCACAGCGGCTATGTTCAAATATGGAATGCCCCATTGTGGGGCGAGGTTGATGGCTTGAAGGAAATAGGGTTTGGCAGCACCTGATTTCGTCAAAATATGCAAAATGCCCAATTCGTTGAGCACGAAAGGGGCTTCCGGCTCATAGCGCAGGGCAAGCTGCTGATTTTCAAGTGCCGTTTTCAAGAGCAGTGAATCCTTGGTTTTTTCAAAATCAAGCCTCGCCGTCAGCCCCTCGAAATAGTACCGTTTGCACTGGATGATGGTGTTCATGAAGTGCTTTTCGCCCAAAAGCTCGACCGTCCTCGCCATGTGCCTGGGGTAGGCTGCATAGTTGCCACCGTGTTTCCACCGGCGCTGAAGTTCCCGGGTGTCGGTGCGGAGGTAGTCGTTCAGGACTTGCTGCGTTTCATCCTGCAAGGAGGCGGCGAGTTGTCGGCGCAGGTGGCTGTGGAGCGGGCGAATCGAAGACTGGGTGAGCAGGCTGTCGTAGAGGTCGGAGGTGCAACGGCCCGCTGGTTCCATCAGTTTTCCCAGTTTCATGGTGAGGATGAAATCTTGGTACCATTGGCGGGTGCGGTCGTCGGCTGCGGCGAGCAGGGAGTCCTCCAGGTGGCTCAGTTCCCGGCTGACCAAAGCGGAGAAGGGGGTATGGCTTTTCGCTGCATTGCTTTTCACCCGCTGGGTGGCATCAAAACTGGAAACAGGGGCTTTTTCATCCGAAAAGGCCAGGAGCATGGCATACCCACCGGGTGCTTTTTTGTGATGGGAACGGAGGTGCTTGCCCACTTCTTTTGGCGAGATGAGTTCGTTGCCGTTGATGTCGGCCTCGCCGAGCAGCCCGTCGAGCAGTATTGGCGAAAAGCCGTTCACCGGTTGCTTGGGGGCTTGTGGCTTGTCCAGCGTCTCTTCCAGCCAGGCAAAAGGAAAGGATTTTTGGATGGCATCGAGCCATTGCCGCCATATTTCATCTTCTTCCGCCGTTGTCGAGGCCATGTTCAGGTCGAAAATGAGGCTGTAATTCAGGTTTTTTCTCGATGAAATTTCCTGTATCAGGTAGCAAAGCCTCGCCAGTGGCATGCTGCCCGCCCTGCCCAAGGCCAGTGGGGAATCGGTCAGGAAAAGATGGGGCACAGGGCCATCATCGGATTTGAGCAAGCGGGCATTCCCAGCAAAATAAAGCGTGATTTGGTCGCCTTGCTCGCTCTCCTCGTCCAGCCAACCAATGGCAGCGGTAAAACTGGCCATCGTAGCCTGCTCGCCCGTCAGCAGTTGCACATGGTCGGCTGGCAACAGGCCACCGCCCCTTGAGCGCAAAAAAGCGGCATACACCTCTGCATTTTGGTGGTTGGCCGGCAAGGCGGGCAGCAGGCTGTCCTGTTGGGTGGAGATGCCGACGACGACGGCCCTTGTTGATTGCGGATTGCGGATTGCGGATTTCGGCATGACGCCATTTCCGGTGGGGAAAGGCTGTGGTTCGATAAAAGAAAAGGTTAACGCCGCCAGAAACGATAGGATGACTGTTTTCATGATGGCCTGTTTTGTGATGAAGTGAGTAGGAAGGATGTGATTTGTTCAGTTCATTTTCATAAGGTTTCTCAGCTTGATTTTAGGGTTGATTTGTGCAGCGTCAGTTGGCATTGATTGGGGCAAAAACGTACGAGTTGCGAACATTGAATGCTCGCAACTCGCAATTGGAACTTCTCGCG
>CAZDSU010000007.1:35109-122546 GCA_964508135.1 uncultured Saprospiraceae bacterium
CCCTCACTTGTCCACAACACTACTTATTTACCCAAGCTAAACGAAGCGCCCAAGAACAATCCAATCTCGTATTTTCCATGCGTGGGAATGTCCCCTAAATCGGTGTTGAACGCATCGCCTATCTGGTAGCCCTTGGCGAGGCGCTGCGCCCTACCGCCCATCAGTCCAGTAGAAAGGACGAGGCGCTGGCTGGAACCCAATATCAGGCTAGGCCCCACGAAAAACTCAACGGATTGGCTGTCGCCGCTGCTCAACAACGGGAACCCAAGTCCCAACGAACCGCCAATGGTTGCCTTCGGCCCACGGTAGCCGTGGAAATGCAGGAAGGAGGTCAGGGAGGGGGAGAACGTACCTTCGTTGTCACCTACGATGACCCCGTTGTTGACGGCGTAGCGCTGGCTTGGCTCAAAAAACTGCCCGAAGCTGACGCCCGCACTGGCGTTCACTTTTAGGCCGCCCCGCACTTCCATCTTCAAGTTTCTTTCCTTTATCAAAACTGGCTCGGTGGAATCGGCGCCGACTTGGATTTTCAAAAGCTTGATGTCCAGGTTCACCTGGTCGGCGGAAGGCTTGATGGTGGTGTTGTAAGTGAAATCATTGGAAATAACCTCCGCCAGTTTCATTTGCAGTTGCACCATTTCCTGGGTGTTTGGGAGGTTGGTTGGCACGGCGGCTTTTGCTACGATGTCCTTGAGCTGGTCCCTGACGCCCCTTGCTTTTATCTGAACATCAATCATGTTTCGGGTGTATTGGCGGTATGCCTCATCTTCAAACTGGTTGCTCGTGATGTCTTTTGAAAGGCTCTCCAACAAGCTTACTTTGGCACCCAGTTCGCTCTGCTTGGATTTCAGCCTTGCCACGTTCATATCATATTGTGCAGGCAGGTTCTGCCAAGTCAATATGTCATTCAAGCTTATGGCATTGTTCTGCGATTTCAGGAAAATGGCATCGTAATATTCCTGGCACATGCTTTTGATGAGCGAGGGCCTGATGTTGGGGTTCATGCGATATGGCTCCACATTCACCAGCGCAATTCTGCTTACTTGAACGGCTTTTTCATAAGCAGCAAGTTGGTTGTAAATTGCTGTTGCTTCCTTCATTATGACTTCAATATCCTTCATGGCCTGTTCGCTCCGTTCGGCCTGCTCCTGCAAGGTGCCTCTGTCTTTTGTAAACAGGTTTTTGATGTTTTTAAATGAAATGACACTGTCATTGATGACCATCAGTGGCTCATCGAACAAGGGAAGGCCTCCACCGAGCAAACCTTCACCTGCTCCCGGAAAGACATTGCCTAAGCCAGGCATCATGCCGCCCATAAAACCGGTCATGCCCCCGGCTCCCAGCAGCCCGCTGCCTGAATCATCGGTTGTTTCCTCCACCTTAAAATCAATATTGTTGGTAAATGGGTTGAACTCCGTGAGGTGTACCTGCACTTCCTGCCCTTTGCGTATCCGCAGTTTATCTACGGGGTTACCACCCTTCATATAAGTGATGCTGTCGTTGTGAAGGTTGTAATAAATATGCAAGTCCTGGCAGTTGGCTGGCACCGAAAAAACCGCTATTAATAATGCGGCCATAATAAGCTGGATTCTATTTTTCATAATCAATATGTTGTTTAAAATTCAGTAGGAAATTATTGGGGTATTGGGGTATTGGGGTATTGGGATATTGGGTTATTGGGTTATTGGGATATTGGGATATTGGGTTATTGGGTTATTGATTGGGGCTTAATGTCTAATAACCCAATAACTCAATAACCCAATAACCCAATAACACCATTCAATTCATCTCAATCACGAACGTCATCGAGGAGATGTTCACCTCGGTGGCGCTGACGGAAATGGACCTGCCACCCCGTGTCATGCTATCTTCGGTGAAAAAGGAGTCGGAAAAGACCCGCTCGAATCGGTTCGACGAAGGCGATTTCGTTTGACCCCGGTGTTGGGAAACGCTGCGCAGGTCAATCGGCTGGTCGGTGGCAATCAGCTTGAACACCTCCGTGCCGGCTGGTGGCCCGATTCCAAATGGCCGCTTCACCTCGAAAACGCCACCGGCTGGCACCACGAACTCGGCGGGTGTTTCATTAGTGCCGGGCAAGGGTATCAGCACGTTCACTTGGTTGTCGGGCTGGATGTCCAGCAGCGTGAAGTAGGCTGGCTTGTAGCCGTTGTTGGTGACTTTGATTCTGAACGCATCACCGTATTTCAGGTGAACCGTGCCGTTTTTGTCTTTTTTGTCCTCGAGCGAGAGGTCACCTTTGGACCTTTTTGTTTTTGAATCCCAAATGATGGGGATGATTTCAAAACTGACCGGGAGTTCATAGCTTTCCAGTTCGAGGTTCCGTAAAAATTGGGCTTGCCCAAAGGCCACCATCTGCTTCACGATGCGTTCAGCCAGCATTTCGGGCCGCAGGCTTTCCTCGAAAGTTTGGATGACCATGCCAGTGTTCGTGAGCAACTGCACCGCAGCGCCCCGGCTGGCCTCGTCGCTGTACGTGAGGTTCAGTTCTGCGCCATCCCCTTCCGTTATCACTGGATATTTTACCAATCTTTCCTTCAAAATGGGCAACACGGGGTGGTTCTCTGGCAGCGAGTTTTTGTAGCGGACTTTCAGGTCGCCAAAACTTTGCTCTAACACGTAGGCCCAAGCGCCCTCCGCCACCTCCTTGTCGAGGTCGGTGTCGAGGATGACGGTGCAGGAGGTCGCCTCGGCATTGGTCACCGTACCTTTCGCCAGTGGCATCGTATCCTCGAAGTTGCGGGTGTCAGGGGGAAATAGGCCAATCACAGCGCCGTTTTGCACACCGTGCAGCCAACCAGCTTCCACAATGACGGAGCCGGAGTCGTTCCAATGTGGCACCCTGTAAAAATTGGGCACGCCCAACATCCGGCCTCCCATGATTTCCTGGTCGAGCGTACCTTCCACTTGTGGGTTTTGGCTCGGCGCTATCACGCTCATCTCCAGTTTTATTTGCTCAAAAAGGCCCCGGTACGTGGTGGTGGGCGTTACGGTAGCAAGCTTTTTGCTGAAAGCGTAGCTCAACGAACCCACGCCGTTGTCGGCCTCGTCCTTGGTTTCAAAGTTCAGTTGATGCTGTGCCGCCCCGAAGAAGGCCACCATTGGGGCGAGGTTGCCCTCGTCCACAGGGTCCGCTCCGTCCATGCCCGACAGGTCGGAACCTGTTTTGGAATTGGAAGCAACGTAGGCCGGGGAGGCCATCTTGTTCTGGGTGCCCCTTGCCTTGCCAAAGCCACGGGTGCCAGTGCCAGAGTGGCAAGCGTCGAGCACCACTTGGAGGTTGCCCTTCGGCCCCAACTTGCGGCGCACCTCGTTAAGAAGGTTGCCCAGTTCATCGTCCCGTATCAGGTTTTCGCCTTCGTAAACGCCTTCCTCAAAATGGATGGGAGAGTTGATGGGCACGATGGCCTCGTCGTAGCCGTCCTCCTCGTCGCCGTTGTCGTCGGCTACCTGCTGCCCATGTCCGGAGAAGTGAAAATAGGCCACGCCACCGGGCTGTGCCGTGTTCACCAGGTACTGCCGAATGGCTTCCACGATGCCGTCGTGGGTGGCTGCTTCGTCCGCCAGAACATGGATTTCATCTTCCTTAAAACCCTGTGTGGCCAAGGCTTTTTTGATGAGGCCAATGTCGTTGAGCGAGCTGATTTGCTGCCAGCCCGTTTCATAAGGATAATTGCCTACGGCAACTAGCAGGGCAGTCTTGGGAGGGTCGGCGGCGATGGATGTTGCCAGATTCAGGGCGAGCATGAATATCGCCAAAATCCATTTTGCCAAAGAAGCATTTTGTAGCATGGCAGCACTGTTTTACAAATGGTTAAATTCCGGTGCAATAGGTTTTGTGATAAGGGGGCTTGGGGGGCGGAACGCCCCCCAAAGCTCTCTCCCCCGACGAGCCGCCGAAGGCGGTGAGGAGGGGCAAAATCACGTTTGTACAATTCCTATTGCCGTTGAGTAATTTTGGCTTTTGGGGTTGGAAATGTATACAAGTTTTGCGTTTTGGTTATCACACTTCCCATATTTTTTAAAAAAACAATTGCCGTGCAGCAATCCCGTGCGATATTGCATTATCAAAAATGAATTGCAAGACGAAACCTTGATTCCTAACGACGATGATATCATCCGTGGCTGTCGCAGGGGCGACCGTAAAGCACAACAAGCACTGTATGAAAAGTACAAGCCTATGCTTTTTGGTATCTGCATGCGCTATGCCTCCGGCTGGCACGAGGCCGAGGACTGGCTGCAAGATGGGTTGGTGCGCATCTTCACCAACCTCTACCAGTACCAACCGACCGGCGCCTTCGGCGCTTGGCTCCGCCGGGTGATGGTGAACACGGCGCTGGAGCAGCTACGCAAACGCAAGCGGATGTTCCAAACCGATGAAATCCAGGAAGTTGCGGACAGCTACGAGGCAGACGAAAACCTCTTTGCCAAGTACAGGGAAGAGGCGATGGTGCAGATGCTCCAGCGGCTGCCGGAGGGCTATCGGGCGGTGTTCAACCTCTACGTGATGGAAGAATACTCCCACCGGGAAATTGGCGAAATGCTCGGCATTGCCGAAAGCGCCTCCCGCTCACAGCTTTCTAGGGCAAAGGACATGCTCCGCAAAATGCTGGAAAAATCAATAGGGGCGGTTATCAATGATTAATGGTGAATGGGACAATCCAAAGCAATCCAACAATCCGAAAATGACTGAAAATCAATACAACGACAACCTCGAACAGTTCTTCAAGGCGAACTTGGAGAAGTACGCCCAGGCGCCTTCCGGCGACTTCTGGGAGCGGATGGAACCGGTTATTCCGGCGAAGCCGAGGTTCTGGAGTGGCAAAATAGCCACCGTTGGCAAATGGGTTGGGCTTGGCCTGCTGATGGCAGCGTTGGCGTTGCTGCTGCTGCTCTGGCGCAACGACCGGGCGAAGGTGGCCAAGTTGTCCAAGACCGTGGCGCAGCAGCAGCAGCAAATCGAGCAACTGGGCGAAACAGCAAGGGATGCAGCGCCGGTTGGAACTGTCCAATCGCAGGACGTGAAGCCATCCACTGCCTTCGGCGACGCTTCGCAAAGCCCAACTACATCGGCTCCGCAAGTGGCAACTGGCGGCCCAGTTATTACCCAAAAAGACAAAACCACGAAGGCCGGTGATGCTGCCGCAGCATTTTCATCCAAAGCAAAAAAAGCTGCACAAACTGGGGGTGGAAACAAGCAATCGAAGGAATTGGCGGAAGCGCATATCCTTGAAAATCAGGAAGTTGCAAAGGAGGTGACCCCCTCGATTGCCGAGATGGAAGCTACCGTTTCCAACGAGAATTTGGCGGACCAATCAGCGGCTGCACTAGATGAGGACACCCGCACTACGTTGCCAATTCCAGCATTCCTAGCTTTCAGGATCACCCAATTTTCCTCGAAGTCAAAACATGCACTCTCCTTTAAATACAGGGTCAATCGGCCACAGAAACCCTTCCCGAGATTTTCCATCGAGAGCGGCGCAACCGCCTATTTTATGCCGATGGGCCACCTTTTTACGCAGGACAGCCTGTTCACCGGGAGTTCGAGGATTTCTTCCAAGGTTGGGGTTTTGTTGAGTTATGAATTGAACCCCCGTTTGGCATTTCAAACAGGTTATCAGTACAAAAATATCCAGGCGGAAAAGCTCGTGCTGCGCTACAACAGCTTCCCGTTTTTGGTGCGGCGGCAATGGGCCTGGAGCCGTCGGGTGCAGTTGGAAGCCAAAACTGGCCTCACGCTCAACTCGCTGCTGAACGCCAGCACTCAATCCGATGGCCTTGCCGTGAAGGGGCTGAAACCAACCTGGCTCGGCTTGCATGGCAGCTTCGGCATCACTGTGCCAGTGGGCGAGCGATTGACCTTCACCACTGGCCCATCGCTAGGCTTCACCCTCACCCGCATCGCCGACATGCGGCGCACTTGGGAGGCTGGACTTGGATTGGGCCTTCGTTACCATTTTTGGTAAAAAAACCTTGATTATACTTCGCACTAATAGGTTTTGTGCAAATAGGGGTTTGGGGCGGAACGCCCCAAAAGCCCCTCTCCCCCGACGAGCCGCCGGAGGCGGCGAGGAGGGGCAAAATGCGATTTGCACAAAACCTATTAGTGCAGAGTATATCAATGCCTTATAAACTCGCTTTGAAAATGAAAAAATTATCGCTCTTTCTCTTGGTTGGGTTACCGATGTTTGTTTTTGGGCAAAAAAACGCCAATCTAGAAGTTGGTACTGGTCTCAATTTTACTGACTATTCCAACAAAATCGCCAAAACAGATGGTCGTTTGAACTATGATTTTGGCTTGGCCATGACCCTGCCGATGAAGCACCCCAACCGGGAATGGGTGTTGGGTTTGCGCTTCATGGCTTATGGCGACAAGTACGCTAGCGAACTACGGTGGGGCACGCAACACAATGGACAAGGTGGTTTTGACCCCAATTTGCCATCTGGCGAACTGGCAAATAGTATCAAATCCAAAAGCAGCTACTTCTATTTCGAACTGCCCGTTGGCATCCGCCAATACCTGACCAGTGCCAACACTCGGATCTTCGTGCAAGCCACTGCTGGGCCGTCCTATTTTCTGAATGGACGCATCCAAAGTTCCTATGGATACAATGATGGCAGCTCTCAAACTGGCACAAATGCTGATAACGCTATCAACTACCGCACGGTGAACATCATTGCAGGTGTTGGACTTGGGCTTGAGGTTCCGGTCAACGAGAAGCTACAGATTCAATGCTTGTCACATGGGCAGTCGCAGTTGCTGAACATCGCGAGCAACTCACAAACAGGCTCAAAATGGTACGCTTTCGGCCTTCGTGCGGGCCTTCGTTACCGATTATTTTGAATAAACACCCAGTTTAAAATCAGCGCTGACAGCTACAAACATGCTGCCAGCGCTTTCTTTTGGTTAAAATCAAAATCCCCATCTTTGCTCCAGAATTGAACATTCAACCACGGCTCCGACTGCCACCTGCCATCTGTCTAACTGCCAACTATGATATCCATCCTCCTGCCCACCTACAACACCGCCCCGTACCTGGCGGAGTGCCTCGACAGCATCTTGGCGCAAACGGAGCAGGATTGGGAGCTCATCGCCGTTAACAACTTTTCCACCGACGCCAGCCCCGACATCCTGCAAGCATACTCCGAACGAGACAGCCGCATCCGATTTTTTCACAACGACGATGTCATGGGCAAAACGGGCGTGTCGCCTGCCATGCGCTTTGCTTTTCGGCAGGCCAGGGGGCCTATCATTACCCGCATGGACAGCGACGACATCATGCCGCCCAACCGCCTTTTTTCGATGAAAAAAATGCTGCTGGAAAATGGCCCCGGCCATGTGGCAACAGGAGCTGTTCGGTTTTTTGGGGAAGATGGGGTGGGGGAGGGGTTCCGCCGCTACGAGGCTTGGCTGAACGAACTGGCCGCCACTGGTCGCCACTTCGCTGAAATTTACCGGGAGAACGTGCTGCCCTCGCCCTGCTGGATGGCTTGGCGAAGCGACCTCGTGCTGGCCGCCGCTTTCGAGGAGGACACATACCCCGAAGATTATGACTTGACCTTCCGGCT
Organism: uncultured Saprospiraceae bacterium; assembly: GCA_964508135.1. GTDB lineage: Bacteria > Bacteroidota > Bacteroidia > Chitinophagales > Saprospiraceae > UBA6168. The sequence goes on from CAZDSU010000007.1 coordinate 42,697, forward strand.
GCGCCATGCTGGCTGCCGCATCGTTGCCACTGCGGAGTTGCTCCACCACTGGCGGGAGCGCCCCGACCGTACCTCCCGCATTGACGAAAAATACCTAGACAACAGCTATCTCGACCTGAAGACCCGATGGTTCCTGCGCAGCGACCACGACCCTGCCCGACCTCTCGTGCTCTGGGGTGCTGGGCGCAAGGGCAAGCGGCTAGCAGCTCTGCTGCGCACATGCGGCGTACCGTTTCGGTGGGTCTGCGACCAGCCCTCCAAGTGGGGTCATGTGGTCAGCGGCGTGGCGATGGAAAGTTTTGAAGTGCTGGCGCAACTTCCTGATGCACAGGTGATTATTGCCGTGGCTGCGCCTAATGGACAGGGCGATATTCAGGTTTTTTTGGAAAAGTACGGCAAGGTGACGGGGCGGGATTTTTGGTTTTTTTGTTGAGGGTGCCAGCCAAGTTTCAAAGCTTCCAGTGGAACGACAATCAAGCGTACTTTTGGGCTTCAATGTTAAGTTTTTGCTTCCAATGAAAACTTAACATTAAATAATTGTAACCTCCCGTAATTTTGCGCCGAATTTCAATCATATCAAAAGTTAAAAATCAACAGTTTATGGGAAAATTATCTGCTTCAATTGACAAAAAGGTGCTAAAAGACCGACCAGATTTGATGGCTTTCTTAAAAGACGTGCAAGCTAAAACCGCCGCATTCGAAAAACTCAAGGTACAAAAGGACACCGCAAAGGCTGAATTGAAGCTCGCCACCAAGGCATTGAAGAAACAACTGAAAAGCAAACCGCCAAAGAAGGAAGTTACCAAAAAAACTGCAAAGCCGACCGTAACACCAAAAGCGGTTGCGCCAAAAGCTGCCAGCAAGCCTAAAGTGAAAAAAGCTGGCAAGAAAGCAGTATCAGCATGAATTGCAGAATCTTAAAAGCGGAGTTTTGACAAGCAAATCCCTACCCCAACCCCTTCACCAACACCCACGCCACCAATAAATTTGGTGCCCAGCAAAGCCAGGCCACGAGGCGGTAGGCAGGTACGAAATCGCCTTGGTGTGCCATGATGAGCAAGGGTAGCCAAAGCCGTATCAGTGGTGGCAAATGTTGAGTACAGCGTCACTTGCGAATGCTTGCGTTGCATATTTAACCTACAAATCAAGCGCAATCCGCAACTTTTCCCTCAACTGTTCAAAAAGGGCTGGAGAAACCTCACCGAGTTCGCCAGTAAAAATGGATGCATCCAGCGTTGCCAATTTGTCCATCTTGAAAACGGAAGATTTCTTTAGTCCGGTTAGCCTGAAATCGGCATGGGTTTCTGGCAGAACGTAGTCGGAAGGAGAAGGATTTGTTGGTAGGACCGTTGAAATGAAGGCAACAATCACATCCGGGTCTGCGGGGACTACATTGGAAATAATGACGGCGGGTCGGCGTTTGATAGCGCTCAAATCGGTGAATGGGAATTTGGTGAGTACGATGGTTCCTTTGTTCATAGTTGCTTAAAAAGGTAGGCTAATATTTGACTTTCAAATCTACATCGGAATAAATGTCCTCCTCCTCGGCAGCAAGGAAATCGAGGGCGGGGTTTTCTGCCATCAGGGCATGGAGGTCTTTTGCAGCAAGGGGGTGTTCCTCCTCGTCGCCGTTTTCGGGATAATCGAGGAACACCACGATAACCCGTTGCGGCTTTTTTATGTCCACCTTTTGGAGGAGTTTCAAATGCTTGCCATCGTATATGGCGCTGATACTTAGCATGTTGCGTTGATTTTTTTCAAAGGTAGCACTTTCAGGTGCAATAGTTCAAATTTCTGCAAATGCAGTTGTCATGCAATGTGGCAGTTTTCAGCTTGCCGCAATTTAAAATACGCCATTTGGCCCAGGTTTAAAGCCTACCACTTTTACCACCCGCTCCACCAACTCCTCGACCCCAATGTCCCCCTCCAATTTCAATACCGGACAGGTCAGCCGCTCCAGCCATTCCAGTTCTGATTGCCGACTCCTCAGTCCGCTACCTTCCTCATCGCAGTCCGCTGCCCACTGCTTGAATTTTTCAAACACCCCGTGCAAATCCCCTCCAGGGTCGAGGCGGGCATCGCCGTAGCGCTGCCGCTCCCGCTGCTCGATTCGGGGCAGCCGCAATGCTGCGGGCAACCAGCGCCATACGACCCTGTCAAACTGTGGTATGAACACATCACCCCAGCCGCAGAGCGAGCCGGAGAGTACCCAGGCATCGGTGGAGGCAAGCCGCTCGGCCAGCAACTGTCGGCGGTGGTCGGGGTTGCGCTTGCGTCGGTAGGGCAGGGCATCTTCGGTGAACCAGTACACGTCGTCGGTGTCAAAATGCGGGCAGCCGAGCCGCTCGGCGAGCGACTTACCGAGGGTGGTGGTGCCTGCGCCTGGGGCGCCCATGATGAGGATTTTGTGAGACATGAGGGTTTGGGAGATTGAGAGATTGAGGGTTTGAGAGATTGAGAGATTGAGGAAGGAAAGGTAGTGGGTTAACTAAAACCCTCAATCCCTCAAATCCTCAAACGCTGTTATTGGTAGCCCCTCCACCGTCATCACCCTCCCTACGGGGTACAGGTTGACGGTCGGCTCGAAAAACGGCGTTTTTTTGTACACAAAAAACAACTGCGCCCACTGGCTTTTGGCAAACTCCGGGTCGGCCAGGCGCTTGGCTTCCAGTTCGGCCTTTACCGCTGGGTTTTCCTTTAAGAATGCTGCCGCAATGTCCTCGAAAACATAAGGTGAGAAGTACTCCTTTTGTCCCAAAATCCCATCGAAATAGTTCCAGGCGAAGTAGCTGTCAATGGCCTGCGGTTCGATAGTTTCCATCAGGAAACGGACGGCGGGCTGGTTGGTCAACGCCACGTAATCGCCCTTGTGGTAGCGCCAGTTTTTTACTTCCTTCTCCACCTCCACATTGTAGTGGAGGTAATGGCCCTCGTATGCCTGGTGCGTCTTGTATTTGCCGATGCGGTAAAGCTCCACTTCCGGCTCGGCGTCGGTGGCAAGACGGCGGAGCTGCACCCCATTCATTTGCAACAACTCGATGACCTCCGAGTATGCTTGAGGGATAATATAAGCTGCTGGTTTTATTACCTGAATGGTCGGTTCCATGCGGCTCCAGTACGGGATTTTGCGGGTGTAAGGTGCCGAGCGGTCGTACCAGAGGCGGTCGAGGCCGGTGACTTCGCTGGGCTTGTACTTGCCCTCGAAGCCTTTGAAAACGATGGAGTCCACCTGCTTTTCGTCGGCTTTCCAGTCGAGGTTGGCGTAGGTGTCGGTCATGGCTTGGGCGATAGCCTGCTGCCGGATATCCCTGATTCTGCTGTGCTCCAAGGCCAGCTCCCGGATGAGCACTTCCATGAAATCGTAGGTGGCTACCACCCGGTTCGGGAAGGGCTTGAGCATGTGCGTTTCGGGCACGAAAGCAATGCAGTGGTGCAGGGCGGCATAGCCAGAACTGAACCTCGGTGGGTCGTAAAAAGCGTAGATGCCATCGGCGGGCGTGTCCTTGAACTCGTTTACGTAGGGGCACATTTCCTGCCCCTTCATGGCCATCCTGGTGAAAAGTCGGGGCATGAGGATTCGGCGCAGGTAGCTACCGAGCAGGATACCCAGCTTGTCGGACTGTGTGGGGAGCATGGTCATGGTGTACTGGTAGTCGGCGCCGTTGGAGGTATGGTTGTCCACCAGCACGTCGGGTTGCCAGTGGTTGAAAAGGAGCGCAAAAGAGCGGGCGTTGCGGGTGTCGCACTTGATGAAGTCCCGGTTGAGGTCGAGGTTTTTGGCGTTGCCCCGGAAGCCGTACTCCTGCGGGCCGTTCTGGTTTGCACGGCTGCAGCATCCCCGGTTGAGCGCCCCATCAATATTGTACATTGGGATGAAAACGACCACGACATTGTCCAGCAGTGCTTGAAGTTCGGATTTTTGGAGGAGGTCACGGCAGAGCATCATGCTGGCGTCCACGCCCTCTGGCTCGCCAGGGTGGATGGCGTTGTTGATGAGCAGGATGAGCTTGCCCTGCTGCCGCAGCTTGGCAGGGTCGAACTCGCCGGTTTTGGATACCACCGCCAAGTGAAGCGGTTGGCCTGCGTCGGTCGGACCAGCTTCGATGAGCCGCATTTGGAGGTATCCGGCATCGAGTTTTTTGTAAAAATCAATGGCCTCGGCGTGGGTGGCGGTGGCCTGGTTGTTTTCTTCAAATGGGGTAGTATAGGTTGCTGTTTGTGCGAACATTGCGGAGCAAAAAAAGCAAAAGGCGACGGCAATCTGATGACGCATGGATTTAAGTTTGAGTGATGGACGGGCGAAGGTAGGGCATGTGCTTCGATTTTTGCGAAGCTACCAATGGAGTTCATTGGTTCATTGATTTCACTTCGGCAACCAGATTTTTTATTTGGAAAAGCATCGCATATTCTCGCCTTATTCGCTTCTTTGCAAAAATTTTAGCTTATGACGTTTTTGCGTGAAAACATGAAAATCCCAATCTAGTACAACCCCTCATCGCCGCCTTCGGCGGCTCTTCGGGGGAGAGATATTTTGGGGCGGCTGCGCCGCCCCAAACCCCTTGCTTCACGCTAAACCGACATGATCTGAAATTTTAAACAACAAAACACTTCTTCCAATGAATTACAAATCTGTTTACCGGGTTGGGCTGTACATCGGGCTCGTCTTTATTATTTCTTCCTGTAAAACAAAGGAATCTGGCCCTTGGCAAAAGTTCATGGCCTGCGCCACCAACGCTTGCGTGGCCGAGGCTGCTGCCGTGAAGGATGCTTTTTTAGTTGACCCAAAACCACTCTTCGAGGAGTTTATCCTGACGGACAAACGGGGCGAAGACAGCTACATCGGCTGGCTATACATCCTGCGTGACAGCATCTTGGTGAACTCCAGCTACGCCTCCATCGAGGAGCGTTTTGCCATGCAGCAGGCCATCATTGCAAAGGCAAAGGAATACGAGAACGACCCCAAGTACGGCGATTGGTCGAAATCCATCATCAGTGAGCTGGAAATGCTTGCCATTGCCTCCGAACTGGAAGATGTACCAGGAGAACTTGGCGTCACTGGCACTTACGCCTACGAACTGCCCAAAGAGGCAGGTTCTGGCGAGATTGAAGTGCTCGACAATGGCGACAACACCATCCGCTACAACCTCGTGGTGGTTGGCCCACCACCTGCCCACAATCAAGGCTATATGGACGGCACCGCCCCGTTCAACGGCGGCGTGGCCACCCTCACCACCACCGAATATGGCGGAAAATGTACTATCACGTTGACTTTTGCCGATGACCAAATCGTTGCCAAAACACTGGCTGGCGGCTCCGCCGAATGCGGTTTTGGCAACAACGTTAGCGCCGATGGCACCTACAAAATGGTGGACGACCTCGACCCATTCCGGGCCGAAGGTGGCGACGAAGTCCCGTCAACCATCGAAGGTGGCTGGCAATCCACGGAGGATGCAAAATCGGAAGTGAAAATCGAAGGCGGCAAGTACATTGACATCTACGACGGCAAGGAAGTGGCGAACTCGGCCTTCTCCTACCACAAGGTTTGCCCCGAAGACTGCGGCCCGGCTGATAAAGAACCCTGCATCAGGACCATCGGGCAAGATGCTATGTGCTACACCGTGATTTACGCTGACGGCAAAACGCTGCAACTGTCGCTGATTGGTGGCCGGGGGAACACCTTGTCGTTCAAGCGGAAGAAGTAGAACTCCTAATTTTGTAAAATAAAGTAGATGAAAAAATCAATTTTTTTCCTGTTTTTGACGGCGTTTGGTTTGGCTTCATGTGGAGATAAACCAGCCCCGCAACCCGAAATGCCCACTACCGCCGAACCTGACCTGAGCATTGTCATCGGCGAAAAAGTCGGCCTCATAACGCCCGCCAATTGCACCCGAGAGGGCATCTTGGCAGCCTACGGCAAGGACGCCAAAGTGGATTCCGTCTATCTTTTCGAAGGCATTTTCGGAGAGGGCGTTGTCATTTTCCCCGACAATCCTCGCCGCACTGTCTCGGTTTATTGGGACAATGAGTTGGACGCCAAGCGACCCGCCTTCATCCGCATCGAGGGCGACAGCACGGGCATCTCGGATTGGAAGACCTCGGAGGGCATCACCATCGGAACGACCGCTGCCGAAATGCAAAAATTGAACGGGAAAGCGTTCGATATCGCTGGCTTTGGCTGGGACTACGGCGGCTTTGTGACGGACTGGAAGGGGGGCAAGTTCAACTCTTCGCTCGGCCTGCGCTTCGACCCGAAAGCGGAGAGCACCTCGGGAAAGGTGGTAGGCGAGGGAGGGTTCAGTTCTGATAACCCGGACATGGTAGCGGCAAACCCCGTGGTTGTCAGGATGGAGTTCAGCTTCCTCGCCGATGAAAAACTGCCGGACTGCATCAAGGCGCTCGTAGATGCCGACAAAGTGGAAGGTCGGATGATGGTGCGCAAAATGAACATCAGCGGCGTGGACCACTACTGGCTGCAAAGTGGTGCGGCTGCCTACGATGGAATCGAGTTGATTTATGATGCGAACTGCAAGGAAGTTTGCAAGACAGGTGGGATGCGCAAGCCGTTGGACTGCATGAAAGTTTACGAAGCAGGGAAATGGGAATTGGTTTGGGAGGAGAAATGAGTGGGTTAATTGGGGTATTGGGTTATTGAGGTATTTGAAAACCAACTGATTGGCCAATAACTCAATAACCCAATAGCTCAATAGCTCAATCCCCAATCCCTAAATCCTCGTAGAAACGTTGACGGCCAGCCTGTTCAACAGCCGCTGAGGCACTGAGCTGTCAGGGCATAAAAAAACCTCGTCGCCCTCCTTGCTATCGTTGTTGAGGTAGTCACAGAGGAAAAAATCGGGTTGGAAAACATCCTCCAAAGACAAGGAGAAAAAGGCGCTGCCTGCCGTAGCCTTGTTCGCCACAAAATTGGTGGAGACAATCTGGTTCTTGCCTGCACCGCCGCTTTGCGTGATGAAAACGGCACCTCCGAAAGCGGCCTCGTTCCTCACGAATTTGCATTTCTTTAGTTCAATTTTGCCAAGGCCGAGGTCGTTGTTGCTGAAGATTCCTCCGCCGCCCTTGCCAGCTTTGTTGCCCACAAAGGTGCAATTGTCAAACTCCATCACGGCTTCGCCCATGTGGCCGTGGTTGAAAACGGCGCCACCTTCCTCCGCATAATTTTCCAAAAAGACGCAGTTTTTGATGTTGACGGTGGAGCGACCGCCCCTCCCCGAGCCATCGTTGAAGATGCCGCCGCCAGAGCGGTTGCGGTTGCCGACAGGCTCCCAAGCATCCGATTGGCCGCCAGTGATGACGAAGCCGTCGAGAACTGTGCCTGGAGTGGCGTTTTTAAGGTAAACCACCGTGAACGAGTTGTCGGTTACTTCTTCGGTGCCGATTTCGCCACTGAGCTTGGTTGGGTGGGCGAACCATTTGCGCTGGCTGAGACTGTTTTCTGTACCGCTAAAGCCACCGAAAAGCTTGACGCCGCTGGGTATCTTGAAGGTGATTTCCCGTTGCATGAGGTTGCAATAATCGCATTGCACAGGTAAGTAAGTACCCTCTGCCACCCAGATTTCAGCGCCGAGGCTTGCCAATGCAAGTGCCTGTTGTAGGTCGCCGAAAGCATTGTTCCAACTGGTTCCATCACCTGTTCCATCTTGTTTTACGAAAATTACTTTTGCTGCGGACTGTAACGCAAAGCTGGCAACGAGCAGCAAGGGCAGGATAGTGTTTTTCATCAATGTTGTGTTAGTTTTGGTTAATAACGTAAGAAGTAAGAATCAAAAACAGGGGGAAATGAATAAGGGGGAAACAAGATTTTGTGTGCTGAGGAAGGAGAAAAACTACTGTGCAAAGATAAGGGGTAAAATATGTGACATTCAACCGTAGGCAATTGACGGACTTCAATTTTTTTTAAAAACGAATGCTGGGGCCTTATTTTACTGGAAATTTTCTTTTTGACCTTCTAAATATTTTTTTTTCGCCAAATTAATTCGCTGCCCATTTTTGCCTTGGTCAGGCAACAAAAAAACCAAGCAGGGCTGGGCGTTCGAGCCACAATAGCAGAATACGAAATTGTGTGACGTCTTAAATTCTTCATTTTGCGTGATTCAGGGCTTGGAAATCGTTCACTGCTTAGTGGAAGAGAATTCTGGCTGTTTTGAAAAAAAATCGGAATGCAAAGAATTTGACAAATTAAAGGCTCGTCGAACGTCGCTGGCCAGTGGGGCTTATTTTTGGGAAGCGGAAAGGAGCGCTTTCAATGCTTTCGGATTTTCTCATTGAAATATTGGCGACAAACCGCTGGCTTTTTTGCTGGTTGAAGCAACAAAAGCGGTGAATGACACCTTCGATAGTAGGCTTTCGGCTTTGCCAAACAATTGATTGTGGTTAGTCGGCGACCGTGAAACCATTGTGCTGGAAAACCCGTACCAGTAATTCTGCTAATTTTGCTTCTCTTTTCCCAAAAGGATTTACTAATTCAATTCTTGAACAAATGTTTTATCGTTATTTCCCATTACTATCCTTCCTCTTTTTAGTTGAAATAGCCGCCGCTCAAGTCCCATCGCCCATTCAGTTTGAGCAAGGTGGCAAGCTTGGCTCGCAGGCCAAAATGATGGCTTGTGCAGACCAATTTGCAGGTACTATATCCTTCTCCAGCTTTATTGGACAAAGCAACGACATAGATCTAGACACGATTTATTTTTGCTACGGCGACCAGATAAACATCGTTCACAGCGGTGATGACGACTTAAGCGGTGATCCCAACCCGCTCACCGTTCCAGGCATTACCTACGGCTATTTCAATTGTCCACCCACGATTAGCGGGCCTGATTTGACCACCATCCTCACCGAACCCTGCATCATCACCAACCCCGCACCTATGAATGACCTGTGGATTACGGGCGGCGGTCAGCCGAACGGGAATATCACCTTCAGCAACACGGGCGGGTCACAAAATATCTTCAACGGCGGCAACCCAGTGCTGCTGTGGTTTGCGCCCATTACCCTCGATCAATTTCCAAACACGTACGAGGCCGACCCAAATACTGGGGAAGTTGGCCCATGCGTAAACCTGAACATTTCAGAGGCTTTCGCCGTGGTTTACCTCAACGAAATCACCACCTCAAACCTCAACACCAACACGGGCGTAAGCGGTTGCAAGGGCAGTTTTCAGGTGCATGGCGGCTTGCCGGAGTTTGATGGGAGCAACTACACGTTCAATATCACGCTTATCGGCAACTCCGCTGTGCATGGTACGGTCCTGAGCGGGCCAGCTACCGACGGTTCGACCGTGACGTTCCAAGTGCCCGTGCCCGGCCTTTACTCCATTTCCATCGAAGATGGCAAAAGCTGTGACGGCTCGCTTTTGGCAAACATGAGCAGTTGCGTGAACGTAACCCAAAGCATACAATCATTGACCGCAGCCCCGACGGACATGATTTGCCTCGATGTTACCAACGAAGGCGGCTTCACTGACATCGTGGCCATGCAATACGGCATCACTTGGGACGAAACCGTGTTGCAATACACTGGCGTGGCCAACCTTACGCCGCTGCTCCCAGGTTTTAACCCTGCCACGAGCTTCAACAGCCTCGGCGACACACTGATTTTTTCTTGGGCAGATCTTACCGGAGCGGGCGTTGACCTGCCACCTGGCACGGTTCTCTACCAAATTTGTTTCAATGTGATTGGCAACGACGGCGATTGCACTGGGATTGACTACATTATCCCTGAAAACTCGACGATTGAAGTGGTGACGGCGTTAGGCTCACAGCTCGGCTTCAATGGGATTGACGGTTCGGTTTGTGTTTCCAACTCGGCCATTGTCATCAATTTCACAACGACCCCAGTCACCTGCCCCAGTGGCACCAACGGCAGCTTCACCGCTACCGTGAACGGTGGCACGGCTCCTTACCTAGTCACTTGGCAAAACACAGCTGGTGGCCCAATTGGTGGGCCTGGTGTCATCAACATTGATGGCGGAACCTTCACAGCAAACAACTTGGCTGCTGGAACCTACAATGTCACTGTGACCGATAGCCAAGGACAACCACTGGTTTCTACCGAGCAGGTTACGGTTATGGGCCCACCTTCGCTCAACCTCCTTTTCAATACTGTTCAGCCAAGTTGCAATGGTGACTCCGATGGTTCCATGTGCGCCCAACTGATTTCCGGCGGCCTGCCTGTCAACAACCCCACGGCCAACTACACTTTTGCTTGGAGCGTGGCGGGTGCAGGAAACAATGTCTGTATCTCGGATTTGATAGCAGGCAACTATTCCCTTACCGTCACGAACAACAGTTCTGGTTGCACCATTACCAGTTCAAATATTCTTGGACAGCCGCAACCTCTCGTGGCAAACGTCACCTCCAGCCCAGCCTCCTGTTCTGGCATTGGCGACGGAACTTTGGGTGTCGTTGTTTCGGGCGGAACGCCCAATAACCTCGGGGACTATGTCATCGAATGGCCGACCATCGGTGCGGGCTTGATAGTCAATGGCTCCACCTCCAATGTCATCGGCCTGATTTCCGATTCCTATCAATTGATAGTGACGGACAACAACGGCTGCCAAATTGACCAAAACATCTTCCTCCCAGCCATAAAAGTGCTACATGCCAACGTCGTCATTACCCCTATCAACTGCACCAGCGTATGCAGTGGCGGAATCTTTCTGACTGCTTTTTCGATAGGCGGCACAGTGGACACCCAGTACAACTTCGACTGGTTCGGCGTACCAGTGCCCCCCCCACCCGTGGCTGAAACCAACACGACGACAGAACTTGGCGGACTTTGCGCAGGTACTTACACGGTGTTCATTGAAAATCTGGACGGCTGCGAAATTGACACCTCGTTTACCTTCACGGTGCCCACTGGCATTAGTGTTGCGCTAGCAAATGCACAAAACGAATCGTGCCAACCGGGCGGCGACGGCAGTATCACTATCTCTGTAACTGGGGCCACCGCCCCCATCACCTACGATTGGGACAACTCCCCTTCCACCGGCCCAACTGCCTCGAACCTCACTGCTGGCACTTACACCGTCACGGTGTCGGACGCCGCAGGATGCACCGGCACTTTGACCACAACTATCACCGCTCCCACGCCACCAACCATCACGTCCTTGCCCGACGACATGGTCAATTGCTCCAGCAGCACGGATGGCAGCTTGACGGTGACGGCCACAGCAGGCAGCACGCCCATTGTCTCGTACACTTGGTCAAACGCAATGTCAGGGGCGACCATCAACAACTTGCCGCCGGGCACCTACATCGTCTCGGTAGCCGATGCCGCTGGCTGCGTGGCCATTGACACTGCCGAGGTGCTGGCCTCCTCGCAATTGGTGATTGACAGCTTCCAAACCAGCCCGCCGCAATGCCCCGGCCTTGGCGGTGGCAACATCATCGCATTCGTGAGCGGCGGTACGATGCCCTATTTTTTCAATTGGTCAAATGGCCTGACGGGCAACAATATTTTCGTCAACAGCAACTTGATGGCGGGCACTTACTCACTCTCTGTCAGCGATGCAAATGGTTGCCCCCCGGCAATTGGTTCGGTGACGTTGGTTGACCCGCCCTCCATCCTCGCCACTTTTTCGGCCATTGATTCTGTCAGCTGCGCAAATTCGGGGCAAACCTGCGACGGCACAGCCACTGCTACCGCCCTTTACAGCGACAACACAGCGGGGCAGTTCAATTTTATTTGGATTAGCGGTGAAACAGATAACAGCGTCACCAGCAGCACTGCCGTGCAGCTCTGTGCCGGGATGCAGCGACTCATCGTTTCCGATGGAATTTGCAACGATACTTTTTTTGTGGATATCCCTGCGCCGCTGCCCATCACGCCCGGTCAGGACATCGAAAACGTGAGCTGCAACGGGCTTTCCGATGGGGAAATTACCCTGTTGCCGACAGGCGGCACACCGCCGTACAGCATCCTTTGGCAAAACGGCACACCAGGTCCCACGCTCACTAACCTTGCCGCTGGCAACTACACGGCAGTCATCACTGATGCCAACAACTGCAATTTCTCGCACACCGTGATCATCATCGAACCAAGCCCATTCGAGGTGTTTTTGAACTCGACACAGACGCAGAACATCAGTTGCCCCGGCGAGGCCGACGGCATCATCACGGTGGTGCCGCAGGGTGGAAACCTGGGCACAGGCACACCAGTGTTTCTCTGGGGGAATGGCGTAGCTGGCACCGACCAATCCTCGGCTATCGGCCTTGCTGCGGGAACTTATTCGGTGACGGTCGTTGACCCAAAAGGTTGCTCGGATTCACTTACGCATACCATTACCGAGCCATCGCCTATTCAGTTTATTTTGGGTGAAATCAATCCGATACAATGCTTTGGCCAGACCACAACCATCACCGTGGACTCCGTTTGGGGCGGCAACCCGACGGCGACCTACGTGTTCTCCACAGGAGCTTGCATCGGGCGGTTGCCGGGCCAAGCCTGCCCCATCGTGAGCGGGATGCATGTGATTGAAATCGAGGACACATTCAACAACTGCACCGTGGACACGACCATCACCGTGGACGAGCCACAGGAAATCAGCGTGACGTTGCCCCCCACCATCGAGATTGAGCTGGGCGACTCATTGACTACGCTCAACCCGACCATCGTTTCCTCGCTGCCCATTGACACGTTCATCTGGGAACCAGCCGAGAACCTCTCCTGTGCCGACTGCAAAAATCCTCGGGTGACGGGCATCACGCCAACCACCTACACCCTCACCATCATTGACATCAACGGTTGCGCTGCATCCACCCAGATTTTCGTGGACATTGACCGAAACCGCAACGTGTACATCCCCAACGTGTTTACGCCGAACGGCGACGGCATCAACGACAAATTCCAGGTGTTCACCGGGATTGGAGTGGAAAGGATAAATTTCGTGCGGCTCTACGACCGTTGGGGCGAGAAGCTTTTTGAAGAAATAGATTTGCCACCTTCACCGGATGGTACGCCCGGTTGGGACGGCGTGTTCCGTGGTCAAGACATGAACCCTGCGGTTTTCCTCTATCTTGTCGAAGTGGTGTTCGTGGACGGAAGGGTGTTGGTGTACCGGGGAGATGTGACGCTTTTGCGATAAAATCGAGCTAACAATTCTGCCCACTGCGTCAAACGCAGCGGGCAGAATTGTTTTGCGATGAATCGATATCACTCCACCACAATCTTTTCTACTCGGCTTCCAGCCATGTTTTCCATTTTCAAAAAATAAATGCCGCTGGCCAATTTGCCGACGTTCAATTCGTGTTGACTCCTGGTGGGGTTGGCCGTCAACACCGTGCGGCCGAGGGCATCGAGCAGCGTGAGGCGTTGTATCGGTGCTGTGCAGCCAGTCCAATCAATCACAAGCAGGTCACGGGCGGGGTTCGGGGAAATATTTACCCCGCAATCAAAAGCCTCGTTGGTTGGGGTAAAAAAATCCGTATCCACCCACCAGGTGTCGGCGTGCTGCACCTCTGCGAGCTGCGCCAGTGTTGCGACGGTGCCTTTCACCACATTGGCCATGAAGGTAAAATTGATGGTGCCCAAAGTATCGCCGGGCGTGTGGTAGTTGGGGTTTCGGAAGTTGGCGCCGTCCGTCAGCATGATGGCGGGGTGATTGGCCATCCAAAATGGGGCGTGGTCGCTGCGGCCAAGGTCGGGGGTGAGGGACTGCCAAGCAGCAGGAGCCTCGACGGAAATAGACCTGAGCGCTGGCACGTAAGCTGCTGAGGCAGCTTGGAAATTTTGCATCAGCGTTGCGGAGCTGCCCACTTTTCCCACGTTTGTGATGAAATTGCCTTTGAAATCTTGCGAAGCCACAGCATTGTAGGCATCGGGGAAAAGCAGGTTGAATCCTGCGGGCAATGTCTGTGAATTTGGCGCTTCGGTGTAGTAGCCAATCATCTCAAAATCAATCATCCCGGCCACGCTTTCGCCGTTCAGTATGCTGTTCGACACGTAGCGGGTACTGCCGACGAGGTTAGCCTCTTCCAGGTCGAAGCCGATGAACTTGATGGATTTCTTCGTCGGGAACTGGGAGAGGATGCGCATGGCCTCCAATACGCCCGCCACAGCGGATCCATTGTCATCCGCTCCGGGTGCATCCGCCACCGTGTCGAAGTGGCCGCCGAGCAAATAAGTTTCGCCAGTTTCTCCAGTTCCAGGATGCCTCCCGATGATGTTCTGGGCGTCGTAACTCCCGAAGGTGAATGCCTGTTGGTAGGTCTCCAGCCCCCGGTCGAGGAACTGAAACCAGATGAGGTCTTTGACCTCCTGCAAATGTACTGCGCCCGCCGTCCGGTGTCGGATGCCCTCGATGAAGCTGAGGTCACCAATGAGGCGGGAGCTGTCCACTTGATCAACAAGTGAGTGAATATCAATGATTTGCAGGTCGTCCGCCACGAGCATCAACCGAAAATCGTTGGGTGCTTGAGCTGCATAGGCGCTAAAATCCCATTCAATTTGTTTACCAGTGCCGGGTGCGATGCCAGCACCGATGTCGCCCGTGGCGTTGGCGGTGTTGTAGTCCAGTGCGGAAGCGCCATAAGCAGCTGCCCGAAAACTCATCGTAACAGGGTCGGACTCGGCATCAGCCAGGTCGTAGCTGATAACAAAGCTGTTGTTCCCCATCAATTGGACTTGAACGTTGGAAAGTACGGGTGGAAGGTTTTGAGCGAAAGTCAGGCTACTGAAGAGCAGGAAAATTGGCAAAAATGATTTTTTCATGGCAGAAAGGTTGAAGTTGATTTGATTGCAAAACTATTCAAAGCAGCACATCTTCCTGTCGGTCGTCAAAATCAATTTCCTTGTTTAGTGTTCAACTTGGCTGTGTTTTTTGAGCTGTCGGGATTTTTACCATGCCGAATGATAGGGAAGGAAAAGCTGGAGTAGTGGGAAAATCTTTTGGAATATTTTAAGGGCAGTTTGTACTGCTTCGCAAAACCATCGAGGAAGTTTTTCATCAAATCCGTGCTGACGTTTCTGGAGTTGGGTTTGAGGTAAAAGCCAATATGGTTAATGGTTCCGTCGGCCGTCCAGAAGAAATGAATCCAGGCATTGATGCCCTTCAGGTCGAAATCCACGAGGTTGGCATAGGCTTCCATCTCTTTCATCATGCCCATTAGTTTGCCGTAGGCGAGATTCATGTCGTCATTGCAGGCGTCGAGCAAGGTGGTTTGTTCCACCATCATTTCCTCGTAGAGGTGGTCATATTCCCCCAAGAGGAAAACAGTTGGCAATACCTGTTTCAAAGGAAGTTTGGTGGATTTGATGCTCTGTGACCAGAGTGCCCCATTACTGCAACACAAAAATACTCCAAACAGAATAGCGACTAACGATAATCTCTTCATCTAATGAATAGCTTTAGTAATAACAGAACTTGTGGTAACTTACTTTGCCTTCAATTTGGTGTAGAGGTAGTTTGGAAGGTGTGTCTCGTTAAGTAGTAAATTCTGCGAAAAGGGGGATGGAGTGGGGAAAACCTAAGTACCTGACAAATTTACGATTAGAATCCGAACTATCCATGCGTTCGTCTAAAATTAAGCCAACAATTTTTGCAACCCCTTATCTTGCAGGCTTTTACGAAACCCCATTTTGGGAAAACTACTTCTAAAGACATGATTATTGACGTTCTTTTTTTGATTATTGCTGGTTGGGGCTTTTACCAAGGTTACTCCAGGGGTATCATCAAAACGGTTTTCACCGTCTTTTCCATTGTTTTTGGGCTGATGGTGGCCTTCAAGTTCACGCCAGCGGCCACCCGCTTCCTCGAAACGGCCCTTCATTCCAGCAGCCCCCTGAACTTCGTAGGCGGGTTTCTACTGGTTTTTGTGCTTACCATGCTTATTATCCGCATGGCGGCCCAGTTTTTTGAAAAGGCATTGCAAGCCGCCAACATCAATTTCATCAACCAAGTAACAGGGGGAATGCTTTTGGGCGCACTTTACACCTTGGTTTACAGTCTGCTACTCTGGTTCGGTGACCAAGCTCATATCATCACGGCTGAAAATTCGCAAGGCTCGATGACCTACCAGCACCTCCGAGCCTTTCCCACCAAAATGAAGGGTGTCTATAATTATATTAAGCCTGGCTTTCAAGATTTTTGGCACGAGTCCGTCCGATTCATTGACCGAATGGAGGACAAAAGCATGGAAAAAACAGAGTCGCAGCCCACCATTTTTGATATTCCCGAAGAAGAAAACCCAGAAAAAAAGCCTGACGAATAGATGCTGGCACTTGAAAACATTCTCAATGGCGTAAAAAATACACTTTCTTTTTCGCAAGTGTTGCATCTAAATTAATGCCCGCCTATCTTTGCCCGGAATCAATATTTCAATGACGCATTTTTCCATCCATACCAGCCAGTTTAATTGCACCATGATGTGTTGTTGCTGTTGCTGTATGGCCCGGTAAAATGCGCTGAAATGGTTTCATCATCCCTAGGTTAGGGTCAAGAAAAAGCCTTTTCGGAGCAATGCCCCGGAAAGGCTTTTTCATTTTTGGCAAAGATTTTGGACTTTTCTAGGAGCATGTTTTTTCTTGAACTGTTTTTTTAATTTAACTATAATGAATTCTAAATCAATGTATCACTCCGCTTTTGCCACTTCGATGCCATGTATGATGGCTTGCTGTTGCTGTTGCTGCTACCCACCCGGGTTCGGTTTTCCGACAGGCTCAAAAGTGATGATGTGATTGTTTAGCAATTTTCATCAAATGCTTCTAAAGCCCTTCCGGGAATCTGTATTCCCGGAAGGGCTTTTTGATTTTGGCGGAGTTCCAATATCTACTTTCATAAACTTAACAACTCAATTGTATGTCCGATTTCAACCACCTTTCACAATTCCAAGAAGCCGACCGTGCCGACATCATCGAGCTTGGCCAGCGGGCAGCCGCCTTCCGCAGCGGCGAAGAAGACCCGGAACGCTTCCGCCACTTCCGCCTCGCGAGGGGCGTGTACGGCCAGCGCCAGCTCGACGTGCAGATGTTCCGCACCAAAATCCCTTACGGGAAATTGACCGCCGACCAATTGGCCGTGCTTGCCGACCTCGCCGACCGCTACGCCAACGGCAAGCTCCACCTGACTACCCGCCAAAACGTGCAGCTACACTACGTCAAACTCGAAGATTCCATCAAAATCTGGGAGGGCCTCGCCGCCAGCGGCATGACCGGGCGGGAAGCCTGCGGCAACACCGTCCGCAACATTACCGGCTCGGCCAAGGCGGGCATTGACCCGCACGAGCCGTTCGATGTGTCGCCATATGTGCAGGCCATGTTCGAGTACTTCCTCCGCAATCCCATTTGCCAGGACATGGGGCGCAAAATCAAGACCGCATTTTCATCCAGCGAACAAGATTCGGCGTTCACGTACATCCATGATTTTGGGTTCATCCCACGTGTGCAAGTAATTGATGGACAGGAGGTTAGGGGTTTCATGGTGCTCGTGGCGGGTGGCCTTGGTGCTCAAGCAATACCTGCCCAACTAGCCTTCGAGTTTTTGCCAGCCGACCAAATCATCCCCTTCAAGGAAGCTGCGCTTCGGGTCTTCGACCGCTACGGCGAACGGGAGAAACGCATGAAGGCGAGGCTCAAGTTTTTGGTGCAAAAAATCGGGTTGGCCGCCTTCCTCGAACTGGTGGAAAACGAAAGAAAAGCCAACAAATTCCAAAGCTTCCCCATTGATGAGACGCAAGTGTCGCAAGTGGTATTGCCCAATGAATTTTATCAGTACGAAGCAACCGTTTCAGACCCAAGCAAATACGACAACTGGCTAAAAACCAATGTGTTCGAACAAAAACAGCCCGGCTTTTTTGGGGTAAACCTCAAGGTGCGCCTCGGCAACCTAACCGCTGATGATGCTCGCCAGCTATCAGGTTTGGTGAAAAAATTCGCTGCCGACGATGTGCGGATTACCATGAACCAAGGGCTGCTGCTGCGCTTCGTCCAAGCTGCTGCGCTACCGCACCTGTTCAACGGCCTCGAAGCCCTCGGCCTCGCCGACCCCGGCTTCGACTCCACCGCCGACATTACTGCCTGCCCAGGTACCGACACCTGCGCCCTCGGCGTCACGAGCAGTACCGGCCTCGCCCGCCAGCTCGAAAACGTGGTTCGGGACGAGTACCCGCATTTGCTCGAAGAAACCAATTTGAAGATAAAAATCAGCGGCTGCATGAACTCCTGCGGGCAGCACATGGCCGCCAGCATCGGCTTCCACGGCAGTTCGCTCAAGCGTGAAAACCTCGTCGTGCCAGCCATGCAGGTCGTGCTTGGCGGCGGTGTTGACCCCGATGGCACGGGGCAGTTGGCCGAAAAAATCATCAAGCTGCCCACTCGTCGCATACCTGCTGCAGTCCGAGTCTTGCTTGATGACTACGAGCAACATGCTGACAATCAGTATTTTAACCAATATTTTAGACAAAAGGGCGACCGTTATTTCTACGACCTTTTAAAGCCATTGGCAGACCTCACTGGCCTCCAAGACTCGGAGGTTTTTGATTGGGAACAGTCGCAGGAGTATGTGCAATCCATTGGGGTTGGGGAGTGCGCTGGTGTCGCCTTCGACGTGGTCGGGGCTATCATCGGCGATGCGCAAAAGAAGCTTCGCTCGGCGGAAGATTACTTGTCCAAATCGGCGTTTGCTGAGACAATTTATAGCGCCTACACGGCTTTCGTTATCGGTGCAAAAGCGGCGCTGTTGGCCCGTGATGTGCGCTGCAACACCCATTTCGGCATCCTCGAAGACTTCCAAATGCACTACGTGGCCACGGGCGATTTTTCCCTTGGAAATGGTGATGTGGATTTCGTGGAGCAGGTGCTGAAAGTGAACCTACACGAGCCAAGGGCCGATTTTGCCCAAAATTACCTCGTTCAGGCAGCCGGATTTTTGAAAAAAATCATCCACTTGCGGGAGTCGCAACTGGCTGATAAACAGGTAGTTGAGAACTATCGTGCCTAATCCATCAAACAATCCCTTCATGAAAAATATACCGAAAATAACACTTGTTGGCGCTGGCCCCGGCGACCCGGAACTCATCACCTTGAAGGGCATCCGTGCCCTTCGGCAAGCCGACGTGGTGCTGTACGACGCCCTCGCCAGCAACGAACTGCTCGATTTTGCGCCAGCAGAATCCCTCAAAATCTTTGTGGGAAAACGGGCGGGCAAGCACTCGCTCCGACAAGAGGAAATCAACGAACTGCTGGTGCAAAGCGCCCTGAAATACGGTCATGCCGTGCGGCTCAAGGGCGGCGACCCCTTCGTGTTTGGCCGTGGCTATGAGGAGATGGAATATGCCCGCAACTTTGGAATCGAGGTGGCAGTAGTGCCGGGCATCACGAGTGCCGTGGCCGTGCCCGCCTTGCAGGGCGTACCGCTCACGCACCGGGGCGTCAGCGAGAGCTTTTGGGTGCTGACGGGGACCACGAAGGACGAGCAACTCAGCGACGACCTGCGCCTCGCCGCCCAATCTTCTGCCACATTAGTGATTTTGATGGGGGTGCAGAAACTGCGACAAATCGCCGAAGTGCTTGCTGAGGCAGGCAAGTCCGACCTGCCAGCGATGGTCGTCCAACACGGAACCACTCCGCTTGAGCGCTCGGTCGTCGGCACGGTGGCCACCATCGCCGACCTCGCTGAACAGGAGGGCATTGGAACGCCGGGCATCATCGTCATCGGCGAGGTGGTGGGGCTGCACGAGGCTTCCCAACTGGCCGGAATAACAGTTCAGCGTGACCTCACCCCCAACCCCTCTCCTGCGAGGAGAGGGGAGTTTGGGGCCAGCTTAATTCAAAAAACCTTGGAGTCAAGAGAGGCACTACCCCTCTCCTCGCAGGAGAGGGGCAGGGGTGAGGTTTAATCACGCAATCCCAAAGTGATAACAATCCAACAATTTAACAATCCAACAATTTTATAATGACAACTCAATCTACATCCAATCCATTGTACCCAGTTTTTTTGAAGCTGCACGAACTTGACCTGCTGATTGTGGGCGCAGGCGAGGTGGCGCACGAAAAACTTTTTTTCTTGCTGAAAAGTAGCCCAGATGCCAATGTGACGATCGTGTCACCTTGGGTTTCTCCCAAGATTTTCGAGCTGCTGCGGGCGCACCCCGGTCACCGGGTCACGTTCCGGCCGCGGGACTTTGAGTCAACGGATGTCGTTGGCTTTCAAATGGTTATCGCTGCCACGGCGAACCGGGAGTTGAACGAGCAGGTGCGGGATTCCGCCAAATCGTGGGGCGCTTTGGTGAACGTGGCGGACACGCCCGACCTATGCGATTTCTACCTCGGCGGTGTGGTAACGAAGGGCGATTTGAAAATTGCAATTTCCACGAACGGGAAATCTCCTACATTTGCGAAGCGCCTCCGGCAAATTTTGGAGGAGGCCCTGCCAGATTCTACGCCCAACCTTTTAAAAAATCTTCATTCGCTAAGGACAAGGCTGACCGGCGATTTCCAACAAAAAGTGGATCGCCTAAACGACCTGACCGCCTCGCTGGTGGAACAGAAAAATTGATTTTGCCCGAATGGTCGGGGCGGTCATTTTTCAAAACAGTTTTTGTCAAAATGCACCTGCCAAGGCCGAACGGGCCATTTTCAAACATTCATCAATTCACAAAAACGTTATGGCTTTGGTTTCAGAGAATTTGCAAACAGGCCAGCCTGCCAACACCGCTGTATGGCAAGACCTCAGCGTGGAGCTGCTCAACGATATTTTTACGCCGCTCCCGTACCATCAGCGGCTGCGGCTGCTTTACAAATATTTTAGGGAGGAAGACGTGCTGCTAACCTCGTCGTTTGGCGCCAATTCAGCCTTTTTGCTCTACTGGGTGAACGAGGTGCGCCCCTCGCAACGGGTTCATTTCATTGACACAACCTACCACTTTCCGGAGACATTGGCGTACAAGGAGCAGCTCACGGCGCTGTTCGACTTGAACGTGGTGGATGTGCTGCCGGAGGCTGAAGAAAACGCCCTGACCCGAGAGGAGGAGTGGTGGAAAGAACACCCCAGGATGTGTTGCAGCATTAATAAAGTGGTGCCAATGGAGCCGGTGAAGGCGGCCCACAAGGTCTGGATTTCTGGACTGATGTCGTTCCAGACGGAGTTTCGGTCACACCTGCGGGTGTTCGAGCGGCAGGGCGACATCCTGAAATTCCACCCGCTGATTGACCTTGACGAGGGGGAGTTGCTCTACCATTTTTCGCTGCACAACCTGCCACAGCACCCGCTGGAAGCACATGGCTACAGCTCCATCGGCTGCAAACATTGCACACAAAAAGGCGAGGGTAGGGAAGGAAGGTGGAAGGGCCAAAGCCGGGCGGAGTGTGGGCTGCACCCTAGTTTTTTTATCAAAAAGTAGCCCGAAAATCCTTTTCGGGCAGATAGGACCGGAACATGGTTTCTGGGGTACTTTTGGGAAAAAATTGCCGCATGTCATACAACCTTATTGAAGACTGGAAACGGAAGAAGGACAAGGCTGCCGGCGAAAACGCCGAGATAGTCAAACGCCTGAAAAGCAAGGCGGGCAAGCAGCTCGACCTGTTGGCCGACGAGGTGCATGATGCTGTTTTCAAAAAGATTGACTGCCTCGATTGTGCAGGTTGCTGCACGGGCATTCCGCCCATTGTCACGAAGGCCGACGTGACCCGTATTTCAAAGGATTTTGGGATGAAGCCCGCCGACTTCGAGCGGCAGTACCTGACCATGGACGAGGATGGTGACACGGTGATGAACGCCACGCCATGCCCCTTCCTTCAGACCGACAACAAGTGCCAGATTTACGAGATCCGTCCTAAAGCCTGTCGGCAATATCCCCACACTAACTATTTGGATTTTACAAAAAACATGCGGCTGCATGTGCCAAATGCGGCAGTTTGTCCAGCGGTGTTTTATATCCTTCGGGAAATAGAAAAACGAACGGTGAACGGTGAACGGTGAACGGCTCCCTGTTCAAAGTTCACCGTTCACAATTCACAGTTCTTAACTCAACTCAGCACCTACCTTTTCCAGTAGGGCTTTCGTGAGCTTGATGCCCTCGTCCTCTGGCTTCGTGCCTTCGAACTCGATGCCGATATAGTCGGTATAACCTGCATCCTTCACCACCTTAAGCATTTTACGGTAGTCGGTCTCGATGCAGTTGCCGTCGGCGTCGAACTCGTTGGACTTGGCGCTGACGCCCTTTGCAAACGGCATCATTTCCTGTACGCCAAGGTAGCGGTCGTACTCTTCGATGCACTTGCCGTTCCAAGGGTCGCCTTCCTTGTTTTCCCGCTTCACGCAGAAGTTGCCGAAGTCGGGCAGGCAGCCAACGTTGGGCTTGTTGATTTGCTTCATCACGCCGGAAAGCCAAGCGCCATTGGAGGAGAAGCCACCATGGTTTTCCACGATGACGTTGATGCCAGCCTGTGCGCCGTACTCGCCAAGTTTGCCCAAGCCTTCGACGGCCGCCTTTGCCGCTTCTTCGGCCTTTGGATTGCTGCTAAAGGCGTTTACCCGGATGCTTTTACATCCTAGGGTATGTGCAGCATCTACCCATTTTTTGTGGTTTTCAATGGCCTGGTTGAGCAGTTTTTTGTCCGTTTCGGCCATGCCGCCTTCGCCGTCAATCATGATTAGGTTTTGGAAAATGCCGTTGTCCTTGGCCCGCTTGTTCAGCTCGGCGAGGTAAGCGGCGTCCTTGGCCTTGTCCTTGAACATCTGGTTGACGTACTCGATAGCCTCGATGCCGTACTTGTTGCGGGCGGTAGCGGCAAAGTCGAGGTTGTCGAGTGTCTTTTGGTCGAAAATAGTCTTGTGCAGCGACCATTCGGCCAGCGAGATTTTGAAGAAAAGCGGCTTGGGCACGCTTCCTGCCGTTGCGGTGGAGTCAACGGGTTCGCCAGTGGCGTCGCCGGGTTTGCCATCCTTCGAGGTGCAGCCAGCGAGCCAAAGTGCGCCGAGCGCAAAACTGGAGTGTTTGAGGAAGTTCCTTCTTGAATCTTTCATTTTGATGAAATTTTTGTTGGTGAAAAACGCAGTTCAAAGTGGTTTGCCAAAGGTAGTGGAAAGTCTGATTTTTCAATTTTTCCCCAAAAAAAACTTCTTGCAATTTGAACGTCAGGCGGTGGGTTTTGTACCAGCGTCCAAATTAAGTTGATTGGAATTCGTGGATTGCAACCTTGTAGAAGCCACAATGTCATTCTTCAATATCATTTTTCACCCAACTAGAATTACACCTGCATGAAAAAATCCGCCTGTCTGTTTGTTGGCCTAATCGCCTGTTTTTCAACTATTTATGCTAAAAAAACTCCCGATGGCCCCGGAGACCCGGAGATTACCAAAAAACAATATTTTACCAAAAAACTGAATGCCGAAATCAAGTTTGACGGAATTCCCGACGACCCCGCCTGGGATGCGGTCGAATGGGCCACCGACTTCGTGCAATACCAGCCCAACGACGGCGCAGCGCCGTTTCATCAGACGAGTTTCAAAATCCTTTACGACGACAAGTTCCTCTACCTCGCCTACCGGGCGCACGATACCTCACCGGACTCCATCGTGCAGCGCATGAGCCGCCGGGACGAGTTTCCCGGTGATTGGGTGGAGGTAAACATTGACAGCTACCACGACCAGCGCACGGCGTTTTCATTCACGCTCTCCGTGTCAGGTGTGCGGGGCGACGAGTTCATTTCCAACAACGGCAACAACTGGGACACGAGCTGGAACCCGATTTGGTTCGGCAAGACGAACATTGACGACAAAGGCTGGACGGCTGAGGTGAAAATTCCTTTGAGCCAACTCCGCTACGGCGACGAGCAGGAGAAGGTCTGGGGCATTCAGGTGCAGCGCCGCATTTTCCGCAAGGAGGAACGCTCCACCTGGCAGCACATCCCGCAGAACGGCAGCGGTTGGGTGAGCCGGTTTGGCGAGTTGCACGGCCTGAAGGACATCCCCTCGCAGCGGCAAATCGAAATAGCGCCCTACGGCGTTGCGCAGCTCGAAACCTATAAAAAAGAAGAGGGAAACCCGTTTACCGACGGCTCGGACGCCAAGCTCACGGCGGGCGTGGACGGCAAAGTGGCCGTCACGAGCGACCTCATCGTGGACTTCACCATCAACCCCGACTTCGGACAGGTGGAGGCCGACCCCTCGCAGGTGCGGATTGATGGTTTTCAGAATTTCTTTGAGGAGCGCCGCCCATTTTTCATCGAAAGCCGCAATATTTTCCAGTACCAACTGACTGGCTCGGCGGCGGAGGGCGAGTACGATGCCGACCTGCTTTTTTACTCCCGGCGCATCGGCAGTTCGCCGCACGGCTACCCCAATTTGGACGACGGGGAGTATGCCAAAGTGCCGCTGAACACCTCGATTTTGGGCGCAGCCAAATTCAGCGGAAAGACCAAGGACGGCTGGAGCATCGGCATCCTCGAAAGCATGACCCAGCGGGAAAAGGCGCTGATTGACCTTAACGGCGAGCGCCGCCACGAGTTGGTGGAGCCGCTCACGAGCTACTTTGTGGGGCGGTTGCAAAAGGACATCAACGAGGGCAACACCTTGATTGGCGGCATGTTTACCGCCGTTAACCGGGAGAACGGCATGGAGGACGTGCTGCACCGTAGCGCCTACACCGGTGGCATTGACTTCCAGCATTCCTGGAAAAACCGGACGTGGCACTTCACGGCGAGCGGCATTTTCAGTCGGGTAAACGGGACGAAAGCGGCGATTCTGAACACGCAGACGGCTTTCGAGCACCTGTTCCAGCGGCCCAATGCCGACCATGTGAAAGTTGACCCGAACCGCACTGCGCTCACTGGGCATGGGGGCACCATCAAGTTGGGCAAATTTGGTGGCAAACAGGGCAAGCTGGGCCAGATTTTCAAGTTTGAAACGGGCATGACCTGGCGCTCGCCAGAGCTGGAAATCAACGACATCGGCTTCCTACTCACCGCCGACGAAATCAATCATTTTACCTGGGTCGGCTGCCAATTCCAGAAACCGTTTTCGGTGTTCAGGAGCGCCCGTGTCAACTACAACCACTGGTCACGCTGGGACTTTGGTGGGCAACACCTTTACCAAGCTTTCAATACAAACATGCACGCCCAGCTAAAGAGCAACTGGGAAATGGGCTCGGGCCTGACTTGGAATCCGCTGGAAATCTCCAACAATTCGCTCCGGGGCGGCTCGTCGCTGCGGCGGCCAGCGGGCATTGGCCATTTTGCCTACCTGGGCACGGATGGCCGGAAGAAGTTTGCCGTGTATCTCAATGGCTTCAACGCCTGGGGTTTCGACAAGACGGTGCGCGTCAAAAACCTGAACATTGGTTGGGAGGCACAGCCCAAAGATGCCTTCAGCATCTATTTCAGCACGGGCGTCAACTCCTATTTCCGCAAGCAGGACCAGTACGTTGACCAAGTGACGTACAACGGCGAGACCCGCACCATCGTCAGCGAAGTACACCAGAAGACCCTCAGTTTTACGCTGCGGCTCAACTACAACATCACGCCCGACCTCACCATCCAGTATTACGGACAGCCGTTCATCACCCGACCACTTTACAAAAACTTCGGCTACGTGATTGACCCGCTCGGCAAGGAGTACGACGTGCGTTTCCACCGATACGCCAACTCCGAAATATCATTTGCTGATGACTCCTATCTGGTTGATGAAAATGGTGACGGCCAACCGGACTATTCCTTCGGAAATCCAGACTTCAACTTTGTGCAGTTCCGCTCCAACTTCGTGGTGCGGTGGGAGTACATCGCCGGGTCGGAGCTGTACCTCGTGTGGTCGCAGAACAGCGAGCCGGACGGTGAGGTGTTTTCAGACCTCGGTTCCAACCTTGGGAGCAGCCTGCTCAAAAACTCATTTGGCGACAAGGCGAGGAACATATTTTTGGTGAAGGCAACCTACCGGTTTTTGAGGTAAGCAAGCAGCTCGGATATGATACCTGAAGACTTTTTCTTTTTGCCAAAATAGTTTTGGTGGGCAAAAGGGGGAAGTCTTTTTTAGTTTTCAAAAAACCATTGTCCACAGCAAAAAAAGCCATAAAAGTTTGGCAAAAGAATTTTTGTTTTTTTACATTTGCCAAATGTGAAATATCATCACTCTTCTTTGTCGCCTGACACCTAAAGTTGACGGAAGTCGAAACCCCATAAAGAATTACGCTTCACTTTTGATTTTTTAAGAAAATTAGTTTTGCTCGGCGGATTTCCACAGCTATTTGCCAAATGAACCTAGGTAGCATTGTGATTTGTGGCGTCTTGCGTTTTCACTATGTTCATTTTGGTCAACGGAAACAAGCATGGCCACGCGTATGCTTCATTGGCCAGAACTTCAGTGCCGCCGTTTTGAAAGCTTGAATTGCAACTGCAACCATAATTTTCAAAATAGACCAAAATGAAACAGTACTCCCCTGTATTAAAGCCTTTTCCATTTTCTTCAAGCCGGGAGAGAAATGAGCCTTTCTTTGAGCCACATCCATTTTTGAAAACCACCCGGGACAAAATCCGCATCAAATGGTTTGCCCCATGCCCCGATGACTTTTTTCTGCTCGCCATCAAGGGTCTCGACGCCCAAATTGTCAAAGAAATAGTGCTGCTGCTGAAGTCCAAAACACGACTCAACCTCGACGAAGGCGAGGCCATGAACCTCGGCGATATGATGGAGGCAGTGGGCGAGTTCACTGGTAGCAACCCTTCGGAACTTTCGCATTTTTCTAGGCATGAGGAAGGGGAAGACCTTTCTTCGCCACCCACCGAACCCCCTTTGTTTTTGGCGGTGGTTGACGAAAAAATCGAAGAGAACCTGGGCAACGAACATTTCAGGGGCGGTGATTTGGCCAAGCTACTGTGCTGCTGCGAGATGCAGCTTTACCGCAAAATCAAACAACTGACGCAATTGTCGCCTGCCAACTACATCAGGAGGTACCGGTTGCACCGAAGTCTCATGAGCTTGCAAGAAAGCGACCTGCCGATTTCGCAAGTATGCTTCAATGTCGGGTTCCATTCGTTGGAGTATTTCAGCCGCAGCTTCAAAAAAGAGTTCGGGTTGTGTCCTTCCGCTTTCCGTGCAGGCAAAAATGTTTGAATAGTTCAAGTGAATGTTCAAATGAGTCAAATGCCATGCGGACGATAACTATAATTTTGGCCTTCTCACTTGTACCATTGCTTCGCCACGAGAAGTAACCCAATTTCTGAAAAATGATTATCCATGCCTTGCAGATTCTCCGAAAAGAACTTGAAGAATACCTCAAGCCGGTATCTGCTGACGACGATAGGGTAGTGGAACTGGGCAATGTGGCGCCCTTGGACAAAATGCAGGGCGAAACCGTGGGCAATGACGCCAATAAGGTGCTAATAACGCTCATCAGCGTAAAGGAAGAAAAAACATTGAAGAACGGCCCCTTTCACCGCCGCAACGACGCTACGCTCAAAACAGAATACTTCAATCCTGCAGTATTCCTGAACCTGCACGTGCTCATCAGTGCCAACCAGACAATCTATGTCAATGCACTGATTTACCTATCGAGAATTGCCAGCTTTTTTCAGTCCAAGAATGTCTTTACCCACCTGAATTCGATTGGGGTCACGGACTCGGAGGTGCCAAATAGCGAGCAAATGGAGGCTTTCAAGATTATCCTTGATTTGTATTCGCCCTCGTTCGAGGAGCTGAACCATATCTGGGGGACATTGGGCGGCAAACAAGTGCCCTCGTTGGTGTACTCCCTTCGCTTGGTGGAAGTAATACCACGCCGTGTGGACGGCACGGGAGGCTTGGTGGAAGAAGTAATATTAAATGCACATAGTACCAATGCTATCAACTAATTATGATGCAAGGTGACGTCATACAAATCAGATACCCCGTGCTGTTTACAGTAAAACTGCTGCACCATTATTTTTTGGACAGCAAGACGGCATCCTTTGACGAATTGAGCGCCGATGTAAAGGTGAAAATGCTGGCCGGGTACGATGTCAGGTCAATTTTCAATATCCGGCCAACTAAAGAAACAGCGAGGGTTTTGGCGGGGAACGGCTTGTCATTTAAGCCGCACAATATGGGATTTACGGTGTTGACAAAACAACATCCCACCTCCGGCGGTGGCGGGTTCGACCCTCCCGAAAAAATCCCAGCAGACACTCATTTGCAATTCCTACTGACCGTCAACGACCCGCTTTTTTACCAGTATTCTGCGCCATTTCTAAAACAAGAACCGTCCAGGATTGAAAAAGCGGCCACACTGGGAGAACAGGACAAAGTTTTTTTGAAAGCCTGGCACTTGAGCAATTCGGTCGGCACCAGTGCTACCTCATTGCCGCCACAGTTGGCAAAAACACCCAAAAGCGCAGCTTTGCCACAAGCGCCGTTCTCGGTAGAATCCATCATGAGCGTGGGTGGTGTGGTGAAGCAGGCAAAAGAACATGCGGCAAACCTGACCGACGCTCATTGGCAAACCATTTTCAACGGAAGATTCGTCAGCGGGGAAGACCTACTGGAAATGGAAGTGACGGAAAACATCCCCCTTGACACGTTCGCCGTGATTGAAATCGTGCCTGGTGACGACATCGCCAAACCGGAGTACCGGCTCTACAAACCCGACAACAGTTTGGCGTCGCCCGTTTTTGAAATCAGGATAAAAAACCGCTCGACATGGTGGCGTTACCAAAACCAGCCGCAGGGGCAGCCGCCCATCCCGGATACCTACCTGCCGCTAACGGCCAAAACCGTCACGAAAGTAAACGGAAAGGACCTGCCCAATGCAAATGCCCGAACCCCGCTCAACAGGCAGCTTGAACCCGACAACATAAACACAAAACGCTTATTTTCAGACATTTATCTTTAATCTTAGACCCTGGACATTAGGCTTTAGAGAATAGACTTCGCCTACAAGAAATGCAGGCGCAAAATCATCAGCTTGACTTTCGATAGTATATGGCGCTGTATATTTTGTAAAACCTAACGTCAATTGTTTTTTGTCCAAATTCAGCTTAAATCTATCACTCATAAATACTATCCAACATGGCATTAGATTATAAAACCCCCGGCGTTTACATCGAAGAGATACCTAAGTTCCCGCCTTCCGTTGCGCAGGTGGAGACGGCGATACCGGCCTTTATCGGTCATACCGAAATCGCAAAAAGGAAACTGGCTGACGACCTTCGGATGAAGCCTACCCGGATAACCTCCATGGTAGAATTCATTGAACTTTTCGGCAACCCTCAATCGGAAAATAACATTGAAGTGACCGTCAACGAAACCCAATCGGGCGGCAAACGAACTAGCCTCTCGGTCACGGCTGCGTTCAATGGGGCAAAGTCGATGCACAACATGAACTATGCCTTGCAGATGTATTTTGCCAACGGAGGGGGCCCCTGTTACATCGTTTCCGTTGCTGGGTATAGCGCTTTGGGTACTGCCATTGGGTTGGGAACTGCCACGACGGGTCTAACTGGCGGACTGGCTGTTCTCAGCAAGGAAGATGAACCAACTATCCTTGTTTTCCCGGAGGGTATCAACATGGATAGTGCTGCCAACTATTATACCTTACAACAGGCTTCATTGGCACAATGTACGCTGCTGCAAGACAGGGTTGCCGTGATGGACATTTACAACAACGGCGATACGGACTCCGGCGTAGGTGCTTTCCGGACTGGGATTGGCACCACAAGCCTGAAATACGGCATGGCTTATTTTCCAAACCTTATTTCCAACCAAAGTCCCGATTTCCAAACTTCAACCGTCAACGTAGTACACAATATCGCTGCTCCAGGTGACGGGCCTCTGCACGGCGATGCACTCGATACCG
This sequence comes from uncultured Saprospiraceae bacterium, assembly GCA_964508135.1. Taxonomy (GTDB): domain Bacteria; phylum Bacteroidota; class Bacteroidia; order Chitinophagales; family Saprospiraceae; genus UBA6168. The sequence continues at coordinate 72,468 of CAZDSU010000007.1, forward strand.
TAGAAATTACCGACAACCAGGTCTATTCCGCAGCTTTGGCCGCTATTCGGGAGTTAAAGGTCGAATTGCCGCCAAGCCCATTTGCCGCAGGCATTTATGCAAGGGTTGACCGGGAAAGAGGCGTCTGGAAGGCACCGGCCAACGAGAGCCTAAGTGCAATCATCGGCCCTACCCTGAAAATTGACAACACCTTGCAAGACGGACTCAACGTGGACACCGTCGGAGGCAAATCCATCAACGTAATCCGCACCTTCACGGGCAAAGGCACCCTCATCTGGGGTGCTCGCACCTTGGCGGGCAACGACAATGAATGGCGCTACGTCAACGTCCGGCGCTTTTTCAACATGGTGGAGGAGTCTGTCAAAAAAGCAACCGAACCGTTCGTCTTCGAGCCGAACGACGCCAACACCTGGGTCAAGGTGCAGGCAATGATTGAGAACTTCCTCACTGTGCTTTGGCGGGCCGGTGCCTTGCAGGGCGCCAAGCCGGAGCACGCCTTTTACGTGGCTGTTGGTTTGGGCAAGACCATGACGGCGCTCGACATCCTTGAAGGCAGGATGATTGTTGAAATCGGCATGGCAGCTGTTCGCCCCGCAGAGTTTATCATCCTCCGGTTTTCCCACAAAATGGCAGAATCTTGATTGATAGTTGGATAGCTGGATGGTTAAATTGTCGGTAGTCCGTGGGTCAGCCCACAACACTCGACAATCAAACTATCCAGCAATCTCAACCATCGTAACCATCGTAACAATCAACCATTTAACAATCCAAATCATGGCAGAATATCCTCTTCCCAAATTTCATTTTTCGGTAGAATGGGGCGGCAACCGGATAGGCTTCACAGAAGTTACGGGCTTGGATCGCCAGACGGAGGTCATCGAGTACCGGCACAGCAGCAGCCCGGAGTACCACAAAATAAAGATGCCCGGCTTGCAAAAATTCAGCAACATCACCTTAAAGCGTGGCACTTTTCGAGGTGACAACCAATTTTACGAATGGTTGAACACCGTAGCGCTCAACACCATCGAGCGGCGGGATTTAATCATCAACCTGCTGAACGAAAACCACGAGCCGGTCGTCACCTGGAAAATTAAAAACGCCTGGCCCGTGAAGGTGCAGAGTAGCGACCTCAAATCGGACGGCAACGAGGTAGCCATCGAGACACTTGAACTTGCCCACGAAGGGTTAACCATTCAACACAATTAACGGTGGCATCGCTGACCTACTACCCACCCCCAGGGTTTCACTTCCTCGTGGTGTTCGACACCAGTCGGAGCTTGTTCGACACCGCTTTCCAGTCCGTGTCGGGATTGTCGGTGGAGTACGATGTGGAATCCTACAAAGAAGGCGGGGAAAACAGGTTTGAGCACAAATTGCCGGGTCGCACCAAGTACGGCGACCTAGTGCTCAAGCGGGGCTTCGTGGTAGCTGGCTCAGAGTTGTTCACCTGGTGCATGAAGGCATTTCGTGATCGGGAGTTCGAACCCGCCAACGTGGTGGTTTCCCTGTTGAACGACAAATTGGTGCCGCTCAAAACTTGGAATATCGTACATGCATGGCCCAAAAAATGGTCGGTCAGCGATTTCAATTCGGGAGAAAATTCCCTCGTAATTGAGACACTGGAATTGAGCTACCGCTATTTTAACGTCATTCCACCTTTCTAAAAACAACCATTCTATGCCTGTCGAAATCAAGGAATTACAAATCAAAGTCGTCGTCAATCAAACCGGTGGAGGGCAGTCTTCGCCCTCCCCGGCAGGGGCAGCTACCACTGTGACGTCAAGTAGCCGGGGTGGCAATGACGACCTGATAGCAGAATGTGTCGAACAAGTGTTGAACATCCTCAAGCAAAAGGGAGAACGGTAACATTCCAAAAATCACTGCCAGTTATGAAAATTCCAGGATTGGGCAACATCAGTTTGGACCTGCTTCCTTCGGGAAAGTTGGAGAAGATGAAAATCTTCGCATACACCGATTCCGGGATGACGGACGAGGTGGAAGGTTCGCCCGTTGAGGTGCTCATCAACCCGGAATCCTACACGACCGATTTTAAACTGAAAGTTTCGGAAGGAGGGCAAGGGCAAGGCACGAGCGGCAAACAGTTGAAATACGAATTCACCGAACCGGCGGAAATGTCCTTTGAATTCCTGTTCGACTGCACGGGCATCATTGATGGGCAACGACGGGACGACGTGGTGGACGACTTGACGAAGTTCAAAAAAGTGCTGACCGAATTCAAAGGCGAAAGCCATGAGCCGCCGCACATCAAGTTGGTTTGGGGCAGCCCGGAAGGACTTTTCAAGGGCAGGTTGATCAACCTGAGCATCAACTACAAACTTTTTTCTCCCGACGGCAGGCCACTCCGGGCACTTGCCAAGGCTACCTTCAAGGCAAGCATAGCGGAGGAAGAAAGGGCTGCACGGGAAAAAAAATCCTCCCCCGACCTCACGCACGAGCGCACGGTCAAAGCAGGCGACACCCTACCGCTGATGTGCAAACGAATTTACGGCGACCCGAAATACTACCTGGAAGTGGCCAAAGCGAACGGTCTCGGCAATTTCAGGCAACTGAAACCGGGAATGGAAATCCGCTTCCCTCCCATCAGCAAGCAAGCGTGATTTATTGATAACAAAAAATGCCAAACAGCAGCACGATACCGACCCCCGCAACCCCAGACGTGGTGACCATGACCATCTTGGTGGAAGGGCAAGAGATACCGGGGACTTACCACATCCTCTCACTGATGGTGACGACGGAGGTCAATCGAATCTCGACGGCAAAAATCATCCTGCTCGATGGGGAAGCAGCAAGCCAGACTTTTGAAATCAGCAACCAGCCGGATTTCGTACCGGGCAAAAAAATTGAAATCAAAGCAGGTTACAAATCGCAGGAGGACACCATTTTCAAAGGAATCGTTACCTGCCACAGCCTGAAAATCAGGCAGACGGGCAGTTTTTTGACAGTGGAATGTAAGGATGAAGCGTCGAAAATGACCCTTGACCGGAAGAGCAAATACTACCGGGACCAAAAGGACAGCGATGTAATGGAGGAACTGCTCGATCGGTACGGTTTGCAAAAAGACGTGGAAGCTACTTCCTTGAAACACAAGGAGTTAGTCCAGTTTGATACGACAGACTGGGATTTTTTGATAACTCGCAGCGAAGCCAACGGCAAGTTCTGCATGGTGAGCGACGGCAAGGTGAAAATCGCAAAACCCAATACCAGACAATCTCCCGCACTGTCCATCGCCTACGGCGCCACCATCCTCGAACTCGACGTGGAAATGGATGCCCGGCACCAGTTCAAGGCAGTGAAATCGCTCGCTTGGAGTCCAACCGACCAGGCCATGGTGGAGGCTGGCGCCAACGAGCCGACCCTGACCAACCACGGCAACTTGAGTGCCACCGATTTGGCCTCCGCCTTGAACGTCGAGGAATTTGCGCAGCGGCACAGCGGCAAAATTTCGGAGCCGGAACTTCAAAGCTGGGCGGATGCAAAATTATTGCGGCAACGCTTGGCAAAGACCTGCGGCAGGGTGAAGTTCCAAGGTTTCGCTGCCATCAAACCGGGCGACGTGCTTGAAATCGCCAAATTGGCGGAGCGGTTCGAGGGTAAGGTGTGGGTCAGCGCAGTCCGCCACGAAATCGCCGGGGGCAATTGGCTGACCGATGTGCAATTCGGCTTGCAACCGGAATGGTTCTTTGAAAAACATGACCTGCGTCCTCCCGCCGCAGGCGGCCTGTTGCCCCCGGTCGGCGGCTTGCAAATCGGCATCGTGACCAAGCTCGAAAGCGACCCCGATGGCGAAGACCGCATCCAGGTTCGCCTCCCCGTCATCAGCAGCGACGACGAGGGCATCTGGGCAAGAGTCGCTACCCTCGACGCCGGGGACAAGCGGGGCAGTTTTTTTCGCCCCGAACTCAACGACGAGGTAGTGGTGGGCTTCCTGAACGACGACCCGAGGCATCCTGTCGTGCTCGGCATGTGCCACAGTAGCGCCAAACCCGCCCCGCACCAGCCAAAGGACGACAACCACGAAAAGGGCTTCGTCACCCGGAGCGAAATGCGGGTTTGGTTCGACGACGAAAAGAAAATCCTCACCCTTGAAACCCCGGCTGGCAACAAGCTGGAAATGACGGAGGAGGACAAATCCATTACCCTCGAAGACCAACATGGCAATAAAATAGTGCTCAACCAGGACGGTATCCTCATCGAAAGCGTCAAAGACATCGTGCTGAAAGCCTCGAAAGACCTCAAAACCGATGGGGTCAATATTGAACTAAAAGCAAGCGCCAATTTCAAAGCGGAAGGCTCGGCAGGAGCCACCGTAAAAGCCAGCGCCACCGCCACCCTGGAAGGAGGGGCATCCGCTGTTGTGAAGGGTGGGGTAGTGCAGATAAACTGAAAGGAATTATGAATGATGAATGGTGGAATGATGAATTGGGGGTTTCATTCATCATTCATCATTCCACCATTCATCATTAAAAAAACCATGCTACCAGCAGCCAGAGTAACCGACATGATTTCAAGCCCGGCCACGTCGGGTGTTCCGACGCCCATCATTCCGCCTGGAGCGCCAACGGTGCTGATTGCTGGGCTTCCGGCTGCCCGTTTGGGCGACACGTGTGGAGCGGACGTCATCGTGAAGGGGTCGGCTACTGTGCTAATCGGCGGAATGCCTGCAGCCCGAGTCGCCGACCTGACCGCTAGCGGGGGGGCGGTATTGCCGCCGGGAGCAGTGACAGTGTTGATTGGCGGGTAACCTCAATATCAAAAAGAAAAAGTCATGAACGAACTTAATCAAACCTCCCATTTTCTTGGAAGGGGATGGGGTTTCCCTCCCACCTTCAACCACCACCTGGCGGGTGTTGAAATGCTGGAAAGGGAAGCTGACATCCAAAGCAGCTTGGAAATTCTGCTGTCCACCATACTTGGCGAGCGGGTCATGTTGCCGGGCTACGGTTGCAACCTGGAGGAGCTGCTGTTCGAGCCGCTTGACACGACGACGAAGACCATCATCGCAGATAAAATTGAAACCGCCATCCTCTATCACGAGTCCAGGATCAACGTGGGAAAAATCAAACTGCAGGAAGACCGCTTGGTGGAGGGCATCGTGCTGATTGAAATCGAGTACACCGTGCGAAGCACCAATTCACGCTTCAATTTTGTGTTCCCGTTTTACAAGCAGGAAGGGACGGACATCAACCTCGTAACCACTTTCGACAACAATAATTTACCCAGATAACCCAATTTACATTTTACCAATTACCATTTCAAAATGCCCCTCGACTGCAATGAAAAACTGAATCCATACCGCCTGAAACGAGACGGGGTACACCAAGGCCAACGCTTGTTGCCAGCCCTGGACCCCTCGTTTGCAAAGGTGGATGAGCGGGAACCCGCCCACTGGATGGTCTTTGCAAGTCGCTATGCCCAATATCTCCATTTTTTTGAAAATACTGACACACAGGCTGGCAATTGGGAGCCATTTTTTCAAAACGACCCGGCGCTATACATGGCAACCGCTGCCATTCAGGACGTGGATGCGTACAAAATCAGGCTCCAGGAACTAACTGGCTTTCTCCTCGACCTCGGCAACAAAAACGACGACTTGGGCTTGCGGCAAGCCTTCGGAAACCTGCTCAACTGTGCCGGTACACTCGCTTGGCAGTTGGAGCAGCTCCAAAAAGCGTTGCCCGAAAACGTTGCCTTGAAAGCTGTTCTGAAAAACCTCATAACCTCCCAACTTGCCCCGGCATTCGCCCGCTTGATTCGATACTACAAAGCCGCATTGGCGTCCGCCGACGTTGACCTTTCAGCTGTCCCGCAGGATTGGGAGATTCTTGGCGCATCCATTGTTCCCTTCGACTTGGTGCTGATACGTTCTTTTTCTACCGACTGGACAGACGGCGTCACCGACTGGGCGACCTTCTCCGGAGCTTTGACCGCCGATGCTGCGGTGTTTGGCAACCCCCTCCCTGCCACCACCTTCGAGCGCCTCAACCATGCGGCGTCGCACAACCTGTTCACCTCCATTTTCGACCAGTTCCTGAAAGCCTACGCCCGCTCGGTTGCCGAGGCAAAACGCAGCCTCGAAGCCGCCCTCAACGGGCAGGACGACCACCAACCGCACTACGCACTTTTTCTTGCTTTCCTGCGCTTGCTTTCCTACGCCCGTGACCATGCCAACTCCTTGACTGCTAGGCACTTGGATTATTATTATCGGGAAATTTTGCAGTTGAAAACCAAGCCAGCTATCCCCAACGAAGCCCATATCTTGGTTGAATTGTCGAAGCACTTGGACAGCTACCTGCTTCCGGCGGGCGCATTGTTGAAGGCTGGAAAAGACAGCCTTGGCAAGGACGTTTTTTACAAATTGGTGGAAGATTTTGTGGCCAACAAAGCCAAAGTGGCTGAACTGAAATCGGTTTTCCACTACACCCGGCACCCCAACGACAAAGTACCTGCGTCCCACGATGGTCGCCTCTTTGCCTCACCAGTTGCCAACTCCGCCGATGGCCTAGGGGCTGAACTGCTTACCCCCGATAAGCAGTGGCATCCATTTGCCAGCAAAGTTTATGAAAATGAAAAATTGGCCGAAATCAATATGCCCCATGCGCAGTTGGGGTTTGCGGTGGCTTCGCATTACCTGTACCTCAGGGAGGGAAGCAGAACGGTTATCCTTTCGTTCAAGATTAACAACCTGACATTGCCCGAAGCAGATTTTTCTGAACATTTCAACGTGGAATTGACGGGCGAAAAGGGCTGGATCAAGGTGCAAGCCAGCACACTAATCGTCAAGGATGATTCGCCTTTTCAAGATTTGAAGCAAACCTTCAACCTAATTGCCAGCCTACCCGGCGATGCTCCGGCCACGGCTCCATATTCCTCGAAAATTCATGGCGGCAATTTTGGCACAAGCCTACCCATTGCCAAAATCACCCTCCGGCATGGCTCAAAACAGTTCTTGTACAACGCATTGGCTGGACTTGAACTTGCAAAAATGAAGGTAATAACCTTTGCAGCCGGCTTGAAAGACCTTGCCATTTCCAATGACTTTGGCGACCTCGATGCCTCGAAACCCTTTCAGCCTTTTGGGGCGCTGCCCATTGCGGGAGCATCTTTGGTGGTGGGCTGCAAGGAGCTTTTTCAAAAGCAGCACTTTTCAATGGAGCCGATTACAATTTTGCCAACTTTAAGGATTCAATGGAAAGCGCTCCCGAATAGGGACCAGATATTCTATGAAAGCCACGACAAGCCGAGCACAACTCCACCAGATGCTTCGTTGCAATTTCTGGACAACGGGGTCTGGACGGGCCAAGGTGCAAATCCCAATTTCGCCCTTTTCCCAATTGGCGGCTCCAGTCAAGTACTTACCGGATTCCCCCCGTACGTAAATGAAGAGCCTGATTTTTCTGAGAAGCAATACTTTTCAGTAAACAGCAAAAACAGCTTTTTCCGCTTGCGCCTAAACAAGGATTTCGGGCATAAAAAGCACCTTGAGGACACGGTTTATTTTGTTGTAAATAAAACAAATCAACCCGATTTTGCCCCTTATACCCCCGTTATTGAGGAAATAACCCTTAACTATTGGGCCGAGCAGGACATTGACCTTGGCATCAACGCCGACTTTGCCAACCGCAAGGGCCAGTTTTTTCACCTATATCCTTTTGGCCATGTTGAGGCTCACGCTGCCCTAGACGAGAAAAAACAGTTGACCACGCTGCTACCCCGTTTCATCGGTGCTCCTACTGGAAACGACCCAGAGCTTTGCCTACCGGGCGGTGCCATCCAACCAACCAGCACGGGGGTGCCACCGCAGAGCGAGGCCGAATTTTACATCGGCGTGGCCGACCTCCAGCCGCCGCAAAACCTCGCCCTGCTCTTCCAGTTGGCCGAAGGCAGCGCCAACCCCAAAACCCTGAAACCCGCCGACCACGTCCAGTGGAGCTATTTGAGCAAAAACAAGTGGGTTGCCCTCAAAAAAGACGAGGTCAACGACCGCACCGGGCAGCTCATCCGCTCCGGCATCATTACCCTGACTGTGCCGAGGGGAGCGAACAGCGACAACACTCTGCTGCCCGCTGGGATGCACTGGCTCCGGGCAAGCATTGCGAAGCAAGAAGACGAAAACGGCGTGCCCATCCCCACCACGAGCGACGCCGTCTGCAAAATCGTCCGGGTAGCGGCGCAGGCGACAAGGGCGGTTTTTTCGGACAACGCCAACGCCCCCGATTTCCTCCAGTCGCAACTGCCCGCCGGCACGATCGCCAAACTGCTCGAACCGAAGGCGGAGGTAAAAAAAGTGGAACATCCATTCCCCACTTTCGGTGGCCGCCCCGCCGAGCAGCCAGCACATTTTTACACTCGGATCAGCGAGCGGCTGCGCCACAAGAACCGGGCAGTGACGGTTTGGGATTACGAGCGCCTTGTGCTGGAAGCCTTCCCGCATATTTATAAAGTTAAATGCCTGAACCACACGCTGTTCACCCCGACCGAAACAGGCTTCGGCAAGTACAACGAACTGGCGCCGGGGCACGTCACCCTCATCGCCATCCCCAACCTGCGCAACCACAACGCCATTGACCCCTTGCGCCCCTATGTCAGTCTTGGCGACCTGGAAGCCGTTGCCGATTTCCTGAAAAAACACCTCTCCTGCCACGTGAATTTACACGTCCACAACCCCGTTTTCGAGCCGGTGAGGGTGGAGTTTTGCGTAAAGTTTCACCCCGGCACCGACGAAGCGTTCCACTTGAAATTGCTCAAAACGGAAATCACACGCTTCCTTTCGCCCTGGGCGTTCGAAGAAGGGAGAGCAATCAGTTTTGGCGGGCGGATGTTCAAATCCTCCCTCATCAACTTCGTCGAGGAGCGCCCCTACGTGGACTATTTGACCGATTTTCAAATGTTTCACTTGATAACCGACACCAGCGGCAAGGACTGGAGCAAAATTGACCTGGAGGAAATCGAAGCCTCCACCGCCATCTCCATCCTCGTCTCGGCGTCTGCGGAAGCGCATACCGTCAAAGCCATTCCGGCAACGGAAACCGACTTGGCGGGTGAGAGATATAACTGTTGATTGCTAAATTGTTGAATTGCTTGATTGTTGAACGACGTGCCGCAACAATCAAACAATCTCAACAATCAAACAATCTCAACAATCAAACAATCAAACAATCAACCAGCCAACCGTCATCGAAAAAAATCCGGCGCTGCTGCCAAGCGAAGATTACTACTTCCTGCGGCGCAAGGGCATCGAGTTCATCGAGCAGATGGGCAGTCGGTTGTGGACGGATTACAACGCCCACGACCCCGGCATCACCTTGCTCGAAGCCCTCTGCTACGCCATCACCGACCTTGGCTACCGGACGGGGTGGGACATCAAGGACATCCTGGCCGAGCCGCCCTTGGCCACACCTGCTGGGGGGCAGCCCTTCTTCACGGCAAGGGAAGTGCTGACCTGTAACCCTTGGACCATCAACGATTTTCGAAAAATCCTGATTGACCTCGAAGGCATACGCAACGCTTGGCTCGTGTGCAAGGACTGCCCCTGCGAAACGGAAATCTACGCCGACTGCGAAGCGAGCCGCCTGACTTTTGAACCGCCCGCCGCTCCCAAAAAACACCTGCCAGTCATCCCCCTCGGCACTTACGATACCTTGCTCGAACTGGAACAAGACCCCGAACTCGGCGACCTGAACGACCGCAAGGTCTTCCTCAGTTTTAACCAAAAAATCATTCGACCAGGCAAGCCGGACGAGTTGGAGAAGATGACCATTGAAGCCCGTTTTCCCCGCTGGAACAACGTGACCAACGGCAAGTTTTACCATCGGGACGCCGCCAACGTGCTGGTTCCCAATTTTGATTGGCGGCAAATCAGCAACATTGTGTTGGGCAAATTCTCCCGCAGCAAAACCGACTCGAACTTTGTCACCGAGGACGAATTGCAACGCAAGTGGAACGAGGTCTTTTTCACCACAATGGAAGTGTATTTCAGCGGCGGAGCACCTGTTTCGCCGGTCATCTTTGAAAACGTGGCACTGCGTTTTCACGGCAACGACGAGGTGCGCCACGCAGTGTCGAGGCCCCTCCTAGAATACCACCTGAAAGACTTCGCCCACGACGGCACGATTGCCAAACAGTTTTTTAGGAAAGAAGAAACCGTGGTGCTGAAGGTGGAAGCAGCGAAAAATGCCCTCTCCGCCCACCGCAACCTCTGCGAGGATTTTTGCTGCACCGACCGGGTTTGCACCGAAGACTTCGCCGTGTGCGCCGATGTGGAACTGACCCCTGGCACTGACATCGAGCGGGTGCTGGCCAGTGTTTTATTTGAAATCGAAGACTATTTCAACCCGGCCGTTCCCTTTTATTCACTCCGGGAAATGATGGAAAGCGGCGCTCCAACGGAGGAGATTTTCGAGGGCCCACGCCTCGAACACGGCTTCCTGAAAGACCCCGAACTGGAAGCCGCCGGGTTAAAAACCCTGCTTCGCACCTCCGACATCGTCAACCGCCTGATGGACATCGAAGGCGTCGTCGCCGTGAAAAACCTGCTGCTCACCCGCTACGACGCCGAGGGCAACCCGGTCAAGGGCGTCGCCGATGGCGGCGTGAACAAGCAGCAAATCAGCGCCCGCTGGACGCTCGCCGTCAGCGACCGTTGCCAGCCGAGGCTTTACCCTGCACTCTCGAAGTTTCTTTTTTTCAAAAACGACCTGCCCTTCCTTGCCCGTATGGACGAGGTGCAGGACACGCTTATCGTCTTGCGGGGTGGTGCGGAACGACCGAAAATCGCAGCAGCGGAGATGGATTTGCCAGTGCCAAGGGGCAGGTACCGCTCGCCGGAAGACTACTTCCCGGTGCAGTATTCCCTACCGCTCGCCTACGGCATCGGCTTCGATGGATTGCCCGAACGGGCGACGCCGCTGCGGCGCTCGCAGGCGAAGCAACTCAAGGCGTACCTCTTGTTTTTCGAGCAATTGCTGGCGAATTATTTGGCGCAGTTGGCGAACGCCGGGAAGCTTTTTTCGCTGGATGCGACCGTCAACCGTACCTATTTTGTAAGAAACCTGCGACAGGAAAGCCTCATCAAAGGCGTCACGGAATTGATGGACGTGGCGCTCGTAACGCCCGGCGGCGACGGATTCACGCCCTTGGACCGGCTGGCGGAATCCCAACCGGAGTTCCTCGACCGCCGCAACCGCTTCCTCGACCACCTACTGGGGCGCTTCGCGGAATCATTCGGCGACTATGCACTGGCGCTCTATTCCTGGAAGGACGACAAGGCGCTCTCGCTCGACAAGCTCATCAGCGATAAAATCGCCTTTCTGCAAGACTACCCCGTACTGAGCCGGGAACGGGCGAAAGCGCTCAACTATCGCCGCACTCCCGATGCCACAAACTTCCCCGGCTTGCGCCGCCGCCTTGCACGGTTGCTCGGCTTCGACCTGGCAACGGAGGAAAAAATCCTGCTCATCGAGCACCTCATCCTCCGACCCAAATTCCCCGGCGATGCGCTGATGTCTGTTTGCCTCGACAAAAACTGCAAGAGCTGCGGCGAGGAAGACCCCTACTCGTTCCAGATGACCTGCGTGATGCCCGGCTGGCAGGAGCCGTTCGACACAAATTTGGACATGCGCCGCTTCGCCGACCAAACCATCCGGCTGGAAACCCCCGCCCATATTTTGGTAAAAATCTGCTGGGTGGGAAACCGGGGCTACGAGTTCGACCCTTGCGACCCGGCCGTGGTTACGTTGGCAGAATTGCTTTGCCAAAAAGGCGTCACCACCGACGGCAAGCGCCCCAGTTTGGAACAAGCCTGCGCTTGCTCTGAGACGGTTTTCAAGAAATTCGATGAACCGTTCCAAGCCTGGATTGCTCCACGCCTAACCGACCACCACCTGCCAGAGGCGTTGAAATCCGCCTTGACAACGCTGTTTTCGGATGCCATCAAGCCTGCGGATTTGGTGGCGGTTGGGTGCGAGGTGCAGCTCGCCCCGCTTTTCGACAACATCCTGCCGTTCATGGTTGCCCATTACACTGGCATCACGCTGAACGGGTTGCAGTACGACAAATTGGTGAAAGCCTGGATGGCGTGGCTCGGAGCAAACCAAAGTTTCGACTGGTGCGAGCGGGGCATCCAACGGCAAATAGCGGCGGCGTTGGCTCATTTTTTAGCGCTGCAAGCCGCCAACGCAGCCCCGCAACTGGAACTTCGGAAGAAGGGAAAACTTGACATCACCCACTGCGCATGCGAGGTGTTGGCGAAGTTTGGCAATGCATTTTTTGAGCGGCAAAAGCTGTTTTTTGAAAGCCCTGATTCGATTGCTAAAAAATCAAGCAAAGCAATTTTGGAGGAGGTTTTCGCCACTGCATTTCCCAAAGGCATCGAATGCCAAGGACTGAAATTGAGCGCCGAAAACGAGGAATACTTGAAGGATATGCTGGTGGAACTGTACACTGACTTTTTCAGTGTGACGAAAAAACTGTGGTTGCTGCTCGACCTGCTCGGCAAGGTGAACAGCGTTTATCCCGCAGCCACCCTTCACGATTGCGACGACGGTAGCGACGTGAACCCAGTGCGGCTGGGCAGCACAGCGTTGGGGGGCAGTTGATGAGGAGGATAGGAACACAGATTGAACTGATTTTCAAGGAGTTAATCCGTGAAATCCTGTTCAATCAGTTCAATCTGTGTTTCAATCCAGTCTCGTTGGCAATCTTAATCTGGCATTCCCGAATGGAATCCAAATCATTTAAAATCAGTAGCCATGATACCGAAGGAAAGAACTTACCCGGTCTTTGAATCCAACCAAGTGTTGACCAACCGCCACTTGAACGACCTGTTTGAATTCCTTGACGAACAGAACAGGCTCACCCGCACCAACCTCGTCGGCATAGGCATCGTGTGTGGGCTGAAATTCAGTGTGGCTGCTGATTCCTCCTCCATCACCGTCACCAAGGGCTGCGGCGTCACGTCGGAGGGCTACTTGGCGGTCATCCCTGACGACCCGACCACCACCACGCCCGATTCGGTGAAGCTGGAAGGTTGGAAGGTTTACAAGGCTCCTGCCGACGTGGCCTACCCAGTTTTCAACATGCTTCCAGGTGGCAAACAGGTGGATTTGTGGGAACTTTTCCCTGACGGTGAACCAGAAGCGAAGCCCTTGAACCCGAAATTTTTGCAGGACAAAGTGCTGTTGCTGTTTGTCGAATGCAACCGGGAGAACCTAAAGACCTGTAGTCCCAACTCCTGTGACGACAAGGGGCAAGAGGTGACGGTCACGCTGCGCAAGTTGCTGATTTTCAGAAACGACCTCGATAAAATCATTGCTGCTGTTGGCAATAACGCCGCCCACCCCGGCGGCGAACTGAACGCCCGGCTCGCACTGCCCGACCTCCGGCTGCGTCGCTTCGACGTGGAATTTTCGGGGGTGGACACGGCCATGGAAATCTTCCTTGCCTACCGCAGTATCCTGTTCGAACCCCAGGCAAATGGCGATGTCACCCTATTTCAGTCAGTCGGGAGCGCCTTGTCCAAGGCATACAAAGCATTTCTGCCGCTGGTGGTTTCTGAGGAACCGACCGACCCCTTCGCCGACCACTTGGCGGATATCCAAACTAGGTACGACACTGGGTTTTTTACCAACCAAATCATCTTTTCCCAATACTACTACGACTTCATTGGCGACCTGATAGCGGCCTACGACGAGTTCCGGGGAAAGGGGTTGGAGTTGATGGCGTTGTGTTGCCCAGCTTCCGATTTGTTCCCCCGCCACTTGATGCTGGGCGAGCTGTCTGGCAGTGGCATTGCTGGGAAAAAAGTCTATCGGCATTATTTCCAGCCCTCCCAAGTGCAGTTGCAACAGGCGGCATTGGCGGCGGAGGTTCGACAGTTGTTCCGGCGGCTCGTTGGCATGGTTCGGAATTTCGAACTGCCAAGCTTTCCGCAGCGTGCCAGCTCGCTGCAACTGGTACGGATCACGCCCAGCCGTTACGGGCCATTTCGGCTGTCGCAGAAGGCGATCCCTTTTTATTTTAAGGTAAACGATGGTTCTCCCGCCCTCTTCGAGCAGTGGAGTTATAAAAAAACAAAGGTCGGGAAGGCGGCGCACAACCTGAGCTACCACGCCGACAAATACCCCTCGCCGGAGTTTGTAAGGCAAGCGCTGCGCTATGACCTGGAGCCGAATAATTTTTTCCGCATCGAAGGAGGGGTTGGGTTGGCTTGGCGAGATGTGGTGAAGGATTTATTGGACAAGATAAGGCGCTTTCGACTGCCCTTCGACGTGATTGCGCTCAACGCCGACAACTTCGCGGTAAGCAAAGACCCTCAGCCAGCGCACTGCTTGGACAATGACCTTGACGTGATTTACAGGTCTTGGATGAACGAGGCGAAGTGCTTGTTTGAAAAAAAAGTAGGCTTTTTCTCCAGCTTCGACCTGGCCACCAACAAGTTCACAAGGGTCGCAGCATTGAGAACATCGGCTGCCAAAGCAGCCACTGGGACAATATCAAAAGCCGTTACGGCTCCTGGCGACCTTAGATTGGAAAGAGATGCTGGGACTTTCTCTCGCGGCCCAGTAGCCGGTTCCCTCAAAACCCATACGAGCGGCTTCACTTTTTTTGACGTCAACGATGCGGTCTTCACCACGTCTGGTTCCATCGGCGAAGTGCTGAAGCCCAACTTGGAAGCCAAGCCCGGCGGCGTAAAAGCCACCGATTTGCTGGCTGCCACCAACGAAGCTTTGCGCGACAACGACAGTGTAAAAAATTTGAGCAAACAGGATTATTCCCTGGTTGTGGAGAGTCCCGTCAAACTCATCGGTGCGATTGCCGAACTATCGGATGCCATCCCCGATGATTCAGCGGAGCTTGATTTTACTTTGGTGAAGGCTAGGTACGACGGGCTTCGGTTCGCCGCCAGCGAGTACCTGAACGACCTGATATTGCTGCCCGACGACTTTGTGTTCATCCCCCCATCCGAAAAAGACAAGGCGGTGGCAGAACTGAAAAACCTGCTCGACAACTGCCTTGACGAGCGTCTTGACGAACTTTCGGCTGAAATCCAGCGTCGGAAAAAAGCGGCAGTGGAAGCTATCTTTTTCAGCAATTACGTCAAAAAGCACCCCGACATCCAGCACAAGGCGGGTGTGCCGACTGGTGGCACGTTCATCCTGATTTTCAGGGAAACGCCCAACACGCCTACCCCCGTCACGCCCGGAACGTCCGGTCCCGGCATATTTGTTGGTGATGCCGTCCTTCCAAACAATCCCAATGTAATTGGGGGACTTCTTCGAAGTGACGTGACAGACAATTCCGCCGCCAAAGATTTTACCGCAACGCCGGCCACAACTTTTGAGCGAAAAAGACTGAGCAACGTTCAGGCACAAATCCTCAGCAGTGCCTTCACGAACGCCGGGCTTCAGTTCGACTTCGGCGGCTTATTGGATGCAGGCGTTTTCGAGGTAAACCCAGAGGTGGTAACCACCCGGCCACCTGAAATCCAGATACCCGAGGGCGTCGTCATCGCCGATTTTTTCCTGCCCTACCGATGTTGTTCCGATTGTCCGCCAGTGCAGTTCATCCTGCCGCCGCCCCGGCCTTCGTTTACCGCCACGCCGGGTTGCCCAAACGATGCGGGTACAGCTCCTGTGAGCATCAACGTAATATCTGGCGAAAGGCCGTTCGAGCTGAAAATCGGGGAGGCAGCCGATGCGCCGTTCAGCCCACTTGATCCAGCGCAGCCGCTCGATTTGGCCGTTGGTAAACACATCCTGGTGCTCCGGGATTCGCAAGGCGGCGAGTCGCTGCCGGTGGCGGTAGAAATCACGCCTCGGATGCAGCTCGATCCCGGCGAAATCATCTGCAGCGAGACGGGAGACACCTACAATCTCCGCATTTTCGTTGCAAATGGCAAAGCGCCATTTTTCGTGAACGGCAAGCCCCCGCTCAATGTGGAAGTCGTGAATGGGGCCCATCAACTGCTGGCAGGCCCGTTCCCTGGCGGCCAAAACCTGACCATCGAGGTGAAGGACAGTTCGGGCTGCCCGCCGCAGAGTTTCCAATCGGAAGACCCAAAATGCCTTCCACAGCCACCGGTTGCCAACGCAAATGCCGCCGCTACGGCATTCAATACGCCGGTGACCATCAACGTACTTGCCAATGACACTGGCACCAACTTGAAGGTAAGTATCCCGACGCAATCCGTGGAGGGTACGGCAACGGCGAACGCCGATGGTACCATCACCTTCACGCCAAGCCCCACCGTTTCGGGCAAACCGGTGACTTTCCAGTACCAGGTCACGGACAGCGCCGGGCAAAGCGCACAAGCCGCCGTGGTGGTGCAGGTTGGCGCAAAACCATGCAACCTGCCCTGCGATGGCATGGCGGAGCGTTGCCGCTACCCGATGTGGTTGAGCAAACCACAGGGTGAAATGATATATCGGTTTACGGAAGTGGCCAATTTGACCATCACCGATACCCAAACTGGAAAGGTGATTTTCAAGGAAGAGTTACGGGGCATTTTTAACGAGGTGCTTCCAAATGGCACCGTGCTGACCAATACCAACTACAATGGCGTGTTCAAAAAACTATTTGACCGCATACAACAACTGGTAAGTGCGAAGCTGGGTGACGATGTGTTCACAATGGACAACAACGATGCAAATCACGGTGGCACACTGGCAATAGAGCATTTCGTCTGCCACACATTTACCTTTGATGTGCTGTTCGGAGCCATTCAAAGCCCGGGTCAAACCAATGTGCAAGCAAGGTGGATTTACGATGAAAATGGCGTGATTGTGCAGCAGCAACAACCTGCGGGTGCGAATTTCAAAGTTGCCAAATTTGGTTGCGACCAGATTGACAAATGCGCACTTCCAAGGACGGTAAAGGAAACTGGACGGGTGAAGATTACCAAGTTCCAGCGCCAGAACAGGCGGCTCACCGCCATCACAGAGCCAAAGGTGAACCTGGCCGGTTCGAGGTTCAACTGGCTTGTGGAATGGAGCAAAGCCCCATTCGCAAGTGAGGTTGATGAAATCAAGCCGGAATTGATTCCTGAAAACAGCGGCAAGGCCCGCCTCATCGTCGTGGACAAAGATGGCAAATGGGACTATTTTGAAGATTTTTTCAACCTTGGCGGCGGTGTGAACCCAACGGGTGGAACGACGAATCCGACGACAGGCGGCACGACCGTCCCGCCCATCATCACCGGAGGCGGCCCGACCATTCCACCGGTCATCGTTATCGGGGGCGGCGTTCGCCCACCAGGTAGAACTGCTGGCGGAGGACGCGGCCGTACCGTAGCGCAACCTAAAAAAGCCAAACCTACCAAGCCCAAAAAAGGCGGCAAAAAGTAATTCAACGACCAACCACTGAAACTTGCAGGCAAAACAGCAACATATCATCCGGCGGCAGACCCTCGAAGTGGAATTGTCTACCTCCGAAGCCGAGGCTTGGCAATGGCAGGAACGGCTCAGCCGTTTTGCGAGGGAGGTTTTGCCCTTGCAACTGGAGCGTTTGTTCGACCGGGTGACGCCTTCGGGCGAATTGATGAAGTTGGACAGCGTGGAAATCGAGGTCAGCTTCGCCCCGAGCGAGGGGGCGTGGGAGGAGCGTTTGGCGACAGAAATCATCCGAAAAATCGGGGAAGCGATGCCCTCCGGCGCATCTGGCAGTGCAGCAGGTGTCTCGTCTGGGAACGCACAAACGGGCACTCCAGGCGCTAACCCGCTAGATGCCCAGCCGGGTGCTTCGACTCCTGGCAGTCCCCAGGTTTCAGGGACAGAGCAGTCGGTCATGGAGCAGTTTTTTTATTTTTTGGAAACAGGGCGGCTCCCCTGGCAGGCGACCGAGGTGCTGCGGCGTAGTTTGGAAAAGGCAGTGTTGTCCGTTTTGAAAAAAGAAGAAATGAGGTCGGCGTGGCGGGAAAAGTTCCTTGATTTATTGAACCGGGCGGAGGTTGGGCGGCGGTTGGGCTGGCAATTTTCTCCAAAAACCTTGGCGGTGCTGGCGCAACATTTTTTCCCAGAGCGGCAGGCGGAGGTCGCTGAAAACCTGCGGCAGATTGAGTGGGTGGTTACCCAAACGGCAGCAAACCCGGAACGGCTAACGGCAATTTTTTGGGCTGCATTTTTTGAAAAACCAACTGCCGGGGTGCAATTGTTGCCAACCGTCATCCAGCGGTTTTTGGAAGAAAGCCCCAGAAAAAACAAGGTGTTTCAGCAGGCTGCCAAAACAGACGAGGGCATTTTTTTGAAAAAGATATTGGAAGCGTTGCCTACCCGTCAGGAAGAAACGCAGATGGGCGAGGCGAAAAAAGTGAGCATTGACCAGCTTGAAGGCTTGTACCTTGAAAATGCGGGCTTGGTGCTGCTGCACCCTTTTTTGCCAACGTTTTTTGAAGCGTTGGGCATGGCTAAGGCAGGGGAGCTTACCCAACCGCACCGGGCGGCGCTGTTGCTGCTATATTTGGCGACGAACAGAACGGTTGCACCGGAACACCTGCTGCCGCTGAACAAATTGCTCTGTGGGTTGCCGCTCGATGAGCCGGTCCCAGGGCGGATACGTTTGACGAAGAAGGAAAAAACGGAGGCCCAAAACCTGCTCGAAGCGGTAATAAATCATTGGGTTGTCCTAAAAAATACCTCGACGGAAAACTTGCAAGGCTCGTTCCTGTGCCGGGAAGGCAAACTGACCTTACAAGCCGATGGCGAGTGGCGCTTGCGAGTGGAGCAGAAAACCTGGGATGTGCTGCTGGATAGTTTGCCTTGGGGCATTTCCGTCATCCGGTTGCCTTGGATGAAGGAAATGCTGAACGTGGAGTGGGCGTGAGGTCAGTTGGCAGTTGGCAGTTCGGCAGTTGGCAGTTTCCCAACCTCGGTCTGGAAGGGCAGTGAAGCAATCAATCAAGCAATTCAGCAATCAACGAATGAAAATCGCCGCAGAAAAATCGTCAACAACGACCGCTTCCCGGTCGAGCCATTCCAGCCAACCGTTCTTCGGCAAGGCGGATGGAGGGGATTTTTTTGCCCCAGCGGTACAGGCAAAGCTGACGGTGGGGAAGGAGGGCGACAAGTACGAACAAGAGGCAGACATGATGGCTGAAAAAGCCGTTCAGCGGGCGGCCATGCCCAATATCCAAAGCAAATGCGCCGGGTGTGATGAAAAAGACAAGCTGCAAAAAAAGCCCTTGGCGGATGGCATCACGCCTTTTATCCAAAGAAAAGAAATGGAGGTGGAGCCGGTACAGCGAAAAGAGGAGGAGGAAGAACCCGTTCAAGCCAAGCGCATTCAGCGAAAAGAAGAGGAAGAAGAACCCGTTCAAACGAAGCGAATCCAAAGAAAGGAGGAAGAACAAGAAGAACCCGTGCAAACGAAGCGAATCCAAAGAAAGGAGGAAGAACAAGAAGAACCCGTGCAGGCCAAGCGCATCCAACGCATGGAAAAGGAGGAGGAAGAACCCGTGCAGGCCAAATCGGCAAGCGGGCCTCGCAGACCGGACTTGGGCATGGTGGAGTGGGCATTGCAGGATGCAAAAGGGCTGGGCAGCCGATTGTCTGGCCCCGTGCAGCAGGAGATGGAATCCGGGTTCGGTGTGGACATGGGCGAGGTGCGAATCCATACCGACCAAGCGGCGGCTGATATGAGCCAGATGCTCCATGCACAGGCGTTCACACATGGTTGGGACGTGTTTTTCAACCAGCACAAATACAACCCGAACACGAGGGACGGCAAGCTGCTCCTTGCGCATGAGCTGGCGCATACGCTCCAACAGGCCAAGGCCAACGGAGCGTTGCTCCGGCCTGCCCAGACGAGGATGGAGCAGGAGATTCCGATTGTCCCAGACGAGGGCAAGGCCATGCAGGCCATGATGGAACAGGCCAAGGCCGAAGCCGAAGTGATCAACGAACTACAGGCCGAGGAAGCTCTGCAAACGATGCCCAAGGCCCAAGCGGAGGGCGATAAACCTGCTGCAAAACCAGTCGCAAAACCAGCGCCCGCCTTGCCCAAATGCAAGCCTCCTGCCAAGGAATCGCCGAAACCAGCCGTTGCTGCTGAAGGCAAAGCGCCTGAACCCCAGCCTGAAGCCGTGCCGGAGCAAGCACCCAAATGCCCCGCCAATGACCCCGATTTTGCGAAAGCAAAAAAACAGATAGCAAGGGACGCCAAAAAGCAGCGCAGCCACGAGCCTGCTGCGCAAAAAAGGGCCGAGATGGTCGCTTCTGCCGCCTTGCCTACCGCCGAGCAAAACCTGCAATCGGGACAGGAACAGCAAGCGGCAAACCTTGAAATTGCGGCGAAGCCAAAGCCTTTCGACAGGCAAGAATTTAAAAGAAAGCTAAAAGAGAAGATAGAATCGAAGATGCCGGAGAATGAGGACCAGGCCAAGGAGTTTGCGGATAGTGGCAAATTGGAGGAAGCGAAAGAAGATTTCAAGGGCACCATCGGGGAAGAAAAAGTAAAAGTATCGGGGCCACTGGAGCAAACGGTGGAGCAGTCCCTGCCAGCCGGCCAAGACCTCAAGCCTGACAACGTGGCCGTGCCAAGTGCCAAGCCCGCCGACAAGCCAACCAAAGTGCCCACTGGCCTTGCAGCCCCAAAGCCCAAGACGGACGAGGAAATATCGCTGGAACACAAGAGCAAGGGCCTCGACGACCAGATGGCGCAGGAGGGCCTGTCGGAAAGCCAGATGGAAGAGTGGGAGGAAACCGAAGAACCAAAGCCACTGACGGCCAAGCGAGACGCCCAGCGGGAAATCGCCGCCGCTCCTGGCCAGTATCGGCAGATGGAGGAGCAGCAAATAGAACAGTCCAAGAAGCAGGCCGACAAAACGACGGGGAAGGAGCTGAAGAACATGGCCAATGCAAAGACCAAAAAGACTGGCGATGTATTTGGTGGGCAGCAGAAAAAGGAAACGGAAACTGAGAAGCGACAGCGGGAAATCAAGGAGAAGATTGACAAGATATATGGCGATACCGAAACCGCCGTTACTGGCATCCTCAACGATTTGAGTACAACCGTGGAAACTGTTTTCTCGGCGGCAGTGGAAATAGCCAACGAGACCTTCAAGCGCCGGGTCAGGTCGAGGCTCGACGACCATTACGGTTGGTTTACTTTCGACGATAAAATCGCAGAATGGGCGGGCCTCTCGGATGGCGTGGCGCATATTTTCAAGGAAGAAAAACAAAGTTTCCTTGACACTTTGGACTTGGTTTTGGATAGGATTGCCACCATTGTCGAAACAGAAATAAACAAGGCGCTCGACAGGATTAAGCTGGGCCGAACCCAGTTAATGGATTTCAAAAAGACCCTAACTACCGATGAGCTAAAGTATGCCGAGGAAATGTTTGCCGAGGCTACCGAAAAGTTCTCGGAATTGGAGACCTCTGTGGCAGAAAGTCAGGACGAACTTATCGAAACCCTCTCTGACCAGTACGTGGAGAGCGTGAACAAGCTACAGGAGGAGTTCGACAAAATCAACGAGGAACTGAGCGCATCCTGGATAGCCGACGCCCTCAGTTTCATTGGCGAGGTGGCTACGGCCATCAAAAAATTGGGCGAGTTGCTCAGTTCCATCGTCAGCCGGATAGGGCAGTACATAGGCGATATTTTGGCTTCGCCAAAACGGTTTTTCAACAACTTGGTGGACGGCATCAAGGGCGGCATGGACGAGTTCAGCGACAACATAGACACCTACTTGGAGCAGGGCTTCTGGATGTGGCTAACGGGGGCGAGCAGTGCCAACAAGATAGAAATTCCCAAGACCATGGACGTGGAGGGCATGTTCAGCCTTGCCGCACAGATACTTGGTATCACAAAAGATTTCATTCTCGCACGCATCAAGGCAGTGTTGAAAATCCCAGTGGATGCTTTCATGGAGATGTTGGCCAAGGCTGACTCCGTGGCGGCAAAGGTGATGGAACCCGTTAAGATTCTCCTCACACAGGGCATTGGCGCACTTTGGGTTTGGGTGAAAAACGAGATAGGCAGCAAGCTGGACGAAATATTCGGCGGCCTGAAGACAGAGATATTCCAGGCCATTATCAAGAAGTTCCTGTTATGGGTGGCGAGCTTGTTCATACCCGGCCTCGGCTTCATCAAGCTCATACAAGCGGCCTACAAGGCCCTGCGCTGGCTGGTGGACAATATTGACCGCATCGTAGAAATCGTGAACTCTTTCCTCGACGCCATTGGCCTTGCCGTGCAGGGCAATGTGTCTGCCATCAAGCAAAAGGTAGTGAAAGCGCTGTCCAACGGCGTGGTCATCGCCATTGATTTCCTGGCGAAGTTGGTGGGATTGGGCAATTTTGGGGACAAGCTGCAGCGGGGCATCAAAAAGCTGCAAAAACCGGTGCATGGTGCGATTGACTGGATACTGAAAAAGGCAAGACCAGCAGTGAAGAAGATACAACAGGCGATTGCGAAGGGGGCGAAGGCGGTGAAAAAGGGGGTGAAGAAGATGAAGGAGAAAGGGAAGGAAACCATTCGCAAAATATTTGAGTGGTGGAAAATCAGGCAAGGATTTAAGACCAAAACGGGGGCATCGCATAATATTTATTTCAAAGGGAAGAATGATAGCTCCGAATTAATAATTGCCAGCAATCCAATGGGGCTGGAGCAAAAAATCAAAGAAAGGCTTTCGACTGAAACCAATACACAGAGCAAGGCCGCATTGAATGAGGCATTGAGGCTAAAGAATGAGTTAAGCAAATACATCAGAGATGAGGAAAAAGCTCAGAAAGCAGACCCAAATAGGAGTACTAAACAGTTTAAAAAAGAAATTGAGAGAAGGCTGAAAGCAATTACAGACCAGTTAAAGCTGGCAAACATGGAAGATAGTGAATTGCCGCCTTCCAACGTCAGTTATACAATGCTGGGAAGCAGGGCATTTAGTGTAAAAGCAGGGCCACTTTCAAAACTGCCCGGCAATACGAAGGGAAGTGTGCCAAGGGAAAACCCAGAAGGCTGGAGCGTAGTCCAGGCGATGCCGGACGCAGAAAAAAACAGATGGGTTAAACTGCATTTGTTGAACCATAACCTTCATGGACCAGGCAAAAAATGGAACCTTACGCCAGGCACGAAAGAGATTAATGCCCAAATGGAAAAGGAGGTGGAGAGCAAGGCAAAAGAGGCGGTTGAAGCTGGAAAGGTCGTATTTTACGAAGTGCAGGTAAACTATCATGACATAAAAGGGCAAGAAGCATTTCCACGAGAGATTGGGGTAAAATTCGGGATGATGGAAAACAAAGGGAACGGATTTGAAAAGCTAGAAGCTCCGTATAAACCATTTTACCAGCCCCTACCTGCCACGGCACTTGACCAAAAACCAATACTAAATGAGTCATCAGGAGCAAGGTTGGCAGAGGTTGTAACCACTGTGCCAACTGATGTTTGGGGAGAAATAGTGAAAATCCGCAGAAATGCACCTGCCTTCAGGAAAAAAGGGAAAGATGTGGGAATAACCACTTTTTCGAGCGACCTTCCCAAGTTTGTAAATTCAAATGATTTCCACAGCCTGATGTCGGTTCAGGCTATTCAGGAAGGCAAAGAAAGAGGATATTATAACACGCATATTGGTAAAATTGCCAAAGCAGGAAAGAACAAACAAATCATTTTGTTTGAGCGATAAGTATTAACCTTTAACAATAATTTGCCTATGCCAAGCTGCCTTAAATGCAAAGCCAAAAAAATGGCCACGACTTCAAAGCAGGGTAGATTTGATATTGCGCAGCCCTTTTTTGGGATAGGTATTGCCACTAATAAAATGGAAATACCCAACAGGGGCAAACATCCAGCCCATAAAGCCGTCAATTTCGGCAACGTCACTCCCGTGCAACTCCGTGGCCGCACCGACGCCGATTACAGCAACAACCGCTGGGCTTTGGTGAACGAAGGCGGTAGGCAGGGCAGTGGGTGCGAAGGCTGCACAGGGCGCCAATGCGTGGACTATTCGGCCACAGTGCGCTCCACTTTTCAGGTTGCCACCACAGTGACGTTACCCAGTATGAGCGACTATGCTGGTTATTCTGCCTGTCAACGGCAGCGCATACAGGATGCCATCACGAATGTACTCGCCCCGCACGAACAGCAGCATGTTGCAGCCTTCAGGACTTATAACGGGAGTGTGGACTCGCCCATAACGATGGTAGGCTGCAGGAGCAGTTTGGAGGATAGGGTGGCCAGCCGTGCCGACGAAACACACCGTGGCGTGGAAGGACCTAGGAGGGCCAGCGCACAAGCTGCCAGCGATGCGCTTGACCCGTTTGTTGTAAATGTTGACCTCAATTGCACATGATTACTACCTCACCTAATTCCCCATCCGTTAAAGACAATGGCAATGCCGCAAACCTCCAGTTTGCCCTTGATTATTTATTGCAAGTAATCAAAGTCCGCCTCGGCTTACGGTTTGAAAAATCAGACGATAAAAAAGAAGTGGTTGATCTGCCAGCCTTGGGCTTTTTTAACGACAACTCCTACTTCGCCAATTTTATTGACCAGTTTAAGCCCAGCTTTGAGGAATATGTTATCATGCTATTGGGACTTAGTCCTCATATTCAGCCTGGTTTTTTGCAAGGCGTCATCGTAGAGTTCCTCCCCAACGGCGGCGACCTCCCCGAATTCGGCGGTGTAAAAGGCCAAAACCACCGGGACATCCTGCCCACCGGCGAAACCGCCCTGTTCGTCCTCGCTGCCGACGACCTCGAAAAGCGACTCGAAGTACAGCAGCTTTTCAGCACCGACCACTGGTTTTACCAAAAAAACATCCTCCAATTGGAAGCCGTGCCGCCCGGCGAGCCGGTCATGAGCGGCCGCATCGTCCTCGATCCAGAGGTGGTGGAGATGCTGACGCTGGGCAGGGTCAGCAAGCCCCGGTTCAGCACCGACTTCCCGGCGGAGTACATCCAAACGGGCATGGAATGGGACGACCTCGTGCTGTCCACCGGCACACTCCGCCAAATCCGGGAAATCGAAAGCTGGGTGCGCCACTCCAACACTTTTTTCAAAGACTGGGGCATGGACCGTCGAATGAAACCGGGCTATCGGGTACTCTTCCACGGCCCGCCCGGCACTGGCAAGACGTTGACGGCCACGCTGCTCGGCAAGTCCACTAATCGTGACGTCTTCAAGATTGACCTTTCGATGGTGGTATCAAAGTACATCGGGGAGACCGAAAAGAACCTTGCCCGGCTTTTCGACAAGGCGCAAAACAAGGACTGGATTCTCTTCTTCGACGAAGCTGATGCCCTCTTCGGCAAGCGAACAGGTATCCGTGATGCCCACGACAAGTACGCCAACCAGGAGGTGAGCTACCTCTTGCAGCGCATCGAAACGTACCCGGGCTTGATAATTTTGGCTTCCAATTTCAAAAGCAACATAGATGACGCCTTCCTGCGCCGCTTCCAAGCGATGATTTTTTTCCCGATACCAAAGCCGGAGGAGCGGCAAGCACTTTGGGAGAAAGCTTTCCCCAGCAACATCAAATTGGACCCGAAGATTGAATGGACAAACTTGTCCCGGCAATTTGAGCTAACGGGCGCCAGCATTATGAACATTGTCCAGTATTGCTGCATCACGGCTTTGGAGCAAGGCGAGGACACAATTTCACTCGAAAATTTATTGAACGGGATACGGAATGAACAGGTGAAAGAAGGGAAAATTGTTTGAGTTTGCAGTTGGTTTTTATGTTTGCAGTTCGACAGTGGGCAGTGGGCAGTCAGTTCGACAGTTGTTTAGTCAGTGCCAAGCTGTACGGGAAGAGACTTTTTAACTGCTAAGACTGCACCCTGACTGCCAACTGTCGAACTGCAAACTTTTTAGAATGCTACTTCCCTACTTCAACGAACTCGAAACCGAAGCTGGCTGCGACGAGGCAGGGCGGGGCTGCCTCGCTGGCCCTGTGTTTGCGGCAGCCGTCATCTTACCCAAGGATTTTGCGCACCCGTTTCTCAACGACTCGAAACAACTCACTGAAAACCAACGCTTTGAGTTGCGCCCAATCATCGAACGGGAGGCGCTGGCATGGGCAGTGGCGAAGCTCGAAGCCCCAGAAATAGACCAACTCAACATCCTCTGGGCATCTGTCAGGGGGATGCACCGAGCCGTTGCGATGCTAAAAACCCACCCGACCTCGCTGCTCATTGACGGCAACCGTTTCAAGCCGTACCCCGGCATCCCGCACCACTGCATGGTGAAGGGCGATGGGCGATTCCTCAGCATCGCAGCCGCCTCCGTTTTGGCGAAAACCTACCGGGACGACCACATGGTTTTTTTGGCAAAAAAGCACCCGCAATACGGCTGGGAGCGCAACAAGGGCTATCCGACACTGGAACACCGGGAGGCCATCCGACAGCATGGGGCAACGCCGGAGCATCGGCGGTCGTTCAGGTTGCTGCCAGTTGATTCAAAAGCAGCGCTCTTTCCGTAATTCATCGCCTTCATAATCATTGCGCAGCAACCCGTCTACGCTTCGGTACTCGTTCCGCTGTGCGCCGCTTTTGTCATTGCGCAGCAACCCGTCCACGTCTTGGTGTCCGCCTCGTTTGTCATTGTCGCAGACAAAATGCGACATCATGTTTGCCTTCGGTAAAAATGCATTAAGCGTGGACGGGTTGCTGCGCAATGACAAAAGCGACTTGAACAAAACACGCCAAAAATTTTTATCAAACCCAACCACCATTTCAATCAATCCTTCCAACTATCCCACAACATCCCGATATTAGCGCCCGTTTTGGAAACCTCCTCCTTGCTTGGGCGTTTCTTTCAAAAACTTCAAACTTTAGGAAAAATGACGGATTTCTCATTTATAGCAAATGCCCACCCCGCCTATATTGACTCGCTCTACGAGCAATATTTGGCAAACCCGGAGACGGTGGAGCAGAGCTGGCGCCTATTTTTCAAAGGCTTCGACTACGGCTTCAATGCGAACAACGGCACTGCCGCAAGCGGCAATGGGACGCCACACGCCACACCCGGTGACGTTGACCTCGACGAGCTGCGGGTGCTGGCGCTCATCATCGGCTATCGCAACCGGGGCCACCTCAAGTCAACCACCAACCCACTCAAGCCCCGCAAGAACCGCAAGCCTTCGCTCGAACTCGCCGATTTCAGTCTGACCGAGGCAAGCCTCGACAAGCCCTACGTGGCTGGAAAGGAAGTGGGGATGGAGAAAGCGACACTGCGCCAAATCATTGCCCACCTCGAAAAAGTGTATTGTGGCAATATCGGCTTTGAGTTTCACCATATCCAGGACAGGGACAAACGCCGCTGGCTGCGCAATCGCATCGAGGCACAGCACCCGGAAAACCAGTGGGGGCTGACGCTCGACGAAAAGAAGCGCATCCTCGAAAAACTCAACGGTGCCACGGTGTTCGAGCAGTTTTTGCATAAAAAGTTCATCGGCCAAAAACGCTTTTCGCTGGAAGGCGGCGAGACGACCATCGCCGCTCTCGACGCCATCATCACCGCTGGAGCGGATGCTGGGGTGGAGGAAGTGGTGTTCGGCATGGCGCACCGGGGCAGGCTGAACGTGCTGGCCAATATTTTGGGAAAAACCTACGAGCAGATTTTTACGGAGTTTGAGGGGGAGATGCCCGAAGACCAGAGCTTCGGCGACGGCGACGTGAAGTACCACCTCGGTTTTTCTTCGCAAGTGACCACGCCGCACGGCAAGCAAGCCTACTTGAAATTAGTGCCAAATCCCTCGCACCTCGAAGCCGTGAACCCCGTGGTGGAAGGCTTCGCAAGGGCAAAAGCGGACGTGCAGTACGGTAGCGAGTACGACCGGATTCTGCCAGTGCTCATCCACGGCGATGCAGCGGTGGCCGGGCAGGGCATCATCTACGAATGTCTCCAGATGAGCTTGTTGGAGGGCTACTCCACGGGTGGCACGGTGCATTTTGTCATCAACAACCAAATCGGCTTCACGACCGACTGGGAGGACGCCCGCTCTTCGACTTATTGCACGAGCATTGCCAGCACGGTGCAATCGCCAGTTTTTCATGTGAACGGCGACGACCCGGAGGCTGTGATTTTTTGCTGCAAAATGGCGATGGAATACCGCCAACTTTACAACGCCGACGTGTTCATTGACATGGTTTGCTACCGCAAACACGGCCACAATGAGGGCGACGACCCAAAGTTCACGCAACCCACGCTGTACGACCTCATCAACGTACACAAAGACCCCCGTGAAATTTACAGCCAGCGTCTCATCGAGCGGGGCGATGTGCACAAAGAGCTGGCCGAGAACATGGAGAAGGAATTTTGGGACTCTTTGCAGGCCCGCCTCGACAATTTGAAGCAAAACAAACTGCCTTACCAATACCAAAAGGCTGAACTGGCCTGGAAAAAGCTGAAAAAAACCACCGTTCCCGAAGACTACGACCAATCGCCGGAGACGGGCATTGACAGCAAGGCACTCGACCAAATCTTGAAGCACCTGCACCAGTATCCAAAGGATTTTAATGCTGTGAACAAGATAGACCGTATCCTGAAATCATCGAAGGCGATGTGGGAAAGCGGCAAGTTGGACTGGGCGCTCGGCGAACTCAGTGCCTACGGCTCGCTGCTGCTCGAAGGCAACGACGTCCGACTCAGCGGTCAGGACGTGAAGCGTGGTACTTTCTCCCATCGCCACGCCGTCCTGACCGAGATTGGCACAGGTCGTGAGTACAACCGGCTGAATGGTTTGAGTGAAAAACAGGGCAAGTTCCGCATCTTCAACTCGCTGCTGAGCGAGTACGCCGTGCTTGGCTTCGAGTACGGCTACACGCTGGCCCGTCCCGATGCGCTGGTGATTTGGGAGGCGCAGTTCGGCGACTTCTTCAATGGGGCGCAGACCATGGTGGACCAGTTCATCATGTCCGCCGAGCGCAAATGGCAGCGGATGAGTGGCCTCTGCATGTACCTGCCGCACGGCTACGAGGGCCAGGGGCCAGAGCATAGCAGTGCCCGCATGGAGCGCTTCCTGCAAGGTTGCGCCAAGTACAACGTGACGGTGGCAAACGTGACCACGCCCGCCAACCTGTTCCACTTGCTCCGCCGACAATTGGTGCGACCGTTCCGCAAACCGCTGATTTTGATGACGCCGAAAAGCGGCCTGCGCCACCCGGAAGTGGTGTCGGAACTGAAGGATTTTCACACGGGAACTCGTTTCCAAGAAGTGATTGACGACGCTGGCGCAAAAGCAGCCAAGGTGAAAACCTTGCTACTCTGCACCGGAAAAATATACTACGACCTGCTCGACAAACAGCGCACCGACAAACGGGAGGACGTGGCCATCGTTCGCCTCGAACAGCTTTATCCGTTGCCAGAAAAGCAATTGGACGCCATTTTCAAAAAATACAAAAACGCCAAGGTGCGCTGGGTGCAAGAGGAGCCTGCCAACATGGGCTCGTGGATGTACCTGCTCTTTCAACTCAACGGCAAACGCTCGCTGGAACTCGTTTCACGGGAAGCCGCCGCCTCGCCCGCTGTCGGTTTCAAGAAGTTGCACGACAAGCAGCAGGCGGAGGTGGTTTTGAGAGCGTTTGAGGGGTTGAGAGATTGAGGGTTTGGGAGATTGAGAGATTGAGAGATTGAGAATTTAAGAGTTTAGGGGAGATAGCACATAACCCACAGCCCTTCTCAACCCCTCAATCTCTAAATCTCTCAACCCCTCAAAAAAGCGCAAAGCTCACCAACGCCATGCCAGTGAATGTGATGATGAAGATGACCAAATACAAGAGGCTGACAATGAGGAATTTGAAAATCGTTATTGGCCAGCGCTGCCCGTAGAACCGCTTCATCGCAAGCATCGGGTAGAAGGCTGCTGCCGTGATGGACAGCCCTACCACTGGTCCGAAGGCATCGCCCAGCCAATTTGACACCAACATCAGCAGCGTAATAAACAGGAACATGAACGAGTGGGCATGGAAGGAGAAAATGAGGTGTTCGTAGTAGAAAAACCGTCGGCGAACATAGAGCAGCTTGAGTACGACCGCCAGCATGGGCATCATGACGAGCATCATCCAGAGGGTATTGCCAATGAGGTAAATGCCAAAATTGTCGCCTTTTTTGAGCATCCTGACTTGCTGCCGGACGAGCAGCCTTTTCCAAAACCCCTCGATGTGGTAGGTGCTTAGCAAGGTGTTTCCCTCCATGTTTTCGATGTCGTCCACGGAGATTTTCATCAAATTTTTCTCGCTAAACGAAAGCTCCACATCGCCCTGCATCGTCAGGGTATCTTTTCTTTCTGCAAAATTGAAACTCCTGGCCACACCAATGCTGTCGTGTTCCGTGGTGTTGTAGCTGCTGTCCAATTTGGCCATCAACGTGTCGAGCGCAGCGGTGACCTGTTGGTTTTGGAACTTGGCGGCGGTCGCAAATCGCAGGGAATCCAACTCGACGAACATCTGGTGCTTTTGGTGCAGCGCTTTCTTTTTCTGCAATTCCCCACTTAAGCCCTCAAGGCCGTTACCATCCATCTTGATGGAAAGCATGGTGATGAAAAACGCAGCCGCCACGAGGAACAGCCGCACCGGGTGGTAATACCGGTTGTGTATGCCGTTGAAGTAGTCCGACGTTAGCTTTCCGGGGATGGCCAGCGACCTGAGTGTGTTGAAAATACGGTTGTCGAGGTTGAACAGCGTGGCCACCGTCTCCGCTACCATCTCCCGGAAGCTGAGGCGGCCATCATGATTCCGCTGGCTGCAATTCGGGCAAAAGTTCGCTCCCTCCGGCAGTGTGTATTGGCAGTTTCGGCAATGCTGTATTGGCGTTTCGTTTGTCATTCAGAGCTGGTTTGTGGCCAAAAGTAGGGAGACGGATTGGAACAGCGATTTTTTTCGACTAAAAGGGTTGACGGGAGGCACAGCCATTCAATCCGAAGCTTTTTATGAATAGAATTTGCCATGATACAACCTTCGGGCAGCTAAATGTTACTGTTGTTATTGAAAACAAAGTGCAATTCTGTTTACAGTTTCGCCTTCACCAAACCAATTAAACATGCCCGGACTAAAAATCCTACTATCAAGCCTGCTGCTTACAGGAGGGTACTCCAGTATTGCGCAGCAAAGCAACCTTCCAAGCCACGAAATTGGCGTTTCTTTTTTTGCTTTTGAACGCAACAGCGAAACCCAAAACATATTGGTGATGGAGAAATGGCTGCCAAGTGTTTATTTCAATCAAAATTTTAAGAATTGGACTTGGTCTTCAAGTCTAGCATTTGGGAAAAACCAAATAGATGACCGCCCTGAATATTGTGGTGATTGTATTGTGGGTACAGGTGATATGACGGAATTTATTGCAGCAACTGGCTTGCAGTATCGCTTTTTGGAAGGAAGAAAAATCCCAGTTAAGCCATTTCTTGAATTGGATGGTTTTTATTCCAACATCCGATATGCAGGAAGTTTTAGTGGGGGGAGAGACGGTCAACATTTCGAGGAAGATAATACAAGAAAGCTCTTTGGACTTTCCGGCAAAATCGGGCTAAGTTATCGTCCAGTTCCACAGGTTTCAATTACCATATTATCAGGTCGGCGGCGTGGTAAGGGCAAGGGTACTGACAATTATCGAGGTGTTACAAAAAATGGCCACGGTTCAGCCGTTACGGTTTTTCAATTGAGGTTAGGATATATGTTTTAATTGAACAAGACCCTATCGCCGCCACTCCTCCGTCAGCAACTCCCCGACTTCCCCGGCCACCTCAATTCCCGCATGTCGCCCTGTGCTGTCGAATACCAATTCTTTTCGGTCATAAAACCGGACGTGCATCGTGCCCTGCATGCTCTCGTTCACCTTGCCCTTCATCTCGCCGGTGAGCGGGGAAATTAGCACGGCACCGGGGGCTTGCAGTGCCGTGATTTCAAGCCGGTAACGGTTGTCACGGAAAGAGAGGCGCACCTCCTGCTCGCCAAGGGCGGCCTTCATGGTGGCCCCGGTATAAGTAGCGAAGCGATACAGGGTATCACCCCACTGGAAGCCGACGATATAGCCGATAAAGTAACTGCGCAGCCACGGGATATGCGCCACGGAGGCGAACACGCAGGTCTTTTCCGCTTGCGAAAAATGGTTGGCCTGCATCCAGATATACGAGCGGGGAAACGATGTGCCCCAGTCCTTCTCGATGTATCCGATGCCGCCGCCGAAGTCCACGGGCTGGCCATGCACCTGCAACTGGCCGGACAACCGATGGTGCAGGCTCACCGCCCCATGAAAGCACTGCATGAACGGCACGAAGGAGTACCAACCCATGATGCCTGGAGCGCCCAGCATCTTTGGCCAAGGCGTGGGCGATTGGAAATCAATGCGCCCTTGCAATTCGGGCAGGTCGAGTTGGATGTGGTTGCCGGAGAAGGAGTTGGCACCGATTTGCAAATGGAAATCCGTTTCCGAAGGGACAAAGTATTGGGCTTCAAACGGATGGTAGCTGGCCTTGCAGTGCTTCCCGTCCAGCACCTGGATGAAAGCATGGGAATCCCCATTCTGCCCCATCGAGATGCCAGGGATGACGGCAAATACCTGCTCCTCCGCTGCATCCACCAGCTTGAAGTACCAGCCCTCGAAATAGCTGCGTTCACAGCCCCACCCGTGGTACATATCGGGGTTCCAGGTGGAGCGCCAGCGAAGGAGGTTATTTTTCATGGTTGTTTTTTTTGATGAATGGTGGGGTAAAGATAGAGGAGGGTAAAGGTTAATCTACCGCTTATTTTCATGGAAATAATGCCGTACTTTGCCCGATAAGTTGTGAAAGACTTAAAACAACTTGTGCCAAGAAAGTACAAACTGCCTTCCCGAACGAACGAACAAGTAGTGCGAAAGGCCGAACGTTCTTCGGGAAGGAACGAACAAGTAGTGCGAAAGGCCGAACGTGCTTCGGGAAAAGACGAACAAGTAGTGCGAAAGGCCGAACGTTCTTCGGGAAAGAACGAACTGGTGGTGCGAAAAGCCGAACGAGCATCGGGAAAGAACGAACAAGTAGTGCGAAAGGCCGAACGTGCTTCGGGAAAGAACGAACAAGTAGTGCGAAAGGCCGAACCTGCTTCGGGAAATACGCAACTTGCGAATAGGGAAGGTGAATTACGGGAAAAAGGAGTGTTTTGTAATCGGATTGGTGAAATAGTTGGGATTTTGTAAATATTTTAAGGAGGTGCTTGGAATTTTGAAGCACTTGCTTAAATTTGCGATAACAAAAAATACACTACGGGAAAACACCAAGAAATGAGCAAGCTAAACGTGCAGAAGCTATGTGTGGCGGGTTGGTTGTTTAAGACCGCATATGCAATTTGCAAACTCGGTTGAGCTTTGTAACTTTTGAAACCACTGGTTTCGCATTTTACTTAGTCGCAATTGTTCGATTGAAAATGAAGGGGTAAAGCGAAAATACACGCAATTGTGGACATGTTCGGAGTTGCGTATATGCATAAGTTAGCGGTCATTGTAAAGGACGACACACAGAGACATTAAAATATGAACAATTAAAATATGAACGAAGAACTTTTATATAGTATTCCTGAATGGTTAATCGGACTGGTGACACTTGTTCTGCTTATCGTTTCGGTAGAGATTGGTTATTGGATTGGGTTGAAAGCTAAAGTTGAAATGGCACAGCCAATGAAAGCTCAAATTTCAACTATACAGACGGCTATCCTGACAATATTTACTTTTCTATTAGGATTTACATTTGCGATGGCATTATCACGCTTCGACAACAGAAAACAAATGGTTGTTAAAGAATCTAACGCTATTGGAACAGCTGTATTAAGATCAAAATTATTGCCCGAAAATCAACGAGCTAAAATGATTGAACTATTTAAAGAATATGTGAATGTTGAGTTTAGTATAACTTCAAGAGCAAATGTTTCTTTAAAAGAAAGAAAAGAACAAAGCCTGGAAGCAAAACGACTTCAGACACTAATGTGGGACGAAGCTTTTACAGCAACTCAAAACAACCCACTTTCGGTTCCGGCTGGACTTTTTGCGACTTCCATTAACCAACTAATTGACATTAAAACTGAACGAGACATTGCAATATCTAATCACGTTCCTGAAATAGTATTACTCGGACTTTTATTATTTGCAGCATTAGCCATTGGCATACTTGGTTATGGAAATGGATTAGCAGCGACACACGCAAGGTATCCAGCAATAATTTTGTGTGTTGTAATTACAATCTCGTTCATTCTTATCATAGACCTTGACAGACCTAATCGTGGATTAACAAAAGTAAGTCAAGAGAGTATGGTTGACTTAATGAAAATCATAAATAAAGTAAGTGACAAGATTGATTAAAAATGAATATCGAACAATGAGAAAAGAACAACGAACCGCTAACAGGCGTTTGGCTCAATGGCGGGTGAAGTGGTTAATTGACCATTCTACCTCGCATCAATTTTTGTGGTGTGTGGCCAGTTTTGTGCTCCGAAATCCGCCACTGCGCCAAGCGCCAAACCGTTAACGACACACTTCACTCTCCCATTTGAACCTTCACCCCCCTTCCCCGTTCAAGTTATTGTATCATACCAACTTTGAGCAGACAGCTCGCCTTTATTGACGAGCCATTGCGCTCATCGCTTCAAATCCGCAACATTTACGCATGGCAATTCCAAAATATGACGTGGTAGTGATTGGCTCTGGCCCTGCCGGTGCCACTACTGCACGGGTCGCTGCCGAACGGGGACTGAGCGTCCTGTTGTGCGATAAGCGGCAGGAACTGGGAGCGCCCATTCAATGCAGTGGTGCCGTGAGCCGTCATGGATTGGAATCAGCAGGTGTGGTACCTTCCGACGAGTTTGTGCTTGAACCCATTTATGGGTTTGGCGTTTACAACGGGGCGGGTGAAAGCACTATCTTGGACTATCGGCAATTCAAGCCGGATGAGTATGGTGCGGGCGAAGGACGCAAGCCACTCGGCTATGTGGTGGATCGCCGCCGCTTCGACCGCTGCCTGATGACGATGGCGGAAAGGGCGGGCGTTGAGGTGATGCTTAAAACCGAAGCCCTTGGTTACCAGCCACTTGCGGACGGCAACTGTGAGGTGCAACTCCGGCATTTCAATGAAGAAATCAGGGTGCAGGCACGGGTGCTCGTAGGAGCGGACGGCCTGCAATCCCAAGTTGGAAAATGGGCGGGACTGCGCACACAAATCAAGCTCACGGAGTTGGCCAGTTGCCTGCAATTCGTCGTGGACAAGGTGGAAACTTCGGGGTTGTTGGAAATCGTGACCGGACACCGCTGGGCACCAGGCGGCTATGCGTGGGTGTTTCCCAAAGGGCACGGTTACGCCGAAATTGGCCTCGGCATCATCCGCACTATGACCGCAAAGAATGCACGTCAGCACCTCGATGATTTTATCAAGCAGTCTTTTTTCAAGGAACGTTTCAGCGATTGCCGCATTCTGGAGATTCAGGGTGGGGGAGTACCATTGGCCGCCCCGCTCAAGACCCAATATGCCGACAACCTCATCCTCGTCGGCGACGCTGCACGACATGTGAATCCCATCACAGGCGGTGGCATCCATACGGCGTTGAGCAGCGGGGTGATTGCAGGGAATTTTTTAGGTGAAATAGTAAGGTCTGGCATTAACCCCACCAAGAAGCACCTCAAAAAATATCAAGACTTGTGGCTTGAAGACATGGGCAATAAAATGTGGCAATTGTATGGGGTGAAAAAGCAAATTTTCACCACAAAAGATATTGTCCAACGGGATGAGATGCTCTACCGTACTATGTCAGATTATTTCAGCCCGTATTCGGAGTATAAGAAAATATGATTTATTGAGGTTTAGAAGGGTTTAGAGGGGTTTAGAGGGTTTATCGGATGCAAGCGGTTTGTTTTAGCCCCCCTAAACCCTTCTAAACTCCTCTAAACCCCCTCAACTTAAAAAAATGAAATCGCCCGTCATCTTTCAAATCGGTTGGAACGCCTGCATCAATTGCGGGGCCTGTGTGGCCGTGTGCCCACAACCGGTAGGATTCATCAGCGACTTTGACACCATTGCGGTGAACAGGCCCTGCGACATTGCATGCATGGTTTGCGAGGACATTTGCCCTGTTTCCACCATCACACATTTCAAAGCATCTGTGAGAGAAAATGGCGACCTTGCTGCTTTTATCCCCAAATTTATCAACCATGAAAAAACCTTGA
The DNA here is from genome assembly GCA_964508135.1 of uncultured Saprospiraceae bacterium. Classification (GTDB taxonomy): domain Bacteria; phylum Bacteroidota; class Bacteroidia; order Chitinophagales; family Saprospiraceae; genus UBA6168. The sequence continues at coordinate 108,594 of CAZDSU010000007.1, forward strand.
ATCCATGACCCTGAACGAACGGATACGCCATTTTTACGATACTTCCACCAAGCTTTGGCTGGACACTTGGGGCGAGCACATGCACCACGGGCATTACGGTGATGATGGGAAGGAAAAAAAAGACCCCCAGCAAGCGCAGACCGACCTTGTCAACAAGCTTTTGCTTTGGGGCAATGTACAAGAGGCCAGCAGGATTCTCGATGCAGGATGCGGCGTTGGCGGTAGTGCTAGGTACTTGGCAAAGTTGTACAGCGCCAAGGTTAAAGGCTTGACGCTGAGTCCCGTACAGGTCACAGCGGCCAATATTTACAATGAAAAAGCGGGCCTTGATGACCAAGTGGAAATCGTGGAGCAAGACTTGCTCACGCTCACTGCCGCCGATGGCCCTTTCGATTTGGTTTGGTCCATGGAAAGCGGTGAGCATATTCCCGAAAAGCGGCAGATGCTGGAGCGATTTTACGAAGTGCTGAGTCCGGGCGGAAAGTTCCTCTTGGCCACTTGGTGCATCCGTCATGAACCACCCGCATTGCGTCCCGAAGAGCGACAGCTATTGGATACAATCGGCGAATTGTACCACTTGCCACCGATGATTTCCATCGAAAAATACCGGGAAATTGCCCAGGAAGTGGGATTCACCAATGTGCAATCCGCAGATTGGAGCGCTGCCGTAGCGCCATTTTGGAAGGCCGTCATACAATCGGCGTTTAGCTTGCCGAGTTTTGTAGGCTTGGTTCGGGCTGGGATACCTGCTATCAAGGGCGCATGGGCGATGCAGTACATGACAAAGGGCTACCGCATGAACACGCTCAAATTCGGTGTTATTCAAGGCACAAAACCATGAAATTCATCGTCAATTTTTTCCTGTTTTCCCGCTTGCACACGGTCATCGGCACCACGTTGAGCATCGTTGCGCTGTATATATTGGCAGTGTCATTTTCTGATGTTCATGCCCAAGATATTGGATTGCTGCTGCTCACGATTTTGGGTTGCCTCGGTGCCAATATATACATTGTTGGGCTGAACCAAATTACCGACGTGGAGATTGACCGCATCAACAAGCCTTACTTGCCGCTTGCTTCGGGTGCATTTTCTATGCGGACAGGTTATGTGATTATCATTGTTTCGGTGTTGATTTCCTTGGCCTTGGCCTTGTATTTGGGCAAATATATGCTGCTCACGGTGCTGCTTAGTTTGATATTGGGCACGGCCTATTCTTTGCCTCCATTTCGGTTAAAACGCTTTTATTTTTGGGCTGCTTTCTGCATCATCGCCGTGCGTGGCCTCATCGTGAACTTGCTGCTTTTTCTGCATTTCCACTTTAATTTAAATGGCCAGCAAGATATACCCACCATCGTATGGTTGCTCACCGCCACTATTTTTGTTTATAGCATTGTGATAGCCTGGTTCAAGGATATACCGGACATGGCTGGCGACCGTCAGTTTAATATCAAGACACTCACCTTGCGCTGGGGTGCCCAACAGGTGTTCTTCATTGGAAATGGGCTTATTTCGTTGGGTTATTTGGGATTGGCCATTGCCCCTTTTGTACTAAACCTGTCAATAAATAAGTCGCTTTTCTCCATTGCGCATCTCGTATTCTTAGTAGCACTTTGGTTGGCAATAGCCAAGACTAAACTCCAATCCCAGGCATCCATGCGACAGTTTTACCTCTTTATTTGGATTTTGTTTTTCTTGGAATATATGACATTTGCGGTGGCAGGGTATTAGTGCTTTACAATATTGGCGTGAGTTCAGGGATTTCAATCCACGAATTCTTGCCTACCGGCGGGCAGGTATTCATGGGTCTATAAAAAGAGCGAAAACAAAACCGTTTCAACGGTTTTCTGCTTGGAAACGGTAAAACAGCCGCTAAATAAAGTGGGGAGAAACCTTCTACTTTAAATGTTCGCCAAGCAGTAGTGAGAACTAGTTTTCTTTGAAAATCGGTTTTCCCACGATTACATTTGTGCCAAGTTTTCACCTTTCCTACACCTTTTTCAACGTATGAAACTTACTGTCTTCACCGTTTTTGGCCTCCTGTTTATAGCAGAACTTGCACAGTCCCAGCATGTAAAACTTCCCACTGCCACTGCTAAAACCCCCTTTATCCTTGGTGAAACCTTCACCATCCACTCCCAGCAACTGGAAGAAGACAGAACGCTGAACATCTACCTGCCCAGCAGCTACCACCCCGATTCTTTGCGGACTTACCCGGTCATCTACTTGCTGGATGGCTCCGCCGACGAGGACTTCATCCATGTGGCGGGACTGTTGCAGTTCGGCACGTTTCCGTGGGTGAACGCATTGCCGGAATCCATTTTGGTGGGCATTTCGAACGTGGACAGGAGGCGAGATTTCACGTTTCCAACTACCATTGAACAGGATAAGATTGACTTTCCAACGACGGGTGGTTCTGCAAACTTCATTCGATTTCTCGAAAAGGAGTTGTTGCCGTTTATAGAAAACAACTACCGGACGAACGACACGACGACCATCATCGGCCAGTCGTTGGGCGGGCTTTTGGCGACGGAAGTGCTGATAAAAAAGCCGGAATTGTTTACCAATTACATCATCGTAAGCCCAAGCCTGTGGTGGGATAATGGGTCGTTGTTGAAGTTGGAACCGAAACTGGAATCCAAAGCCAAGACGGTATATCTAACTGCGGGAAGGATGAAGAAGAAGAAATGGTGCGCTCTGCCATCGAGCTATCAGACATGCTCAAGCGCTTTCAGGCAAATGAATACACTGTTTTTTTCAAGATTTTTGAAGGCCAACACCACGGCAACATCCTGCATTTGGCAGTTTACGATGCGTTTGAACAACTCTTCAAAACGATGAAAAAGTAAGTCAAAAAAATGCAAATGACCGTGGGTTAAACGCTAACCGCTTGCTCCATTTCTCGAAACATCTCCGCCAGTTTGAACTTCTGAATCTTTCCGGTCACAGTCATTGCCTTGGAGAAATCGTCCAACACCATCAGGTGGCGGGGAATCTTCGACCATTCCAAGTTGCCTTCGCAGCGTTCCTGGACGTCTCTCAGGGTCAATGTTTTGCCGGGCAGGCATTTCACGGCCACGTCAACGAACTCCTGCAAGTTGTAATGGGACACAGCCACTACCTGCACGATTTCCACCTTGTCGGCAAGCAGGGAATGAAGCGATTGCTCCACCTCGGCGGGATAAACGTTGTGCCACCGTTTGCCGCAATTTTTCACCTTCTCCCAGCACCGCTCCCATTTTTTGCGACAAGTGAATGTGCGGCGACAGGTGCGACAGATTTTTTTTGCGGCAAATCGGCTTTTTTCTCGCTGGGTTCAGAGTAGCGAATAATTGAAAGGCAAAACCGAAAACAAAGATTTATGTTTGTGAAAACTAGAAACAATACGCCATGCCAACCAAAGCTACTTCCCTTGTTCTGCTCAATATCCTGTCGCTGGCCGCCGTGCTGGTCATGAACTACCTCGCCAATGCCCTGCCCATCGCTGGGCGAACGCCAGCCGAGGTGTCGGACATGTTCCCGACGTTATTCACGCCAGCAGGGTTCACGTTCAGCATTTGGGGCGTGATTTACCTGCTGCTGCTGGGTTTTGTGGTTTACCAAGCTCGGTTTTGGGGAAAGGAGATGCCCGTTTTTATGCAAAAAATAGGCTGGCTTTTCGTGATTTCCTGTGCGGCCAATGCAGCTTGGTTGCCCGTTTTTCACAGTCTTCAAATCGGTTGGGCCATGCTCATCATGCTGGTTTTGTTGGCCAGTTTGTTGGTCATTTACTTGCGGTTGGACATTGGTCGAGCAGCGGCTTTCCCTGCCGTGCGGTGGCTGGTTCACCTGCCGTTCAGCGTCTATCTCGGCTGGGTTACCGTGGCCACCATCGCCAATGCCAGCATACTCCTGACGCATTTGGGATGGGACGGCGAACCGGGCGGGCCGCAACTCTGGACAGTCATCGTCATCGCAGCGGCAGTGGGCATTGGGCTGACAGCAGTGTTGTTCCGACGTGACTTTGGATTTTCTTTGGTCATTGTCTGGGCGCTGTTCGGCATCTACTCCAAAAGGATGGCCAACCTTGGCACGGAGGATGGCATGGTGGAAATGGCGGCCATTGTCGGGATGGGGCTACTTGGGTTGGGCATTATTTACCGTTTGATTAAACGCAATTGAAGGTCGGACATCACCGAGTTAGGTAGTTGAAAAGCGACCGTAAGAACGGCAGTTTTGGGAAGCCCGCAATGATGCGCAACTCCTCGCCAATGCTGCTTTCGTCATCCAAAAAAGCGAAGATTTTCTGGATGTCGTTCTTGGCGTACATGACGTTGAACAGGCTGGGGCCGAGGTCGTTCCAGCGGTTCAGCACCCCCAAAAACACGGCATCGTAAAACCGGAATCGGGGCGAAATCAAGCCGTGGTGGGCGGGCCTCCCCAGTTTTAAATTCTCCACGATTTTTTGGGCATTCCGCTCGCAGTTTTTGAAGGAGTAGCCGCTCGAAGGCTTCACCCAACCCCCCGCCGTGCCGATGCGCACATGGTTGCCCACCGAGTATTTTTCAAACGGAAAATCAGTCATCGGGATGATGCCCTGCTCCTCCTCCACAATGTCGAAGTCCTTGATTTTCAATATTTTATCAAAATATTCGTGCAACATCCGGTCGTAGTCGCCATCGGCTAACAGGGTAGGGGAAAACAGCGTGAACTCCACCAACGCCTCCCGTTTGTTCAGCGGCAGCACGTAGGTGAAGCTCGTGGTGCCCGGCCAACGCAGGCGATAGTCCATCATGGTGAAGCGGTCGGGGTCGAAGCGGTCGTCAGGGGTGCGCACCACCCAGCCCTTGAAATGCTGGAGCAGGCGGGTGTATTTGGGGAATTGAGATATTGAGAAATTGAGAAATTCTTGGGGCAACTGGCTGTCAAAAACATGCGCTGCTTCGTAGGTCTCCTGCTTCCCCGTGATGCGGATGGGGTCGCCGTTTTCCACCGTAACGACCTCGTCGGTTTGCCAGGTGAACTGCTGCGAAGCGGCCAGTTCCCGTTTTGCGAAAGCGTAAAAATCCAAGCCCCGGAGCATCTTGTAGCGGTAGGGCAGCAGGTCGAGCGGCTGGGCATTTTTTTCGTAGAAAAAATCGCCTTTCGACCAAGATTGCGTGAGCAAACCGTCCCATTTCCCAGCTCCTTTTTCCCAAAAACACCAGGTGCGGTCGTTGGTTTCTTTGCCGTCTTTTTCGAGGATAAGTATTTTCTGCTGCGCAAAAAATGGGTCGTTCCGCAATGCCAGCGCAAGCTGGAGACCAGCAGCCCCTGCTCCGATAATGGCGATGTCGTAGTTGGTAATTGGCATAAAAAAGGTGAAAAATACGGCTTTTGGTGTAGGTTGACTAAATGAAAATATCAGCAAATGGTTTAGCGCATGTTGCCCTAACTTTTGGATGTTAGGTTTGGAAAACCTGTTTTAAGTGATTGCGTATGTTTGTGTTTGAAATTTCTTCATTTAAAAACCAGCCACCAATGGATATCCAGCCACTTTTTCAGCATATCGAAAAAATCTTTCCGCTCAATGACGGTGCTAGAATTGATTTAACGGCCAGGCTGGAAATGAGAAAACTCCGTCGCCGCCAATACTTACTACAAGAGGGGGACGTTTGCAAACACTACCACTTCGTGCTCAAAGGTTGTCTTCGACTGTATTTTGTCGATGAAAAAGGCACGGAGCACGCCCTCCAATTTGCCACCGATAATGGCTGGATTGCCGACATCGGCAGCCTGCATTCCGAAACGCCGAGCCGCCTCAGCATTGATGCACTCGAACCTACCGAAGTCTTGCGGATTGGCAAGCAGGGTTTAATTGAACTGTACGTCAAACACCCCGCCTTCGACCGCTATTTTCGGGTGCTGACGGAGAATGCCTTCATTGGAATGCAGCAACGTGTTTTACAAAATATTAGCTCCACCGCCGAGGAGCGCTACCTGACTTTTTTGGAGAAATATCCTCACCTCGTCAACCGCATCCCATTGGTTCAAATCGCCTCGTTTATTGGCGTAACCCCTGAATTTGTTAGTAAAATCAGGAAAAATCTGTCCGGTAAATAGCCCAAACCTTGAACTAGTTCAAGGTTTTTTCCTAAACTCCTTCATTGGCCGACGGCTGCTGCGACCCCCATCTTTGTGGCATCAATTCACTAAAATATTTGCCACATGAAATCTTTTATTTCAATCTTCTTTTTAGCACTTGCCTTCGTTGGCAGTGCGCAAAATGAAACTAATTCTTCCACCGTCAAAAATGTACAAAATATGAATGCATCAGAAAAATCCGCCATTGAATCCTTGCTTATTGCCTACGAAAAAGCGTTGGTCGCCTCTGACACGAAAGCAGTGCTTGGGCTATATAGCCAAGATGGCATCTTTATGCCTTCCGAAGCGCCATCTGCCATAGGACAAGCGGCAGTGGAACGAGCCTACAACTTTGTTTTCAGCCAAATAAAGCTGAACATCAAGTTCCAAATTGATGAAATCGAAGTACACGGCGACGTGGCTTTTGCACGTACCATCTCCCGTGGCACGACCGATGTGCTGGCCGCTGGCATTACCATTGCCGAAGAAAATCGGGAATTGTTTGTGCTGATAAAAGAAAACGGCACCTGGAAAATCGGCAGGTATATGTTCAACAAAATGAAGCCTGCGGGAAAATAGAGATGACATCTTAATCGAATCATCAGGCCAGTTAGCACATGCACGTGTTGGCTGGCCTGAACCATTTATTTCCGCACCAAATTATCAATCATCCCCCCAAAAATAAAGAAATGAAACGGCAGCACCAGGTACCAATACACCCGGCCCCAAAGCCCACGGGGCCGAAAAGTGGCCGTTTGGGAAAGCACCCAAGCGCCGTCCTTTTGGGTGATGTTGAACTCCAGCCAAGCCTCGCCCGGAAGCTTCATTTCGGCGAAGAGGAGCAGGCGCTTGCCCGTCCGGTCGGCGATGAGCACCCGCCAGAAATCGAGGGCATCGCCGGGCTTGATTTCGTGCGGGTTGGTGCGACCCCTGCGCAGGCCGACGCCGCCCACCATTTTGTCCAGCAGCCCTCGGATTTTCCAAAGGAAATTGCCGTAGTACCAGCCTTTTCCGCCTCCGATGCTCCAAATCCGGTCGAGCACTTGGGCTTCGTTGCCGGTGAGGGTTCGTTTTTTTTCATCGGTGAAACATCCGAATTTGGGCATTTCCACGAAATCCATCAGTTTCGGATTGGTGTCGAACGAGCTGAATGCGTCCTTCCAACTGCTCACCACCATGTTCTGTTCGATGCGTTTGAAGGCCAGTTCCACGGCTTTTTTGTAAGGCAAAAGCTCGATGCCAAGCTCGGACGCAAAGTTGTTTGGGCGACAGATGACGTTGATTTTCATGCTGTCCACCAGGTTTTGGGCTAGGTGGTAGGAGGTGGACGTGATGAAATAGAGCCAGTACGAAGAGAGTTTTGGTGTCATAACCGGCACGGTCCAAACATAGCGCCGCAACTTCCTGACTGCTGCGAATTTCAGCAGCATCTGCTTGTACGACAGCACTTCCGGGCCGCCGATGTCGAAGTCCTGGTTGTAGGTGCCTTTCCTGCCAATCACCCCGGCCAGAAACTGCACGACGTTGCGGATGCTGATGGGCTGGCAAAGCGTTTCGAGCCATTTTGGGGCAATCATGATGGGCAGTTTTTCCACCAAATCACGGATGATTTCAAAGGAGGCACTACCGGAACCCACGATGATGCCCGCCCGCAGCACGGTGACGGGAACCTTGCCGGTGCGCAGGATTTTTTCCACTTCAAAACGGCTGCTGAGGTGGTCGGATAGCTCGGCTTCGTTCACGATGCCGCTCAAATAGACAACCTGACGGCATTGCGTGGCCTGCACCAGCTTGCTGAAATTCACGGCGGTGGCAGCTTCTTTGCTCGCAAAATCGCCCTTGCTGCTCATGGAGTGGATGAGGAAAAACGCCACATCGAGGTCCGGGGGAAATGCCGAATCGGGTGCAGGGTTCAGAAAATCCACCTCGATGATTTGGATGCGCTCGTGCGTTTGGCCCTCGAACCGTTTTCGGTTTCGGACGCAGCAATAGACGGTATGCCCTTGTTGGAGCAGCACGGGGAGCAATCGTTGGCCGATGTAGCCATTGGCACCGGTAAGTAGTATTTTCATGTTAGATTTTACGCCTGCTTTCCACCGTGATTGGCGAGCCTTCCGCCAGCATGACGGAGGTAGGCTTTATGTCGTTGAGCAATCGGAAATCCTCGCCGTAATTCTTGGCAAAGTCCACTTGGATTTCGTGGCGATTCACTTCGTACACCTCCCATTTTGGATGGGTAACTTGGTACTCGATGGTCTTGCCCGCACCCTGTCTTGAGTACCCCCAGTAATGCTCAGTGATGAACTCCGCCTCGCTTCCCGGTAGCATCGGAAGCAGCTCTAGCCCTGCTTCAATTTTGAAGGAATGCCATTGGCCACGCAGCTTCCAATCGTATTGAACCTCCTGCGATGCCGTTACTTCTCGCCAGTGGTGGCGCATCGGCATGGCTTTGTAACGTTCTTTGTAAATGGTGTTGGCGACCAGGGCAATGGCTGTTTTTGGCACAAACTCATTGATGAACACCACGCCCCGTTTCCATTCGCCTTCGGCAAAATGTCGCACGTAAAAACGCAGGTTCACTTCTTCAAACTCCGTGTGAAAGGGAATTTTCAAACCAAGCAGCCTAACGTTTTTGAACATGAAACCAACGAGGCTGACGTAGCATCGCCCGTTCCAAATGTCTAGCTCAGTGCCATGTGGCAGATAGGGCTTTAATAAGTTGGGGGCAACGTCATAATTGGCCAAAGCCAGTTTTCGCCATTCAGCGGTCAGAAAGCTCATGCAATTTGTTTAGTTCAAACCCCAACTTTTTGCACCTCCTTCACCATTTCGTAGTTCAACGGCATGTGCTGCAAGTCGGCAAAGCGGTTGATGTTGAAATTCGGCTCGAAGGTGAACTTCATGCCGTTGCGCGTCGTCCAGCCGTTGTGCGGGTTCTGGATTTCGTTCAGCAGCAGGCCGATGCCGTTGGCCGATTTCACCACGTCCCGGATGGAGTAGAGTTTGTCCTTTATCGGGCGGTTCGGTATGTCGGCCATTTGTTCCGGCGTGAAGTAGTCGTCAATGCAGATGATGTCCATATCGTTGCTTTTATTGCAAAAATAGTCCGTGACTCAAGATTGTTGCAACTCCTCCAGCTTTTTTGCAATTTCTTCCGCTTCCGCCGATTTTTGGGCAAAGCCCTTGATGTCGCCCTTGCGCTGAAGGTCACGGGCTTCTTCGAGCAACTTGGCGTATTGTTCCCGCAGTTGCTTGGCGGGGTCTTTTTTGAATAATCCGAACATGGTATGAATTGTTGAATTGTTGAATTGTCGAATTGCTGTATTGCTGTATTGCTGTATTGAGAGGTTGTCGTGATGCGGGTAACAATATAACAATTCAGCAATCAAGCAATTTTTAAAGACGACATGCCACCGTCAATTCCGATGACTTGGCCAGTTATCCAGCCGCTGTTTTCTGAAAGCAGAAAATGAGCAAGGTCGGCAATTTCGCTGGCCGTTCCGACCCGTTTCAGCGGGTGCCTTGCGCCAGCGGCCTCCTTTTTTTCATCTGAACTGAGCAGCCGGGCAGCCAGCGGCGTATCGGTCAGCGAAGGGGCGATGCAGTTTACCCGGATGTTGGGCGCCCACTCGGCGGCGAGGCTGCGGGCGAGGCCCTCAACCGCACCTTTTGATGCCGCAATGGAGGCATGGAACGGCATCCCCTGACCCACGGCCACCGTGCTGAACAGCACGACCGATGGGTTTTCGGCGTTTTTCAGCGCCTTTTGCGCAGCCTGCAAAACCTTCACCGCACCGAGCACATTGATTTGAAAATCTTCCAAAAATGCATCCGGTTTCAGCGAACGGAATGGCTTGAGGTTGATGCTGCCGGGGCAGTAGGCGATACCATCGAGCGAGGCGGGCAGGTCGCTTTCCGTCAGCTCGTCTTCGAGCAGGTCCTTGGGCAAATGCGTGACGCTTGGCAAGCCGTCCAAGCTGTCGCCCGTGCGGGAAATGACGAGGACTTTGTGGCCTTCGGCGCTCAGTTTTTTCACCAGTTCCAGCCCGGTGCCCGAGGAGCCGCCTGCGATGAGGTAATTTTTCATTGAATCGCTATTTGATTTTGTGCGGCGATTCAACAGGATGGGGGAAAAATGGTTTAAGGAAAATTAGGCAATACCATTCACTTACGGTTTGTCGTGAATGAACTACTATTGTTCCCATAATTATGGCCTTGAATGAGAACAATGCTTTTTTTTCTTCCATTGCTAATCTCCGTCATCAGCTACGGACAGGCTCCGACCGTCAACGTCTATTTTTTCCCAGGCAGCGGCTCCGACGAGCGGCTTTTTGCCAAGATTGCTCTGCCCCAAGGGTATTCTGCAAATTATGTACAATATCCAGTGCCAGCCAAGAAGGCGACCATGGCCGAATATGCTGCCATCGTTGCGCAGCAAATAGACACGATGAAGCCCTTTGTGCTGGTCGGCGTATCATTGGGCGGCATGATTTGCACGGAGTTGGCCGAACGGTTGACCCCCTCTAAAACCATCATCATTTCCAGCGCCAAATGCCGCCGGGAACTGCCCCGGCACTACCGCTTTCAAGGGCATTTTCCAATAAATAAACTGTTTGGGGCGAGGTTCATGAAAGCCATGTCGTTCGTGGCGCAGGCGGTGGTGGAACCGGACAGGAACAAGGGCAAGGCCACCTTCAAAGCCATGCTTTCCGACAAAAACCCACTTTTTTTGAAGCGCGCCGTGAACCTGATTGTCAATTGGGAGCGGGAAAAATATCCTCCCAACATGGTTCATATTCACGGCACAAATGACCATACCTTGCCGCTCAGGAACATCAACCCTAGTGTCATCGTGCCGGGCGGTTCACACATGATGACGCTGACCCGTGGGGAAGAAATCAACGCGCTGATTCTTGAAAACCTGTGACATTTATCGCCTCGCCGCTTTTCAAAAAAAACTAATTTTGCCCGCCTTTGAAAAAACCAATGTCAGTGGCTGAACTTTTGGCTTCGCAACGTCGTAAGAAATCAGTCCCCAACAATTCAACAATTACAACAATTAGAATCATGATAAACATCACGTTACCCGACGGCAGCGTCCGTCAATACGAACAAGGAACTTCGGCAATGGACGTCGCCAAGAGCATCAGCGAAGGCCTGGCCCGCAACGTACTGGCCGCAAAAATCAACGGCGAAGTCTGGGACGCCAGCCGCCCCATCAACGCCGATGCCTCGCTCCAACTCCTCACCTGGGACTCCAAAGAGGGCAAAAATACCTTCTGGCACTCCTCCGCCCACCTCATGGCCGAGGCGCTCGAAACACTGTACCCTGGCATCAAGTTTGGCATCGGCCCGGCGCTCGACAACGGCTTCTACTACGACGTGGATCCCGGTGACCGCCAGATTTCGAGCGAGGACTTCAAGAAAATCGAAGACAAAATCATGGAGTTGGCCCGGCAGGGCAACGAGTACCGACGGGAGGAAATTGGCAAATCGGAGGCCATCGCTTTTTTCAAGGAAAAAGGAGACGAGTACAAGCTTGAACTGCTTGAAGAACTGGCCGACGGCTCCATCACTTTTTACCACCAGGGCAATTTCACCGACCTCTGCCGTGGGCCGCACATCCCCGACACGGGCAAAATAAAGGCCGTGAAATTGCTGAAAATCGGCGGTGCCTATTGGCGGGGCGACGACCAGCGCAACCAGTTGACCCGGATTTATGGCATCACGTTCCAGAAGCAAAAGGAACTCACCGAGTACCTCGAAATGCTGGAAGAGGCCAAGAAACGGGACCACCGCAAGCTCGGCGAGGAGTTGGAACTCTTCATGTTTTCGGAGAAAGTGGGCGCTGGCCTGCCCATCTGGTTGCCCAAGGGCACGGCGCTCCGCAGCCGCCTCGAAAACTTCCTGAAGGAGGAGCAAGTGAAGCGGGGCTACCAGCCCGTCATCACGCCGCATATTGGCAAAAAAGAACTGTACGTGACCAGTGGCCACTACGAGAAATACGGCAAGGACAGCTTCCAGCCCATTCACACGCCGCGGGAGGGCGAGGAGTTTTTGCTAAAACCGATGAACTGCCCGCACCATTGCGAGATTTTTGGCCACAAGCCACGCAGCTACAAGGAACTGCCCGTGCGCATCGCAGAGTTCGGCACGGTGTACCGCTACGAAATGAGCGGCGAGCTGCACGGCCTCACCCGTGTGCGGGGCTTCACGCAGGACGATGCCCACTTGTTTTGCACCGCCGACCAAGTGAAGGCGGAGTTCCACGGTGTCATCGAACTGACGCTGATGGTGCTGAAAAAGCTGGGCTTCGAGAACTATACCGCCCAGATTTCGCTGCGTGACCCGGAGAACAAGGACAAGTACATCGGCTCCGACGAGAACTGGGCGAAGGCCGAGGCCGCCATCATCGAAGCTGCCGCCGAGGCTGGCCTGCAAACCGTGACGGAACTGGGGGAGGCTGCCTTCTACGGCCCCAAGCTCGACTTCATGGTGAAGGATGCCCTTGGCCGCTCCTGGCAACTCGGCACCATCCAGGTGGACTACAACCTGCCGGAGCGCTTCAAGCTCGAATACATCGGTGCCGACAACGCCCCGCACCGCCCCGTGATGATTCACCGGGCACCCTTCGGCTCGATGGAACGCTTCATCGGCGTACTTATCGAGCATTGCGCTGGCAAGTTCCCGCTCTGGCTCGCCCCGGAGCAATACCTGCTGCTGCCCATCAGCGACAAGTACAACGACTACGCCGCCGAGGTGCAGGAACTCCTAGCCAGCTACGACATCCGTGGCCGTATTGACGACCGCACGGAGAGCATTGGCCGCAAAATCCGGGATGGAGAAATGAGCAAAGTACCGTTCATGCTCATCGTCGGCGAGAAAGAGGCCGAAGCGAATGCCGTCGGCGTCCGGAAGCAGGGCGAAGGAGACTTGGGAGCGAAGAGTGTCCAAGACTTTATCGGCTGGTTCAAGGAGCAACTTTGATAGGTTCCCTTCGGGAATGGCAATGCTGTGATTGCGCCTGTTCGACTTTGGTTGGGCAGGCGCAATTTGGTTTTGATACTGATGGTTTTTGTCTTAATTTTGATGAAAATAATTTGAAAATGATAGCCGACATCATCACTATATCTTCTGAAGTGCAAAGCGGTACACCCGTATTTGCGGGTACTCGTGTGCCTATCAAGAACCTGTTCGACTACCTTCGTGGCGGCGATACGATAGCGGAGTTTTTGCATGATTTTCCATCAGTGAAAGAGCAACAGGTCATTGGGTTGATGAATAAAAAAGACGAAATAGAAACTCTCATTCAAGCATAAATTTATGGCTAATATCACATATTTGATTGGGGCGGGGGCGAGTGCTAATGCACTACCAGTGGTAGGGGATATGAAAAATCGGATGAAGGCATTTTTGAATTTTTTAGAATATTATGAAGATGCTAATCAGATATTTGATGGCTTGACAACGAAGAAAGATGAGATAATAAAATCTTTTGATGAAATTCTTTCTGAATCTTTCAAACACGCAACGCCTGATACGTACGCTAAAAAATTGTTTTTGAAGGATAGCATAGAATCTAATAAAAACCTTGAAAAGCTAAAATTCTTTCTTTCTCTCTATTTTCTATTTGAACAATCTTCTTTAACTGAGTTAATCTACCCTAGTTCACTTTTTTCAGGATCGAATGATTATGATTTTACTTTTTTAAAAAACTTACCTGACCCCATTCAAATTCCTATCAAAAGGAACCCTGAGTATGTTAATATTCCTACTGTAATCAATGAATCAAAGAAATCTGATACTGCACGATTAAGTTATGGCGATATTTGTGGTCGCCACAACAATAGTTCT
>CAZDSU010000008.1:0-121913 GCA_964508135.1 uncultured Saprospiraceae bacterium
CCGTAAAGCCAAAAAAGCCGTATCCCAAAAAACCTAATTTAACAAAGTCAAGTTAGTAATCCAAACAAAATGACAATACCAACTAAATCGTGATTCACTGGCAACGTAAGTTCCACAATTTTATCCTTTAACTGATGAGGGTGTTCAGGTTTTAAACTTGAACACCTTTTTTATTTCATGCCAGCCCACTATCTTTCCCGGCAGGTAATCTACCTAGCCCGCAACAATGACCAATCCAAACGACATACTTAAGCAATACTGGGGTTTTGATACATTCAGACCCTTGCAGGAGGACATCATACGTTCCGTACTTGATGGCAATGATGCTTTGGCACTCCTGCCCACGGGTGGCGGCAAGTCCATCTGTTTTCAAGTGCCCGCCTTGTGTAAGGAGGGTGTCTGCATTGTGGTGTCGCCGCTCATTGCCCTGATGAAGGATCAAGTTGCTAATTTAAAGAAACGGGAAATCACGGCTGAGGCCATTTTTTCTGGAATGGCTTACCGAGAGATTGACCGCATCCTCGACAACTGTACCTACGGCGGTGTGAAATTCTTGTACCTCTCGCCTGAGCGACTTACTACTGATTTGGTGCGGGAACGAATCAAGAAGATGAATATCAGCCTGTTGGCAGTTGACGAGGCTCATTGCATTTCGCAATGGGGCTATGATTTTAGGCCGCCTTATCTCCAAATTGCCGAGATTCGTGAGCTGATACCCGATGTGCCAGTGCTGGCGCTAACAGCAACCGCCACCACTGAAGTAGTAGAGGACATTCAAGAAAAATTGCTTTTTAAACGAAAAAATGTCTTTCAAAAAAGCTTTTCACGGCCAAACCTCGCCTATGTCGTTTTGCCAGAAGAAAACAAAAACACCCGGCTACTCGATATTTTGCGAAAGGTAAAAGGCTCCGGTGTCGTCTATGCCCGCAACCGAAAAATGACCAAGCAGGTTGCCAAGTTTTTGGTGGAGAACAAAATTTCCGCAGATTTTTACCATGCAGGCTTAACCCCCGACGAACGCTCGAAAAAGCAAGAGGCCTGGATTGCTGGCAAGATTGCCATCATGGCCTGCACCAACGCTTTTGGCATGGGCATAGACAAACCGGACGTGCGCACGGTGGTACACCTCGACTTGCCGGAGAGCCTTGAAGCTTATTTCCAGGAAGCGGGTCGGGCTGGTCGGGACGGGAAAAAAGCTTATGCCGTGCTGCTTTACGCAGAGGAAGACAAGCGCAATTTGGAGCGCAACCTGTTGGTCGCTTACCCGCCAATTCAGGATATTCGGCAGACTTACCGGGCACTGGGCAGTTATTTTCAGTTGGCTGTGGGTGGTGGCGAGTTTCAGAGTTTTGATTTTGACATCGCAGATTTTTGCAAAAACTTCAAGCTGGAAGTCATCAAAACTTATTCCTGTATCAAGATTTTGGAACAGGAAGGCTGGATTTCGCTTACTGAGTCGGTCTGGATGCCATCGAGCTTCATGGTGCTGGTGACGAGGGAGCAACTTTACGATTTTCAGTTGAAAAACCCGTCGTTGGACGCAGTAATAAAATCGCTGCTCCGGCTGTCGGAGGGAGGCTTTCAGCATTTTGTGCCCATCCAAGAGGCGGCAGTGGCCAGGCTACTGAAAACCACACCCGACAAAGTGCTGCCTGCCATCCAACAATTGCACAAAGAGGGCATCATTGAGTATCGGCCAATGAAGGACAAGCCACAGCTGACATTTACAAAGGAGCGAGTGGACGCTTCGAACCTGACCATTGACCTGGAAGCCTACAACCTGCGCAAGGAGCGACAGCGAAAACGGATGGAGAAAGCCATCACCTATGCCACTTCCGCCCGCTGCCGCAGCCAACAATTGCTAGAATATTTTGGAGAAGAAAGCCCAACTTGCGGGGTATGTGACGTATGCCTTGGCCGCACAAAATCAGAACTTTCCGCTGACGATTTTGAGCGTTACAAGCTAAAAATCAAGCAATTGATTATTGCGGAGCGAATCACAGAGCGACAACTGCTGGAAGCATTTTCGGCAAATCGCCAAGCAAACATCCTCCAAGCGCTTTCCTTCTTGATGGATGAAGGGCAGGTGAAAGTTGAATCCGGATTTTTAACCTGGAAAACTGAAAAATGAAGCGTATCATCTGCACCGTCAGCAACGACTTGACCTACGACCAGCGGATGATTCGCATTTGCACCAGTCTAGTTTCGGCGGGCTACGAAGTTATGCTGGTAGGCCGGGAGCTTCCCGGAAGCAGGCCGCTTGTTCAACGGCCTTTTGCTCAAAAACGGCTTCGCTTGTTGTTCAAAAACGGTAAATTTTTCTACTTGGAACTCAACCTACGGCTGTTTTTCAGTTTGCTTTTTTCAAGGTTTGACATCGTGTATTCGGTGGATATGGACACGCTACTTCCAGGGAGGTTGATGTCTGCCCTGCGCCGAAAAACCTGCGTTTTTGATGCGCACGAATATTTCACGGAAGTGCCCGAATTGGCCGAAAGGCCACTCACCAAAAGCGTTTGGGAAACAGCTGCAAGGCTCACCATTCCTGGTCTCCGCCACGCCATCACGGTTTGCTACAGCCTCGCCGAGATTTTTGAAAAAAGGTACGGCGTCCATTTTACCGTGATTCGAAACGTACCGGTTGCTGACCCAAAACCAATACAAGAAGCAAAGCCAAAATTTCCGTTTGTCCTAATTTACCAAGGTGCGCTGAACGATGGTCGTGGATTGGAAGAGAGCATTCTTGCGATGAAACTGCTGGACGGCGTCGAACTGTGGATTTGCGGGGAGGGCGATTTATCCCATGAGCTTCGGCTTTTGACTCAAAAAAACGGGGTGGAGCAAAAAGTAAGGTTCTTCGGAAAATTGCTGCCCGACGAACTTGCGAAGTTGACAACCCAAGCGGACTTGGGGCTTAACTTATTGAAAAACAAGGGCTTAAACTACTACTACTCACTGGCCAACAAGGCATTCGATTATATTCAAGCAGGGCTTCCTTCAATTGGGATGGCCTTCCCAGAGTATGTTCGGCTCAACGGGGAATTCGATGTTTTTCAACTGATTGAAAAGCTGGAACCCGAGGAAATTGCAACTGCTGTGACCCAATTGCGAAGCGACAAAAACCGTTATGACACGCTGGCAGCCAATTGCCGAGTGGCATCGAAGACCCTGAACTGGCAGGTGGAATCAAAGAAGTTACTTGAATTCTTCTCAAAAATTGGCTGAATCCAGCCAACAAGTCATCAAAGTTCCTTCAAAGAATCCTGTGCGGAGCTGTCGTTTGCCTCCAATTCACTGGGCGGCAAGGCTTTGTTCAGCTCCAGTTTGAACGGAAAATTGTTGATGACCATGTTCATGGCCAGAAAATTGGGAGTCAGCGAGTCAATGGTGTAGGTGATGGGCATCTCGCCTTTTTGCTTGATTTCGTTGCCTGAAAGGCTGTACTCGTAGACTTGCTCCATCGTAGTGGGTGTCAAGTTGGTTTTCATGATGCCCGCCTCGTCGAATTCGTAGTAAGTTCCGGTCAGTGTTTCGGTTATTTTGCCGCTGCGCCAGGCTTTTGAAATTTCCCAACGGCCCAGGATATTGTCCTTTTCAAATACGGGAGTTTTGGGGCCTTCAGATTGGCAGGACGACAGCCAAAACGTGGCGAAGAGAAGGATAAATGAAAATTTGGATGACATGTTTTGGAGAGTTGAAAGCCGTCGTTTCCGTTTTATGGATGCGGCTTTGGCAGATGATTTTTTGAAATATTTTTGTTGGAATGCTTGCTTGCGCAAATTTTCAACGGCACAAAATTACGCAAATCCTGATATTTTTTATTACGAGCCAACTTCTAGGGCAGGACCTAACTATAAAAACTGGTTTAAGTAATTTCGGGCGAAAGCCAAGGGGGTTTGGGGGCGGCGCAGCCGCCCCCAAAGTCACCCTCCCCCGAAGAGCCGCCGAAGGCGGCGATGAAGGGCAAATTTTGTTTCGGTTATCCCGAAGTCAAACCATTTTCATTCCTGCGCTCGATTAAGTAAGTTTTTATAGGTGAGCCCTGACTTCTAGGGAAATGATAATTAGCTCCACCCAACCATCTTGTCACTGGCCGCTGTCTCATGCATTGAAAGATGACCTGATTGCAGAAAGCAGATTGGCACTTGCTATACTTAGCACAAATAGGTTTTGTGCAAATGAGTTAAAGCATAGCGCATTTGCCCCTCCTCGCCGCCTTCGGCGGCTCGTCGGGGGAGGGGGCTTTTGGGGGCTTCGCCCCCAAACCCCTATTTGTACAAAACCTATTTGCACAGAGTATAATCGCCTTTCTGCAAAGTCATTTTTGAAATGTTTGTATCCAGTTTTTCATCAAAAAATTCAAAATTATGAAAGCTAATTATTTCGCAATTCTCATGCTGCTGGCAGTGACCAGCTTCGTTTCACAGGGTTGCCTGAAGGACTCCTGCGAGCGGAAACTCACCTACACCCGTGTTGAACCGGTGTACAAAACCTTCGACGAACTGCACACTGGCACAGCCGTGGTGGAGGGTCCAAAGGCACTTGTGAACACAGGTGTGCTCTATTATTACAACGACAAAATCTACATCAACGAACGCTCGGAGGGCATCCACGTCATTGACAACAGCGACCCACAGAACCCCGTGAACACTGAGTTTATCGCCATTCCAGGCAATGAAAGCTTCGCCATCAAGAACGACATTTTGTATGCGAGCAGTTATATTGACCTGCTGGCCATTGACCTCAACAGCCAGCAAGTCGTAGGCCGAACGGAAAGTGTTTTCCCGCCGCTTTGGGAAGACCTTGCCAACAACCGGGTGGCTGTTTCTTATAAGGAAACCAAGGTGACGGAAGAGGTTGATTGCGATAGTTATTCCAATTTCTACTACGAAAATGGTGAGTACATTGATTTTGTCGGCGGCGGATTTGCCGAGGGCGATGTTGCGCTTCAAAATGCTGCCAGCGACAACAAGTCAAATAGCGGAACTGGCATCGGCGGTTCCATGTCCCGATTTACCATCGTCGGCGACTACCTCTACGTGGTGGACCAGACCAGCCTCGATGTTTTCAGCCTCGAAAACCCCATACAGCCTTCGGCGGCAAGCTCTGTTGAAGTAGGGTGGGGCATCGAGACCATTTTCCCTTATGAGGACAAATTGTTCATTGGCTCCAATGCGGGCATGTTCATTTTCGACAACTCAAACCCGACCGCACCGAGCCTGCTCTCGCAGTTCGAGCATGCAAGGGCATGCGACCCGGTTTTCGTGGATGGCGACTACGCCTACGTCACGCTGCGCAGCGGCACGGAGTGCGAAGGATTCACCAACCAGCTTGATTTGGTGGACATCTCCAACCTCTCCGCCCCATTTCTTGTCAAGACATTTCCGATGCAAAACCCACACGGCCTGTCCATTTCTGGCAACTACCTGTTTCTTTGTGAGGGTGAGTTTGGCCTAAAATCTTTCGATATCACCGATCCAACCACGCTCGGCCAGCACCTGCTCGACAACGAAACCAACCTCCATGCGTTCGATGCCATTTCGTTGGGTGGCCAAGAAAACCTGCTAATGGTGATTGGGGAAGATGGGCTTTACCAATACAACTACGACAACCCAGCCGACCTCAAGTTCTTGAGCAAAATCCCGACAAATTAATGAGAGGATTTTAAACACAGAGGGTCGGAGGGCACCAAGGACACGGAGGAATTAACTAAACTATTCTCCGTGTTCCTTGGTGCCCTCCGTCCCTCTGTGTTTAAAATTTAACCAGCTTCCATGAAAAAACTTCTTCCCTACCTTTTCCTCCTGGTTTCAACTTTGGTTTTTGCGCAGCAAGAAACTGTTGCAGACGATTATTTTCTACTGCAAAATGACCGAAAATTGCCCCGAAAAGGCAGCTATACCGCCCTCGCTTTCCAATTTTTGTCCGCCAAGACGGAGCAGGATTTTGTCAAGAAAAATCGATTTGACCTTGGTGTGCAGGTGGTGTCTGGCTACCAGTTCAACCAGTTCATCGCTGTGGGCGGTGGCATTGGGGTTGATGACTACGACGAAACGCTTATGCCCATTTTCGGGGAGCTTCGGGGCTACCTCGTGAATTCCAAGAACCTCAACTTGTCAAATGCGGAAACGCTTACAAGTCGAAGATTCCCAATGAGTTACAGCGTTCAGATTGGGTACAATTTCCCGGTTGAAGACTGGGTTTCAAAACAGGAGGGAGCCAAAATAAAGGGCGGGTTGCTCGTGTATCCGAGCATTGGAATGTTGTTTCCAACCCGCAACGGCGCAACTTTTCAGGTTGACTTAGGCTACAAAGTCCAGCGGTTTCAGCGGGAACAGCAGGATTGGTGGGGCAACTTCGTTGTTGACAAAGTCACCATGAAAAGCCTTGCCCTGCGAATGGGGGTGGGTTTTTAAGTGAAAACTGTCCACCTACCTCTAACAATTTCAAGCCAACCCTGAGTTTGCTCCGTAAAAAAAGCACTATCCTTGCCTTCTAAAATCTGAAGGCAATGTCCGTTAAATCATTTCCATTTTTCTTCCTCATTTCCGCTGCAATTTTTGTGCTCACCAGTTGCGGCCCAGAGCCGCAGGTGCTTGTATTTTCCAAAACGTCAGGTTATCGACATGCCTCCATTGAGGCGGGGGTGACGGCAATTCAGCGGCTAGGCAAGGCCGAAGGTTTCGCAGTGGAGGCCACCGAAGACAGCACGGTTTTTACCGAAGAAAACCTAAAAAAATACGCCGCTGTGGTGTTCCTAAACAACAGTGGTGACGTGCTGAATAACTGGCAACAAGCTGATTTTCAACGTTTTATTGAAGCTGGCGGTGGCTTCGTGGGCATCCACGGCGCAGCGGCCACGGAGTATGATTGGAAGTGGTACGGCAAGCTCGTCGGCGCATTTTTTGATGAACACCCAGACATCCAAAAAGCAACAGTGAAGGTGGCTGACAAGGAGCAACCCGCTACCCAAGACCTCCCCGCCGAATGGCCCCGCACCGACGAGTGGTACAATTTCAAGCCCGTGCCGCCTTCGGACAAAGTGTACATCACTGGTGCAAAAGGCAACTACACCCACAGTAGCACCGACAGCTCGGATGCCGCCATCAACGTACCGACGGACGTGCGATGGACTTACGACAGCAAAAAACCTTTCCTGTCGGAAAATGTGAAAGTGCTGCTGACGCTCGATGAGGGTACTTACACAGGTGGCAAACATGGCGCTTCACACCCTCTCGCTTGGGCGCAGGAGTACGAGGGTGGGCGCTCGTTTTATACTGCACTTGGCCACACGGAAGAAAGTTTTTCCGAAGAAAACTATTTGAAACACCTGCTCGGCGGCATCCAATGGGCCATCGGCAAGGGCAAGCTAGATTACTCAAAGGTTAAAACCCAGCGCATCCCACAGCCGGAGCGATTCGTTCGCACTGTGCTCGCCGAAAATTTGGATGAGCCGATTGAACTCGCCGTTTTTCCGGACAACAGCGGCAAAGTGCTTTTTGTGGAACGGAAAGGTGCCATCAAAATCTACTACCCCGAATTCGACACCGTGGAAACCATCGCCCACATGCCCGTTTACAAGGAGTTCGAGGAGGGGGTGATGGGCGTGGCGTTTGACCCCAACTACCTGAAAAACAAGTGGATTTACATCTATTATTCGCTAATGGAAGGCGGAAGGCGCAACCGTTTGAGCCGATTTGATTTTGAAAACGACATCATCCACCACAGTACCGAGAAGGTGCTGCTCGAAGTGCCGGAACAGGTCGGTTGCTGCCACACGGGCGGCTCGATTGACTTCGATTCGAAGGGCAACCTCTTCCTCTCAACGGGTGACAACACCAACCCGTTCGAGTCCGATGGCTTCTCACCCTCGGATGGGAGGCCAGGTCGTGAGTTGTACGACGCCCGGCGCTCCTCGTCCAATACGAACGATTTGAGGGGGAAAATCCTGCGAATCACTCCGCAGTCCGATGGCACTTACACCATTCCGAAGGGCAATCTTTTTGCCGAAGGCACTCCAAATGCCCGCCCGGAAATCTTCGTGATGGGCTGCCGCAACCCGTACCGCATTGCTGTTGATAAGAAAACGGATTGCCTCTACTGGGGCGATGTAGGCCCAGATGCTGGCAAAAACGGCGTTGACCGTGGCTCGAAGGGCTACGATTTTTGGGGACGTGCCTGCGAAGCCGGGTACTATGGTTGGCCGCTGTTCCGGGGCAACCACACCTATTTTGACTACAATTTTGCCACAAAAAAAAGTGGGCCAATGCACAACCCAGACAAGCCCATCAACAACTCGCCGTTCAACACCGGCTTGGCAGAACTGCCCCCCGTTACTTCCCCGTTGATTTGGTACAGCTACGACGAGAGCCTTGAGTTTCCGTGGCTCGGTACGGGCGGAAAAAACCCGATGGCTGGACCGGTTTTCCACGCTGCCGATATTCAACAATTCAACAATTCAACAATTCAACAATCCAATAAAACCAGTATCTTCCCAAGTTACTTCGAGAATAAATTCTTCATTTACGAATGGATGCGCAACTGGATTTTCGTGGTGACAATGGACGAAAACGGCAAGTTCGTGCAGGCCGACCCATTCCTGCCCAACGAGACCTGGAACCGCCCGATGGACATGGCTTTCGGGCCAGACGGGGCATTGTACGTGCTGGAATATGGCACGCAGTGGTTCGCCCAAAACCCTGATGCCCGCCTGAACAAAATCGAGTACGCCTCCGGCAACCGCAAGCCGATTGCAAAAATTGACGCTTCGCAAACAGTAGGAGCGGCTCCGCTAACGGTACGCCTAAGCGGTTCATCCTCAAAGGATTACGATGGTGACAAGCTCACTTACGATTGGACAGTGAGCGGTGGCCAGCAGCATTTCACGGAGGCAGGTTTTGACTTTATTTTCAAAACACCCGGTGAATACGAAGTGACGCTGAAAGTCACCGACACAAGCGGCGCATACTCACGTGCAGCCACCAAAATCGTGGTCGGGAACTCGCAGCCAACCATTGCCTGGCACCTCGACGGCAACCAGACTTTCTATTGGGACAACGAAGAACTGCCCTACCGTCTCGATGTAAGCGACCCAGAAGATGGCAACCTCGCCTCCGGCAAATTGGACAGTCGCCGGGTGAAAATCTCGATTGATTACCTCGCCGAAGGGCAGGATGTGGCAGCTATTGTGATGGGCCACCAGACCAAGGAATCAGCGACGATGGGCAGTTTGCAGTTTGCAACCGGCTTGAAATTGATTGAGGCAAACGATTGCAAAACCTGCCATGCCGTTGACTCGAAAGTGAACGGGCCGAGTTATATTGACGTTGCCAACCGCTACTACGGAAGCGAGTTTGCGGTGCAAAATTTGAGCAAGAAAGTCATCGTTGGAGGGGCGGGCAACTGGGGCGAAACGGCCATGAGCGCCCACCCGAACCTCAACCAGAAGGAATCGGAGGACATCGTAAAATACATCCTTTCGCTGGCCGGGGAGGTGCAGGCGACCGCATCGTTGCCGTTCAGCGGCAGTTATCGCACCTCGGCGCACGTGAGCAAAGGGGAAAATGGTGCTTACATTTTTCAGGCCAGCTACCGTGACCTTGGCGGGCCGGGCGGAACCAACTCGCTCATGGCCAAGGAAACACTGGTGCTTCGCTACCCGAAAATCGAGGCGGAAAGTTACAACCAAGCAGCCAAGGGCGTTCGCCGGGAGCGCATCGGGCAGACAGATACCAGCGTCGTCACAGACCTGATGCATGGGCGTTTCATCGTCTTCGACAAAATTGACTTGACGGGCGTAGGCAGCTTGGAACTTGGCTTCCTTCGTACTGACAAAATGTTGCCCGGCACGGAGGTGGAAGTGCGTTCAGTGAGTGAAAGCGGCAAGTTGTTGGGCAAGGCATCCATCACTTCAACCACAGTAAAAGTGCCCATCGAGGCAGCGAAGGGCGTTCAGAATCTGGTGTTGGTTTTTAAGCATGAAAATGCGAAAGGGCAGGGGATGGGGCGGCTGGATTGGGTTAGGTTTGAGCAAGGGCATTAACGAAAATGGGGTGCGGTGGTAAAAGCCACCGCACCCCATTTTCGTTTCACTCCTTTATTTTTCGTTTCTTCTCCTTTCCAAACACATCTTTCTCCCCTCGGCTATCCAGCACAGGTTCAGGCCTGGGGGCCTCCTCCATCGTTTCTGTCCAGAACTTCTCGACCCAGTGCCAACGGCCATTTTCAAGTTTGTAGCCTTCGTAGGTTCCATCGGGCACCATCATCGGACCTTGGCCATAGCTGCCCGCCATCGGTGTCAGGTGGTCGAAAATGATAAGCCCCCAGGTTTCGTCGTAGTTCAACTTAAAGCTTGCCTCGGCGGAGAACTCCAGCATCAGGCGATTGCGGATGGTCTGGGTTCCAAGCGAGTCCGTTTGCACAAAAACTGGAGCGCCAAAAACGGGTTTGCCTTCCTTGAAACTCAGCACGTCCACCACTTTTCGGCGGTTGAAAAAGCTGAACCCGTCGTAGCCAAACAGCAGGTACTTGCTGCCTTCCGGCGCGTCAAACTGGCGGAGATTGTAGTAAACCGAGCCGTACCATTTCTCTGGCGTGAGGATGTCGTACGCTTCAGATTCTACCTCGGACGAGCGGTCAATGAGCGGGAAGAGCTGGAGCTTGCTGGTATTCATCTGGATGGCACCGTAGTATTTGTAGTCGTCCACGTCCACGTAAAGTTGCCAAGTGAAGATGCGGAAAGTGCTGTCTGGTGGGTATTGGATGGAAACGGATTTAAGGCGGTCGAATTTGTAGTTAAATGAATTCTCTGTTTTGAGCGCCTGAACCAACGTCGTTATCAGTTTCTTGCAAGTACCAAACCGCTCCTCTGGCAATGAATCGTTGACAACCAAAAAAGCACAGAGCGACAGTGTATCCTCGTATTCTTTTAGCTTTAACATGCCTTCGGCACTTATTTTTCCGGCTTGGGCGTGGCTGCTCAGGACAAAACCCAGCAGGAACAGAATCGGCAGTATTTTTTTCATGAAGTTCAAGTTTTCCAAAATCTGCACAAAGAACGCAAGCCATTTTGGTTTAGTGCAAACAGGTCAAGTTTTGGTAAAATGCAGCGAACTTTCGCAACCAAATATCCTGTTCGTCATTTAATGGATATATTTGCGGCCTTTTGAAATATAAACATCAAAGCACGATGAAAATATTAGTTTGCGTAAGCAAAACACCAGATACCACCTCAAAGATTTCGTTCACATCAGATGGCACCAAGTTCAACGATGCTGGCATTACCTTCATCATGAATCCCTATGACGAGTGGTACGCCCTCGTGCGAGCGATTGAATTGGTGGAAAAAAATGGTGGCAGCGTCACCATCATAAACGTGGGTGGGACAGACAACGACCAAACCATACGCAAGGGACTCGCCATCGGTGCAACGGATGCCGTGCGCATTGACGCCGAGCCGAAAAGTGCCCTGTTCATTGCAAAACAAATCGCTGAATACGCCAAGGCACAAAACTTCGACATCGTATTCTGCGGCAAAGAAAGCATTGTTTACAATGGCTCAGAGGTAGGTGCCATGGTCGCCGAATTCCTCGATTTACCCTTCGTTTCTTATGCCAGCAAGCTCGATATAGATGGCAACACCGCCATTGTGGAACGTGACATCGAGGGCGGCGTGGAAATCCTCGAAGTGCAGACGCCCTTTGTCCTCAGTTCCGCCAAAGGAATGGCCGAACAGCGAATCCCAAACATGATGGGCATCATGAAGGCCAAGAGCAAACCCTTCGCAGTCATGCCACCCGTTGCATTTCCTGACCTTGCTGTACCAGTTTTCTACAAATTGCCGAAGGAAAAAACGGGCGTAAAACTTGTCAGCCCGGATGACATGGACGAGCTGGTAAGGCTGCTCCACGAAGAAGCAAAAGTTATTTGATTGAATTGCTGAATTGTTTAATTGTTGAATTGTTTTTAGGCAACTCATCAATACAACAATACAACAATCCCAACAATACAATAATATGGTTTTAGTTTTCGCAGAGGCCACCAATGGCCATTTCAAAAAAGCGGCTTTCGAGGCCGTAACCTATGGAAGCCAAACCGCACAACTACTTGGCAGCCAGTGTGTTGCACTGACGCTGTGTAAAGTGCACAATGCCGGACAACTTGGCGTTTACGGTGCATCCAAGGTTTACAACGTGGCAGGTGACAGCCTCGCCAATTTCGACAGCCAGGTGTATGCCTCGCTCATTGCACAAGCGGCTGAAAAGCTGGGCGCAACGGTCGTCGTGCTGTCCCACACCTCCACGGGCAAGTCCTTGCTGGGCCGTTTGGCTGCCCGACTGAATGCGGGTTCCGTGGCTGGCGTGAAATCCCTCCCCGATGTGTCAGGCGGTGGGTTCAAGGTGACAAAGGGCGTCTATTCCGGCAAGGCCATTGCCACTTATGAAATCAGTTCGCCCATCAAATTGGTCTCCTTGGGCAGCAACGAGATACCGCTTAAATCCGACGGCAACGAAGTGGCCATCGAAACACTGGAGTTGACTGTTCCGGCCAGTCGGATAAAAGTGCTTCAAGTCAAACGGGAGGAGGGCATCGTGCCATTGCCGGAGGCAGTGACTGTCGTTTCTGCCGGACGTGGCATGAAAGGCCCCGAAAACTGGGGCATTGTAGAAGAACTGGCCAAGGTCATGGGAGCTACCACCGCTTGCAGCCGACCCGTGGCAGATGCCGATTGGCGGCCACACCACGAACACGTCGGACAAACCGGCGTCGCCATTCGCCCAAACCTGTACATTGCCATCGGTATATCCGGTGCCATCCAGCACCTGGCTGGTGTGAACCAGTCAAAGGTCATCGTGGTCATCAACAAGGACCCGGAAGCGCCGTTCTTCAAAGCGGCGGATTACGGGGTGGTGGGCGACCTCTTTGAGGTGGTGCCAAAGTTGACGGAGGCTATGCGGAAGTTCAAGGCAAGTTAATAAAAAATGAAAATTCTAAAAAAGACTCTGTCAATTCTTACTGAATCGACAGGACTTTTTTATTCTCAACACTCATCGGTGTACATCTGGTTCAAGTCGTTTTTGTCATGGCCGAAGGCCACCTCTGAACCACGAGTGCAGTCAAGTCAGACGCAGAGGTGGCCTTCGGCCATGACAAAAAACCACTTGAACCAAACGACAACACAAGTTTGGGAAATCCAAAAAAAACAACCCCTTCCTCCTTACGGAGAAAGGGGCATTTTAGCATAGGATTATAAATGTTTAAGACAATTGGCGTTTTTGCAAATATCAGTCCAGTTATTAGTTGGCCCCTTACAGGGTGACAAAAGGCAGTGGGCAGTTTGCAGTCAGGCCCAAGCCAATTCGAATACCACAATCTTTGCAGCAAAGGGGTATTTCCCGAAATCCGAAATCCGCAATCCAAATTCCGTAATCATTCCTACCTTGGCCATTGCAAAATCAAGTAAAATGGCCAGTTTTTTTCAACGAAAAAGTATTGTCTGGTTGAGCGTGGTCGCTTCGGTGGCCTTCGTTTTCTACCACTATTCGGTTGGCAAAAAACCAATGATTAATTACAACGCCGAGGTGAAGCCCATCCTCAACAAGCACTGCCTCGGCTGCCATGGTGGGGTGCGGCGCAAGTCGGGGTTCAGCTTGCTCACCCGTGAAGACGCACTTTCCAACGCAGAAAGCGGCAAACCAGCCATTGTGCCGGGCCATCCTGAACAGAGCGAGTTTATCCGACGCTTGACGCTGACCGACCCGGAGGAGCGTATGCCATACAACGAACCACCGTTGACGAAGGATGAAATCAATATTTTGACCAAATGGGTGAAAGAAGGAGCGCAGTGGGAAACGCATTGGGCCTACCGGCCCGTCGAAAAACCAGCAGTGCCGGGCAGCAGTCGCTTGTTGTCGAGTTTGGGCAAAAAAGCCTGGGGCAACAACGAAGTGGACGCTTTCATCCTTGAAAAATTGCGGGAAACAAAGCTTGAACCCTCCCCCGAAGCCGACAAAGCAACCCTGCTCCGACGGGTGAGCCTCGACCTCATCGGGATGCCTGCGCCTGAAAATTTGGCCAATAAATTTTTAAATGATGATGCCCCAACTGCATACGAAGCACTCGTGGACAGCCTGCTCGCACTGCCCCAATACGGCGAGCGCTGGACCGCCCTTTGGCTCGACCTTGCTCGCTTTGCTGACACCAAGGGCTACGAGCGAGACGACCGTCGCCAAATTTGGCGCTACCGGGATTGGCTTATCAAGTCGTTCAATTCCGACATGCCCTACGACCGTTTTTTGACGGAACAACTCGCTGGCGACCTTTTAGACGAAGGGCTGCATACCACTGACAATCAATACATTGCGACTGCATCTCACCGAAATACCATGACCAACGACGAGGGCGGCACCGACAATGAGGAGTTCCGAACGGCAGCGGTCATTGACCGGGTGAACACGACTTGGGAGGCGCTGATGGGCACTTCCTTCGCCTGCGTGCAGTGCCACGACCATCCCTACGACCCCTTCCGGCACGAGGAATATTACCAGTTCATGGCTTTTTTCAACAACAGCCGGGATGCGGACACCGAGGAGGACTACCCGTTGCTGCGACATTTTTCAACGGAAGACAGCCTGAAGTTGGAGAACCTGACCAACCGGGTTTGGGAAACTATCTCGCCAGAAAAAGCAAAGCAGGTTTACACTTTTTTGAAAACGTTGCAGCCTGTTTTTTACTCCCTCGAAACGGACAGCCTGAAAAACGCTGCCTTGTACGACACCAAATGGTTGGGCCTTCGGCAACATGGCGTCGCACGGTTGCCGGGTGTGAACCTCGATGGGAAAGGGCGTCTGCTGTTCCGCTACCAAGGCTGGACGGGTGGTGGACGCTGGACGGTACACCTGGACAAACCGGATGGCGAAGTGCTTTTTTCCACCATCCTCAACAAGACTAAGGATGGCGGTTTTGAAATCAAACAGGTTGATTTTCCGGTAAAAAGCGGTACGCACAACCTTTGGTTCACCTACGAAAATGCCCAGTTGAAACCTGACGTGGCTGGGATGCAGTTCGATTGGTTCCACTTTGCCGAGCCGGGCTTCGGGGATGAGCCATTGGTGAAGGCTGACTTCCAGCACCTGCTCCGTGCAACTGCGCAGACGACGCCTGTCATGGTCGAGAATGTGCCGAAAATGAAGCGTCCCACGCATATTTTCGAGCGGGGAAACTGGCTCGTGAAGGGTAGGGTGGTGGAGGCTGCCACGCCCAAGCACCTGCCGCCGATGCCCAAAGATGTCCCCGCCAACCGCCTCGGCCTCGCCCAATGGATGACGGCACCAGAACACCCGCTGACCGCCCGCACAATGGTGAATCGCCTTTGGGAGCAGCTTTTCGGCTACGGGCTGGCTGAGACGCTGGAAGACCTTGGCTCGCAGGGTATACCTCCCACGCACCAGGAACTGTTGGATTGGCTGTCGTGGGAGTTCATGCACGAATACGATTGGAGCACCAAAAAACTGCTGAAAACAATGGTGATGTCCGCCACTTACCGTCAAGATTCAAGGGTGAGCGCCGAAGCTTTGGAAGCCGACCCCTACAATCGCTTTTACGCCAGAGGGCCACGTTTGCGTCTCACCGCCGAACAGGTACGAGACCAAGCCCTGAGCATCGCTGGGGTGTTGAACCAAAAAATGTATGGCCCCAGCGTCATGCCCCACCAGCCGGAGGGCGTTTGGCAAAGCCCTTGGAACGGCGACAACTGGAAGCTCGCCGAGGGCGACGAGCGCTACCGACGGGCCATCTACACTTTTCTCAAACGCACCGGCCCGTACCCAGCCATGATGACCTTCGATGGCGTGGCGAGGGAAGTTTGCAGCGCCCGTCGTGTACGCACCAACACGCCGTTGCAGGCGCTGGTGACGCTCAACGACGAGGCGTACATCGTAGCTGCCCGCTATTTTGCCAACCGAATTTTTGAATCATCAAAAAAACAACCGACCGAGCAATTGGCAATGGCCTACCAGATGGCCACGGGCCACCCACCTGATGCCGCCAAAACAAAGGTGCTGGTGAGTTTGTACCAACAATCGCTGACCGATTTTGCGAAGCACAAAGACAAAATGGAAAAGCTGTGTGGCAAGGAGACCATGATTCAAAGCCCAGAGATGGCTGCGATTGTGGTGGTGGCCAACGCCATCTTAAATTTGGACGAAGTGCTTACTAAAAGTTGAAAAGACGGTGTCAAATCCTACCTTTGCCGCATTGGGACTTGGCTTGTACTAGTAGCTTTTGTCATGGCCGAAGGCCACCTCTGCAGTTTGCCTTCGGCAATGACAACGCCTTGCATTGGTGGCCTTCGGCCATGACAAAAGCGAGTTGCACGGCACAGAACAATTCAACAATACAACAATTCAACCATGAAATTTTTCATTGACACTGCCAACCTCAGGGATATTGAGGAAGCCAACGAACTCGGCATCCTCGACGGCGTGACTACCAACCCCAGCCTGATGGCGAAGGAAGGCATCACCGGCCAGATGAACATCGAAAACCACTACAAAAAAATCTGCGAAATCGTGGATGGCGACGTGAGCGCAGAGGTGAACGCCACCGATTTTGCGGGGATGGTGAACGAGGGTACGCACCTCGCAAGCCTCGCACCGAACATCGTGGTGAAAGTGCCGATGACAAGGGATGGCGTGAAGGCCATCCGCCACTTCACCGACCATGGCATTGCCACCAATTGCACCCTGGTTTTTTCTGCGGCGCAGGCCATCTTGGCAGCAAAAGCGGGAGCCACCTACGTCTCCCCGTTCATTGGCCGCATTGACGACACGAACTGGGACGGCATGTTGCTCATCAAGGAAATGGCGGAGATTTACGCCATCCAAGGTTACGAAACGGAGATTTTGGCGGCGAGCATCCGCAGTTCCCGGCACATCGTGGAGGCAGCGAAGAACGGGGCCGACGTTTGCACCTGTCCACTCAGCGCCATCCTCGGCATGTTGAAGCACCCGCTGACTGACATCGGGCTGGCGCAGTTTCTGGCGGATTACCGGAAGGGGAACGGGTAGGGGTTAGGAGTTATGAGTTATGAGTTTAGGCGGGGAGGGAAGTAGGAATTGACATATTGCAAATGCACCGTCGAGCGGAAGTTAGGAGGTAACTTCAAGTTACCTCCTAACTTGCCAATTTCAAAAAACAAAAAAGGAACCTCCATCGCCACGCAGCAGCCAGATTTGCAACGAGCAATTTAGTTTGCTAAAAAGGTCGGGTCGAAGGTTCCACCATTCAAACTAACACCACCGGCATGTCCAGGCTCCTTATCAACCAATATTACACCGCCCTTGACCGCATCATCCAATACGGGGGCAGCCGCAACGAGACCAGCATCCGCAGTGCCTTCGTCAACCTCATCAACGAATATGCCCAGAAGCGCAACCTCCACCTCATCACCGAACTGGCGGTGAAAGGCACGCTCGGCAAAGCCGTTTATCCCGACGGCATCCTAAAAAATGCGCTGCGCCTCGACTTCGGCTACTGGGAAAGCAAGGACGAGAGCGACGACATCAACGAGGAGATTTCCAAAAAGATAAAAAAGGGCTACCCGCTCACCAATATCCTGTTCGAGGACAGCCAGACCGCCGTATTGTACCAAAACGGCGAGGAAACGATGCGGGTGAACATGAAAAATGCCGACGAACTCGACCACGTCCTGAGCGCCTTCACGGGTTTTGTGCATCCTGAAATCGAGCGGTTCGAGCAGGCGGTGGAGCAGTTCAAGGCGGACATCCCCGACATCCTGAAAACTCTTCGGGAAAAGGTGGACGAGGCCAGCCGCATCAACCCGGCGTTCGTGGCGGCGAGGGACACATTCCTGGAACTCTGTCGGGCGGAAATCAACCCCGACATCACGCCAGAAGACATTCGGGAGATGATGAACCAGCACATCCTCACCGCCGACATCTTCAACGTCATCTTCGACGACCCGCATTTCCACCACGAGAACAACATCGGGCGGGAACTGGAGCGGCTTATCGGCACCTTCTTCACCGGGGCCGAGCGGCGCAATACCTTAGCCAGCATCAACCATTATTACAAAACCCTCAATGCCGCCGCCGCCAATATCGCCGACCACCACGAGAAGCAGAAGTTCCTCAAGGTCATCTACGAGAACTTCTACAAAGTCTATAACCCCAAGGCCGCCGACCGCCTCGGCGTGGTGTACACCCCCGGCGAAATCGTGCATTTCATGATTAAAAGCACGGACTACCTGCTGCACAAGCATTTCAACCGCACCCTCGCCGATGCCAATGTGGACATCCTCGACCCCGCCACGGGCACGGGCACTTTCATCTGCGACCTTATCGAGTACCTGCCCAAGGCCGCCCTGCCGCAGAAGTACAAAAATGAAATACACGCTAACGAGATTGCCATCTTGCCCTACTATATCGCCAACCTGAACATCGAATACACCTACAAACAGAAGATGGACGCCTACGCCGAGTTCAAGAACATCTGCTTCGTGGACACCCTCGACAACACGGCGGGGCTGACATACTCTGGGAAACAAGGGGCGCTCTTTGGCTTCAGTTCCGAAAACTCCGAGCGCATACAGCGGCAGAACGAGCGGAAGATTAGCGTCATCATTGGCAATCCGCCGTACAACGCCAACCAGCAGAACGAAAACGAGAACAACAAAAACCGGGAGTACGCTTACATTGACAAGCGCATCAAAGACACTTTCATCAAATACAGCACGGCGCAGAAAACGAAGGTGTACGATATGTACGCCCGGTTTTATCGTTGGGCCATGGACAGGCTTGACAAAAACGGCATCATTGCTTTCATCACCAACCGCAGCTTCATTGACAGCCGCACTTTCGATGGTTTCCGCAAGTGCGTGGAGGAAGATTTCGACTATGTGTACATCGTGGACACCCACAGCGACGTGCGGGCAAACCCAAAAATAGCAGGTACGTCACATAACGTCTTTGGGATTCAGACGGGCGTGGCAGTGATGTTTTTGGTAAAAATCGGAGGAAAATGAAACTGCCGCACACGCCTTTTTGTCATTCCCTTTAGAGGCGAGAGTTAGTTGAGAATAATCGTCCCAGCGGGACGGCATCTTTGTAGCAATTGAGTTTTACCTATGCCCCGTTCCATCGGAACGGTATCTGCTCCGGTTAGATACCGTTCCGATGGAACGGTTAGCTGTTGATAGGGTCATCTTCTACAAAGATGTCGTCCCGATGGGACGAAAAGTATGACTTTTAAGCGCTCGGCCTATCGGGGATGACAAAAAAGGGAAAGCGGAAGAAGATAAGATTCGATAAATTTGCCTTTATGAAAATTACGATTCAATTGCTTGACGTGGTAGTGCTCAACGAATCGCAGCCCAAAGAGCGCCTGCAAAAAGGCAGCATCGGCACGGTGGTAGAAGTGTTCGACCCTGAAAATTTCTTGGTGAAGTTCGCTGACAAGCGAGGTATTGCTTATGCCATCCTTTCGCTGAAAGCAGGACAGTTAATCAAAGTTTACTCCGAACCCATTTCTGCCTGAATTTGAGAAAAACTAATTTTGTAGAAAGTAAAAATCCAAAGCCATGACTGTACAATTCCAGGAAAAATTCAATCACTTGCCCGAAGCATTGCAACAGGAGGTGATGCAATTCATTGATTACCTGTTGTTTAAAAGCAAAGAAGAAAAGCCTGCCCAGAAAAAGACCACTCTCAAAGGTGAGCAGAAACAGAAGTTCTCGTGGGCGGGCGGGTTGAAAAGCCCCAATGGGAAAGAGCCATTGGAATTTATCCCTCACGACAGTAAACTGCTCCCTGTTACTCCTGCCACTGAAAAAGCCGACATCAAGGCACTGGCAGGTATTTGGAAAAATAAAGACATCACCCTTGAAAAACTCCGGCAGGAAGCCTGGGGAGACCGCCAATGAAAGTGCTTGTTGACACCAATATTCTCATCCATCTGTTTAAAGGTGACCCGAAAACGGAAGCTGAATTCCTGCAACTTGGCATTCCTGACATTTATGTGCCATCCGTAGTTGCCATGGAGCTTTACCGGGGAATGAGCAATAAAAAAGAAATGGCTGGCATGGTCAAGAAGCTGGCTCAATTCAAAATACTCCACTTTGACGAGGCAGTTTCAAAACTGGCGCTTGATTTTATCCGGGATTTCAAGTTGAGCCATGAACTGACCATCCCGGATGCTGTCATCGGTGCAATGGCGGTCGAATACGGCTTGCCGCTGCACACCTACAACCTCAAGGATTTTCGATACCTGCCTGGCATTGTGCTTTACCAAAATACTTCACCATGACCAAAGCCCGCATCTTTTACCACTCTCTCTCCGACGACATGCGCCGCAAGGAAAAGCTCGACTGGTTCCGGGAAAACAAGTTCGAAAGCATCCCCTTCACCCGCTTGGTTCCGGACGAAAAGAACAACTGGATTAACAACGCTGACAACGACTTTGATACATTGCTGCCTTTGATTGATAAAGAGGCAAAGGCTGGGAAAACAGAGCGTGCTATTTTCAAACTTTTTTCGAGAGGAGTGGCAACGCAAAGGGATGAATGGGTATATGATTTTAACAAAACCAATCTTGAAAAAAAGACACGGTTTATGGTTAATGTTTATCAAAAAACGCTCGAAAATCAATACTATGAAGGTAAAATGCAAATTAAATGGGATAGGGAATTGGATGGCTATTTAAAAAGAAACATCTCGAAGACTTTTTCCGAAAGCCAAATTATACGCAGCATTTATAGGCCATTTATTAAAATGTGGTTCTATTTTGATAAGCATTTCAACGGGATGATTTATCAATTATCCCACATTTTCCCTAATTCAAGTTCTGAGAATAAATTATTATGGTTGAAAGCAGGCTCCGATTGGAATTTCTTCGTTTTGGCCATTGATAATCTACCTGATTTACTTCCTCAAGGTGGTTCCCAATGCCTCCCCCTCTACCGCTACGACGCCACCGGCGTCCGCCACGACAACATCACCGACTGGGGCTTGTGGCAGTTCCGCAGCCACTACAACCCCGAAGCAATCGAGTCTTCCAGCCCAGTATGTTATGATATGGTCAACGATGTGATGGCTGACTACCAGCCCCAGCAAATCGAAAAAGAAGACATCTTCCATTACACCTACGCCGTGCTGCACGACCCCGCCTACCGCACGAAGTACGAACTGAACCTGAAACGGGATTTTCCGAGGCTGCCGTTCTACGCCGACTTCTGGCAGTGGGCCGCCTGGGGCAAGCAACTGATGGAACTGCATATCGGCTACGAAAGCATGGAGCCGTACCCGCTCCGCCGCACGGACGTGCCGCTGGCCGTGGGCAGGGCCAGGAGCGAGTCCAGCAAACAGGCCATGATGCAACTCAGCATGATAGCTGATATGTTGCAAGGTGAGCCATCAAAAACCGACAAGCTGGCCCAGCCCAAGTGCAAACTCAAAGCCAACAAGGAGGCAGGCACCATCGAAGTGGACGAAGAAACGACCCTGAGCGGTATCCCTTCCGAAGCCTGGGAATACAAGCTCGGCAACCGCAGCGCCCTGGAATGGGTGCTCGACCAGTACAAAGAAAAGAAGCCCAGCGACCCAACGATTGCGGAGCAATTCAACACGTACCGCTTTGCGGATTACAAAGAGCAGGTGATAGATTTATTGGGCCGGGTCTGTGCGGTGAGCTTGAGGACGGTGGGGGTAGTGGACAGCATGAGAAAGGCGTCGAGTTAGGAGGTTACTTCAAGTCTGATGTTGTCAACTTACAATGACCTGCTTCCGCCAAGGACATCCCCCTAACCCCCTTCAAAGGGGGAATTCGTGACGGCTAAAACTCAAGAAATAGGCAATTTAGCAGGGCCTGATTCCCCCTTTGAAGGGGGCTAGGGGGCAATGTCATTAACTTAAGGACCCTGAAAGGGTCCAAGGTGAATAGCCCCGCATGAAATGCGGGGTTTCGGAAAGGCGATAGTGGCAACCCTGAAAGGGTTGAATTATCATAACTCGTTGAAATTCAACCCTTTCAGGGTTGATACCACCTGTTTCATTTACCCCGCATTTCATGCGGGGCTATTTACATTTGACCACTTTGTGGTCTTAAATTCCTTAAGTAAATGACATTGGGCTAGGGGGATGTCGGTCAGGGCAGACTTCCCAATTTAACCATTTAAGTTGACGACATTAAACTTCAGCTTTTCACTCTCTTATATTTTTCAATAATCACATGGTCAACACCCAGTTTTTCAATCTTTTCAATGCCTTTTTGAATTAAAGTGTCATTATTTATCTTGACAACAAATTCGAATTTATTGTCTTCCCATTCCCTGCTTATGAAGTATTCCAAATGCTCCGTATAAACACTATCCACCAAAGTATAAGCCCCTCCACCCGCAGTGAACGCAGCAGTAGCAGTGTCTTTCCCCATCTTTAAATCGTGGCTTAGGAATGCAAAATGCGTGGGGTTGATAATCTTAATCATTTTAACATTCGGGTTAAACGTAGAATAAGTGGAGTCCTTTTCCGTGGTTGTTGCGGATATTAACTCCCATGTGCCAATAAGCGGGAGTTGGTTTTGTTTTTTATCGGGATTGCACGATAAAACTATTATGGCAATCAAAGTAAGTCCAAGTATTGATTTCATGTTTTTATTGTTTTTTTAATTCGCCAGTCAACCATGAATGTGTCAGCAAATGTACAACCGAAGGTTTGATTTACTCACATCATGTACGCCCAGGCCGTCTGGTACCCGCCGTGCTTTTCACAATAATCCAGCATCGCCTGATAAAAAGCATCTGCTCCGACCGTGGCACTGTCCCCAACGATGACGAGCAGCTTGCGGGCACGGGTCATCGCCACGTTCATTCGGCGATAGTCGTTCAGGAATCCGATTTCGCATTTGGGATTGCTGCGCACCAGCGAGATGTAAACCACATCCCGCTCCTGCCCCTGGAAGCCATCAATGGTGTTGATGTCCAGCGGCAAGTCTCGCAGCTTGGCGTCATCGGCGACAGTGTCCTGCATGTGTACCACCTGTTCTTTGTAGGGCGAAATGAGCGCAATGGACGGCAGGTCTTTGCCCTCGTGGGCGGTCAGGAGTTGGAGGAGGTGCTCGCAGAGCAACTGGAACTCTTCGGGATTGAAGCGGCTCTGGGATTTGGCGTTGAACTGCTCCTCGAAACCCGTGCCCGCTGTGTCAATGAACTGCACCGGGGACGGGTGTTCCATGTCCAATTGGTGGTCGGCGACGGCTTCGGCAGCGGTGAGTTTTCCTCCGTAAAACCACTGGTTCGAGAACTCCACGATGCGGTGGTTCATTCGGTACTGCACCGTCAGCAGGTTAGTATGGGGGATGCGCAACAGGCATTTTTCAATCATGGTGATGCCGAATCCGCCCCGCCGTGCTTGCTCTGATTTGACGGTCGGCGGCAATTGGAAGGGGTCGCCCGCCAGCACGACCTTGCTGGCACGGGTGATTGGAATCCAAGTAGCGGGTTCCAGGGCCTGCGCCGCTTCGTCAATCACCACAGTACGAAAGGTGCGGGTGCCAAGCGCCTTGTGAACCGAACCGACCAAGGTGCAAGTAATGACCTGCGCACTATCGAGGATGTTCTCCACCAAAATGTCTTCGAGGCGGTTGGCCCAGCCGGACAGTTCGCCCGCCTGTTGGAAGAGGTGGCTGCGCTCCTGCCGCTGCTCCTGTCCAAAGCGGCGCTTGAATTTCATCGCCTGCCGTCGAGCTTCTGCCGCTTCCAGCCTCACTTTTTTGATGTGCTTGCTCTCCGGGTGGGCTGCTATCTGCGCCTCCAGGGTATGCCTCACGATTTTGTCCTCCACCCTCGAAATATTGCCGATGCGCAACACTTGCAGCCCTTCATCGGAGAGGCGTTCGGTGAGGAGGTCGGCGGCGGAATTGCTGGGAGCGCAAACGAGGACGGTGTTTTCGGTTTTGCAAAGCAACCGGATGGCCTGCACCAAGGTCGTCGTTTTGCCAGTTCCTGGAGGCCCATGCACGATGGCCACATCCTGTGCGGCCAATATCTGGTTGACGGCGCTGTTCTGTGCATCGTTGAGTTGGGGCAGTTGTACGGCAGGCAGTTCAAGGAACGAGGCAGGTTTTTGGCCCATGATGATGCTGCGCAGCTCCGCCAATCGGTTGCCCTTGGCCTCTTTGACTTTCTTGAGCGCCTTTTCCATTTCCACATAAGTTCGTTCATCGAACTCAAGGTCAACGCCCAACGAACCTGCGTTCATCCAGTCGGGCAGGTCTTTGCTGTTCAGAATAATTTTCATCCGACCTTTTGAGATGGAATGGATGATGCCCGATTTTTCGGGGTGTTTTTCGCCTTCGGATGCTGTGAAAAAGCGCACCGGTTGTCCTGCCCGAAACTGGTGCTGCACCACGGATGCTTTGGTTCGCACAACCGTCACAAACGCTCGCTCGCCGTAGGTATAGCCTGATTTTTCCACCTCCACTGGATACCATGCGTAGCCTTCGGCCACCCGCTCTGGCAGGGACAGGCTTTGAACGAATGCCTGGAACTGTTCAAAGTCCTTTTGCTTTTCCAGTTTCAACAGCTCGAAAAGCTGTTGCAGTTCGGCGATTTCTTCATTCATCGGCGGATTTGTTTTTATCAAAAAAAGGGCAAAGAAACGAAACTGTGGGTTTGTGGGACAGGCGACTTTTGAAGAGAATTTTGGGATTCACCTCGTCTGTCAATGGGTTGCAATCACCCCAGCGAATAAAAATGCGAAAGTGAGTTGAAAAGGGCTTTCTTATAAAAACTGCGACGTCCCACTTTGTCGCTTTTGTCATGGCCGAAGGCCACCTCTGAGTCAAGTTTGATGCGCTGCGAGGCACCCGGCGTGATGCAGAGGTGGCCTTCGGCCATGACAAAAGCGACTTACTTAGCCAAAAACCGGATTCACAATTTTTATAAGAAAGCACTTGTGAGTTGAATGAAGAAAAGTAGAATTCAAAAGTGAACGGACCAAGGCAAGGGCGAGGGGTCTTCCGTAATCAGAAATACCTATGAAACGCTTATTGTCTGTCTGGGAGTTTGGACATCGTTTGTTTCGGAATGGCCGCAAAATGGGGCGTTGTATTTGTGAATTAAAGGTAAACTCGGCGTGAGCTGACCAAGCCCTAAAAACGAAAAAGAATTGTCAATTTTCTCTTTTTCAATTCGATTCCGATAGCACTTCTCTCAAGGTCAAAACTCAAACAACGTCCCCACCCTTCCCTTAGGCACTACTCCCGCATGCTTGTAAGCCTTCTCCGTTGCCTCCCGTCCACGGGGAGTCCGCTGTAGATAGCCTTCCATGATGAGGAACGGCTCGTGTACCTCCTCAATCGTCCCTGATTCCTCACCGACCGCTGTGGCAATGGTGGTCAGCCCGACAGGCCCACCTTTGAACTTGTTGATGATAGCGTCGAGGATTTTGTTGTCCATTTCGTTGAGGCCGCCTTCGTCCACGTTCAATGCGTTCAGGCCAATCTTGGCGATTTCGATGTCAATGGTGCCGGTGCCCTTCACCTGTGCAAAGTCACGGATGCGGCGCAGCAGGAGGTTGCCGATGCGGGGCGTACCTCGGCTTCTGCGAGCGATTTCGTAAGCGCCCTCATCGGTCATGGGCACGTTGAGCAACCTTGCGGAGCGGGTCAAAATCTTCTTCAAAGTCTCCACGTCGTAGTAGTCCAAGTGGCAAGTGATGCCGAAACGGGAGCGCATGGGAGCAGTGAGCAAGCCCATGCGGGTGGTGGCACCAACGAGCGTGAAATTGGCCAAGGCTATCTGGATGCTTCGGGCGTTCGGCCCAGAATCTATCATGATGTCAATGCGGAAATCCTCCATAGCGGAGTAGAGGTATTCTTCCACCACCGTGTTCAGTCGGTGGATTTCGTCAATGAACAGCACGTCGCCTTCTTCGAGGTTGGTGAGCAGCCCGGCGAGGTCGCCCGGTTTTTCGAGGACGGGGCCGGAGGACATTTTGAGCGAAGCGCCTAATTCGGTGGAGATAATATGCGAGAGCGTCGTCTTGCCTAGGCCCGGCGGCCCGTGCAGCAGCACATGGTCGAGCGCCTCGCCCCGCTGGTTGGCAGCGGCGATGAAGATGCGCAAGTTGTCCACAATCTGTGGTTGGCCGCTGAAGTCGTCGAGTTCTTTCGGTCGCAATGCTTTTTCAATGAGCTTTTCGTCGTTGCTCATCAAGTTGCCTTCAGCGTCTAAATTCGGGTTAGTCATAGATTAAGGTATGGGGTATGAGTTATGAGGTATGAGGGGGTACATACCTCATACCACATACCTCATACCTGTTTTAGTCCCACACTCCTTCCCCTTGCCAGATGGTTTTTCCTTTGGA
The DNA here is from genome assembly GCA_964508135.1 of uncultured Saprospiraceae bacterium. GTDB lineage: Bacteria > Bacteroidota > Bacteroidia > Chitinophagales > Saprospiraceae > UBA6168. The sequence goes on from CAZDSU010000008.1 coordinate 26,379, forward strand.
AATGAAGTTGAGGTATTGGCGGTGGCAGTCGTCGTATTCATCACCGTTGGATTGGCAGAGGAGGTTGCCGTCACAGTCATACAAATAAGTGGAATTGGGTTCTGCATGGAAGGCAAACGTCCATTTGCCGCCCATTTGGTACTTGATGATTTTGACGGGATTGTGGCGGTCAATGGCTTTGCTCATCCATTTCACAGCGAATGGGTTGCTGATTTTGGCGCAATCCACGGGGCCGGTCTCGGCTATCAGGTCTTCGAAGCAGGTGATTTGAATCATTTCTGATTCAGCCATGCAGATGCTGGCCATGTCGTGCAGCACGTGATAGTCGAAACGGATGGATTGGTTGTTTTTCAACCTAACTCCTTCTGGCAATGCCACGGGGTTTAGCAATTTACCATCCTTCAACTTGATGAGGTAGCCGCATCCGTCGAGGCCATCGAAGTCAACCACGGTACCGGTGGTTTGGCATTTGCCGTCTGAGGAGGACATCTTGGTTTTGCCGCAGGCAAAAAAGCTTGCAAGCACTAAAAACAAAATCATTCGCATGTTCAAAATCACTGAAAATAAGGATTTAACATTACCGGGAAAAAGGTGGTTTCTTTACCTTTGCCCCGCTTTTTGGAGGATTTGGGGGTTTGAGGGTTTGAGGGTTTGAGGAGAATATCGTTTCCTCACGTTCTTAAATCCTCAAATTCTCAAGCCCTCAAAACCTAACATCTAACGAAATGACCGGAACAAAAGTAACGATTGTCAAAGGTAAATTAAAAGTACCGAATGACCCGATCATCCCTTTCATCGAAGGCGATGGAACGGGTGCAGATATTTGGGCAGCCTCCGTGCGTGTGCTGGATGCCGCCGTTGAAAAAGCCTACAAAGGCAAGAAAAAAATCGTTTGGAAAGAAGTCTTGGCGGGTGAAAAAGCCTTCAACAAAACTGGCAACTGGCTCCCAACCGAAACGCTGGACGTCATCCGTGAGCACCTCGTGGCCATCAAAGGCCCGTTGACTACGCCCGTTGGCGGAGGCATCCGCTCGCTGAACGTGGCGCTTCGCCAGGAGCTTGACCTGTACGCTTGCGTTCGCCCGGTGCAGTATTTCAAGGGTGTTCCATCGCCTGTGAAGGAACCGCATCTGGTAGACATGGTGATTTATCGGGAGAACACCGAGGACATCTACGCTGGCATCGAGTACCAAGCTGGCTCTGCCGACTGTGAAAAACTGATGAATTTCCTCCAAAACGAAATGGACGTGAAGAAAATCCGCTTCCCAAAAACTTCATCGCTTGGCATCAAGCCGGTGTCAAAAGAAGGAACGGAAAGGTTGGTCAGGAGCGCATTGGAGTTCGCCATTGCCAACAAAAAACCTTCCCTCACACTGGTTCACAAGGGCAACATCATGAAATTTACCGAAGGTAAATTCAAGGAATGGGGCTATGAACTGGCCGAGCGGGAGTTTGGCGACAAGGTGTTCACTTGGGCGCAGTACGACCGCATCAAGGAGGCCAAGGGCGAATCTGCTGCCAATACCGCACAGAGCGAAGCCGTGAAAGCTGGCAAAATCATCGTGAAGGATGTCATCGCCGATGCATTCCTCCAGCAAATCCTGTTGCGTCCGTCGGAGTATTCAGTCATCGCTACGTTGAACCTCAATGGTGATTACATCTCCGATGCACTGGCTGCACAAGTGGGGGGCATCGGTATCGCTCCCGGTGCCAACATCAACTACATCACCGGCCACGCCATCTTCGAGGCCACGCACGGCACGGCACCGAAGTACGCTGGCTTGGACAAGGTGAACCCATCCTCCGTGATTCTTTCCGGTGAGATGATGTTCCGCTTCCTCGGCTGGACGAAAGCTGCTGACTTGATTCTGAAAAGCATGAAACGTGCGATTTCGAAGAAGCGGGTCACTTACGATTTCCATCGCTTGATGAAGGGCGCCACCTTGCTGAAATGTTCAGAGTTCGGCGACGAGATGATTGCGAATATGTAAAAACGGTGGACGGCTGACGGTTGTCGGTGGACGGAAGTCCATTGGGTTGCCGAAAAGCTGTTTACGAATGGAATAAAGAAAGGCGGCCCGATTGGGTCGCCTTTTTTGTTTGTGGTCGCCCAATTTATTGGACCGACCGTGATGATTGGTTTGGTCAGCCCAATAAATTGGGCGACCACAAGTTGTTGCGTCAATTCATCAAGGTCACATCCCCGTAGAGCAGTTCTACTCGCCCGTCAATGAACTCGATTTCGGCCTTCCAGACAAAGACGGCGGGGTTCATGGGTTGGTTATCCAGCCTGCCATCCCAACCCATTGGTTCTTCGTTTGGGTCAAAATTTTCTCGAACAAAGACTTTCTCACCAAATCGGTCGAACACCTGGAAACGCTTGACGATTCGAACAGAAGCTGCCCGTGCGTAAATCGTGAACAAGTCGTTGATGCCGTCGCCATTTGGCGAAAAGGAGTTTGGCACATAAACATCCAGTTCTTTCGTGACCCGAACATTCAATTTGTCTTCGATGGGACATCCCTTTTCATCCCAAACGGTCAGGTGGTAGTACGAGCTTTCGACTGGTGTGCTCCACATTGAAAGTTCGAGCAAGGGGAGAGAAACGTTGGTGCGCCAAAGAAAGGAATCCACTGGGGAAAAACTGACCTGCGGGTCTAGGAAAATGCTGTCGCCTAGCTGGATGGTCAGGTCGTCGCCAAGTTGCAAGAACAATTCTTGTGGGGTTTCAAGCATGAAACTACTATCCACCGTGCAACCGTTGGCATCGAAAATTTCAACGAAGTAATTGCCCGGCGGCAGGTTGTCGAAAGTGACTGGGGCAAACACGGGCATGGAACCGACCAAGCTCGCCTTCACGCCTCCTGCGCCGCCGCTCCACCCAGCGATTTCAAGGTAGCCGTCGTCAACGCCGAAGCATCTTGGAGCATTGAAACTGAAAGCTGGGACGAACAAATCAGGCTCGGTCAATGTGAGCAGGGCAGTGTCCTTGCAGCCGATGGCATCGGTGAGGGTGACGGAGTAGTCGCCCGTTTTCAGGTTGCCAATTTGAGCCGTTAGTTCCAGGTTCGACCATTCAAACTCGAACGGCGGAATGCCTGCGAGCGGATTTGCCAATAGCAGGCCGGTGCTGTCTTGGAAGCAATTTAACCCAAAACCGCTGCCACCGCTGAGGATTTGGATGTTGGCCAGGGGCAAGTCAAGCGTCAGTTGGAAGGATGCTGTGGACGAACAACCCAAGCTGTTCGTGACCGTGGCGGCGTAAAGGCCGGGCAAGCCGGTAGAGATGGTTTGACTTTGGGCCCCATTGCTCCAAAGAATTTGCGAAGCGTTGCTGACGACTGTCAGTGTGACGGTATCGTTTTGGCAAAAATAAGGTTCGCCTGTGATGGCCACCGCTGGTACGATTTCCGTGGCAGGCACCAAGATGCTCCGGTTGATGGTGCATTCGCCAATGTCCACTAGTACGGTGAAATTGGCGTCAGCATTGGGGTTTGGCAGGTTGATTTTGTGGGCGTTGCCGATAACGTTGCCACTGCCGTCGAGCCAGGTGTAGCTGGCGTTGAGGCTGTCCACGCTGAGGGTGAGCGTGTTGTCGCAGTTGAATTCCAGTTCGATATCGTCCTGAAAATACTGCACCGAAAACTGGTGGTCGAGGCTGGTCACGCAACTGTCAATCAGCCTAAAACAATAGTCGCCAAGGGCAAAGCCGGACAATGAGAGGGTCGAGTCCTGCAAGTTGTGGGTGGCTAGTACTTGTGTTGGGTCATTGCAGTCCACCTGCTCGATGACGAAGGGTGGTTTGCCACTTTTGATTTCAAAATTCAGGGTGGTGGTTCCCGCCCCGTCGCACAAAATCCCGCTTGAAACATCAAAACTCAGCGTATCCGCTTCCTCCACAAAAACGATCGCCGTGTCCACCGGGCAGGCCGAGCCGAGTGTGTAGAGGTAAACCGTATGCTCGCCTGCGGCCACGTTTACGAAGGTGAAAGGCGAGCCGGATTGACTGTTAATCGGCCCCACTGCGTCGAGGCTGTAGTTGTCGGTGATGCTGCTGGGCCAAGTGATGGTGGCGCTGTTGGCGGTGGTCCATGCTTGCCAACCGGCCAAGTTCGTTGCCCCGGTGACGGTGATCGTGCCACTGCCGGGGCAGTTCCCGAATGGAATGGCTTCGAGGTTGTAGTCAGGAGCGGGCAGGTGCAGGTTTTTTGTGCCGCAGTTGTCCACCTCCGAAAGCTGGTAGTCACCGGGGAAGAGGTTGGTAATGCTGTACGACTGGCAGCCGGTAGTCAAGTTGTCATCGTCTATCAACATTGAGATATTGTTCGGGCCACCAGTGAGGTAAAACGGGCCTTCCGAAGGGTCAATCACCAACTGGTAAACAGTCTGACAGCTCCCGTTTAACACGGCATTATAAATATAGGTGTTCATCACCGGGTTCACCGCTTGCCAATACCCAAGTGTGGTTTCAGCCTCGTAAGTCCCACAGCTTGGGATAACCAACGTTACCTTGTAGCTGCCCGAATCCGGCACGTAGAACAGGCCGGAGGTATTGCTGCTCAAGACCTCGTCGTTTTCATTGAACAAAACAAAAAGCCCATTCCCGGAACTCATCGGGCGGTCTGAAATAGCGCCGTTGTCGCAGGTGAAACGGTCAACCAAGGACGCCTTCACGGAGTCGCAGAGTGGCTCAAGCAACAGAATGACCGAGTCCCGACAAACCATCTGGTCATCGCAGTCGTCCTCGATGGCCAGTTCCCAATTGCCGGGAGCATTGCCGTTGAACACGAGCGAAATGCCTGATGTGTCCACTTGCCCAATCTCCATTGGGTTGCAGGTCAGGCAAGTAACGGTGAACGGCCAACTGTCCGCATCGAAGCCGCCCGTGCAGCCGCCATTTGGGGTAAAAATGGAGATGCTGTTTTCGGTGCAGGAAACGGGGTCTTGCAGGAAAACGGGATATTTTTTTTGCTTGTAAATGGCGTCGCTTTTGTTGCCGCAGGCATCCACTACTTGAAACAGATAGTAGTTGAAGTTGACAGGAAGGCCTGTTAGCACACCGGTTGTGCTGGAAATTATGGTATTGGTTGGAGAAATATAATTGAAGGTATAGGGCGGAATACCATTGATGACCGTGCCCAGCGTGGCAGTGCCCTCTGCAAAATTGCTGCAAACGGAAAGGATTTTGGGTCGAATGGTAACGGCCTTTGAGAACTGGCTGCAACCGTCAGTGATGGTCAAGGTCATGTTGCAGCCCCAGGTGCTTTGAGGAAAAATCCCGGTGCTGTTGGTATAAAATCCATTTGATGAGCTAAGTGAATATTGCAATGGCCCGTTGCCACCAGTCACAGAAGTAACGTGCAATTTTCCATCAATTCCCACCTCGTAGGCAAAGTCCACCAAAATGCCTTCACTCGCTTGGCAGGTTTCCACCGCCACGTTGCCGCAGGCGTCCGTTACCTTCACCCAATAGTTGGTGTTTGCTTGGATATTGTCAAAAACGGGGTTGTTGGACGGAAAGTTATTGACAAATGGACCATTCAGGCCAACAGATGACAGGGAAAAAGTCAATGGCGGCAGACCTCCAACGACGTCCGCATCCAAGGCACAAGTACTGCAATAAAGCGACAAATCGGGGCTTTGGTAGTTGCCGCCAACCATGGCAGTCTGCATGGCGGAGGCGCCTGTGCCACCATCCGTTACGGTAATGGTGTATTCGCAGGGCGCAAGATTGTTGAACGTCGGGGATTGTTGGACCAATGGAAGTGCAAGGCAGGTGCTTGTAAGCTGGTAGTTGAGGGTGCCAGTGCCGCCAGTGGCCGTGATTTGGATGCTGCCGTTCGAGGAGCAAGTCGAATTGGTGACTTGGTAGGTAAAACTCACTTGTGCATTCAGCGAGCAAACTGCAAAAAAAGCAAGTATCGAAGCAATGTAAGTCCTAATTATCATGAGATGTGATGTCTGATTAACCCAAATTACGGTCGAGCGTAGAACTAATAACCTAATGCCCTGAGGCATCCGTTTTGTTTGCCAAACGGGAGATTAAAGAAGTGAACCGGGTACGCCAACGAGGGGTAGGGCAAGTTGAGTTAGCGCCGGACAAGGGGTAACTACCAATTTTTTTGCCAGTAACTTGAATTTTGGAAATTAAATCTGCTCCATGACCGCCTCCGGTAGCCAGCCCAGTTCGCCGTTTTCCAAGCGAACTTGCCACCAACCATCCAGGTTTTCGACCTGTTCCATTTTTACGCCTTCTTGAAGGGTCTGGATTTCCTGCGAGGTCTCGTCAGGAGCGATGCGGAGGATGGCCGATTTTTGAATCAAAATGGCCAGGCGGGTATTTTTTTCAAATCCTGCACGGCTCAGGCCGAGTGAAAAAGGCAGCAAGCTCAATACCAACAGCCCGATGCCAGCGATGAGGCCCCATTTTTTTTGCGCCCTAGATTTGCCGAGCGCCCAGAAGGCGAGCGCACCAAAACCAAGCCACCAAAGTACCATTGCCACGATGCCCATCTTAGTGGGTGGCAACGCCATTTTTGCCGATTCCCACCATTTTGAAAGAAAAAAAGGTGGCAGTGGCTCAATCTCGTTCTTGATTTTTGACCTTAAGAAATCAAGATTCCGATGGGTTTCCACGTGGTCGGGTGACTGTAGCAGCGCCCGTTCGTAATGCAGGACGGCCCTGCCCGGACTGTCCGACCGATACCAAGCGTTGCCAAGGTTGTACTCTAGTTCGGCGGAGCGCCAACCGGAGGCCAGCAGTTGTTCGTATATTTCAATCGCCTTACCAAATTCCTTTTGTTGGTAGGCTTTGTTGCCTTCGGCAAAAATTCGTTCTGCATCTCCGGCCAACAGGCTGGAAATCAATAAGATAGACAGCGTGAATACAGCAATCAACTTTTTCATTCAATGCTTTTTATCAAAATAACCCAATACCCCAATACCCCAATACCACCTCACCTAAACCGCTCATTTTCCAGCCGTTCCAGGTATTCAAGGCAAACCAAATCTTCCGCATCCTCACTGGGCGGGGTGCTGAACCAAGCCGCCAAAATTTCCTTTGCAACCTGTTCCGAAGTGCTTCGTAAACTCATGGCTAGCACGTTGGCGTCATTCCATTTTCGGGCACCGGCAGCAGTTTCAGCATCGTTGCAAAGTGCCGCCCTAATACCCTTGACTTTGTTGGCAGCCAAGCTGATGCCCGTGCCGGTCCAACAGAAAAGCACGCCCATGTCGGCCTTGCCCGTGGCTACTTTTGTGGCAACATCCACGGCCACTTTTGGCCACGAAGCGTTTACTGTACTGAAGGCCCCAAAGCGAGCCACGTCGTGGCCCATTTTCAGCAACTCCTCCACGACCAACTGTGGCACGTGGCCGTCCATGTCCGTTCCAATTGCTATTTTCATTTGAGAATATTTTTATGCAAAACCTTTGGAATGGCTCGATAAGATTGGTTAAGCAACCGCAAAATTCGCCAGGACGCTGCCAATTCAAAGGGTTTGGACAATAAAAGTGAAAAAATATATCAGCTTTGCACTCTTTTTTCAAAAAAGCATTTTTCGAAATTAATATTAATGACTGAACCTAATTTTCTTATTGCGGGCATCCAGCAGATTGGCATTGGCAACCTTGATGTTCACGCTACCTGGCGTTGGTACCGGGAGCACCTTGGCTTCGATGTGCCAGTTTTTGAAGAAGCGGCCCAAGCGAAGCTAATGTTGCCCTACACGGGTGGAGAGCCTCGCAGTCGCCATGCCGTGCTTGCGCTGAACATGCGGGGAGGCGGTGGCCTCGAAATCTGGCAGTACACCTGCCGTACGCCACAACCCGCTGATTTTCAGCCGCTTGTGGGCGACCTCGGCATTTATATCATGAAGATAAAATCAGCCGACGTACCTGCCTCCCATTGTTTTTTGATGAAAAAAGGAGCTGAAATACTCGGCGAAATTACCAGAAACCCAGCGGGTCAGCAGCATTTTTTCCTGAACGACCCTTACGGCAACCTGATTGAAGTGGTGGAGGGAAACAGTTGGTTTGCCGACGGCGACCGCACCATGGGCGGCGTTTACGGCTGTACCATCGGCGTTTCCGATATTGAAAAATCACTGGTTTTCTACAAAAAAATACTCGGCTGCGACACGGTGGTTTTTGATGAAAAAGACAGTTTTGAAGACCTCGCCTGCCTTCCAGGTGGGGAGTCCTCGGTGCGCAGGGTACTGCTCCGGCACAGCCTCCCACGGCAAGGCGCCTTCTCCAAACTGCTCGGAGACAGCGAGATAGAGTTGGTAGAAGTCAAGAACCGCACGCCACGCAAGATTTTTCAAGACCGCTATTGGGGCGACCTTGGCTATATCCACCTTTGCTTCGACATCACTGGGATGGCCGCCATGAAGCAACTGTGCGAGGAGTCCGGCTACCCCTTCACCGTGGACAGCGACAACAGCTTTGACATGGGTGCGGCCGCAGGCAGGTTCAGCTATGTCGAAGACCCCGACGGCACACTCATTGAGTTTGTGGAGACGCACAAACTGCCCATTTTGAAAAAAATCGGCTGGTACCTCGACCTCCGAAAGCGCCAATACGGCAAACCGCTGCCCAAATGGATGCTGAAAGCGATGGGGCTGAATAGGGTGAAATGAGACAACGGACAACGGACAATAGACAATAGACTTTAGACACGAGTGCCTCCCGTGAAACCTGAAACTTGAAACCTTCACGAACCATTGATTTTATCCCCAGACTTTCTATAGTCTAACGGCTAACATCTAAAGTCTTCCAGTACATGCCTGAAATCCTCGACCACGGACTGTTTGATGAAACCCGCCAACCCACTGGCGATTTCGAGTTCTACCGTGATTTTTTCAACGGAGAGCAAGCGGAGGCGTTCGTCGAATTGCTCAGGGAAAACAAGGTAGCATTCAAGTTGGAGAAAAGCCGAACCTTGCTCGAAGGAACCATAACTGGCTACGGCCTCGTGCCCCATTCCGTGCTAAAACTCCGTGCTACGGATTTCAGCCTTGTCAACAGGATTTTGGAAGCGCATGCCCGCAATGACCAGGATTTCATTGCCAACCATTATTTTCAAACCTACAAGGCTGCCGAACTGCTGGAGGTGGTTCAAAAACCAGACGAATGGACACCAGAGGACGTTGTCGTTGCCCACCATTTGTTGGATAAACAAGGGGTAATTATTCCGCCAGAGCAAGTAGAGAATTTCAAGCAGCAACGCATCGAGACGCTGATGGAGGGCAAAGAAGCCTCAAAAACATGGGTGGCAGTTTATCTGCTCTTCGTTGTATTCGGGGGAGTAATGATAAACCCGCTCTTTTTGGTGGGCGGCCTGGGCATGGGTTGGTACTATTGGCAGGACAAAACCATTGACTCAGATGGGAACAAGTATTTTACCTTTGATGAAGCATCGAGGAATATTGGCAAGGCCATTTTTTACCTCGGTTGGGTACTGCTCGGGCTGGGCATATTGTTTTGGGCTTGGCTGCCCAATAATTTTCGGCTTTTCTGAGGCATCCGCTTGCCCCTCAAACGCTCAAGTTCTCAAACGCTCAAACCCTCGATGAAACGAATCAACGTCTGGTCCAGTCCACGCAACATCAGCACGGCGTTCATGTACAGCTTTGCGCAGCGAACCGACACCACCGTGGTGGACGAACCCCTCTACGCCCATTACCTCTCCAAAACGGACTCGGAAGCTGGGCATCCCGGCACGGAACAGGTGCTAGTTGCGCAGCAAAACGATGGCGAAGCGGTGGTGGGGGACGTGATTTTTGGGGAATATCCGACCGCCGTGGCGCTGTTCAAACAGATGACCCACCACCTCATCCACCTCGATTGGTCATTCATGCTGCGGACAGAGAACGTGATGCTCATCCGCAACCCACGTGAAATCATTGCCTCCTACGCCAAGGTCATCGCCAACCCCGCCATTCACGACATCGGCGTTGAAAAACAACTCGACGTGTTCGATTATTTAACCCAAAACAATCGCCTTGCCGCCGTAGTGGATGCCCGTGAGTTGCTACTAAATCCCAAGTGGGTGCTGACGCAATTGTGCGAGCGGCTTGGGCTTGATTTTGAAGAAAAAATGCTGCACTGGCAACCAGGCCCTCGACCCGAAGATGGTGTTTGGGCAAAATATTGGTACACCAACGTACACCGTTCCAGTGGCTTTGAGCCTTTTGTTGAGAAAAACGTGACGCTGCCAACCCAGCTCGAAGCACTGGCCGAGCGTTGCCAACCATTTTACGAAAAACTCTACCAAGCGGCACTGAAAGCATGAAGCGTTTGGCAAAAAGCCAAAAGTAAAAACCAACGTTGCAACACTTTCGCTTTGGCAGCGTTTTTCCAAGCAATATTAAACTGGGTTGCCAATCCGCAATCCGCAATCCGCATTCCGCAATGGTCATACTCGACAATTACCAAGTCCGCAACATCGGCAACCTCGAACTTCTGGCCAAACAGGTGGTGGAGGGGTTCATCATCGGCCTGCACAAATCGCCTTTTCATGGCTTTTCGGTCGAATTTGCGGAGCACCGCCTCTACAACCCCGGCGAGAGCACCAAGGACATTGACTGGAAAGTGTTTGCCCGCACAGACCGGATGTACACCAAAAAATTTGAGGAAGAAACCAACCTTCGCTGTCAAATCGTGGTGGACGCAAGCTCTTCGATGTATTTCCCAGAAGTGACGAACGAAGGCTCGAACTATATCAACAAACTGCGGTTTTCTGCCCTCGCTGCTGCCTCGCTGATGAACCTGCTGATGAAGCAGCGTGACGCTTTTGGGCTGACGATATTTGACGAGGAAGTAAAGGTACACACCCGATGCAAGGCGGCCTCCTCACATTACCGGCTGCTGCTGACCTACCTCCAACAAATCATCGAAAACAGTGGCCACAACCGCACGACCTCGGCAGCGAAGACGCTCCACCAGATAGCGGAGAGCATTCACAAGCGCTCCCTGGTGGTGATTTTCAGCGATATGTTTGAACACTCGGACAACTCCGAGGCGCTGTTTTCGGCGCTCCAGCACCTGAAACATGCCAAGCACGAGGTTATCCTTTTTCACACGGTGGACAAGTCGCTGGAGATTGATTTCGAGTTTGAAAACCGGCCCTACCTGTTCATTGACATGGAGACTGGCGAGCAACTGCGGCTGCAACCCAACCAGGTCAAGGAAAACTACGTGAAACAAGTGGCGGCTTTCAAGGACGAGCTTCGCATGAAGTGCATGCAGTACAAGGTTGATTTTGTGGAGGCGGACATCAACCAAGGCTTCCGCCCCATCCTACAGGCTTGGCTGGTGAAACGGTCAAAAATGAGAGCGTAAACAGAGGATTTGAGGATTTGAGAGGTTGAGGGTTTGAGGTTTCCCGTACTCCATCAACCCCTCAACCCCTCAATCTCTCAACCTCTCAACTTCTCAAACCCTCAAACCCTCATCCACGTGCGATTCTGGCTTTTACTTCCCATTGTTATATTGATGTCGGCTTGTTACGAGCCGAAAGAAGGTTGTCTCGACATTGAAGCGACGAACTACGATGTCAGTGCTGACGACCCGTGCCCAACTTGCTGTAAATACCCAAATATTTCCATCCAAGTGCAGCACAATGTGGTTTTGCCTACCATGCCCGATACGTCGTTTGCGATGAAATATGCCACGAAGTATCAATCGCCCTTTGACACAAATCGCTTTTTTTTCATTGACCGAAGCCGGTTTTTCATCTCCGACTTGAAACTGGTGCGGGCATCGGGCGAGGAGGTTGGCGTGACCGACTCCCTTTGGCTACCATTGACCAACGGCGATTCCATTTTTGTGGAAAACAATTTCTCAAAGCACGACCGGGATATTTTTCAAGCAGCCACCATTGGCACGGTGAAAACGGTTGGGACTTTTTCGGGGATAAAATTCACGCTTGGCCTGCCGGAGCAAATCGTGCAGGAGGTCTGGATTGACACCTTGGCTGCGGGTCATCCGTTGGCAGTGGAAAACGACTCACTGAGCTATGACGAAACCTATGGAATTATACCTAATCACCTGATTATCAGGCCGGATACGCTGGACGACACCCAGCCGATTGACTTCCGTTTCAATGACTCCAAGCAAATTTCACTTGGCTTTTCTCAACCATTTTCCGTTGAACGGGGTTTCAACATCAAGCTGGTGATTCGGCTGAATTACATGGTGTTGTTTGAGAATATTGACTTCAAGAACGATACTCCGGAGGTGATGCGGGCAAAAATTGACAGCCAGCTAACGAATGCTTTTTCAGTGGTGTCCATCAAGTTGGAATAACCGTAATTTTGTCCGAAACCTACCGTTGACTATAAAGCCACAAACCAAATTTTTGACATGAAGAAATTCCTTTTTTTGTTGATTGCTGCCGCTGGCATTTTTTCCTGTAACGATGATGACCAGACTGCCACGGATTCTACCACAGTAAACCTGAACTTCAAGGCCGAGTACGATGACTCGCCACTGGTGCTTTACCAAGCACTTGACTACCCCGATGGCAAGCAAATTCGGATGCAGAACTTCAATTTTTTTGTCTCAAATATCACCTTGCTCGGAGAGGGAGCTACGCCCGACCAACTGCTCACGGAGGTCGAGTTTTTTGATTTCAAGGACAACCTCGACTTGGCGGCGGCTCAAACACCCCTGACCCTCAAATTCGAAAAAGTGCCACTCGGCACCTACCAAGGCATCAAAATTGACTTTGGCGTACCGGCCAGCCTCAACAACGCCGACGCTGGGAAGCTCGACAACAGCAACCCGCTTCGTCAGGCTTTTTCCAGCCATTTTTGGACCGATTGGAACAGCTTTATTTTTATGAAATCGGAGGGCATTTATGACCTGAACGGCGACGGCGTTTTCAATCAAAGCGACCGAGGCTTTGAGCACCACCCCGGCTCGAACGCTGTGTTCACTTCGGTGACAAAAATCAAGTCATTTTCACTTGAAAAAGGCACTACATTCGACTTGAATTTGGTTGCCGATGTTTTCAAAATCTATGTCAACAATGGCGTGGCACTCGACTTGACCGACCCCGCAAACAAGGACACCCAAGAGCTTACCGATATGCCACTTGCCATCGAACTGATGAGCCATTGGGAGCAGGCTTGCGAATTTTAAACCATTTTGGGCATGAAAAAAATTAGCTTTTTCCTTTTTTTACTGCTACTCGGCCTTGTCGCCTGCGTGGACGACGAGGGCAACGACCCCGTGCTGGGCGAGGACTTGACCAACATCCCCTACGACCCAACCCCGCACGAACTGACCATCCCGCCCGGTCTCCCTTCCATGGACATCCCGGCGGACAACCCGCTCACCGACGAGGGAATCGAACTCGGCAGGCGGTTGTTTTATGACCCAATTTTATCCAAGGACAGTACGATTTCGTGCAGCAGTTGCCACAAGCTGACGAGCAGCTTCAACGACATCGTGGCCATCAGCCCAGGCGTGGGCGGGCTGCTCGGCAACCGAAGCTCCATGTCGCTGATAAATATTGGGTTTCAAACCAACGGCTTGTTCTGGGATGGGCGCTCCCCTACGCTGGAGGACCAGGCACTTCACCCCGTGGAGAACCCACTCGAAATGGCAGAAATGTGGAAGGACGTGGAGGTGAAACTCCGCCACCACCCAGACTACAGGAAGCGGTTCCGGCAAGCCTTTGGCATTGACAACACACTTGATATCACCAAGGAACTGGCCGCCAAATCAATTGCCCAATTTGAGCGGACGCTCATCAGCGCCAACTCCCGTTTCGACAAAAAGAAGTTCCAACTTGACCCCAACCCGTTCCTCCTCTCCGACTTGGAAGTGGACGGACAAAAAATCTTTTTTGATGACCTGCTTGGGACCCCGGGGGACCCAGTTGGACACTGCGCACACTGCCACGATGGCGGGGCGCTTTACACATCCGAGGTTTACCGGAACAACGCCATCACGCAAGTGCCCACGCTCAACGATTTTCCTGACAAGGGCCTCGGCGGCATAACCGGCAACCTGACCGACAACGGCATGTTCAGGTCGCCTTCGCTCCGCAATATTGCCCTCACGCCACCTTACATGCACGACGGGAGCTTCCAAACGCTTGAGGCAGTCATCGAGCACTACAACTCAGGCGGGCACTATGCCGACAACGTGGTCACTGGCTCCATCACGCAATTGAACCTTAGCGAGTACGACAAACAGGCACTGCTGGCCTTCCTGCACACATTGACAGACACGACGTACTACGACAACCCGGCGTTTAAAAACCCATTCCAGTAAACTGATTTAACAATTAGTTTATCCAAAGGGGTGCAAAATTGCAATCGCTTCCAAGCGGTTTTGGCAACTTTGCACCCCTTGATTTTTTTATGATGAACAAATTTTTTACTGCACTTTTTGCCTTGTTTTTGCTGGCGCAATGCACTGTTTCCAAGTCCGCTAAAAACGGGGAAGCAGTCAGTTATCGGGTTGCATTTTACAACGTCGAAAACCTCTTCGACACCGTGGATGACCCAGCCATGCCTGACGAGGAGTTTTTGCCCGAAAGCAAGAAAAATTGGACACCGGAGCGCTACCAGAAAAAACTCGACCACCTGGCCAAGGTCGTGGAGGGCATGGGCTTCCCGGCGCTCCTTGGCTTGGCCGAAGTGGAAAACGAGGCTGTCTTAAAGGATTTTTGCGAAAAAACCAGCCTTAAATCTCAGGATTACGGCATTGTCCATTTCGAATCACCCGATTTTCGGGGCATTGATGTGGCGCTGCTTTATAAAAAAAGCATGTTCACCGTTACCGCTGCCGATACCATCCGCATCAAGTTCCCGGCAGGAATGATACCCGATAATCCAAATTACACCACCCGTGACCTGCTGGTGGTGGAGGGCAAGTTTAAGGGAAAGGAAAGGCTGCACCTCATCGTAGCGCACCTTCCGTCGAGGAGTGGTGGGCAGCGGGAAACTGAGCCGAGGCGGATGCATGTTGCCTCGCAAATCGGGAGGAAAGTAGATGCAATTTTCAAGGAAGAACCCAACGCCAACATCGTCGTCATGGGCGACATGAACGACGAGCCAACCGACCCAAGCATGTTGCAAAACCTTGAGGCACAACCACTTGGGAGCAGTTTTTCTTCCAATGCCATGTACAACTGTTTTTCAAAATTGAAGGAAGACGGTTTGGGCAGCTACCGTTACAAGGGCGATTGGAACATGCTCGACCAAATCATGCTTTCTACCCACTTGATGCAGGGAACGAAGCATTTGAAGTATGCCAACTCCGTCATTTTTCAAGCAGATTGGATGATGTACAAGGATGAAAAATATGGGCCGTCGCCGAACAGGACTTACGGCGGCGACCGTTATTTCGGTGGGTATAGCGACCATCTGCCAGTGTACGTGGAACTGAAATGACCCGTTGGCTTATTATAATGAAATCCGATGCTCCTTCCTGTATCAAGAGGGCGGGTTATCAAACCCGCTAGTTAGCGGCAATAAATTGGCGACAGTGCAAACATCAACCGACATAACAAAAATGAAATTGATATCTAAAAAGGGATTTGACTTTTTTTGTAGTGACAACTTTGTGTTTTTCATTGACCGTGACGAAAACGATAAGGACAAGTTTTTCAAAACCGACTTGGACAAACTTTCAGAGATTAGTATAGAAGAATACACTAACATCAAGTTCGGTAAATCTTGGCGGTCACTTGATTCTGCTTACACGGAGTGCATTCACCTTGACAATGGAGAATATTTGACTTGCATCTTTGACGAATCAATAATTTTTCATCACGACATAGACGGGAATAAAATCAAGAAATATAATATCGGGCAATTCAATAACGGGTTTGACAATATTTACGGCATTACATTGGACAGAAACGGAAAGCTTTGGATTGTTCAACCAACCTCGCATTACATCGGACAATTTTCACTTGATACCGAAGAGGAACTATTCAGAATTGGTGGTGACTTTGAAAACCCCGACACCTTTGACCATCCTGAACAAGTAAGAGCATTTGGCGACTTTGTTTTTGTTTGCGACATGGGCAATAATAGAATTTGTCAAATAAACATTGACACAAAAGAATTGACAGAGTATAAAAAGTTTGACGAGCAGGCTTGGGAATACGGACAATTCAAGACAAAAGAAATTGTGAAACTAAATTCAGGACTTTACGAGCTATGACGAACAACTTTACAGCCGCTAACAGGGGCTTGATAACCCGCCCTCTCGATACCAAACAGTTTCACTCATTGACGACATGAGACACCTGATTTATTGGCCTGTTTTTGCCTGGTTGCGCTTTGCTTTCCGCTTGTTGCTTGCTTCAAACAGTTCGCTGAACGAGTCGAACTCCCGTTTATAACTCAGCGCAAAACCCGTCTTGTTTCGCCGTCCGCTGGCAATGTCCGTTTCTGTACCGGCGTAGGCCCGTATTTTCAGTCGGCGGTCTTTGGTCAGCACATATTCAATCACGAACTCGCCTGCCAGCAGCCCGTTTGTCCCGGTATAAGTTTGGTTGCCAAAATTGAAGCCCGACTGCACCGATATCCGGTCGTTGACGATGACTTTCAGGCGGGTGCGCAGCTCGCTGTTGGTGTAGCTGGCCGTGGGATTGGTTGGGTCAAAACTGTCGCTGCTCGAAAATCGGTTGAACGAAATGTCGAAGTCAATGCCTTGAATCAGGTTTTTGCCCGTCAAAAACTCCGAGAAAAACTCCGTCAGGTAAATGGAAAGCTGGTTGGAAAGCATCTCGCTCACCGTGTTGATGCCAACATCGCCAGCCTGAATCGTGTATCCCGACGGCAAAAACTGTCCAAGCACCAACAGGCCAAAAACCTGACGGTTGAGTTCGTTGGGGTCGAGGCGCACACTGCGCATCTTGTTTTCTGCGTAGTTCCGCAGCTCCGAATCGAGGCTCGGGAACGAAATATCAAAAGCTATTTCGGGTTTGAGGAGCGGCCCAGTCAATTGCATGGTCAGATACACGGGGGTGCTGCTCCTGGCAAGGTCCCTCACGTCATCGGTTGCGGCAGCGAGGTAGTCAGAAATGAAGCTGTACACCGAAGTTGACAGGCCAGAGTAGGTCGCATTGATGTTGATGACCGCCTGATAAGGGTCACCGCCCCAAGTGATGGTGCCGCCCGGCTCCACTATGAAGGGCTTGTTCAGGCCAATGTTCATCAGCGTGAACAGGTAGTTGCCAGTAACAACCGTGTAGTCGCCGTAAATGTCAAAACGCCCTTCACGGGTCAAGATGACTTTCATCTTTCCGTTGCCAGTACCTTGCAGCAAGTCGCCCCAAGCACGGTCAAACACCACGTCCATTTTGGCCACGGGCGTTATTTCCACGTCAAATTCCATATTGAGGCCACGCAGTTCTTTAACGGTTTCGATGCCGCCATTTTGCGGAGCAGTTTCAATGGTTGGTTTGGTGAAGTTGATGAAATTCACGGTTTTTGAAGACGCCTTGCCCGTCATGGGAAGGTACATGTGCGTGCCATTGGTAGTCGTGGCGTTCACATAAAGTTCTGGCTTCGCAAAGCTGCCCGTGAACCGCACGTAACCCGTGCCAATGGCCGTTCCGTAAAAAACCGGGTTGTCTTTCTCGGCGGTTTCCAGGCCAAGGAATGGCTTGCCCCGCTCGGTTCGGATGGTCAGGTCAAGCCCAAATTCGTTCAAATGGTTGTGGGTAATGCCCCCGTCAACCTGGGCTTTGTTGTTGAAACGGTCGTACACCCAAGTGTCCTTCGCATCGAAAATCCGGTTGTTGATGGCCACTTGCCCTTCGGGTATCCGGTAGGTGACTTGTAGCGGTTTTATGGTAAACTCGACGTTGCTGACCGAAGCCTTTCCGAAAATTTCGGGCTTGGACGGCACTCCATAAACACGAACCCCGCTGGCGCTCAGGCTGCCCTTTGGGTTTAGCACTTCCGGCACAAAGTAGTTTACTATTTTGACCGGGTATTTTTCAATGTCCACACTGAAATCAAAGTAAAGCGCCTCGTTTTTTATCCATTTTCGGTTGGCCACAGGCTTGAATCCCGGCGGGTTGAAGTAGCCGTCGGCAATGAGCAAGCTCGAATCTTGTTCAATGGAAATTGTCGCTGCCACCGTCTCCTTGATGCTGTTCGTCGAGGCGTCAACCCGCAGCACGCCGTAGTCGTCTCCGTTGATTTTCAGGCTGTCAATGCGCACCAGTGCTGAAAGCCCCTGAAACTTAAAGACGTTCTTCACACGGGCCGTCACGCCGCCAATCCCCCTGATTTTGTGCTTCTGAATCCCACGTATAAACTCCAGGGAATCAATGGGATAGTTCTCCAATTGCAACTCCAACCCCTCGTTCCTCACACTGTTGAGCTTGATGCGTCGCTGACCAGATGTGAGCATAAAATTGCTAGTTTCCACTTTGCCGTTCCCGATACTGAGGTAGTTGGCCGTGTTCATTTCCCAGGTTTCGTTCAGCACCACGAGGTCGCTGGGCTTGAAGCTGATGCGCCAGGCATTGTCGGGTTCCAGCGACACAATGCCATTGATGTTGACGTTGTCGAGGATTTTGTAAAAGTTGGAGGAAATGATGAGGAACTCCAGCGTGTCCGAATAAATCGAACCGATGAGCGACACTGGCGACAACTTTTGTGTCTCACTGAACGCCGTTTCTATCACGCCAACTTGGAGCGTGCCTTCGGGGCCATTGAGTTTGCTCCGAAAATACACGTCCTTGAACTTGATTTTCTGGTACTCCCAAGACGGCACTTCCACTTCGAGGTATGCCTTGTTTTGGAACCCGTCGAAACTGCCCTTTACCGACGAAGCATCGAAGCCGCTCAGGCTTTCCTCAAAAAAATTGACCAGGTTCTGAAGCTGGTAAACTTGGAGGTCGAATTCAAATTTGGCGGTGTCCCGCAAAGGTTCTGCCGACTTGATTTTTAGGCGCTCCGCAAAATGGGGGTAGTTGAAGGAAACGAAACGGGTCAGTTGTGCCGGTATTTTTTCGATGTCAAAATTGCCCTTCACGGAGAGGTCGCCTAAGGTAGAAGTTAGGGTAAAAATCTTCTCTCGTTGAGCAGGATGCCAAATGGAGGACAGCAGCGCCGAATCAATGGTCAATGTATCTTTTCTGTTCTTAATTATCTGGAAACCAACTACTTGCGCAGTGCCTGTGATATCCGAGAGCCGTTTGCCCCGAAGTTTCATGTCCATTTTCCCATAAAACTGGAGGTCCCTTGAGGTCAGGTTCAGGGGCCGCAGGTCCAATTTTTTCACATCAGCCACGAAGTTGAAGGTGGGGAGGGAGTCGGTAAAATTGACTTCACCGCCGAACACTAGGTCTATGTTCCCATCGTTGATGGTAAAGTCCCCGACGAAGCTGTTGCGTTTCAGTTGGCCTTTGATATTGGCGTTTCGGTACTTGTAGCCCTTGTACACCAAGCTGTCCACCACACCGTCCAGTTCCGCCGAAACCGTGTTCAGCGTCAGTCCAAACCCTTTTTTCACGTGGGTGTCGAGCGTCACCTTTCCGAGTTCACGGTTGCCGGACCAGGCGCCGAGGTCGAAATCGTGGAGGTACAAGTCACCTGAGTAGCGAGCCTTTTCCTTGCCCTCTCGGAGCTTGAGGTTCATGAACATTTCTGCTCGCCCGATGTCGGTTTTTAGGTTGCCGTCTGCCACGAAGTCCACGAAGAAGCCGTCGAACTTTCCGCTAAAATCGAGGTTGCCGAGTTTGTCAAAATTGTCTGGCGGCCTGAACTGTGGAATCAGTTTTTTTAGCGTCCTAACATCGGTGCGGAGCTTGGTGAGGTTGAGGTGGAGGAACTGCTCGTCTTGCACCGTCAGGTTCCTGGTACTGAAGCTGCCCTCGATGTCTAGCCCTTGTGCGATGTTTATTTTCAGGTTTTTCCCATCGAGGCGGTTGATAGGGCCTTTGAATTGGCCCTCAATATCAATCACTTGTGATTTGTTTTCTTTGAAAAATGGGTTGTTTTCCAGTGCCGGGGCAAACTTCATGATGTCCTGCAATGCCACGTGCGAATCGTGGAAGCGCCCATCAATTTTCACTTCATTCACGAAGTCCTCCCAAGCCGTGTACGAGCCGCCGTAGCGGAAAACCAACGTATCGCCCAGCTCCGTGAACGGTGTTTTGAGGTTCACGCCGTAGAGTTCCATGCCTCGGCAGGAAAGGGATGCTTGCTTTGCTGAAAGGTTTTCCAGCACAAAGCCCGTTGTGTCACGGAGCGAAATTTTTTCCACCTCGCCGTCAAACTCAAGGTCAGAAAAACGGAACTCGTTCAAGTGGATTTCGAGGTCCATCACGTCGAGGTAGTTGAAATTCAGGAGGTTCTCTGGCGTAAGCCGAGTCGGCTCATTGCGCAAGTTGCGAAGCGAAAACTTGCCGCCGTTCAAATCGAAACTTTTGATTTCAATGACGAGCTTGTTCGTGTCGGTGCTGGTTTCATCAACGGTGGTTGAAACGGGCAGGGTCGAGGCGGGCAACGGGAAGCTGGAGGTCAGCGTGATTTTTACATCGGGCGAGGCAAGCTCGAAATCGCTGAGGCTGAGGTGCTTTCCCGCAAGGTCGAACTTGTCGAAATGGCCTTCGGCATGGGCAAGGTGGACATCGAACACCTCTCCTTTTACCCCATCTGGCTTTAAAAAGTGTACCCGGTCGAGGTAGAGGTGCCGCAGGTCAAGCTGGAAAGGCTCCTTTTTTGAGCTGGACTTTTGTTTTTTTGGGCTGAAATAATCAACGATGAATTGGTAGTTCTGTTCCTTGGCTTCTGCCGCTCGGCTGATTCGGATTTCGGCATCGGCAAGCCGCAAGGACTCCACCTTGAATTTACGGAACACCAAATCAAAAACCCCAGAATGCTTGATTTCAAGGATGCCAGCGTAAAGCAGTGTATCGTGGTTGAGGTCTTCGAGGTAAAAATTTTCGAGTTTGACCTGGTTGAAAAGGCCAAGTCGCACATTGCCAACAGAGACTTCGGTGCCCCATTCTTTTGATAGGAATTCGGTAAGTTTATGAGCAGCCTTGTTTTGCACCCAGGGAATTTGGAAACTCAGGATTGGCAAAAAGATAATTGTCAGGACGATTTGCAACAAACGCCGGAGTATCAAGGGCAGCAGGCGCCGCCGTTTGCTGCGGACACTCCCAAGTTCCTGATTTTCAATCTTTTGCGTAGGGTCTTCCATAAAAAGTAAGAATGGGAAAATGCAGCCTCTGGCACAACTGCCCCACTAAAACCCGAAGATACGTTGGTTTTGTTTGCCTCAAACAGCGTTTTAACGAAAGTTTAGGGTTGCGGTTCCGGCAACGATGCTTGCAGGCTTTGTTCTGGGAAAAACGGTAGCAACAACTTTAGGAAAAAGGCGGGTGCAGGCATTGGGCGAGTGGTGTCCTTGTCAACGAAAACCAACCGGACCCTGCCGCCGTTGACGATTTTCTTTGCTTCGTTGAACACCTCCACGTAAAAAACCATGTGCTTGTCCGTTGGGAACTGTCGAAGCGTAGTCCGAATGGTGAGCATTTCGTCGTACTTGGCGGGGCGCACATATCGCATTTCCAAGGAAGCCACGGGCAGCATCACCCGGTGGATTTGCTCCATTTCTTGATAGGTCATGCCGAGTGCCCGCAGCATTTCCGCCCGCCCGATTTCGTAGTAATCAACGTAGCGGCCATGGTACAAGTAGCCCATTTGGTCTATTTCGCTGTAGCGAACCCTTTTTTGGTAATCGAAAACGTACATTTTTTAGTTGGCAGT
The DNA here is from genome assembly GCA_964508135.1 of uncultured Saprospiraceae bacterium. Taxonomy (GTDB): domain Bacteria; phylum Bacteroidota; class Bacteroidia; order Chitinophagales; family Saprospiraceae; genus UBA6168. Next base: position 48,143 of record CAZDSU010000008.1, read on the forward strand.
TAGGCAGTTGGCAGTGTGCAGTCAGTGTATGGGAATCTTTACACCCCATTTATACCTGGTTAGGAAATGTCGCAAAGGTAGGTAAGTTTTTATTTTGGAAAAAAACCAGATGACAATTGGCAGCCAATTTCGATAGAGGATTAGCCTGAGCAGTCGTTGTTTTGAGAATGGCAGTAATTACCAAGTTCAACAGCCCCAGACTGCCAACTGTCGAACTGCCGAACTTCACTTCCGCTTCCGCTTGTTGTTTTTATAGTCCAGAAACACAAATTCGCCCAGTCCTTGGAGGTTGGAGTAGAATGCCTTTCCGTTGTTCGCTTTGGTAAATTGGTCAACGAACTGCACGAGGTACGGATCACGGGCAATCATGAAAGTGGTGATGGGGATGCTCATCTTGCGGCATTTCATCGCCAAGTTCAGGGTGCGGGTGACGATGGTACGGTCGAGGCCGAAAGAGTTTTGGTAGTATTTCTTGCCTTTTTTGATACAGGTTGGCTTGCCGTCGGTAATCATGAAAATCTGTCGGTTCGGGTTGCGGCGCTTTTTCAGGATTTCCATCGCAAGCTCAAGCCCGGCCACGGTGTTGGTGTGGTACGGCCCCACTTCGAGGTAGGGCAGGTCCTTGATTTCGATTTGCCAGGCATCGTTTCCGAACACTAGGATGTCGAGCGTGTCCTTCGGGTAGCGAGTGGTAATCAACTCGGACAGCGCCAGCGCCACTTTTTTGGCAGGGGTGATGCGGTCTTCGCCGTAGAGAATCATGCTGTGCGAGATGTCAATCATCAGCACGGTGCTGGTTTGGCTTTGGTAAAAAGTCTCCTGCACTTCCAGGTCTTCGGGCGTCAGCTTGAACTCCTCGATGCCGTGGTTGATGTGCGCATTGCGCAAACTCTCTGATACGGCGATGGAGTCGAGGGCATCGCCAAACTCGTAGGGGCGCAGCTCGGTGGCCTGCTCGTCGCCCCGCCCGTCGAACTTGGTGGAGTGGTTGCCAAGCTTGGTTTTTTTCAGTTTGCCAAAAACCTCCTCCAGCGCCTTGCGTCGAAGTGCGATTTCCATTTTGGAAGTGGGCACGTAGCCGGGCATCCCACTGACTTCGCCGGAAGTGATGTAGCCCATTTCAATCAAATCCTGGATGAAGTCGGCCATGCCGTATTCCTCGTTGGTGAGGCGGTACTTACGGTCAAGCTCGGTGAGCCATGAGAGTGCTTCGCTGACGTTGCCTGAGGTGTGCAGCAGCAACTCTTGAAACAGTTTCAAAAGCTTGTCGAAAATGGATTCCCCATCATCAGGGGTATATTCAGAAAATTGCCAACCGAGCATTTGTGGAAATTTGATATTGGGATATTGGGATATTGGGATATTGGGATATTGGGATATTGGGATATTGGGGTTGCGCTGTGAAAGGACAAGTTTTGGGCTGGTTTTGTTTTGCAAATTTAGGCGGAACTTTCCATTCCCCGCTTTTTTCGCTTGCGCAATTCGAGCCAGACAATCCTCGCCGCCAGCGCCACGATGATGATGAGGCCGCCGATTATCGCCCCTTTTGAGGGTTTTTCTTTGTAAAAAATCAACACCCACACGGGGTTGAGCATGGGTTCCAGCATGGCCAACAGCGCCCCTTCGATGGCCAGCACCCGTTTAAGCCCGTAGGTGAACAGCACGAAGCCAAGCCCCAATTGAAGGATTCCGAGCCAACCGAGCATGGCTGCCTCTGGCAGGGTAGGGAGCGGCGATTGAAGGAGCCAAGGCAGCCCGATGCCCGCCATCATCACGTTGCCCCAAAAGATGGAGGCGGGTTGCCGCTCCGGCCCGTTCAGCCGCTGCCCGATGAAAAGTGCGGCCATCAGAAAACCCGACAAGAAGGCGATAAGATTGCCGAGCATGCTGCCTGCCTGCAAGTCTCCCGAAACCAGAACAACCATTCCGATGACGCAAGCCACGATGGTCACAACGTTGACCCGCTGCATTTTTATCTTGAAAAAATAAGGTTCGGCCAGCAGCACGTACACCGTGCCGGTGTACTGGAGGAGGATGGAATTGGCGGCGGTGGTCAACTTGGTTGAAACGACGAAACTCAGCACCAACAGGCAATAAAACAAGGCATTGAGCCATGCCCGACCGTTCATCTTGAACACTTGTTTTCTGAAAAAAGCAAAGAAAACAGCCGCTGCCAACATGCTCCGATAAGAGAGGATGGTGTAGGCGTCTTGCGGCAGCAGCTTCACGAAAAGCCCGCCCGTGCTCCAAAGCACGGCTGCCAGAATGATGGCAATTATGCCTTTGCGATGTTCCTGGATTCCCCTGAGTTCGGCCATGGTTGGGTTTGAAATTGGCCGCAAAGATTGGTTTTTTGTTGAAATTCAATGGGCAATGAAATTATTGGGCACTCGCCGCCATCACATGCTTGTGCGTATCCAGATAATGGCGTAGGCGCACAACCTTGCCTTCCTCGTTGAACGTCCAAAGATGCATTTCCTCATCCCGGTAATTTTTCCCGGTAGCCAGCACAGCTGCTTCGATGATAAACTCGGCAGCTATTTGGTTGCCACCATCCATAAGCGACAATATTTGGAAATCCTTGATTTGCAGGCTGCTTCCCACGGTTTGAAAAAAGGCCAAAGCCCCTTCCTTGCCTTGTTGAGCCTGCATCCAGGGCACGCCCGCTTTTTGTGCGGAGTTGTCGGCCCACTCTTCCCAACGGACGTTGTCGTCCAGTTTTTCAAGGATGCCGGGAATGTCGCCTTGTCCGAAGCAAGCGTAGATTTGTTGAATGGTCAAAAGATTGGTGCTCATTTTACTTGATTTTAGGTTGAATAAGAATTTAGTCAAATTGATGGTGTGTGGTTTTTCCCATTTTTTTCATTTACGAACTGGATTTAATTTTGGATTACAGGCAATTAATTTTTTTTAGTTTTGCATGAACTTCAGTGCTAACAGCCTGAAAATGAACCAACTAACAAAGCAAGACCTAATGCCAACCGGAGCGGAGGACAGGGACATGACCCTCGTCTCGATGTTACAATCGGGCGAAGAATCGGCCTTTGCTTTGTTGTACGACAATTACGCCGCTTTGCTGTTTGGTACTGTAGTGCGCATCGTGGGCGATAGGCGGGAGACCGAAAACTTGTTGCAGGATTGCTTCGTTAAGGTTTGGCAAAATATTGGCCGCTACAACCCTGAAAAAGGCAGGCTGGCCACTTGGCTCATCAACATTGCCCGCAACACAGCCATTGATTTTACCAGGTCAAAGTATTTTTCTCAAAAGAAGAAAAACCAAAGCCTCGAAAATCTCGTAGGTGCAGAACCGGTTCGTTCTGTGTCTCCGCCAATGCTGGAAACGTTGGGCTTGCGGCAATTGGTTGACAAGTTGACTTCCACATGCCGGGAAGTCATCGAATGGATGTACTTTGACGGATACACACAGCAAGAAATAGCCGATAATTTCGGTATTCCACTCGGTACCGTGAAATCACGTACCCGGTTGGCAATCAAGGAGTTAAGGACGTATTTTAGGTAAATGCCCAAAATAAATAAATTGAAAAAACGCAGCGACATATCACGCACGGAAATCAAAGATTGGCTCACCGAAAGCGCCAATGAAACTCCGCTCTCCCAAGTTTTGACTGAGGCGGAGGATGCGTTGATTGCGTATGTAGAAGCACACAGCATTGCACCACCGGTTTTTCTGAGAGATAAAATCATGGCGAAAATCAGCCAGTTGAACAGCCAAGTTGCCAAACGCCAAAAATTGCAACTTGATAACCTGCCCATGTTGGACGACAATACGAATTGGCTTGATTGGGAGGAGGTGGTGGCCGGAATTGAGCCACTCACCGATTTTGAGGATATTTACCTGCATTCAATCGAGGCCAACGACAAACGGGAGTTATTTGTCGCTTGGGTAAAGGAAATGGTGCCAGAGGAAGTCCATCACGACCTGCTCGAAAGTTTCCTGATTTTGGAGGGCAGTTGTGAGTGTCATATCACCAACGAAAAGGGCGAAACCCGCATCGTTCGCCTTGGCCCTGGCGACCACATCACCATGCAATTGGGCGAAACCCACGACATCATTATCACTTCCCTAAAACCCGCCAAGGCCATCCTCGAATGGCGCAAGCTCGCCGCCTAACCGTTTGGTCACCCGATTTTTCTAACGCTGTGGAAAAAAGCACCTCCCGTTTTCCCGTTGCTCTTCGCCGGAATCCCTTTCTTTGCGACAAATTCTAACGAAATTGAGGAATTGAGAAGCTAATCCGCTGATTTATAAACAATTAGCTTGGCTTCCAATTTCTAAATTTCCCAATTTCCAATTTCAAGCATGTCCAATCTTTCCCTTCGCTGCGCCGACAACATCCGCATCCTTGCTGCTTCCATGGTTGAAAAAGCCAAATCCGGCCACCCTGGTGGCCCGATGGGCGGCGCTGATTTCATCCATGTACTGTATTCCGAATTCCTCAACTTCGACCCAACGGACATGGCATGGCCGCTGCGTGACCGCTTCTTCCTCGACGCAGGGCACATGTCCGCCATGCTCTACGCCCAGCAGACCCTGCTCGGCAAATACTCGATGGATGACATCAAAAACTTCCGGCAGTGGGGCAGCCCAACGCCCGGCCACCCGGAACTCGACGTGCAGCGGGGCATTGAAAACACCAGCGGTCCACTTGGCCTCGGCCATGCTTTTGGCATTGGAGCGGCCATCGCAGAGCGCTTCCTTGCGGCCAGGTTTGGGGAAAATGTAGCGCACAAAACCTATCTCTACATTTCCGACGGCGGGGTTCAGGAGGAGATTTCGCAGGCAGCCGGGCGCATTGCAGGTCACTTGGGACTGGGCAACATCGTCATGTTTTACGATGCCAACGACATCCAACTTTCCACCGAAGTGGACGATGTGACCAGCGAGGACACCGCCAATAAATACAGAGCTTGGGACTGGCATGTGCTCACCATTCCCGGCAACGACCACGACGCCATCCGCTCCGCAATCAAGGCGGGCTTGGCAGAAACGCAACGCCCAACGCTCATCATCGGCAAAACGCTGATGGGCCTCGGTACTCGTAAGGCTGACGGAAGCTTTTTTGAGGGCGAGGTGGAACTGCACGGGCAGCCACTCACGGGCGCTGGCGGTTCCTTTGAAAAAACCGTGGAGGGGCTTGGGGGCGACCCAGTCAACCCGTTCCAAATTTTCCCAGACGTTGCGGAGCACTACGCCGCCATTTTGGAACAAAAGAAAACAGCCGTCAAAAAGCGCAAGACTGCCTTCAAATCTTGGGCAAAGGAGAACCCGGCATTGGCCGAAAAATTTGCCTTTTTTCAAACTGGTAAGCTGCCCGACATCGACTGGGCCGCGATTCAAACCAAGCCCAACGACGCTACTCGCAACGCATCCAGCGCCGTACTTGGCTACTTGGGGGGCAAGGTGGAAAACATGATTGTCTCGTCCGCTGACCTCAGCAACAGCGACAAAACAGACGGTTTTTTGAAAAAAACAACGGCCTTCAAGCGTCATGATTTTAGTGGGGCTTTCCTGCAAGTGGGCGTCTCTGAACTGACGATGGCAGCACTGTCCGTAGGAATGTCGCTGCACGGTGGGGTCATCCCGGCTTGCGCAACGTTTTTTGCATTCAGCGACTACATGAAGCCCGCCATACGGGTGGCTGCCCTGATGGAGACACCCGTTGTTTTCCTCTGGACGCACGATGCCTTCCGGGTCGGCGAGGACGGCCCGACGCACCAGCCCATTGAACAGGAGGCGCAGCTCCGGTTGTTGGAGCAGTTGAAAAACCACAGCGGCCGCAATTCGCTGCTGGCCCTGCGCCCCGCCGATGGAGCAGAGACCGTTGTTGCTTGGCGCTTGGCACTCGAAAACCGCAATTCCCCGACCGGTCTGATTTTCAGCCGCCAAGGTGTGAACGACATTCCCACCACCAACCAATCCGAGGCAGCGAAGGGAGCCTACATCGTGCAGGACTGCGAAGGGAAACCTGACGTAGTGCTGGTGGCCAATGGCTCGGAGGTGGCGACTTTGGTGGCTGGTGCGGACATTTTGCGCAGCGAAAAAGGACTGAAAGTACGTGTGGTGTCAGCACCATCGGAGGGTTTGTTCCGCAACCAATCCAAGAAATACCAGAAAGCTGTATTGCCTGGAAATGTGCCGACTTTTGGCCTAACGGCCGGCCTGCCAGTCACACTGCGTGGCCTCGTCGGCGACCGTGGAATGGTGTGGGGGCTGGGTCATTTTGGCTACTCAGCCCCATTCAAAGTGCTGGACGAGAAGTTTGGGTTTACGGGTGCGAACGTGGCGATGCAAGTTTGTAAATTGTTGAAAATCAAGGGATGAGGAATGGCTTTGGCAATCTCGAATTGAGTTTGTATTTTTGTAAAAAAGTAATAATTATGTCTGCAACTGCCGTTCAAAGTAACCCGTCAATATACCTGCCAGTGCCAAAAGTGAAGTTGGCCAAGCCTATTTCTTGGGAGGAGTTTCAGAAAAAGTACCTCTCAAGGGAAGATGATTTCAAATATGAATGGGTAGATGGCCAGGTCAATAAAACAAAACGAGGTATGGACAAGACGCAACTGTATGTTCAGTTCAATTTGACAGATTGTTTTCGAAATCTTCTTAGCCAAGGTAAAGTCAATGGCGACCTTATGGCAGAGCCAGATTTGTTCTTCTTGTCAAATCATCGTAGGCCAGATATGGTCTGGTTGACCAAAGCGCAGATTTACAAGCTCGCCGACCCCAACGCGTACGAAGTTCCCGCCTTCATCATCGAAGTCATTTCGGGCAACGACCAAATGAACACGGTACGTGAAAAAATGATAAACTACCGGGATGCAGGCGTACAAGTGGTCTGGCATATTTTCCCCAAAATGCAACAGGTGGATGTCTATGCTGGCAAGAACCTGTCTCAAAGCCAATTGTGTTCGGGGGATGATGTTTGCAGCGCCGAGCCTACACTGCCAAATTTCAAAATCACTGTGAACGAAATCTTTTGTAAAAAATAAGCTGCCATGACAATTTCAGAAATGCAAAACAACCTTATTCGATTAGTGCTTGACACCCAAGACAGCAAATTGCTTGGGCAAGTCATCAATATGTTTAAAACAAAACAACCTGAACAAACTCCGGATTGGTGGGACGAGATTTCGGAGGAGGAAAAAGAGATGATAAAAATAAGTGAGAGACAGATAGAAAAAGGAGAAGTAATGACATGGGAACAAGTTAAAAAAAATGCAGATTCCATGTTGAAAAGTAAGGTGGCGTGAACAAGATTATCTGGTCATTCAAATCAAATGAAGCCTATTGCTTGGTACTTACCTATCTTGAGATTCATGCTGAAAAAGAGGCTGAAAAACTGAAATTGGCCTTATCCATTTTGATAGACCAACTTATAAATTTCGGAGAATCTTGTCCTGTTTTAACAAAAAACCCAAAATATAGGAAATGCCTTGTTTCAAAAAGGTATTCCTTGCTTTACCGCAAAAGGCGGAACACAATCTACATCCTTTCCTTCTTTGATAACCGTTCAAAAGCAGCCTAACCCATGAAACTCCTCCGACACGGCACGCCCTCCCAAGAAAAACCCGGCATCCAACTCCCCAACGGCACTCGCCTCGATGTCTCGGCCTTCGGCCAAGATTTCGATGAAAAATTCTTCGCAGAAAACGGCCTGAAAAAACTGGAAACTTGGCTGAAAAAACACCAATCAACCTGCCCGGTCGTCAGCTTAAAAACAAGGCTTGGCGCCCCCATCTTCCGTCCCTCTAAAATCATCTGTATCGGCCTAAACTACTCTGACCATGCCAAAGAAAGCGGCATGACCCTGCCCACAGAACCCATCATTTTTTTTAAGTCAACCACTGCAGTTTGCGGCCCGAACGATCAGGTCATCATCCCAAAAAACAGTGAAAAAACGGACTGGGAAGTGGAGATGGCCGTGGTGATTGGCAAAAAAGCCAGCTACGTCGAAGAAGCTGAGGCCATGAACTATGTGGCGGGCTATCTTCTCCACAACGACATTAGCGAGCGGGCCTTCCAACTGGAACGGCAAGGACAGTGGGTGAAGGGAAAAAGTGCCGATACCTTTGCGCCGCTCGGGCCGTTCCTCGGTACCACGGACGAAATTCCCGACCCGCACAGCCTGAACGTTTGGCTCAAAGTCAATGGCGAGCGCCTCCAAAATAGCAACACGAGCAACCTCGTTTTCAAAATCCCCCAATTGGTGAGCTACATCAGCCAGTTCATGACGCTGCTTCCGGGCGACGTGATTTCCACTGGTACGCCAGCGGGCGTCGGGCTTGGCCTGAACCCACCCCGCTACCTAAAGCCGGGGGATGTCATGGAACTTGGCATTGATGGACTTGGGGTGCAGCGGCAGGTAGCCATTGCATATCAGCGCGTTTGAACGACAGTTTCTTTTTCACTAGCAAACACGGCGCTTTGTACCCAGCATTTTTGCGCTGGTATTAAATCTCCATTCCTTTTCCCGCCGGGGCCATTATTTTCTTCGGAAAATTCATTCCTTTGTAGAATAAAGCCCCTCAATTCTGTTAAAACTTAGCATTTGGGTCAATTTATTAATGTTCGGCTACGTTTAGTTGAGCTAACCACGACCGTAGAATTTCACTATGCGATTGCTGAAAACGCCTTTTTTTGTGCTACTCTTGCTGTTGCCGCTATTGCTGGAGGCACAGTCGCTTTTTCCCATCAAAAAGGATAAAAAATGGGGCCTGATGAACGCCGAAGGCCACCTTGTGCAACAACCCGTCTATGACGCCATCGGGGAATTCAAGCAGTTTGGATATGCCACCATGCAGCGGAAAGGGAGGGTGGGGCTTCTCAATTCCGAGGGCACGGAAATCGTGCCACCCAACTACGAAGACCTGAAACCCTTGGACAGCACGTTGATTTCTGTGATGGAAAAAGGGGCATGGAAGGTCATCAACTTGGAAGGGAAGGTTGTTTTGGCGGCCGGTTACGATCAAGTTGAGGTGCTGAGGGGAAGAAAACAAACTGGCGTAGTGCAGTCAATGGCTTTTCTTTCCTTTAAGGTTGATAAAAAATGGGGCATTGTCAACGAAAAAGGTGCAGTCATTGCCCACCCTCGGTTTGATGAGGTTTCGTTGTTCAAAAATTTGCCGCAAGGCGTGACAACCAGCTATTTTCAAACAAAAATTGACGGTCTCCTGGGCCTGCTCCTGCCAAGTGGTCTTGAACTGTTGGCACCTCAAGCCAACGAAATCAGGGTCTGGAACGGGAACTTGATTTTTTACGAAAAATTCCAAAAATGGGGCGCAGTAAACCAATATGGTCAGCCCATCCTCGACAACATTTACGAACAATTCAGCAGCCTCTCCGCCAATTTCCTGAAGCTCGTTTCCAACAAAAAAATCTATCTTTTTTCACTGGTCTACAACAACCTCATTACCAATGGGGAGTACGAGGCATACTATGCCTTCAGTGACGATTTTGTTTTGTGCAAAAAGCAGCAACTACTCGGCCTGATTGACCATTGTGGCAGCTTGGTTTTGGGCATCCGCTACAGCGAAATCCAACCGTACAATGGAGAGGCATTTCGGGCAAACATAGAAGGGAAATGGGGCATTGTAACCCTCGAAGACCGAGTGCTAATCCCATTTGGTTTCGACTATATTTCGCCCATGAAAAATGGCCGCTGCGTGGTAATCCGTGACCGCAAATGCGGTGTGGCCAACAGCCGTGGAGACGTGATGGTGAACCTCCAGTTCGACCGGATTGAGTTGGAAGAAGACCAGGTGAAAGCCTATTCAGGTGCGCAACTGAGCGTTTTCAACTTCGATGGCGAAGGTCAATTGGAGGACGAGCGCAATTTCGACAAGCATTTTACCATAAAAGTTACCAAAGGAAATGAAGGTCGTCGTGGTTTGCCCGCCGAGACTGACAGCCCCTACCAGTTGGAGAAATTCGAGTGGTTTCACGCAAAAGGCAAGTGGGGCCTCCGCCGATTGGACAATGGCAACGTGCAGATTGAGCCGACTTTTCACGAAGTGAAAGTTGAAAAAGAACTTGGCCTTACCTTGGTGGGTATCGAAATGATGCAGGAAATCGAGTTTGACCGCACCTCCTACCGCTTTGAAATGGGTTACGGCCTGGTGCAAAACGACACTGGGCTGCTGGTTCACGAGGTGGATTTGGTGGATATTAGATTGAACGATTTTGACCGGGGCCTCCCAGTTGCTCGCTGCATTTTTACCAACGGGAAGCATGGTTTAGTCAACCGAATTGGCAAGATTATCACAAGGGATTTTGCTTTTATCGGCGATTTCAGTGGAGGAGTGGCAAGGGCCAGCCAAAAAGGCCGCATGTCCACCACATTGGACAAAAAGTTGCAAAACTTGGGGTCTTTGCAGAACTTCTTGGTTTCTAAGCTGGCCCCTATTTCACTCACTGATTACACCCAACATGACCTCGATATTGACAACAAGGGCGTCCTGACCTGCGACGGTTGTACTTGGGGCTACTTGGACACCACTGGCACGATGGTAGTGCAGCCGCAATTTTCATTTGCAAAAGATTTTGTCAACCAAGTGGGCATCGTGCAACTGAACAGCCAATGGGGCATGGTGGACAACAAGGGAAAGCAACTTTTACCCTGCCGCTACGACGAGTTGTGCTTCCTTGAAAACACTGGAAACAAGGTGCTACGGGTTTTTAAAAAAGAAGAAAGATACGGACTGATTGATACGCTCGGACAATTGACAGTGAGTGCGCAGTACGAAAACATCGGCTCGTTCAGCGAGGGCCGTTTGGCAGTGAACCGCAATGGCGTTTGGGGATTTGTTGACCAGAACGGGCGTGAAGTCGTGCCATGCAGATTCGATGAGGTGGACGCTTTCAGCGAAGGCTGGGCTGCCGCCCGGTTGGGCAGCAAGTGGGGATACATTGACCGCAACGGTTCGGTTGAACTTGATTTTCAGTTTTCAAAAGCTGGGAAATTCAGCTGTGGACTCGCTCCGGCCAAAAGGGAAGGGCCTCATTTTGGGTATATTGACCGCAAGGGCAACTGGGCCATTCAGCCCAAGTTTCCAAAGGCGCACGTATTCGATGCTGGCATTGCGAAGGTGGAAGAACTGTCCGGGCAGTTCCTACGCGCTGGCTTGATTGACGCAACAGGCAATTTTATCTTAAAACCCAAGTTCGTGTCACTTTCCGACTTCAACCAGCACGGCCTTGCTGTAGCGGAGATTGGTGGCAATCCCGCAAAATTTGCCTTGGTAAATAGGGCTGGCCAAACCATCACCAGCTTACCTTTTAGGGACATCGAACCATTTTTTGAAGGGTTGGCAAGGGTGCAGTACCACGATAGTTGGGGTTTCGTGGACACGACGGGAAGGCTGGCCATTGAGGCAGTTTACTTCAAGGCAAGCGATTTTTCCGAAGGAAAAGCCGCCGTTTGGCAAGACGGCAAATGTGGTTTTGTTGATCCTTCGGGCAAATTTGTGGTCGAACCACAGTTCAGCAAATGCATGGACTTCAAGGACGGCAAGGCCATCGTTTTCAAGGGCAGCCAGCGGGCGGGCCTGATTGATGCCACCGGGAATTTCATCATCGAGCCGGGAATCAACAAACTACTGGACTTCGCCAATGGCAGGGGACTGGTTCGGGACGACAACTACAAGTTTTACTACATCACCGAGCAATCCCGTTTTTACAACGGTTTTTATGAGAAAGCCAGAGAGTACAAACACGGAGTTGCAGTAGTTCAGGTTGACGGCAACTGGGCGATAATCAACCAGCAGGGCATCGAAATCATACCGCCCAAGTACGATAAAATAGAGCAGTTTGAAGACGGCTTCGCCAAAGTGCGCATCAAGGGCTTCAATGGCCTGACCAACCTCCAGGGCGAACTCATCGTGCAGCCCAGCTACGAGTACATCAGCTATGCAGGCGAGGGCCTCTTCCGGGTCGAGCAGGGCGACAAGATCGGCTATTTCGACATGGAGGGGAAATGGGTTTGGGGGCTGCAGGAGTAGTTGGCAGTTCGACAGTGGCCAGTTGCAGTTGGGGGCTATGTAACTTGGTACTGACATTTTTAAGCAAAATAATTGAATCAAAATCCAGATGATTCCGTTAAAGCGTTTCGATTCAATTCAAAAATCAAGCTGCTCAGGTGTAACTATATTTGAAAAAGAGCGACAATTTCGAGATTTTAGAGTTTTGAAAAAAAATTCAATTGTGACTTGCAAGTTTTTTCAAAAGTATGATACCTTTGCGCTCGCCTTTGAAAAAGGGCAAGTTTGAAGAATGATTCAGACTATAAATGCCCCCTTAGCTCAGTTGGTTAGAGCGCCGGACTGTTAATCCGTAGGTCTTTGGTTCGAGTCCAAAAGGGGGCGCAAGAAGCCCCGCAGCAATGCGGGGCTTTTGCATTTTTGGTCGTGAAATTTTCAATTTTCAATTTTCAATTTCAAAATGAGCCTACTCACCGTTGGAACCGTCGCTTTCGACGACATCGAAACCCCACTTGGCAAAGCCGACAAAATCGTTGGTGGCGCTTGCACCTATATCTCCTTGGCAGCCTCCTATTTTATTGATGGAATCAATCTGGTTTCCGTTATCGGTGACGATTTCCCGCAGGAAACCCTGGATTTGTTGGCATCCAAAGGAGTCAATCTCGAAGGGCTTCAGGTTAAGCACGGCGAGAAATCGTTTTTCTGGGCAGGCCGGTACCATGCCGACATGAACAGCCGGGACACGTTGGATACCCAGTTGAACGTGCTGGCCGATTTCGACCCCGTTCTGCCGGAAAGCTACAAAACCAGCGACTTCGTGATGCTGGGCAACCTCACCCCCGACGTTCAAATGCGGGTCATCGAGCAAATGGAAATGAGGCCAAGGCTCATTGCCATGGACACCATGAATTTTTGGATGAACATTGCCATGGAGCGCCTACTGGAGGTGTTGAAGAAGATTGATTGCCTCATCATCAACGACGAGGAAGCTCGCCAATTAAGCGGCGAACACAGCCTTGTGAAAGCTGCGAACAAGATTTTGGAAATGGGACCAAAATACCTCGTCATCAAAAAGGGCGAACATGGGGCGCTGCTGTTTTATGACGAAAACATTTTCTTCGCGCCAGCACTACCGTTGGCAGAGGTTTTCGACCCAACGGGTGCGGGCGACACATTTGCAGGTGGATTCATCGGATACCTTGCAAAAAGCGGTGATTTGTCATTTGAGAACATGAAGCGTGCGGTCATTTTTGGCTCCGCAATGGCTTCGTTTTGCGTTGAAAAATTTGGCATCGAGCGCCTGACGGAGCTTACCCACCTCGAAATCAAGCAGCGGGTTTCCAAATTTGTTGACTTGGTGAATTTTGATGCACAGCTTTAAGTTTTCCAGGTACGTTATTTAGGTTAAAATGCAGGGGATTTGTACACGATTTGTGTTTATCCCGTACTTTGTTGCTAAATAATACACCTAATGCACCTGAAGAATACGCTCATTTTAGCACTTGCCTTTGCTGTACATTGCACATTGTTGTCCCAAGTCTCCGTGATAGGCAACTTGGCCATCGGGGACACCGCCCATTTCCATTTGCTCAAAACCACTAGAAATGACCAGTTCATCGGCAAAGTCATGTCCTGGACACCCGACTCAATAGTTTTTTTGACTAGTTCCGAAGTCAGGATTTCATTTCCACCCTCCGAAGTAAGGTCAATTGAAGTGACTGAAAATCAGCAGCTTGGTTCCCCCAGTGTTGAAATTTTCATCTTGGAAACCACAGATGGAAAGATGTACTACGGGTACCCAAAACAAATTCATCCTGACAGAATAACCTTCGTTGCTGGCGGCAACGCAGGCTTGCTAAGATTTAAGCCAGAAAATGTGCTGTCCATCGAACCGACATCATCAATGAGCTTGATGACAATAGAGCCGTTCATCAATGAATATTGCCTTCAAAGCAAGGCCAACAAAAAGGTAACCGGGGAAATGTTGGGCTATTCGGGAGGGCGCATCCAACTACTTGGCGCTGATGGCAAATTGGTAAATGAATCGGTAGAGAACTTAAGGAAATACGAGTTGTGTGCACAGTACACGCCATATTTGGGCTATGGCCGCTCATTGATGTTCCTGCCAACAGGGTTTGGAATGGAAGATTCTCAGCGGGAATACAGGAACATCGCGCTGGGCATCAACATTTTGTCGTTTGGTATTTCCGACCATGTTTCCGTTGGGACTGGTTTGGTATCAATTCTTCCTTATGCCGATATAAAATACTCCCAGGATTTTGGCAAATATGTGCATTGGAGCATTGGCGGTTATGCTTTTGTTCCTTCGGCAATTGGGATCCACGGTGCGATTTCGTTGGGCACACATGATTACTTCCTGAACTTGAGCTATTTGCGAAACTTCGATATTAAAACCCTAGACACGGACAGCGATTTTGAAAGCTTCAGCGTGGGGGCTTCCTTGAGAACAGGACGGCGTTCAAGGCTCTTCGCCGAATACAATATCATGGTTGCGCCTGTTTCAACATTCGGGGGATATGAATCATTTTATGAGCGTGGGTTCGGCAATATGTTCACCTGGGGCTATGGCTGGTTCAGAAGAAAATTCCGCCTAGAGACGGGCATAATGGGCATTGGCCCATTTACCTCCTATTATTGTTTCCCAGAAGATTGCCAGAAGACTTACCATGTCCCCATCCCTTTTTTTGCTTTTAGTTTCTATTTCTGATGGGTTTGCGTTCGCATTGGTTCCCAAATAACTTTGATTTTTTTACCTGACAAACAAGTTGCACCAAAAAAACAAAATCGTTGCTATATTTGGCCGAGGCATTTATCATCCAAAACTTAAAAAAGCAATAAACAATGAAAACCCTGCACGAACATCTTCATCAAGACCCATCCAACCCACAGCCCAAGCGCATACTCGCCCTCGACGGTGGTGGCATCCGGGGTGCCATGACCCTTGGAATACTCAAAAGTATCGAAGATACGCTTCGCAAACGCCATGGCGACGACCCCAATTTCAGGCTCGCCCACTATTTTGACTTCATCGGTGGCACCAGCACCGGCTCCATCATAGCCTCGTTGCTTTGCATCGGCAAAGGCGTTGACGAAATTCAGGAAATGTACCAAAGCCTTGGTACCCGGGTTTTCGGTAAATCCAGGATACTGTCGCTGCTCCGGGCCGGCAAATTCGACGAATCGGAACTGGAAAAACTGCTCGAAGAACAGCTCGGGCAGGAAACTATTGGAGGTGCAGGCATCCAAACTGGCATCTGCGTCGTGGCGAAACGTGCCGACACGGGTGGTACGTGGGCCTTCTTGAACCACCCTGGAGGCAAGTATTATGAAGCAAACAAAGGGATTTTGCTTCGCAATGCCGTCCGAGCAAGTTCAGCCGCCCCAACCTACTTCGACGCAGAAGCCTTCGACGTTGGCAACGGCGAAATCGGCGCATTCGTGGATGGGGGCGTGAGCATGCACAACAACCCTGCGATGCTGTTGTTCCTGATGGCAACCACCAAAGGCTTTCCGTACAAGTGGAAAACCGGGGACGACATGCTCGAAATCGTTTCGGTAGGCACTGGCTATGCCAAGATCCGCCGCAGATTGGAAGAATGTGTGGGTATAGCTGGTGTAAAATGGGCGCCCGTAGTGCCGGCAATGCTCATGGACGATGCCGACAATTACAACCAACTCATGCTTCAATACATCTCAAAATCACCAACCGCTAAAGTCATTAATTCCGAGTTTGGAGACCTCAGCGGAGATTTGCTCGCCCCAAAACCGCTCATCCATTACCTCCGATATGACGTGAAACTTGAGCAGAATGAATTGAACGAACTTGGATTTGCCAACGTCATGGCAGAAAAAATCCGGGAAATGTCAGATGCAAAAAACAAAGAAGTGCTGCGAGACATTGGCCTCGAAGCGGGTAAGCGAATGGTAAAGGATTCGCATTTCCCAAAGGTGTTTGACCTTTAAATATACTTTGCACCAATAAATTTTGTGCAAAGGGGGTTTGGGGGCGCTCAATGCCAGCCCAGCCCAAGAGCACTCCCCCCCGACGAGCCGCCGAAGGCGGCGAGGAGGGGCATAAGAATGGCGTTGAGTATATGAGCCGCTAATTGCACTAAATTTTAATTCAGTTTAATTCGTGCAATTAGCGGCTAACTGTTTATCCTGCCTGCGCAAAATATTAAATCCAATACGCTTAAATTTTCTAAGAATCCAAGCCTGTCCTCAAATACTTGTGGATACCTAATCGGCTTGTAATCATTGCTTTGCATTATTTCTTTTGGGTGAAATTCAGACCTTAAGTCCAATAATTGTTCAGGTTGCGTCTCATATTTTTCGGTCAAAATAATAGGCGTTTTCAACTTCAATATTTTCATTGAAACCATTAATAAATCATAATTCCAATCCCACAGCAGCTCATATTTTTCCGCTTTAAAATAAGGCTCGAATAATTCCGCATAATGCTCAAAAAACGGTGAATTGCCATAAGCCGAGCATATTGCCCGCCAATGCCGCATTTGCCAAGGTTCGTCATAAGCGATGCGCACCTCCCGAATGGGTTGTTGCTGGTTTTTGCCTTTGCGGAGCGGAATTGTCAAACGTTGCACCCCGTTCACTGCGGCGATATGGCAACGGTTTCGGTAACTGCCCTTGATGTAATGTTCGTGCTGCTCCAAGTGCACGGCAGGTGCGTTTGCCAAAGCTGCAAACCAGTTCACAGGCGGGAAATAGTAAAGGGACAAAAGGCTGGCTGGCTGTTCCATTTTGATAATTGCTATGGAGCAAAGATGAACATAAATTGGCCTGTGCGGGCAGTTTACTGAAAACAAAAAAGCCCTTCCCACCGAAGCAGAAAGGGCTTTTATTCTCAAGAATCAAGCAGCAAACGATCGGCGAAGCAGCATCTGACTGCCAACTGCCAACTGACGAACTGCCAACTATTACATCATGCCGCCCATGCCGCCGCCCGGAGGCATGTGGCCGTGGCCAGCGTCTTTCTCCGGTTTGTCGCTGATGACGCATTCAGTCATCAGGAGCATTCCGGCGATAGATGCTGCGTTTTCGAGGGCCACACGGGTCACCTTCGTTGGGTCAATGACACCTGCTTTTTTCAAGTCCTCGTAAACATCGGTGCGGGCGTTGTAGCCGATGGCGCCTTTGCTATCAAACACTTTCTGGTACACCACGCTACCTTCCTGGCCAGCGTTTTCAGCGATGACACGCACCGGAGCTTCCAGCGACTTGCGCACGATGGCGATGCCGATGGTCTCGTCGTCGTTTTTGCCTTTCACACCGTCAAGCGCCTTGATGGCACGAACGAGTGCCACCCCACCACCTGCCACGATGCCTTCTTCGATGGCAGCACGGGTTGCGTGGAGTGCGTCGTCAACACGGTCTTTTTTCTCCTTCATTTCCACCTCTGTCGGTGCGCCAACGTTCAGAACGGCTACGCCACCTGCCAGTTTGGCAAGGCGCTCCTGGAGTTTCTCCTTGTCGTAGTCGGAAGTGGTGGTCTCGATTTGAGACTTAATCATGGCGACACGGGAATCAATGTCCGCCTTTTTGCCCTTGCCGTTCACGATGGTCGTGTTGTCCTTGTCCACCGTGATTTTTTCGCAAGTGCCGAGGTCAGTCATGGCGGCTTTTTCCAGCGTAAAGCCTTTTTCTTCCGAAATCACCTGGCCACCTGTCAAAATGGCGATGTCTTCCAGCATGGCCTTGCGGCGGTCGCCAAAGCCGGGGGCTTTCACGGCCACGACTTTCAGTCCAGCACGGAGGCGGTTCACCACGAGAACGCCAAGTGCCTGGCTTTCAACGTCTTCCGAAATGATGAGCAGCGGACGGCCAGAACCGGCAGCTTTCTCCAAAATCGGCAGCATCTCCTGCAGGTTGCTGATTTTCTTGTCGTAAATCAGGATGTACGGGTTTTCGTACTCCGTCGTCATGTTTTCCGTGTTGGTCACGAAGTAAGGGGACAAGTAGCCACGGTCGAACTGCATACCGAGCACTTCCTCCACGTAGGTGTCCGTGCCTTTTGCTTCTTCGACGGTGATGACGCCATCCTTGGTCACCCGCTTCATGGCATCTGCGATGAGTGCACCGATTTCGTCGTCGTTGTTGGCGGAAATGGCAGCTACTTGCTGGATTTTCTTGAAGTCGTCGCCGATGCTTTCGGACTGTTTTTTCAGGTCTTCGACAACCACACGTACTGCGGCATCCATGCCCCGCTTGAGGTCAATCGGGTTTGCGCCTGCGGCCACGTTCTTGAGGCCAGCGGTAATCATGGCTTGCGCCAAAACGGTTGCCGTGGTGGTGCCGTCGCCGGCGAGGTCGCTGGTTTTGGAAGCCACTTCCTTCACCATCTGTGCGCCCATGTTTTCCACAGCGTCTTCCAGTTCGATTTCCTTCGCAACGGTCACGCCGTCCTTGGTCAATTGCGGAGCACCGAAGCTTTTTTGGATGACCACGTTGCGGCCACGTGGGCCGAGGGTTACTTTCACGGCATTTGCCAAAGCGTCAACGCCAGTTTTGAGTTTCTCACGGGCGTCCCTATTAAATGAAATTTCCTTTGCCATAATTTTTGGATTTGTTGAATTTTTACCCCGTTTGATGGGGGCTGTATTGTTGAATTGTTGTTGCCGCTGCTGGTTTCAGCAGTTCGGGTAACGGTTTAGCGAGGTCAAATCAAAAAACAAAAAAGATGGTTTGGCAGCATGGACAGGCCACTTTTGCCTTTCACCTTTTTACTTTTTACTTGTCAAGAATGACGAGGATATCGTCCTCACGCATGATGAGGTAGTCCGTGCCTTCCAGTTCCATTTCTTGTCCAGCATACTTGCCGTACAGTACGATGTCACCTACTTTCACGGTCATTTTCTTTTCGTCTTTACCGTCTTTGCCGGGGCCAACGGCCACGACTTCGCCACGCTGTGGCTTTTCTTTGGCGGTGTCAGGGATGATGATGCCTCCCTTTGTTTTCTCTTCTGCGGGCGCTGGTTTCACAACCACCCGGTCGTTGATAGGCTTAAACTTCATAGAAATCTACTTTTTAGTTAATAATTGATTGTGTTTTGAGGGGATTGCAGCATTGCTTTATTGTTGAACTGTTGGGGGTTGTTGCCAAAACTTACCAGCCAATTCAACCATCAAACAATCAATCCCGTCTTGACGGACACCCGCTTCCATCACCTTTCGTGCCATTGGAGAAAAGGTGACGTACTGTCATTTTTAAAGATAAAATGGCGCAAAATGGCGTGTCAACTTGACACTTGTGGCCGCCCAATTTATTGGGCAGGCCGTTTGAGTTGACACGGCCTGCCCAATAAATTGGGCGGCCACAAGCCAATTCGCTAACTTTGCAGCATGACAGAAACAACCACCAGAATTGACATTCGGCAGCTTGGCAAAGCCGATTTGGTTGCCGCCTTCGGCGAAAAGGGCGAACCGAAGTTCCGGGCGAACCAGGTTTGGGAGTGGCTTTGGAATAAAGGGGCGCACTCCTTCGTCGAAATGACCAACCTCTCCAAGCCGCTGAGGGAGTGGATGGATGGGCACTTTGTCATCAACCACATTGTTGAGGACAAGGTGCAGCACAGCAACGACGGGACCATCAAAACCCGCTTCCGGCTGCACGACGGCCACCTCATCGAATCAGTGCTAATTCCTGTGCCGGATGACCGCCGTTTCACGGTCTGCGTTTCGAGCCAGGTTGGTTGCAGCCTCACCTGCAAGTTTTGCGCAACGGGCCAAATGAAGCGGGTGCGCAACCTCGACGCCGCCGAAATCTATGATCAGGTGCTGCTGGTGAACCGCCAATGCGACGCGACTTTTGGCCATCCATTGACCAACATCGTGTACATGGGCATGGGCGAACCGCTTCTAGCTTATCGCTCTGTGATGGAAAGCATCGAGCGAATCACCTCGCCGGAGGGTTTGGGCATGTCGCCAAAGCGGATCACCGTAAGCACGGCGGGCATTTCGAAGATGATCCGACAATTGGCCGACGACAACACACGGGTAAACCTCGCCCTCTCGCTTCATGCGCCAACCGACGAAAAGCGCAACGAAATCATGCCCATCAACGAGCAGAACAACTTGGAGGTACTGATGGATTCGCTCGAATATTTTTACCAAAAAACGGGCAACCGCTTGAGCTACGAGTACATCGCCTTCAACGATTTCAACGAAAGTTACGACGACGCAGTGGCATTGCTGCGGCTCTGCCAACGCTTCCCGGTGAAGGTGAACATCATCGAATACAACCCGGTAGAGGGGCTGGAATTCGTGAAGGCCAGGGAGGACAAGATTGACCGTTTCGCAAGGTTTTTGAGCGAAAACGGCGTGATGACCACTGTGCGCCGTAGCCGTGGGAAGGACATTGATGCGGCTTGCGGGCAGTTGGCGAACAAGGGGTAATTGAACGGTGAACTTTGAATTGTGAACTGTGAACTGACTGGATGTGCATCGGTTTTAGAAAAAAAACTAATGAGGCATTTGTTTGCTTTACATTTGTCTTTCATTGAAATTAGTTCACTGTTTACAATTTTCAGTTCACCGTTCATCATTCACAGTTCATAAAACTCCCGCCATGAAAACGTTGGAAACCATTCAAACTGAACTTCGTGGAATCGTCTCACAGGGCAACGACCTTGCAATTGCTGTTTTGAAAAAGCGGCTCAAACCTGAGACAGAAAAGTACCAAGCATTGCTGGCACTGGAGGCTAATTACCACGAGGTTAGCCGTCAATTGATTCAAGACATCATCACGGGCGAGGTAGCAACCGTGGAGTTCAACAAATGCAGAGAGTCGCTGCTGGAATTTATCAATAACCTTCAAGCTGCCGATGTGCCGGAACTGGCCATTACTTCAGCAGATGGGAGCGGAATGGCCGATGTTTACAACGGTGAGGTGTTGTACCGCATCCCGAAAAAAATGGCCGTTGGGGTGGAAGAAGAGTGCATCGTCAGGTTGGCGTTTGACCGGAAGCTGCTGCTCCACGATTTTCAAGTGCAGGTTGGGGATGTGATGAAGGATTTGCGGATCGCCGACGTGATGGGCGTCGAGTTGATTGACCCGAACAGCGACAAGGCATTTGCCATCACCACGGTGAACGACACCGTGCAAATCGTGGAAAAAGACTTGGTGACGGAGTGGATTTTTTGCGTGACGCCGTTGAAGGAAGGCCAATACCCGCTGGTGCTCAAGATTTCCATCATTGAAATAGTAAATGGCATCGAGCGCAGGCGAAACGAAGTGTTGAAGGAAAGAGTGGAGATAATGCTGACCCTAAAAGCAAGTGAGCTGGTGACGGAATTCAAGAAAGGCTACACCTGGCAAGTGGTGGATGCTGACGAACAAAGGGCGGCGGCAGGCGGCGGATCAAAGTCTGCACCACCGGACAGGATTCCTGGCGCACCTAGGCCACCGATGCCCAGCCCCGCTGCACCCAGTCCAGTCCCCATGCCCCAAGCGCCAAATGCGTCGAAGGCAGTCGGGTTGGGGCTGATCGGGAAGATTATTGCAGGAGTAGCAGTGCTGGTGATCGGAACGGTAGCGGTGTTGCCGTTCCTCGGCCAAAAATCTGCTACAGAGGTGGCGGTAACCAAAAGCGAAAAACAACTGAAACGGCTTCGTGCGAACGCAAACCGGCAAGAACTGGAGGATTTTGTAAGGGAAAACCAAGGAACGCAGGAGGCCGAAACGGCAATGATGGTGCTTGACAGTATTGAGGACCGTTTTTGGCAGTCAGCTTTGGCTTCGAATGACTACCAGGACGTGCAACAATACCTCGACCAATACCCGGATGGGAGGTACACTGCTGACGCTGCCCATCGAATGGACGAATTGAACCGGGGTGATGTTGCGGCAGCTGATACAACGGACATCATTGAAGTAGAGGCGGTAGAAGCCGTTAAGGAAATTATTTCCGATACGCTCAAGGAAGAGAAGAAGCCGGTCTCTCCGAAAAAGCCTGTAAACAAGCCAAAACCACCAGCAACAAAGCCAAAAACGACACCGAGCAAATCCAAACCGGAGCCAGTCAAACCCAAAGTTGAACCTGAAAAACCAGCTCCCATTGACCCAAACAAACCAGTTTCTTTCATTTCCGCTGCCCGAAAACCGGTTTACAAAAACTGCGGCAGTTCCAATAGGGAAAAGGAAGAAAAATGCACGGTTGACAAAATTCATAGACACCTGAAAAGCAGAATCGAGTACCCGCAGGAGGCACTGAACAATTCAATCGAAGGCACGGTGGTAATCAGCTTCGTCGTGGAGCGTGACGGCTCGATTACGGATGTTAAAGCCCTGAACGACATCGGTGGTGGATGTGCTAAGGAAGCCGTCAGGTTGGTAAAAACATTGCCCAAATTCAAGCCGGGCCTCAACGGAAAAGGCGAGGCAATCCGTGTCCAATACACGCAATCCATCCGTTTTACCCTTAAATAATTTCAATGTTAGTGGGTTTTGATAGTTTAGAGGGTTAAGTTCCACACCCATAAAACTTTCTCAACCCGTTAAACTTTCTAAACCCTTTCATGACAAAAATTCTTGACGATAAACTCCAGGCGGCCCGTTCGCACATTGACGAAATCGCCAAAGACCTGCACGAGCTTACCATTGACATCGCCCATGAGCAACTCCGCCAGACGGTCAGTGAGTTGCGCAATCGCATCAACGAACCGTTCATGTTCGTCATCGTGGGCGAGGTGAAATCGGGGAAGAGCAGTTTTGTGAACGCCCTTTTGTCAACGGGAAAGGAGGTCTGCAAAGTGGCCCCGCAGCCCATGACCGATACCATCCAGCAGGTGATTTGGGGTGAGAAAGAGGAGGTCATCACCATCAATCCCTACCTGAAAAAAATCACCCACCCGGTCGAAATCCTTCGAGAAATCGCCATCGTGGACACGCCCGGCACCAACACCATCGTGGAGCACCACCAGGAAATCACCGAGCGGTTCATCCCGTCCAGCGACCTCATCGTCTTTGTGTTTGAGGCAAAAAACCCCTACCGACAGTCGGCTTGGGAGTTCTTCGATTTTATAAATACAGAGTGGCGGCGCAAGGTGATTTTTGTGCTGCAACAAAAAGACCTGATGGCTGAAAACGAATTGCCCATCAACGTGCATGGCGTGGTGCAACACGCCCAAAAAAAGGGCATCGAAGCACCGCATGTTTTCGCCGTGTCGGCCAAGATGGAGCAGGAAGGCGAGTACCTTGAGAGCGGCTTTTTGCCCCTTCGGGAATACATCCGGGAGAACATCACCGGTGGCAAGGCACCCATCCTGAAAATGAAAAACAACATCAGCACCTGCCGAAACCTCAACGAGCGCATCGGCAAGGGCATCGAAGACCGTCGGCTACAGTGGAAGGCCGATAAGCACTTTCGCCAAGAGGTGACGGAAGCCCTTGAAAAACAGGAGATCAAGTCGCTGCGGCAAGTGGACATGCTGGTAGAAAACCTGCTGGGTGGCTATGACCGCATCACGCTCCAGAAGGAGGAAGAACTGGTGGAAGGGCTTTCGTTTTTCAGCCTGCTCAAGCGCACCATTGCTGGTATTTTCACCAAAAAAGCCAGTGCGCAGGAGTGGTTGGAGGCACTCGCCAAAGACCTCGACCAGCAGCTCCACCTCGAACTGCAAAACAAGCTCAACGACAACGTGGCAGACCTCGCCGACAGCATCCAGCAAATGGCGAAGATGATTGACATGAAAATCCACCAGAGCGAGACCATCCTGCGCAACAACCACGAGATTTTCAGCGACATCGCCGAACGGCGGTCTATGGTCATGCAGGAATTGCAGGAGACTTTCACCCGATTCCTCAACCGCCCGGAGAACTTCAGTGCCGACCAGCTTTTCCCCGACAAAAAACCTGGCTCCGCCAGCATCGCCACAGGCAGCGGGTTGGCGGTGGTGGGCATCATCCTCGCCGCCGTGACCAAGTTGGCGGTCTTCGACGTGACGGGCGGCATACTGACGGCGGTTGGTGTGCTGTTCGCTGGGTTCACTTCTGCGGCCAAGAAACGCAAGATTATGGAGGGCTATCAACAAGAAATCACCAATGGTCGTGAGCTGCTGGAGACGGAGCTGTCTGGCAAGTTGCGCACCTACGTGACGGGAATCAAGGAAAAGATTGATGCCAATTTTGAGGATTTTGATACCATGCTGGAGCGGGAAATGATTCAGATTTTAAAGTTGGAGGAACGACAGGGCGGGATTGAGGAGCGGTTGGCGATGGTGGAGAAGGATTTGGAATAGCGGAATATTTTTATCAAAATTGCCCAATAAAAAAAGGAAATCGCATGGCAGCAATATTGAGTTACATGCCCAAAGTGGTCATTCCAGCGGAGAAATTGAAAAGTTGGGGCGAACTGTGGTTGGGGGATACAAATCCTGAAACGGGAAAAACGAAGAATCCAAACAGTTTTGACAGGCAGCAGTCGGTCAACTTTGCATCATTTATAGACAAAGCAGTTGCAGAGTCACTGGCAAAAATGCTTGGAGGACTTCCAGTAGTTGCGGGTTCTTCAAAAAAATTGATTCCATCACAAGCGGATTGTGTAGAGATGGGGCCTGCAAGAATTATTGGTGGGGTAAGGCCACAAAATTTTGATGTTGCTTACCGCCCAGATGGGGTGAGGATTGCTTTTGATAGCAAGACCTTGAACGATTTAAAAAGCGTGGGGAAGAATTGGCAAAACATGGTCAATGATTTGGCAACAGAGGCAGCGACTGTTCATACCCGTTTTCCGTATGCAATAGTGGCTTTTATGGTTGTCATACCTGCCCCAGCACTTGGTACGAAACAACAAGCTGATTTGGTTAGAACGTTGGAGAGAATGGCATCTAGAAAAGATGTGCTGAATCAATCGCACCTTGCCGAAGCTATATCATTGGTTATTTGGAATCCAAGCGACGGCAGTATCAGTGATACAATACCTGAAAATGATTCTGTCTTAAGAATTGAAAAATTTTCTAAAATCCTTTATCCACAATATTTGAACCGCTATAAAGGACTTCCACCCCATGATGAGGCTGGTGATGAAACTGAAGAGAGCATTGATGACTGACCAAAAAAAAAGTTAGAAATGAATTTATTTTTTGAAACAAATAAGGTGCCTGCAACGGAAAGAAAACTGCGTGGAGGCTATTATACACCAGGGAAACTTGCCAGCTATTTAGCGGATTGGGCAATTAGTAAGGATAGCTGTCGGGTTCTCGAACCAAGTTGTGGGAATGGGAATTTTTTAGTACCAGCTCTAAAAAAATTGCGAGATGTTTGCTCAGAGAAGTTCTGTATAACTGCTATTGAATTAGAAACGGACGAAATGCTTGCTGCTCAAACTAGAGCTAAAGCGGCAAAAGGGGAAGTAGATTGGAGGTTTGGGGATTTTTTTCAACACTTTTCGGATTTGAGCAGTGAAAAGCCTTATGATGTAATTATTGGAAACCCACCATTTATTAGATTCCAGAACATTGATACAAATATTAGGGACATCGCATTTTCTCATTTGAAGAATGCGAATTATAAACCAACTAAGTTGGCAAATATCTGGGCGGCATTTGTTCAGTTGAGCATTGAATTGTTAAATATCAATGGGCGAATGGCTCTTGTACTACCAGCGGAGTTGTTGCAAGTAAACTATGCCGAAGAACTAAGGTCAAGGCTAGTAGCATCGTTCGATAACATATTAATTATAGGATTTCGAAAACTTGTATTTCCAGATATTCAGCAAGAAGTGGTTTTACTGCTCGCTGACGGCAAGCGAGTAAATGACGGGAGATTGTCTGACATCCATACATTAGAGTTGGAAGACGGAGAAGAACTATTGAAGTCAGTTGATTTAACACATGCAGTGAAGCATTTGCCAGTGAAACATACCCACCCTGGCATGAAATGGACTTCTTTGTTTTTGTCTTCCGATAAATTTTCAGCCTTGGAAAAAGTGGCCAAACATCCTAGTCTTGTCCCACTTGGAAAGCTCGCAGATGTGGATGTTGGATTGGTAACTGGCAGAAACAGCTTTTTTGTGATTAAAAAAGAAAGGATGCAAGCATTGAATGCAGAATCATTTACTTCTCCAATCGTTGGTAGAACAAATGGCTTAAAATCATTGATATTTAATGCCTCAGATTTTGAGGCACTTAGCAATTCAAACCCAGCTTTTATACTAGATTTTAATAAAAAAAAGACAGAAGAAATACCAAGTTCTTTGCTCAAATATATTTCCCACGGTGAAAAAGAAGGCGTAAACAAGGGATATAAATGCAGCATTAGAAAGCGTTGGTTTGATGTGCCTTCCATTTATACGCCCGATGCCTTCTTGTTTCGGCAAATCCACCGTTACCCTTTGCTTGTAGTCAACGATGCAAAAGCTACTTCGACAGATACCGTCCATAGGGTAAGGGTAAAAGAAGGAGTTGCCCCAAGGAAATTAGCCTGCTCATTTTTTAATTCTCTGACGCTTGCATGGTCCGAAGTTGCTGGAAGAAGCTATGGTGGCGGCGTATTGGAATTAGAACCGAATGAAGCAGAAAAATTACCCATTCCATGGAATGCTGATTTGGATATTGACATAGAAAAAGTGGATAATCTACTGAGGAAAGGGCAAGAAATTGAAGCCTTGAATTATGTTGACAATATAGTATTGAATGGATTTTTGGGGCTTTCAGAAGCATCAATACTGGAAATACGAGGTGCTTGGCAAGAGTTGCGGGACAGAAGGATTAATAGGAAATAAGTTGGTGCTGTTTTAAGGCTACAAAATCTTGAACTACACAAAGTTATGAGAGCGCACTATTTTATAATTTTTCTTCTTCTCATCGCCGCCTGCAACGCCGACCCCGGCGTCATCTCCGACGATGATGCCACGCCAACCGGCCCCGGCGAAATCTTGGAATGTGATTCATTACCAGCGCCCAATTCCGTGTTTTCAAATGCCATTGGGGAAACGCTGGTTTTCACGGATTCAACTGGTCATAATTTCGACACCTTGCGTTGTGTGGAAAACACAGCAGAAGAAGTTAAGTCCGAATTATTTGGAGGGCAATATTGCCAGCGTCAATACACCACCGCTTTTTCTACAAACTGGCTCCCAGCGCCAGAAATATATTCCCTGGAATTCAAGAACAACACCTTGCCCCGCTTTACATCGCTTTCAGCATATTCAGTTCCTTTCGAAGATTTTTCGGCATTTGACCAACGGTTCACAGAAGTAGCTGGTATCTACGAGAATGTTGTCAGCGTAAATGGGAAGTCATTTTACCATGTTTTTTCTTACAACTGTAGTTCCAACGCTGCTTGCACCTTTGCACAAGCCTTTGTTTTTTCATTGAACGAAGGGCTGGTTGCCATCAAGCGGCAAGACGTTTGGTGGACGAAAAAATAGCAACGCAGCCGAATGGCAACTGAAATTGGAACTGATATAATATTCGCTGCAAAGCTTTTGAGGGAAGGCCACCCCGTCGCCATCCCCACCGAAACCGTCTATGGCCTCGCCGCCAATGCCCTCGACCCCGACGCTGTCCTCAAAATCTTCAAGGCCAAAAACCGCCCGCACTTCAATCCGCTTATTTGCCACCTGCCGGACTGGGAAGTCGTTAAAAAATACGTGACAGAAATTCCTGCCGATGCAGCACTTTTGGCGCAAAAATTCACTCCTGGCCCGCTGACGTTTTTACTCTCCAAATTGCCAATACCCCCAGATTCACAGTTCACAGTTCACAGTTCACAGTTCATCATCCCCGATTTGGTCACTGCCGGCAGCCCAAAGGTCGCCGTGCGCATTCCAGCGCACCCGCTCACGAGGGCTTTGCTGGCGCAATTGGATTTCCCGTTGGCAGCGCCCAGCGCCAACCCCTTCGGCTACGTCAGTCCGACCACGGCGCAGCATGTGCTGGAGGGACTGGACGGTAAAATCCCGTACATACTTGACGGTGGGCCTTGCGAGATTGGGCTGGAAAGCACCATCGTTGACTTTGACAATCAGCAAGTTATCGTCAGGCGGCAGGGTGGGGTAGCAGTGGAGGACATCGAGCGTGCATTAGGGAAAAAAGTGCTGGTGCAAACAGGTGTGGAGGAACACCCCGTGGCACCGGGGCAGCTGAAAAGCCACTACGCCACCGCAACGCCGCTTTACGTGGGTAGGACAGAGGAGCTTGCCGCCCATTTTGTCCACAAAAAAATAGGGGTGATTGCCTTCGGAAAAAACATGGACGCCGTTGATGCCAGCTACCGTTTTCAACTTTCAGTGGCCGCCAACTCCGACGAAGCCGCCAAAAATTTATTTTCAATCATGCGGGAGGCGGACACCTGTGGAGCGGAAGTAATTTTGACGGAATGGCTGCCGGAAATTGGCCTTGGCACTGCCATCAACGACCGGTTGCGACGTGCCCAACATGAAACATGAAACCTATTTGGAACTTGAAACCGAAATTTCTTGGCACAATTCGACCAGCACTCCATTCGCTGATTTAGGATGGATGAAACAGATGAGTTTGTTGTCTGCACCAAGTTTCGGTTCCTTGTTCAGCAACGTAAATCCCTCATTTTCAAGTCGCAGCATTTCGGAACTAATGTCTTCCACCTCGAAGGCAATATGATGGATGCCCTCGCCCCGCTTCTCGATGAACTTGGCGATGGGGCTGTCCGGTGAGGTTGCTTCAAGTAGTTCGACTTTGGCTTCGCCAGTTTTGAAAAACGAAGTGACCACGTGTTCAGAGGCTACCTCCTCGATTTTATAGTGCGGCGAACCAAGTAGTTTTGCATACAGTTCGTTGGCGGTGGTGAGGTTTTTCACTGCGATTCCGATATGTTCCAGGTTTTTTACCATGCTGAATTATTTTGCCGGAAAGTTAGGCCAATTCGTTACAAAAAAATTTGAAACCATGCACATTTTCTTTTTGGAAAAAAGTGGTCTTTGACAGGGGCAGTGCCCCAAGAATATTTGTAGCACAATGAACCAGAAAAGCTGGAGGTGCAGCGCACCGAAATCTTCCGGTGCGCTGCACCTCTCAAGCACTTGTACTACTTATTGGCTACAATTATTCCGGTGCGCTGCATCTGTTATTTCTTGATTGCTTCCAACAAGAATATGTGTATAGTTTCAAGACAAAAAAAAGCAGGTGAACGAAGTCACCTGCTGGAATTAGCTTAAAAAAACTGAATGGTAATTGTGACAATACGAAAGAATCAGTTCTTGATTCTGTTTTTCTCGTCCTCTAAGCCAGTGCTGCGTTTGCGAGCGTCTTTCACCTGCTCGTTTCCGAAGTTGTAGGAGAAGCTGGCCCGGAAGCGGCGACTGTCGCCACGTCCGTGGACGGTCATGAAGAGGTCGCCGAAATTGCTCTCGCCGCTCCATTTTTGGGAGTAAAAAATGTCGTTGACCGACAGCTTCAGGTTGGCCTTTCCTTTCAGCAGTTTCTTTGAAATGCCAGCGTCCACGGCCCACATCTGCTCCATTTTGAAGGTGCCGCCCCAGATGGAAGGGGAGCTGTACCAGCCTGATACCTCGATATTGATGTCCTTCGGTAGGGTAAACGTATGCTGCATGTAACCGTTGAAGGCATGGATTTTAGCATCCACGATTTTGCCCTCACCCAAGTCGGCGTTGATGTCCGTGCGGTAGCCACTCAGGTTCACATAGCCGTTCCACCACTTGGTGATGGGCATGGGGGAGCCGATGTTTAGGCTGTAATTGTTTTGCTCCGCAAGGTTTTTCCAGGTAATGAAAGCGGCGTTTGGGTTTACTTCCGATACGTCCACAATCCGCTCGATGAGGTCGGATGTGTGGCTAAAGCTCAACGAAGTGTTCACCATTTGCATAAAAGTATGGCTGAACTGGATGTTGTTCGAGTATTGCGGGCGGATGAACGGGTTGCCTTTTTGGAACGTCAGCTCGTCGAGGCGGTACTCGAACGGGTTGAGGTCTTGGTAGTTCGGCCTGTCCAAGCGGCGGCTGAAATTGAGTTGCAAGCTGTGCTTCTCGTTCGCTGTGTAGGTCACGCCGCCGGACGGGAAGAGGTTGAAATAGTCTCGCTTCACGTTCTCGTCGTTCACTTCTTTCAGTGCCTTGAGGTCACCTTCCGAATTGGTCTGCTCGGCACGGAGGCCAAGTTGCATGCCCCATTTGCCAAACTGTCGGGAGTACGTGGTGTAGGCTGCGTTCACGTTTTCGGTGTAGGTATAAAAATTGGTCCGGTCCACGTCCACCACATCCTCGCCTTCCACCACGTTGAAGAAGTTGAAATCGTTGTCCGTTTTCACGTAGGCCAGCTTGATGCCTGCCCCAAATTGACCCTTCAGCAGCGGCCGTTCGTGGTCAATTTTTACCGTGTAAATGTCAATGTTCGTCGGAGACAACATGTGGTAATTGCGCTCAGAACGCACCGCATTTTCATCGGAGCCATCGCCTTCCAGATACCGGTTGGGCTGCACTTGGCTGTTTTCGTTTTTGAAAAAGCCATAGTCGGCGTCGAAGTTCCAGATTTTGCCCTTTGCGTCGTCAAAGCGGTAGTTGAGGTTGAAATTGTAATTTCTGCGCTTCCCATCCGTGTTTGTCGAGGAGATTAAAGTGCTGTCAGGCTGGCTGCTGCCAATGGCGCTGATGGGCGTGCGGATATGACCCCGGTCGTCGTAGCTGTTTTCGTAGCCGTTCACGAGGAATCCAATCGTGTTTTTGTCGTTGAGGAAAAGATCGTTGCCAAGCTTGAAGTTGTTGGACTGCCAATGGTTGTCGTTGCGGCCTTTTTGGTCGAGGCTCGCCCCGTTTTGTTCCCGGTAGAAGTCCATGATTTCGAGCCACTCGCCATCGTTGAAGCTGTAGCTACCGAAGGTGTTCATCAGCTTGTTGCGGTAGTTGCCGCTCACCGAGCCTTCGTAATTGCGCCGCTTGCCTACACCGTAGCCGAGGTTCACGTTTCCGTTGCTGCCAAGGCGCTTGTCCTTTTTCATTCGGATGTTGATGATGCCGGCATTGCCCTCCGCATCCCACCGAGCGCTGGGGTTTGTGATGATCTCGATGGTGGCGATGTCCGTGCTTTGGATGGTTTTCAGGTAGGCGGCCAGGTCGTTTGCGGAGAGTTGGCTCGGTTTGCCGTCAATATAAACCCGCACCCCGCCCTTGCCGCTCATGATGATGTTGTCGTTGTTGTCCACCACCACGCCGGGGGATTTGCGGAGCAGTTCCATGGCGTTGTTGCCAGTGGCATTGATGCTGCCTTCCACGTTGAAAACGGTCTTGTCAGGATGGACTTCCACGAGCGGTTTTTTGCTTGTGACGGTGACTTCGGTGAGTTCGACCCCCTTTGTTGTCATTATTATTGCTGGCAATTTCAGGTTTTGGCTTGTGGCCAAGTCGAAGGCTACCGAATTGTAGTCTGAAAGCCCAACGAAGCTCACGTTTAGCCAATACCGGCCAGGGCTTATGTTCTGCAATTCAAACATGCCGTCATCGGCAGTGTACTCAGCCTTGACGAGGGTGCTGTCTTTGGCTGAATAAAGCAGCACGTTGGCGAAGCTGACTGGTTGGTTGTCGTTGCCAAGCACTATGCCGGTAATTATCCCGGTTTCTTTGTTGGCAAATGTGGTTGATGTTAGTGCAAAAGACAGGATTAGGACCAAGAGTCCAGTGTACTTTTTCATTGTCAGGTGATTTGATTTAAGTGTCGCTAAATGGTTGATGGTCAAATGGTTATCAGGCCATTTGGCGGCAAGCCAGTTAGCATTTTTACAGTCGGTGAATAATAAAATTTCTTAAATTAAGATGATGCCGCAAAGGTGGGTTTACCCTCAGGCCAACGCTTCATTTTTTCGATGAAAATCCGTTTTTTTAAGTGTAAAGGCGGGTATCGAGGTGAATCGGCTCGAAATCCAGGCAAAAAAATTGAGAGGTATCAGCCTTTTTTCACCTTGGCCAACATTTCGTTTTCTACACGGCCCCTGTCTTCTATCAGCTTAAAAAATTCCTTTAGGTAGTCTTTCATTTCGCTTCGGTAGACAATATCCAGTTCATAAAAGTCATCGATCGTGTTGAGCAGCTCGCCTTTTTTGGACTTGAAGTAACTAAAAATGTCTTTAAGTTCCTCGTAGCTCGTAGCATTGCCCAAAAACACCCGGTCGAGCACCGTTCGTTGGCCCAATGCGGCATTGGCTCTGGCGTAGGGCGCTGCCACTATGCCAGAATAGTCAAAATCATAAGGCACCGGAATCACTGGTCCATTTTCAAGTCGAATCAATTCTGTATTGCGGGACATCAAATAACTCCAGTCGGCGTTGCCGATCATGTAATTAAAAACAGAGGCGATTTTTTCTTGATAACTGTGCATAGAATCTATCTGAATGATTTGATTCACCATCGTGCTGCAATGGTTGCGATGTGCCAAGCATTCGGAGTCCTCGATAACTATGCCCGGATGGGTGCTTTTCTTGAACGAGTCGCCTTGGTTTTTATAAGTAACCCTTACCAAGTTCGCTTTAAAACTATACGGTGTGAGCACATTGAAAAGTTGGTAGCATAAATATTCACGCATGATATTTACCTCACTTCGCTCGTTGTCCAAACAATGCGTCACCAGCTTGAATTCGTTGAAAGTCTCCAGCCCAATTGAATCGAGGTTGTTTTTGTTGAACTTTAGCTTGAGCGGTGGGAAGTCGCACATCATCCGTCTTGATTTGCCCCGGGAGCGCAGCTTGACCTGAAGTTTGGTGCTGTTCTTACGGCTATGTTTCACCTCGAAAATCCCGCTCTCATATTCTTTGTTGCGAATATTGGCCTTGATGGAATCAAAATTGGCGGTAATGGTCAAATCCGTGCGGTCATTGGGCTTGAAGAGGTCGAAGAGCGCTTTCTTACTTTCTGTCGTGGGATCTGGAGCCGCTTGGCAAAATGCACTCAAAGGCGCCGTTAGGAACAACCCCCAAACGCATAAAAAGCTAATTGTCAATAAGTTTTTCATGATTACCGTCATTTCAAATTGGTAGTTAGGCTACAATTAACCCAAGGTAAACTGGGTACTTGAAGTGCAAGTAAAGGTAGTTTTTTTACAAATTTCAAAGACCAAATCTTTGAGTTTGAAATGCAGGCCGGTAAATAAGTTGGAGGGCGCTATTCCAAATCAGGATTGAAATAGCGACGGTGTAATTCTCGGAATTGTTACACCAGTCCTGAATGATTTATGCTTGAAGTGCAAACCGCTAAACTTTCCAAAATCGCAGTAGCAGCACCTCCACTGCCAAGGCAAGCAATGCGATAATTATGCACCATTTCCAAAGCACAATGCCCTTGCTTCGGTCGCTGACCAACTCTTCCAAGCTTGCCGATGCGTTGCCAGTCAGCACACTGATGTTGTTCCCCGCCTTTTCGCTGAGTGCTGATTCCGAAAGATAACTTAGGTCGGACTCCCTGCGGTCGTAATTGAAGGCAAATTTTGACAAAGTTGAGTCGGCGTTTAGGAACAAATCATAATACCCAGCTTCGAAAATTTGGTTTTGCAGCCCGATAAAAACCTTGGACGCCACGATGCGCTGTTGTGGAATGAACTCTTCCGACACTTGGTCGCCTTCCTTATTGCCACCTTTCATTTTGTAAACGCTCTCGCCGCCCTTCACCAGGTTGTCCGTCTCAATGGTTTCGTCACGCCCGATGGTGTAGGCGATGGGGCGCTTTCGGGCACTCGAAATGGCCATTTTATAAAGCATTGGGATGAAAATCTCTCCACTGTTTGCCAAGTTGTTCACGTCGGTGTTCAACGGCGCTGCGCAGAGGTAGAGGATGCCTTGACCACTTTTAAACTTGCCAAGAAAAGTGCTCCCATCCCGATAGGTCAGCAGTTTTTCCTCGCCCCGGCTGGCCATGGTGCTCAATTTGAAATTGCCCTTGGTGACTGGCAGTTTCAGGTTGGCTGACTTGTTTTCAAACACGTCCTTGAACACAAACTCTTCCGTGTTCACATCGGCCACGTTGCGTTCCGTTTGCTCGAAAGCTTGCAGTTCGTTGGCGGGGATGGACGACAGGAAAGCGTTGTAGGCTGCCGTATTGGTAGTAGCCGAAGGGAAAACGAGCACGTTTCCGCCGTTGCTGACGTACTGTCGCAGCTCTTGCGCCAGGCCGCTTGAGACGCTGTTCACGCCGTTGACCACGATCAACTGGTACTCCGGGAATTTGGAGTAGGTGATTTGGCTGACCGGCTGGTTGTTTACCTTAAAATAACTGATGCCCTTGAACGCAGCTTCGAGGTAAGGGCTTGGCGTCAATTCGTTGATTACCAGCACGTTGATTACTTCGGCCACATTGTAGGTGAAAAAATAATGGTCGTCGAACTGCACGGGGTAGTCCGTCAGCGCCAGCTCGGCCTCGTGCCAACCCGGCTTTTGAATGGTCACCACCACCGTGTCCAGCACCGAAGAACTGCCCGGTATGTTCATCTCGCCAACGGGCTTCGATTCGCCGTCGTACTTCACCGTAAGGCGAACGTTTTCAGCGGCTTCACTGCTCCAGTTTTTCACCTTGACAATCAGCGAATTGGGCTGACTGAGCATCTGAACCGGTGCCTCAAACCAAGCGCTGTCAATGCTCACGTTCTTCTCCTGCACTGCCTGGAGCGGCACTAGGTTGACGGACAGCAGCGTGTCCTTGAAGTTGTCGAGGTCGGCAATGTTTTTTTGAAAATCAGAAATGACATAGCTCACTTTGTTGATGCCCTTGCCGCTGCCGAGCGCTTGCTTTTGCCTTGCCAGCACTTGTGACACCGTCCTTACCGCTGGAGAAACCTTGATTTCCTCCACCAATCCGATGGCCTCCTCCTTGCTCACCAGCCGCTGGTGTTTGCCCTCAAAATCGTTCGTCAACACCTGGAACCTGTCTTCCACGGCGTAGGCCGAAATGATTTCCTTTGCCCGTTTTTTTGCCTTCTCCATCAGCGGTGCATCTTCGCTTAAAGCGCTCATGCTGAACGAGTTGTCCACAAAAATGCTCACGGAGTTTTCACCTTGCTTTACCTCCACATCCTGCGGGATGAACGGCTGTGCAAACGCAAAAACCAGCATCGCCACGGCAAGGCAGCGGGCCAGCAGCACGAGCAGGTTGCGGAGCTTTCGACGGGAACTTGTCTCGTCCTTCACTTCCTTCAAAAAACGGACGTTGGTGAAATACACCTTTTTGAACCGCCTGAAATAAAACAAGTGGATGATGATGGGGATGGCCAATGCGACCAAAGCGAAGAGAAAACCAGGATATAAAAATTGCATGTCGGATGTTTGATTCAGTGCCCAATTGCGGCAACAGCATGTACGCTTTAAACCCCAAATTGTTGTGTCAAATTCAGGTTTCCGTTGTCATCGGGGTTTTGTGAAAATTCAAGCCACGAAGTTATTGCTATCATTCCAGAATTGTTAATTTGGCGTGTCATTCGTTCCAAACACTCAAATCCTTGTTTATGAAAAAGCACCACTACCTTTTGCTGGCATCAGCCATCTTTTTGTGTACCCAGTGCACGCCCGCCAAAGTGCTGCGTAGGGCTGATGCAAACAAGGAGACCATTCGCCTCTGGTACGAAGAAGGATGGAACAAGGGCCAAAACGAAATGTTGATTCCCCAGGTCTTTCATCCAATGTGGAGCGATGGCAACCCTATCCGCCCTGAATCGGAAGGGTTGGAAGGGATGTACGAATTGGTGAAGTTTTACAAGGAAGCATTTCCTGACGCACATTTCACCATTACCCATCTTTTTGCGGATGAAACACATGCGGCGGTTCGTTACGAGGTTAATGCCACGCATAAAGGGGACGCTTTCGGTATACCGGCTACGGGCAAGAAATTCACCTCCACAGGCGTGGTCATCTATGAAATGAAGGACGGGAAAATTTTCCGCTCTTGGCAGGAACTGGATTTGATGGGAATCGTCAATCAGCTAAAGGACTGAACTCAATACCTGTTTTCGGCGAAAAATGCCCGCCAGACGATTTGCACATGTGCAAACAGGTTCGGCCAAAACCCGTAGTGTTTTTTCAAAATCTCGTACCTGTCCCTGAGCGACTGGCGGTGGCGCTGCTTGGAAATGCCGCCCGTCAGGTAGTTTGCCAAAACCAGTTTCGTGTTCACGGTATGCCTGCTTTTTTTGAGCACCTCAATCACCCAGTCAATATCGGCGGCGAGGTTTCCTTCCATGAAGTTTGGAGAGATGGCCCTTCGGGCAATGAAAGCCTGGTGGCAAACGACCATGCCCATCCGCATGCTTTCCCAGATCAATTTTTTAGGCAGTTTTTGGGTCGTCAGCTTGGAGCGGGTGCCGAGCGGGTGTCTCGTGAAGGTCACGAGCATCGTTTCCCCAAAAAAAACATCGGTTTCCGGGGTGCGTTGCATCATCATTTTCTCCACGGTTTGAGCCTCCGGCAATTCGTCCCCAGCATTGAGGAACCAAACGAAGTCGCCGGTGGCCATGCGCAAGCCCTTGCTCATGGCGTCGTAAAGCCCCTTGTCTGGTTCGCTCACCCACTTGAAAATCTTGGCATTCAGCAGTTTTTCGTTAGCGGCTTCCACCAATTTTATGGTTGTGGCTGTATGGTCGGTAGAGCCGCCATCCACGATGATGTACTCGATATGCGGGTAGGTTTGCGCAAGCACGCTCCGAGCCGTACCGCTCAGGTAGTAGGCCCCGTTGAAGACGACCGTGATGATGCTGAGAACTGGCGGACGTGCTATCATATTGGCAAAGGTAATTGGATTCTGCCGGATCAGGAAAACATCGGTTTGTGGCAGTAGGGCTTTCCTAAATTAATAGTTTGACGTGAAAGCGCAGGGGGCTTGGGGGCGGCGCAGCCGCCCCCAAGACGCCCAGCCCCGAAGCGCCGACGAAGGCGTCGATGAGTGGCAATCATGTTCTGTTCAGTCCCCAATTGCAACGTTTTGTTGTGAAATGGGGAAAGCCCGATTTTTATAGGTGAGCCTTGTTTGTGGCAGCAAATAACCAGCGGGCAACGTTTGAAAATTAGCTGTTGTAAACTTTTTATTGGGTGATTAATTTCATGGTTTCGTTACTTGGATAAATTGGATATTTGCGCCGCTCTCATTGAACCCTAAACTATTTTTCTTCTTTGCAACTAGCATTTTCACTCAAATAGATTTTCTCATTTCTAACTATAAGATTGTATGAAACTATTTAACCACAATTTTTTATTGCTCCTTGGGCTGGTAGTGTTGCCTGCGCTGGCATTTAGTCAACGGACTATTTCCGGCACGGTGACCGATGGAAGCTCGGGTGAGACCTTGATCGGTGCCAGTATTTTGGTGGTCGGAACCTCCTCAGGTACGGTCTCTGATATTGATGGCACCTACAGTTTGGAAGTTCCGGCAACGGCAACGACGCTCCGGTTCAGCTACACAGGTTACGAAACGGTGGAAGTGACCCTCGGCGCTTCCAACACCGTTGATATCAGGATGACCCCAGGTACCCTTCTCAGCGAAATCGTAGTCATCGGCTACGGTGAGGTGAAAAAGGAGGATGCCACTGGCTCGGTGACGGAAGTCAATTCCGAAGTTTTCAACAGAGGCTCCATTACTGCCCCGCAAGAACTGCTGGCGGGCAAGGTGGCAGGTGTGCAAATCACACCGAGTTCCGATCCCGGTGGCGGTGCGCAAATCCGCATCCGTGGCGGTTCTTCGCTCAGTGCCTCCAACGACCCGCTCATCGTGATTGACGGCATCCCGCTCGACAACCGGGGCATCTCCGGCGCTCGGAACATCTTCGACTTTGTGAACCCAAACGACATCGAGACTTTCACGGTACTGAAAGATGCTTCCGCAACAGCCATCTACGGCAGCCGGGCATCGAACGGCGTCATCATGATTACCACTAAAAAAGGTAAACTCGGCCAGAAGGTGAAGGTGGAGTACAATGGCAACGTGTCGTTCAGCAATGCGCTGGAAACTGGCGACGTGTTGAACGGCGAGGAGTTCCACGAACTGATTCACAGCCGTTTCGAAGAAGGTCATCCAGCCACTACGTTGGTTAGCGATGGCAATACCGATTGGCAAGACGAAATCTACGAAACGGGCGTCGGCCACGACCACAACCTGAACTTCACGGGTGGCATCGGTGCAGTTCCGTATCGGGTATCCGTCGGTTACACCGACAAAAAAGGTATCCTCCTGACCGACCGCTACCAGCGCACAACAGGTTCAATTAACCTTTCACCAAGATTGATTGACAATCGCCTCCAAGTCAACTTCAGCATGAAGGGCATGAACACCGACAATAGGTTCGCCAACCGTGGCGCTATCGGTGCCGCCTCGTTTTTTGACCCAACCAAGCCCGTTTATGACGATGCAAGCCCCTACGGCGGCTACTTTACTTGGGTACAGGCCAATGGCGAGCCGAACGTTTTGTCGCCCGCAAATCCGCTTGCGCAATTGAAGTTCCGCAAGGACGAGTCGAACGTCAAGCGCTTCGTGGTCAGCTCAAGCTTCGATTACCGTTTCGGTTTCTTGCCAGAACTTCGGGCGAACCTTAACTTGGCATACGACAAGTCGAACGGCGAAGGCACCATCAACGTGCCTGCAAATGCCTCCTTCGCATTTTTTGATGGCGGCGTAAAAAACAAATACAGCCAAAGCAAAGAAAACAGCCTCCTCGAATTTTACCTTAATTATGCAAAAGAATTGGGGCAAACCAAGTTGGACGTCATGGGCGGCTATTCTTGGCAGCGCAACTATTTCGAGGATGATTTCCAAAACAGCAACATCGCTGGCACGGAAGTTTCCGATGGCGACAACTCTGGAGAGCTTTTCCTACTGTCCTTGTTTGGCCGTGTGAATCTCACCTTCTTCGACCGGCTGTTGCTCACTGGTACCGTGCGCAGGGACGGCTCTTCCAGGTTCTCGGAGGACTCCCGCTGGGGCTTGTTCCCAGCAGCAGCTTTGGCGTATAAATTGGTGGACAACAATGGGAAAGGCACACTTTCCACCCTCAAGGCCCGCATCGGTTGGGGCGTGACGGGCCAACAGGAAATTGGTGACTACTACGTTCACTTGCCACGCTATCTTGCCAGTTTCGAGAATGCTGGCTACCAATTTGGCGACACCTTCGTACAGACATTGCGCGCCGGTGGCTATGACAGCAAAATCAAGTGGGAAGAAACCACGACGATCAATGCTGGCATTGATTACGGGTTCCTCGATGAGCGGA
Organism: uncultured Saprospiraceae bacterium; assembly: GCA_964508135.1. Classification (GTDB taxonomy): domain Bacteria; phylum Bacteroidota; class Bacteroidia; order Chitinophagales; family Saprospiraceae; genus UBA6168. The sequence continues at coordinate 87,338 of CAZDSU010000008.1, forward strand.
TTTACGGCTCCATCGAATACTACCAGCGCACTACGGAAGACCTGCTGAACTTCATCCCCGTGCCTGCTGGTTCGAACCTTACCAACTTCATCAACACCAATATTGGTGACTTGGAGAACAAGGGCGTAGAGTTTTCCATCAACGTTAACCCACTGCGCAGCGAAATGATGAACTGGGATTTTGGGTTCAACCTGACGGCCAATAAAAACAAAATCACAAAGCTTACCGCTTCCGACGACCCAAACTACAACGGCGTTCTGACGGGCGGCATCAGTGGTGGTGTTGGCAACACGGCTCAAATCCACAGCGTTGGCTTTCCCGCCAACTCGTTCTATGTGTACGAACAAGTGTACGATGCGGCAGGAGTTCCCATTGAGGGTCTTTATGTTGACCGCAATGAAGACGGCATCGTGAACGAGGACGACAAATACCGCTTGGAAAAAGCAGCGCCAGACTACTTCCTGGGCTTCACGTCCACGTTCAACTATGGCAATTTTGATTTCTCATTTGCTGGCCGCGCCAATATCGGTAACTACGTTTACAATAACGTGCAGTCTGGTTCGAGCTACGCAAACCTTTACCACCCAACGGGCTACCTTGGCAATGTGAATTCCATTTCTTCGTACTTGGACTTCAACAATCCTCAGTACTTGAGCGATTATTTTGTTCAAGATGCTTCCTTCCTCCGCCTTGACCACGTGACGGTTGGCTACAACTTCGGTGATATGCTGGACAAGATTGACTTCCTCAAGCTGTTTGTAACGGTTCAAAACCCGCTGCTCATCACGGACTACGAAGGCATTGACCCAGAGATTGACAACGGCATTGACAACAATTTTTACCCTCGTTCACGTACAATCTTGTTTGGCCTGAACGCCCGGTTTTGATAAATCATAAAAATTAAAGCACATGAAATTATTTTCATTTTCCAAAATATTCTGGCTGACGGGCGTCCTTGTGGTGTTCTCGTCATGCTTCAAGGACCTCGACACCGTGCCCACCGACAAGGACGAACTCACGTCGGCTGCGGTGTTCGAGAATCCGGACAACTACAAAAAAGTGCTGGCTCGACTTTATGCTGGTCTTTCCGTCACTGGCCAGCAAGGCCCAGCCGGCCAAGCTGACATTAGTGGCATTGACGAGGGATTTGGTGGATACCTCAGGATGCTGTGGTACCTTCAGGAACTTTCAACGGATGAGGCAGTCATTGGGTGGAACGACCAAACTATCAAAGACTTCCACGAACAAGATTGGAGCGCAGACGATGGCTTTATTTATGCAACGTACAGCAGAATTTTTTACCAGATTTCCATTTGCAACGAGTTCCTTCGGGAGACTACAGATACCAAAATGGACAGTCGGGGCGTGGACGCTGCTTTGCGCGCTGAGATAAAAACCTACCGCGCCGAGGCCCGTTTCTTGCGCGCACTCAGTTACTACCATGCCCTTGACCTTTTCCGCAACGTGCCATTTGTGACCGAAGAGGACGCTGTTGGTGCTTTCTTCCCTACCCAGATTTCTGCCGACGACCTCTACACTTGGCTGGAAACAGAAATCAAGGCATTTGAACCCGACCTAGCTGCTCCTCGCAGCAATGAGTACGGCCGTGCCGACCAAGCTGCTGCTTGGATGCTGCTTGCTAAACTGTACCTGAACGCCGAGGTTTATGTTGGCAAAAATGCTTATTCCGATGCAGTCACTTATTCGAAGAAGGTAATTGATGCGGGCTACGAGTTGGAACCCAGTTATCCCAACCTGTTTCTCGCCGATAACAACAAATCGAAGGAAATCATCTTTCCGGTAACTTTTGACGGTGTTCACACCCGTTCCTATGCTGGCATGACTTTTTTAATCCATGCACCTGTTGGTGGCAGCATGAACCCTGCCGACTTCGGTATCGACGGCGGCTGGGGTGGCTTGCGAACCACCAGTGCCATCGTGAACAAATACCCTGCACCCGGCAGTGGCGGCAGCATCATTGTTTCACCAAACCAAGGCAACACAGGCTATCCCGTGGTCAACGTTCCTGGCAGCTATCAGGGCTGGGACCCAGCGCTTGCCACGACGGTGTTGTCCTCGCCAAACAGTGACGACAAGTACGAAGGCTATTTCTGGTTCGATGCCAATACGGAGTTCAAGTTTGCCCTCGGTGGTTGGGACACCAACTGGGGCGACACTGGAGTGGACGGCACGCTCGACCCAGGTGGCGACAACCTAAAAGTGACGGAGGACGGTTTTTACAAAATAGACGTTGACCTCACCGCCCTCACTTACACGATATTGAAAACGGAGTGGGGCCTGATAGGGTCGGCTGCGCCTAATGGTTGGGACAGCGACGTGAACATGACCTACGACACGACGGAAAATGCTTGGACCATCACTGCCGACCTCGTGGCTGGTGAAGCCAAGTTCCGTGCAAACGACGCCTGGGACTTGAACTACGGTGACGATGATGCCGATGCTATTTTGGACGCTGGAGGTGCCAATATCGCTATCCCAGCCAATGGTCCTTACCTCATCAAATTGTACCTGGACAGCCCAGACCACACGTATTCTATTGAAAAATTGGCCACTGAATCAGATTCACGTAACCAGTTTTACTCGGACGGCCAGAGCTTGGAAATTGCCGACATTTCGCTGTTTACCGAAGGTTACGCCGTTGGCAAATACAAGAACGTGACTTCGACGGGTGCAGTAGGTTCCGACCTCACGTTTGTGGACACCGATTTCCCGATGTTCCGCTTGGCCGATGCCTATTTGATGTATGCTGAGGCCGTGCTGCGTGGCGGCGGCGGTGGCGACCAAGCCACTGCGTTGCAATACGTGAACGCTTTGCGTGAGCGGGCCTACGGCGGCACTTCTGGCAACATCGGCAGTGCCGACCTGACGCTGGATTTCCTTCTCGACGAGCGAGCAAGGGAACTCCTCTGGGAAGGCCATCGCCGCACAGACCTGGTGCGCTACGGTCAGTTCACAAATGGCACTTATCTGTGGCCTTGGAAAGGTGGTGTTGCTGAAGGTGTTTCGGTGGATGCTTGCAGAGACATTTACCCGATACCATCACAAGACCTCAACGCCAACAACAAGTTGGAGCAAAACTCCGATTGTTATTGATTGGTTTAATTGAAAATTAGGGCGAAGTGGCAATGGTGCTACCACTTCCACTTCGCCTTCCATAAATCAAAATAAAATGATTCGTAAATATTTCACTTTACTGCTTGCTGCTGCCTTATTGTTGCAGGCTTGCAGCGACGACAAACTCGATCCGGTCCTGACTTTGAACAAGGCTCAGGAAATCACAAACCCGACATCGAGCACATCGTACACATTAACTGCTGCCGCCAAGGATGATGTCTTTGAAAATATCACTTGGACCGCTGCCGACTTCAGTCTGACCAATGTGCCCAAGACAACCTATACCCTCCAGATGGACTTGGCAGGCAATCAATTCTCTTCCCCTGCGAATTTAAAGACCACCACCGAATTGAACTTTGAAATTACAGTGGGAGAGTTTAATAACAAGCTGTTATCCAAGGGGGCAGCTCCCGATGCACCTGTTGATGTTGAGTTAAGGGTAGTGGCCAACAAAGACTTGAAACTGGATGATATTTACTCTGAGGTGGTGACGATCACCGTGACGCCTTATGGAGCTACCGTAATCGTCAAGCCTGTTTATCTTCTTGGTGATGCCACACTTGCGGGTTGGGACAACATGGCTGCGCTGCCTTTTACCTATTTAGATGGTGGCCGTTTCGAAATAGTGACCACGCTGACGGGTGGTCTGAACTGGAAGTTCATTTCCACGCTTGGTCAATGGGCGCCACAATGGGGTACTGATGCCACAGGATTGCCTGAAGGTGGACCACTGGTTTACAGGCCAACCGAATCGGAACCAGACCCACCGGCCATTATCGCACCAGCCATTACCAGCCAGTATAAGATTATCGTGGACACCGCTTTGCTAACTTACGAGGTATTTGAGTTCGGGGATGTTTACTTACTAGGGGATGCAACGATACCAGGTTGGGACAACAACACCGCGCTGCCATTCACCAAAGTTTCCGAAGGCAAATATTCCATTATTACCACACTTGCCGGTGCCGGTAAATATTGGAAAATCATTGATGAGCGGGGTGCATGGGCACCACAATGGGGAACCGACGGAACAGGCACCGCCGATGCTGGCACGCTGGCCTATCGCCTGACCGAAGCCGAACCAGACCCAGCCGCCATACCTGCACCGGACGCTGCTGGAACTTACAAAATTGAAATTGACATTGTCAACTTGACCTACACGGTTACGTTGCAGTAATTGTTTAGTGCTGAACAATCACCATTTGAAATTCCTTTTCAAGCTCGTTAATTGAAAAGCCGGGTGGACGCCTATGCGTCCATCCGGCTTTCTTTTGACCCTAATTTCTTCGACTACGCCAAAATTCCCTTTACCACTTCCCCTGACACATCCGTCAATCGGTAGCGCCGACCTTGGTGCTTGAAGGTCATTTTTGTATGGTCGAGGCCGAGTTGGTTCAAGATAGTTGCGTGAAAATCGTGAATATGCACAGGGTCTTTCACGATGTTGTAGCCAAATTCGTCCGTTTCGCCATACTCAAATCCAGGCTTGATGCCACCGCCAGCCATCCAAACCGAGAAGCTGCGTGGGTGGTGGTCACGGCCATACAATTTGGCGTCGAGTGGGCCTTGGCAGTAGTTGGTGCGGCCAAATTCTCCGCCCCAAACCACCAGCGTGTCGTCCAAAAGGCCCCGCTGCTTGAGGTCGAGGATGAGTGCTGCCGAGGGCTGGTCCACCTGCTTTGCCTGCATTCCCATTTCGTCCACGAGGTTGGAGTGTTGGTCCCAGCCTTGGTGATAAAGCTGGATGAAACGAACGCCTTTCTCTGCCAGCTTCCGTGCCAGCAGGCAGTTCGCAGCGAAGCTGCCGGGCGTCACCACATCTGGCCCGTACATTTTCAGAATATGGTCTGGCTCGCCGTTAATGTCCATCACTTCCGGCACGGAAGTCTGCATCCGGTAGGCCATTTCGTACTGCTTGATTCTCGAAAGTATTTCGGGGTCGCCAAGCTCGTCGTAGGTTTGGTGGTTTAGTTCGGCCAAGTTGTCGAGGAAACGGCGGCGGTCAGCCTGCTCCATTCCTTTTGGGTCGTTGAGGTACAGCACCGGGTCTTTTCCACCACGCAACAGCACGCCCTGGTGCGCCGAGTCGAGAAAGCCCGCCGACCAGAGGTGAGCGTAGAGTCCCTGTGAATTGCCACCGCCCCGGCTGGTCAGCACCACGAATGCGGGCAGGTTTTCATTTTCGCTCCCCAAACCATAACTGAGCCAAGCGCCCATGCTCGGCCTGCCGCCCTGCTGGTGTCCAGTTTGAAAAAACGTAATGGCCGGATCGTGGTTGATGGCCTCCGTGAAAAGGCTTCGCACGATGCAAATTTCATCCGCAATTTGTCCGGTGAAGGGGAAGAAGTCGCTAATCCAGGCACCGTTTTTTCCGTATTGCTTGAAGTCCACCGCCGAGCCTACCAACGGAAACTTGGTCTGTCCGCTGGTCATTGTTGTCAAACGTTGACCCATGCGAACACTGGCTGGAAGGTCTTCGCCGTGCATTTTGCGCAGCAATGGCTTGTAGTCAAACGACTCCAACTGCGAAGGAGCGCCGCTTTGGAACAGATAAATCACCCGTTTCGCCTTCGGCGCAAAATGCGGCATTCCGGCCAGGCTGGCTTCTTCGTCGCCCTTCCCGTTGCAGGAGAACAGGCTGGGAATCATCAACGAGCCGAGCGCAACCTAGCCAGTCCCTGTGCTCATCCTTAAAAGTACAGTGCGGCGTTTTATATTTAGTTGGGATTCAAAAAGTGCGTCTTGCATGGTGCGATTTGTGACAAATTTGATTTTTGATTAGGCAGTTTTGCAACAAATCACCTTGGCCGATGAATGTAATTTGTCATGTCCTCAATGATGTCCTTCTGTTGGTCAATGTACGCAAACACCACGTCACCGATGGAAATTAAGCCAAGCAACTTACCATTTTCGATAACTGGCAGGTGTCGCACCTTTTGGGTGGTCATCACATGCATGCAATCTTCGATGGAGTCGTCTGGCGAAACTATATGCAGCCCTGGGTGAGGTGTCATGATTTCATGGACAAAGGTGTTTGCACTGAACTTGCCTTGCAACACCACCTTACGTGCATAGTCCCGCTCGGTGAGTATGCCGACCAACCGCTCATCCTCCATCACCAGCACAGCGCCAATATTGTGTTCGCCCATCACACGGATGGCGTCATACACCCGTAAGTTGGGGGATACAATGTAAATAAAGCTTCCCTTTTTTTCCAAAATGTGCTTTACTTTTTTCATGCTGCTTTTTTTATAAGTTCAAAAATATGTAGTTTTTTTCTTGTCATTGCCACTTTGTCTTGGTGCAACTAATTATCCACGCCTCGGTTAACATCACCTTTGTCATTGCCGAAGGCAACCCGTCCTCGCCTCGGTCCTCGTCGTTTTTTTGTCATTGCGGAGCAACCCGTCCTCGTCGCCTTTGTCATTGCCGAAGGCAACCGCCACGCCTCGGAACACACCTCGGTTCACGTCTCGGTACTCGTCGCCTTTGTCATTGCGCAGCAACCCGTCCTCGCCTCGCTTCATGTCGCCCCGACCTCGGTCGGGGTCATCATGTAATGACCCGTCCACGCATTGGAGGCAAACGAGGCGCAAACCGAGACGAGGACGGGTTGCTTCGCAATGACAAAAGCGACGAGTACCGAGACGAGTACCGAGGTGAGGACGGGTTGCTGCGCAATGACAAAAGCGGCGAGTACCGAGGCACAAACCAAGGCGTCGCATTTTGCCTCACTTACAGATTACCTCGTCCATATTGAACACCAGCGCCACCGTCTCCATCAATGCGGCGGACTCCACTGGGTCAACGGTCTCGTCGGGTGCACTGTCTCCTGCTTTCAGGAGTAGCTTGGCGGTGTCTGGTTGCTTGGCCAGCGTCGTTTTCCGCACTTCGTAATGTTTTTTCAGCACCGCCAACTCCCCATCGGAGGGCTGCCGGGCAGCGGCCTGCCGGAATGCAGCTATCAGTTTTTCGTTGAATGGCAGCGCTTTGTTTCTCAGCAATTTCTCTGCAAGCACCCTCGATGCTTCGAGCATCAGCGGGTCGTTCATCAGATTGAGGGCTTGAAGCGGCGTATTGGTGCGCTGGCGTTTCACGGCGCACACGTCACGGTAGCTGGCATCGAAAGTCGTGAGGAACGGGTGGGGCAGGGTTCGCTTGAAAATCGTGTACATCGTGCGCCGATAAAGTTTTCCCTGTTTGTCCTGCACGTACTTGGTCAGGGTGCCTCGACCATCGCCAGCGTTGGTTTCTTCCCAAAGCCCGGCCGGCTGGTAGGGACGAACGGGCGGCCCACCGATGGTCGGGTTTAGCAAGCCGCTGCTGGCCAGCCAAGTGTCCCGAATCATCTCCGGTGTCATTCGGAAGCGTGGCCCACGGCTCACGAGGCGGTTTTCGGGGTCCACTTCCTGCTTGGCAGGTGTCGTTTCGGCGGATTGCCGATAGGCCGCAGAAGTCACGATTTTTTTCACCAAACGCTTCACGTCCCAGCCGCTCTCCCGGAAGTCAACGGCCAGCCAATCGAGCAGTTCGGGATGGCTGGGCAACTCGCCCTGGCTTCCGAAGTTCTCGCTGCTTTTCACCAAGCCAACCCCAAAAAACTGCTGCCAAATCCGGTTGACGGCGACCCTTGCCGCCAACGAATTTTTTTCATCAAAAGTCCATTTCGCAAGGCCGAGGCGGTTCTTGGGCAGTTCCGCTGGGTAGTCAAGGACGGCTTTGGGAGTCCCGAAAGTCACCTCCTTGTCGGGGTGGTCGTACTGGCCTCGTTTCAGCGTGAAGGTCTTGCGAAGCGTATCCGATTCCTGCATCACCATGCTGACGACCGTGTCGGCCTCCGAGTGGTTGATGAAAGTCAGAATGCAGTCCAATTCTTCTTCGGTCGGAGACATCGTCGGCTGCTCCGCAATGCTCACGTTGCTTACGTCGCCATAAAAACCCTTTTCGCTGCTTTGGTTGAAAAAGGCGTAGGCGCTGTAATATTCTTGCTGCGAAATCGGGTCGTATTTGTGGTCGTGGCATTTGGCGCACTCGAAGGTCAGGCCGAGGAACGCCATGCCGTAGAGGTTGGTCTTGTCGGCGATGTACTCCGTTCGGTATTCCTCCTCGATGACGCCGCCTTCCTGTGTGATTTTGTGGTTGCGACTAAAACCCGTGGCAAGTATTTGTTCTTTGCTTGCCTCCGGCAAAAGGTCGCCAGCCAACTGCCAAGTCACGAACTGGTCGTAGGGCATGTTTTTGTTCAAAGCATGGATGACCCAGTCACGCCACGGCCACTGCGAGCGATAACTGTCGTCCTGGTAGCCGTGCGAGTCGGCGTAGCGGGCAAGGTCGAGCCAAGCTACGGCCTGGTGTTCCCCGTAGCTTGGCATGGCCAGCAGGGTGTCCACCATTTTTTCAAAAGCATCGGGTGTCTCGTCGGCGAGGAATCGGTCGAGCAGGGCGGGGGAGGGCGGCAAGCCCGTCAGGTCGTAGCTGGTGCGGCGAAGCAGGCGCTCTTTGTCGGCTTCTTTGTTGGGCTTAATTCCCTCGTTTTCAAGCTTTTGCAGGATGAAATGGTCAATCTCGTTCTTTGCCCATTCCTTGTTTTTTACCTTCGGCAAAACAGACTTTGTGGGAGGAATGAAAGCCCAGTGCTGCTTGTACTTTGCGCCCTGCGCAATCCATTTTTTTATCAGCGCCTTTTCAAAATCGGAAAGCACAAGGTTGCTCTCAGGGGGAGGCATCATTTCTTCCGGGTCGGTCTCCACGATGCGGCGGTACAGCTCGCTTTGTTCCGGCTTGCCCGGCACGATGACGTGTCGGGTGGAATCCTCCTTCAGTGTCTTGAAAAAACCGGCTTCCACGTTCAGCCCAAGCTCAGATTCCTGCTTGGCCTTGTCTGGCCCGTGGCATTTGAAACAGCGGTCGGAGATGATGGGCTTGATATGATAATTGAAGTCCACCACTTCGGGCAGGCCAGCGGTTTTTTCTTTGCTGAAAAAAGCGGGAAACAACAGCACGGATACCAAGATTATCCCGCTAACGCCTATCATTAATTTCGTGGATGACTTCATAAAAGCTGCAAATGAGTTGTATTTCGAGAGCGTAAGGTAGGAAAATTTTCAAAATCCCAAGGCAGTCTGAACAAGTATTGTAACTGCTTCAATCTATGATTTGGTACAACCCGGGGTCAGTGTGGGACAATGAATCATGCTGAACAATTTGGGACGCTAGTTGGCTTGACTTTGGCCGATTGGGCTTAATTTGGAGTTTTTGCCCTGGGTAATTCTTTTGCAGAACATACCACCAATAAAAGCTTTCATAATCTAAATAAATGGGGCTTGATGGGTTGATATTTATTTTCGACTTTTTGTTTTTTTTAAATTCATGTGCTACATCATAATAGTACAAATTATTGGGAATACGGGCGTAGTTCTTTTTTGCGAATACAGCAGCAATTAATAGCATCAAAACACCCAAAATTGGACGCATATACTTTGACCGAAAATAGGGCAATATCGCAATGATTGGCACTAACAACGCCAAATAACCATGTGCGATCATATTTCTGTAATAGGGCAATTTTAGGATAAAAACGGACATGCACAGAAAGGCAATTCCGATGGAATAATATGCAACGCCGAGTACCATTCGCTCCCTGTATTTGCTGGATTTCGCAAATAAAAACATAGGCAATAATAGACCCATAACGCTGAATAAAACGCTTGCATTTTCAACGCAAAACCACTCTGAAAATAATCCATCGAAATAATGCCGCTCATTGAGGTGGGTCAAGAAATGCAAATGGGTGGCGTTTTCTGATTGAACATATTTGTTGTCCGTTACCGCACCGATGCCTGAAAATGAAAGTAGTGGCAAATACAAAATAAGACTGGCCGAAAGGGCTAGGGTGGAAGAGGTGATAAATGGTTTGTCCGGCTTCTTTTCAAAGCCTTGAAGCAGTGAACCGGCCAACAAAAGTCCAAGCCACCAATACAGGAAAGTGGGTAGGGTAAGTATGCCCACCACGTTGCTGACAGTATGCAGCGTTAATAAATAGGGCGAACGTTTGGTGAAATAACCCACGAACGTGCCAAGGCTCCAGCAACTGCAAAGCAAGACCAACTCATAGCCCCTAGCTTGCCAAGAGAACCCCAAAACTGGAAATTGCAAGGCCAACACAAATAAAATAAGGACACTCAACCAGTGGGAATCTGTCCATTTTTTCAATAAAAACCAAGTAAGACAGAGTGTTGCCCAATAGCAAAAAAGTGAAATGAGCCGTCCCGTAAACACGAGGTCGTCGCTCCATGAAAAAATTACCCCATTGATGGTATTGAAAAACAAGTGGTTGTTGGGTAGGGCGTAATTGGAAATGCACTGAAATGATGGGAGTGAGGCAAAATTCACGGCGGAAAACACTTCATCGCTCGTGTACAACATGGTTTGATTTTGAACAAACGAAACGAAAATAACTCCCAAGGCAATCAGGGCGGTTGTTACCACGGTTTGTTTTCTCAGGTTCAGTTTCGGCAACTCTGGCATTGCCATTTTCCGGAAAAAATAAGCCCAGACCAAGGCAGCAAAGAGTGCCGCAAGGCACCACCAATTGCCTGCCTTTTTTACGGATTCCGTGAATAATTCAGTTTCCCAAGTTGATGCTTTGTAGAAATAGGGGTTGATGTTCTTGTACCAAGCTGCCAATTGCTGATGGCTCGCTCCCCAATAAAGTAGGCAATAAATGCTGACTGCAAGAGGAGCGGCACCGATGGCCAAGTAGCGAAGAAAATGGGAAAGTTTTGGCATTGTGTCCTACCCGTCCAGTTGATAGCGGTTCCAGAAGGCAGGCGCTAAGTTAGTTGAAGTTAAAAAAAGGATGCCCAATTTGTTCTCCCTGTGTCTCATTGCCGAATCAAGGAATTGACAGCGATAAGCCAGGTTTTGCATTGGAGTGTAATCAATTTGAAGTTTTGAAAACAAAAAACAGAGGTTAACCCCTATTTTTAGAGGGGGGTGTTGCCCGTAATTTCAAATAATTTCTCCACACACCCCCTATTTTTTGCACAACATGTTTTGGAAAAAGATTTTTGCTCCTACTTTTGCCTCGATTTTCAAACCAATCTAAAATAAAGAATATCAACATGGCAACTATTCGTTTTCAAGCAATCCAAGAAACCATGAACCGCAAGCCCGTTGCAGTCAGCGAGCCGAGCGTACGCCGGTCGGAGCTTTATGCTTCCAATGTTTTTACCGTCAGCACGGCCAAGCACTACATGCCCAAAGAGGCATACACTGCCGTGGTAGCCGCTAACACGCATGGCCAACAGATTGACCGAAAGATTGCTGACCAAGTGGCTTCCGGCATGAAGTCGTGGGCCATGGGCAAAGGCGCCACGCACTACACCCATTGGTTTCAGCCGCTAACGGGCGCAACTGCCGAGAAGCACGACGCCTTCTTCGAGCCGGTGGGCGACGGCGCTGCCATTGACAAATTCGACGGCGGCCAGTTGGTGCAGCAGGAGCCGGACGCTTCGAGCTTCCCCAGCGGTGGCATCCGCAATACTTTTGAGGCAAGGGGCTACACGGCTTGGGACCCCACCAGCCCTGCCTTCGTGATGGGCACAACGCTTTGCATCCCGACGGTCTTCGTATCGTACACGGGCGAGGCGCTCGACCACAAGACACCGCTGCTCCGTGCGCTCCAATCCATTGACCAGGCCGCTACGGACGTGGCCCGCTATTTTGACAAAAACGTGAACAAGGTCATCTGCACCCTTGGCTGGGAACAGGAGTATTTCCTGATTGACTCAGCCCTGGCAGCCTCCCGCCCCGATTTGACGCTGGCTGGCCGCTTGCTCCTTGGCCACGGAGCAGCAAAGGGCCAACAGTTGGAAGACCACTACTTCGGCTCCATTCCCGATAGGGCGCTGGCTTATATGCGGGAGCTTGAAATCGAGTGCATTTCGTTGGGCATCCCGGTGAAGACCCGCCACAACGAGGTTGCACCGAACCAGTTTGAGCTGGCACCACTGTTCGAGGAGGCCAACCTCGCCGTTGACCACAACTCGCTGCTGATGGACGTGATGAGCAAAGTTGGCGCCCGCCACAATTTCAAGGTGCTGCTGCACGAGAAGCCCTTCGCTGGCATCAACGGCTCTGGCAAGCACAACAACTGGAGCATGTGTACCGACACGGGCGTGAACCTGCTCTCGCCGGGCAAGACGCCGAAGAGCAACCTCATGTTCCTCACTTTTTTCATCAACACCATTAAGGCGGTGTACGAGTACGCCGACCTGCTGAGGGCGTCCATCGCTTCCGCCAACAACGACCACCGTTTGGGGGCAAACGAGGCACCGCCAGCCATCATCTCCGTGTTCCTTGGCCTACAACTATCGGCAGTGCTGGATGAACTGGAGCGGGTTTCCGACGGCAACCTTTCGCCAGAAGAAAAAACCGAGCTGAAGCTGAACGTGGTGGGCAAAATCCCTGAGATTTTGTTGGACAATACCGACCGCAACCGCACCTCTCCTTTTGCTTTCACGGGCAACAAGTTCGAGTTCCGGGCCGTCGGTTCATCCGCCAACTGCGCCAAGCCGATGATGGTGCTGAACACCATCGTTTCGCAGCAATTGCGGGAGTTCAAGGCCGAGGTGGACGCACTGGTGGAGCAGAAAAAACTCAAGAAGGAAGACGCCATTTTCAACGTGCTTCGTGAGTACATCAAGTCATCCAAGAAAATACGTTTCGAAGGCGACGGTTACAGCGACGACTGGGTGAAGGAGGCCAAAAAGCGGGGCCTGAACAACTTCACAACCACGCCGGAAGCGCTCAAGGCACAGATTTCAAAGAAAGCCATTTCGCTGTTCGCCGACCACGGCGTGATGAATAAGGTGGAAATCGAGGCTCGTTATGAAATCGAGCTGGAGGAGTACATCAAAAAAGTGCAAATCGAAGGCCGCTTGCTCGGCGACATCGCCACCAACCACGTCATCCCAACGGCCATCGCCTACCAGAACACGTTGATTGAAAACGTGAAGGGCTTGAAGGACATTTTTGAAAAAGATTTCAAGAAATATGCAGGTGAGCAGATTGAACTGATCAAGGACATCTCCGAGCATATCGGCGCCATAAAATCCAACGTGGATGCGATGATTGAGGAGCGCAAAAAGGCCAACGTGATTGACCACGCAGACAAACGGGCCGATGCCTACTGCAACAAGGTGAAGCCTTTCTTCGACACCATCCGCTACCACTGCGACAAGCTGGAACTGATGGTGGACGACGAACTCTGGCCGCTGACGAAGTATCGGGAGTTGTTGTTTACGAAGTAAGATTCGGGGCTTGAGATTGGCACACGGATTTAACGGATTGGACACGGATTTAGATTTTTTTCAATCCGTGTCCAATCCGTGTTAATCCGTGTGCCATCTCGCCCTATTATTTCACCAAAAACCTTCCCGCAAAAACCTTCCCTTCCTGCCGCACCACGGCATTGAACAGCCCGCTGCCGAGCTGTTTAACTTCCAGATTCAAGTTGTTTTTCGTTGAAAAAACGCAGCGCCCAACGCTGTCAAAAACTTCTACGGTGAAATCCGTGCCCACTTCCGGGCCTGTGAGCTGAACAAAATCACCCGCTGGGTTTGGGGAAAAACCGAGCTGCATAGTTCCAAGCTCGTTTTCAAATACGGCACTCGGTTCGCAAGCCAATTCATTGATTCTCAACCAAATATCGTTGTTGAACACCACGGGAACCTCCGCCCCAGTGCCAGGTGCATTGCCCATCCGCACCATCACGATGCCCTCGCTCGGCACAACGTTCAGGTACTGGCCGTTTTTACCAAGGGCTGAAACCATGTCGTCGGGGGCAGCGGGAAAAAGCGGGCCGGGGAAGTTGATTTGCAGACCGGGCAGCTTGAACGTGGGCTGGCCGTTCAGCCACCAGAGGTAGCCGTAGGATTCGTTCAGGTCTTGCGAGGGGGTTATCATTTGCTGGAAAAAGGCGGGGTCAGTTAGCACGGGCGTCGTGTTCCAAGTGCCGCCGTTTTGAATGAGTAGCCCGTAGCGGGCCATGCTCCTTGCTTTGCTGTACAGCACATTGTTGTAACCGGAGGGGAGCCACAGTCCGCTGATTCCTGTTTTCTGCGTTATTTTCTGGTTGAAATATTGGTTGAAGTTCTGCCCCGAAGCAGTTTCAATCACCTGATCGAGCAAGGTGTAGGGGCCATTGTGGTAGGCCCATCGAGTGCCAGCATCTGCGAGATATTGTAGGCAGGTGTCGAGGGTGCAGTAGTGGTCGGGCACGCCGTCGTCAAGGCCGGTCGTCATGGTCAGTTGGTGGCGGATGGTGATTAGCGCCTCCTTGTCGGGCGGGCAGGCCGTCCAGCCGATGCCGAGGTAGTCACTGCTGGTATCTTCGATATCGAGCAGGTCATCCTGCTGCGCAATGCCAACGAGGCTGGCCGTCATGGATTTACCCGCCGAAGCCCAGTACCAGGCGCTGTCCTGCGTGAAGGTGTCGAAGTATTTCTCCAGCACGATTCGGCCATCTTTCAGGAGGAGGAACGCCTTGGTGTTGTTGGTTTCCAGCAGGCTGTAGAGTTCCTGGATTTTTTCATCGCACCAACCGAGAGAGTCGGGCGAGAGGGTTTCCCATACATTGCCGGTTAGCGGCGGGAAGTAGAGGGTTTGGGCGTTGATTTTTCCGAAGGAAAGCAGCAAAAGACAAGCGAGTAGGATTTTTTTCATTTCAAGATTTTTTCTCAAAGACCAGTTCAAGCGGGGAATGGTTTAATTCAAATTAGAAAGTCATCTACCTTGCAAATAGTTTTTTCTGACAAATTTATCCTCAAAATATTAACGAGTGTACTACGCCATACTAAAAGTGCGAATTACATTTGCCGATACCGATTTCTGCGACTGTCCCATCTCACTTTTTTTGAAGAACGATTTTCTAAAGGCTGATTTTTCGAAATAGGGAACTTCAGTTTTTATACCTGCTCTACCGGGAACGGCGCAAAGCCACTAGATTTTTCTGGACTCATTTTTTTACAGCTTATCCGGCTCAAGCATTGCGTTGAGTTTCTTCGTAATCTTTTGAACCACCTAAATATTCTCTTACCTTTTAAATCACAATTTTATGAAAAACAGTTTTATGTTAAAGCCTAGGTTGAAAAGTCTTGCAGGCATTGCTCTGGCAATGTTTCTTGGCATTTTCTCCACACAACATGCACAGGCCCAGTGCCCCGACGACAACGCCTATTATTTCTCAACCAGTGTAACCTGCGGCATTGGCCTTCAAATACTGGACGGCTGTATTTACGGTGGAGAGTACCTGTTGGTCAGCGTGACCGCTGGCAACACCTACACCTTCGAGACCTGCGGCGACTCGGACTTCGATACCCAGATTACCCTCTACGATGACTTTGGCGGAGGCCCGTACGGTTACAACGACGACTTCTGTGGATTGCAGTCGCAGGTGACCTGGGTGGCCACCTTTACCGGGAATCTACGGGTTCTGGTTGATGAATACTTCTGTGTGGCTGGTACCAACGGCATATGTATGACGCTGCAAGGAAGCTGCATAAGTGGTGGTGGTACTCCACCCAACGACGACTGCGCCAATGCTGAACCAATTGCCTGCGGTAGCACGGCCAGCGGCAGCACTGTGATGGCCACAGCTGACGGGCCTGGTGGCTGTGTGGGGCTGGGCCCCAACGTCTGGTACTCCATCGTCGGCACTGGCGGTGACATCACAGCCAGCCTCTGCGGATCCGGTTACGACACGCAGTTGGCGATTTTTGAAGGGGACTGTAGTTCTCCCTTCCCCGTTGTCTGCAACGACGACTTCTGCGGGCTTTCATCGGAGGTCACCTGGACTTCCACCGCCGGTACCAACTATTTGATAATGGTGGACGGCTTTTTTGGGGGCAATGGGGATTATACCCTGAACGTAACCTGCGCACCGCCCCCCGGCCCTGCCAACGACAACTGCGCCAATGCCACGCCCATCGCCTGCGGCGGCTCGGCCAGTGGGAGCACGGTGCTGGCCAACGTAGATGGGCCTGCCACCTCTTGCACTGGCGGAACTGTGGGCCCCGATGTTTGGTACACCATCGTAGGAAATGGAACGCCCATCACGGCTAGCCTTTGCGGCTCTAGCTACGATACGAAGATAGATGTTTACACAGGCGCCTGTGGTGTACTTACCAACATAGGCGGCTGCAACGACGACTTCTGCGGCCTCCAATCGCAAATGACTTGGACATCCACCCTTGGTGTAGTCTACCGTATCAGGGTACATGGTTTTGGTGGCAGCACGGGTAACTTTACCTTGGCTGTGACCTGCCTTGCTACACCGCCGCCATGTTTGGCACTGCCTACAAGCCCAACCAACGGGCAGGCGAATTTGTGTCCCGTGGCGACGAATTTGAGTTGGCCGGCTTCGGCAGGTGCTACCAGCTATGATGTTTACTTTGGAACGACTGCCGTACCGCCATTTGTGGCAAATGTTATAACCACTAACTACAACGCAGGCACATTGGCTCCGGGCTCTTATTTTTGGCGGATTGCTCCTCGCAACAGCACCGGCCCTAACTCAGGGTGCATTACCTGGACTTTCACCGTAGCAACCGGCGCCTTCACCGTGCCGCCTTTTGGAGCCAGCACGGTCGCCTGTCCCGCCCTCATTGTGCAGCCCCCAGCACCGCCCGCCGTCACGACGAACTGCGGCAGCGTGGTAACCCCGACCGGCCCTACCATTGTCAACGACCCGAACCCAATCACCTGCGAGGGCACGAGGACGTTCACTTGGACATACAACAATGGGTTCGGCCAAATCTCCACGTGGAGCCATGTGGCCACCGTCGAGCGGCAGCCGTTCGCCGTTCCCGCCAACGGCGGCTCAACGGTTGCCTGCCCAGACCAAACGGACGCCCAGCCCACCCCGCCCGTGGTCACGAGCAACTGCGGCGAAGTGCTCACCCCGGTCATCACCTCCACCGCCAAGCCCGGCTGCGAGGGCAACCGCAACTGGAACTTTACCTACACCGACTGTGAGGGCAACGTGGCCGTTTGGACATATATCTATACTGTCGAGTACCTCGACTTCGTAGTGCCGGCCAGTGAAACGATGACGGTCGAGTGCCCATTGAACGCCGAGGAGCCAACGCCGCCGGTCGTTCACGACAACTGCGGCAACCTGCTGAACGCAATAGGCCCGGTCATCGCCAGCACCAACAACGCCAATGGATGCGAGGGCACCCGCAGGTATTCCTGGACATACACGGACTGCGAGGGTACGACAAAGACCTGGAGCAAGCTCTTCAACATCCAGTACACCGCCGACTTCTTTACCTACCCCAACACGGAGGACTACGTGAGCTGCCTGCTCTATGCCCAGCCGCCCGTGCCGCCGACCATCTACGACATCTGCGGCATTGAAATCGAGGTGGTCGGCCCAACCGTATCGGAGTCGGTGGATGGCAGCGGCTGCAGCGGCGTCCGTACCTTCACCTACGTGTACACCAACTGTGGCGGGTTCAGCCAAACCTGGAGCCACACCTACTATGCTAACGACAACGAACCGCCCACCGGCGGCTGCGTGAGCGGCTCCGCCAACAGCGTTGACGTGACCAACATCGCCTGCATCGAGGACGTGCCTTGCCCTGCCGACTACGACTTCAGCGAAAAGATAGAGGAACTGTTGGAGGCGGGAAACATCTACGACGTGTGCAGCGGCGACGACCTCATCGTCGTGCTGCACAGCTGGTCCGTGCTCTGGCAGTGCAACGACGATGACGGCAACGGTGTCAGCACATTTGGGCGCACCTTTTACTTCAGCATCCTCGACCAGTGCGGAAACGAGATGCCGGACCTTTGTAGCGTGACCTACTCCGGTGTGTGCCAACCGCTAGAGTTTTTCATGCAGGGCGATTGGGGCAACGAGGGCGGTGAGCCAAGCGCTTCCGCAGTTGATTCCAACGACATCCAGACCATCAACGACCTGCTGGCGCAAGGCCCGCTGATGATAGGCGGCTCCCTCCGCTCGCTTACGCTGACGAGTGCCCAGTGCGTGCAGAGTCTCCTTCCCGGCATCGGCAACCCAACCATACTGTCCAACTGCCAGCAGACAAACTGCAACGGCTGCAACCCGGCTGGCCCAATCGGGATGAAGAACATTTTGGCCACCAACACGGTCGCCCTGATGCTGAACATGCGCTTCAGCGTACTGCACCACGGCCTGACGATGACCAACGTCCGCAACCAAGGCCTCGGTTGCATCGAGATAGACCCTAACATCAAGTATTGCGTGGAGGGCGGCCCCTGCAAGCTGCGCATCTTCGATTCCTTCGGAAATGCGATAGAATACCCGTACACCCTCGGCGGCCTGCTCGACCTGTCGAACCTCTACCTGAACGGCGGCATACCGCTCACAGGCTATACTTCGCCATTGTACGCAGCGGCCATCCACAAGTCTATCACGAACGTGAACACCTACTGGCACAACGGCCAGACGCCTACCACCTGCAGCCAACTGGCAGCTTCGCCGTTGAACAACGACGCAGACACCAAGGCACTGCCCACTGGCAAGCCAAAGCTTTCCAGTAGCGAGGTATTTAGCTTAGCACCGAACCCTGCAGGAAGCGAGGTGACGTTCAAGCTTGCTGAAATGGTGGAAAGCCAAGAGGTGACATTTGAGATTTACAACCAGCTAGGTCAGCTTGTGCTTCGCCAAGATTTTGGCAAGACAAGCTACGTCAACGAGCGGATTGACATCAGCAGCATCGGTAGCGGACTGTACATCGTCAGCGTGAAGGCTGGCGGGCAGCACTACGAGCAGAAGCTGGTGATTGGAAAAGGTTGATAAGAGTTGATGGAGTTGATAAGGGTTGATTGGCTCTTATCAACTTTCATCAACCTTTATCAACTCTTATCAACCAAAAAGTGGCAGTCGTCCCGAGTGGGTGGCTGCCGCTTTTTTTCTTGTTATTTTTACGTGAACTTGTCACTGAAATCCTGTTCGGCGAGTGTTCATCGCTGAACTGGAGTTCAGTGACACATTTGGCTTTTCGACAAAACCCGACATGAGCCGAATCCGCCTAAAATGCAATAGCCGATAGCAATTGGAAAACCATTTTCAAATAATCAAAACAAACAAAAAATGAACAGCAACATCTTAAAATGGGCATTGAGAATCATTGTAGCCATCATCTTATTGCAAACCCTGTATTTCAAATTTACGGGAGCACCGGAATCCATTTATATCTTCACTACAATGGGGATAGAACCTTGGGGCAGGATTGGCTCTGGTGTGGTTGAACTGATTGCCAGCATACTCCTGCTCATTCCCCGCACTACATGGCTGGGCGCTGCCTTGGCACTGGGCACCATCATGGGAGCAATAGCATCGCACCTCTTCGTACTTGGCATTTAGGTGCAGGGCGACGGGGGGCAGTTGTTCATGTTGGCGGTGGTGGTCGCTATTTGTTCGGCGGCGCTGCTGTGGATAGAAAGGGCCGCAGTGTCCAATTTCATTAAAACTCGGAAGTTTTGACACCTGTTTTTATGCCCACCAATTACTCAACTTTCAAAGTTTGATGAGCTTCCTAAAGCTTTAACCCGTTATTCGCATCAAAAGTAGGTTATGTGAAATGCTTCAATTGCTGATTGAGCGCATCAACCAACATCCCTGCTGTTTTGCATTGAAATTGCGTATTCTGGCCTTGAATTTTTTGTGCCCATCTTACCCCTTGGATGGCGTTCGTCAACAAGATTTCGTCCGCTTTTTCGAGTTCGCTTATTGGGACTTGGACTTCGTTGGTTTTGATTCCGAGCTGACCTGCAAGTTCTAAAACATTTGCTCGCATGGTGCCAGCGATACAACCTTCGGTCAGTGGCGGCGTGAACAGCTCGCCATTCTTTACCAGGAATATATTGGAACTACTAGCGCAGGCAAGCCGTCCGGCGGTGTTGAGCAGGAGGCAGTCATCGAGTCGGTTTTCTTTTTTGAAGATGGAAGCGAGGACGAAGGGTAGGGCGGAGGTGGTTTTAAGATTATGAAGCTTTTGGTGGGTTTTCTGGGAATGATGAGGAAGCAACTCCTGGTTGAAGATGCCTATTTTCAGGCCACTTTGATTTAATTCAAACAATGCTGAGTTCAGGGGAGTGGCTTCAATCAAGAATTCGGGCAAATTAGTTTCGGGTGTATACAGCCCGCCACCGCTTCGCCACACCGTTAGGCGTATGCGCCAGTTCCCCTTGCTTTCGGTCAGTTTTCCTACTTCATTTTTTATTAAACTTGGGGTAAAAAAATCGGGCACCTCAAATTTCAACAAGCCAAAACCTGCCGAGAGTCGCTGCCAGTGCCGTTCAAGAAAAGGCAGCCTCCCACCAAATACTCGAATGCTTTCGAAAAGCCCATCGCCATAGCGAAAGGCCCGGTTTCCAGCCGTGAAGATTGGTTGGTCGGCAGCGATGATTTTACCGTTTAGGTTGATTGGCATGGTCAGTTTTTTTGCTCCGCAAAGATGCTTCCGTTGATTTGCTTTCCTAAAAAATACTGGAACAAAAAGCGGACATCGCTGTTTTGATGACGCTTTTATCCTAACTTTCCACCTTAAAATTGACCGAGAAAATGTTTAAAACACTTGAAATGTCTTACGTCAAAGAAGAAAACTACAATTCAGAAATGACCGACAAGCTCACCGATAACTACCGCAACATCATCGAGGGACTTGGCGAGGATTCCTATCGTGACGGTCTGCTGAAAACTCCCGAACGGGCGGCAAAGGCCATGCAATTCTTGACCTCTGGCTACACCATGGATGCGGAGCAGATTTTGCGTTCCGCCATGTTCAAAGAAGCGTACAGCGAGATGGTGTTGGTCAAGGACATCGAAATCTATTCACTCTGCGAGCATCACATGCTGCCGTTTTTGGGCAAGGCCCATATCGCCTACATCCCAAATGGTTATATCGTCGGCTTGAGCAAAATCCCACGGGTGGTGGACGTGTTTGCTCGTCGTCTCCAGGTTCAGGAGCGCCTCACTCTCGACATCCTCAACGCCATCAACAACACCCTGAAACCACAGGGAGTGGCCATCGTCATCGAGGCCATGCACATGTGCATGATGATGCGGGGTGTTCAGAAGCAAAATTCCGTCACCACCACCTCCGCTTTCCGGGGACAGTTTGAAAAACAAGAGACGAGAACGGAGTTTTTGAAGTTGATTGGAAGTAAATTGCACTAGGGGTGTTTAAACCTGTGATTTCCAGTGGGCTTGAACCAGCGGGGGCGGCGCAGCCGCCCCAAGACTGAGCCGCCGAAGGTGGCAATGAGGGGTAGAAAATGTTCGGTTAATCTCGTATTTCACTGTAACCCGACGTGGGCCAAAAATAAAATAAACATCAGAAAATTTGGTGTTCGAAAAAAATGTCTAAATTGGTAAGCAAATTCACAAAAAGACAATTTTCAGCGGTGGTGCTTGACCTGATTTTTAGTGAATTTCTTTGGAGTATTTACAATTCCTTACACAATTTGATAACCATGAATAAAACACTGACCCTCCTTGTTCTGCTTTTTCTGTCTAGTTCGATTTTTTGCCAACAATTTTTCAGTCCGAACCCGGCTGTATCTGTAACCCAGGAACAAATCAATGCTTTCCTGACGGAATTTCCTGAAATCGAAACGAAGGCATCCTTTTATAACCTAAGCAAACCAGTTTTTCAGACGATACTTATTGTTCAATCGAATGCCGGGTATTCGATTGCAGACAGGCGGTTCAACTATGGGAGGGTTATTCCGAATGAACGGTTGAAGAAATTTCCTGCTTTTGCCGACACCAGAAATGGAGTTGTAGCGTGCAACCAGCGCTCTTCGGGGTTAGAAGCAGTTGCCTTGAGCCTTCACTTTTTGCGGTCAAATGAAAAAAAAGCCTTACCAGATGCCAAATGGCTTACACTTGTTTTTGGTGCAGGTGGTGACCTATCGAGTCTGGCAGAAGAAGCCGATGTTATCTATGAAAAACTAACTAAAAAGAATTTTCAAGACCTAGGCTTAGGATTTGGAGTGATGTCCCAACCCAAGCCTACTAATGAAATTGCTGCCACATTATCCAAAAAAGAACATACAGCAATTGAAAAACCTAAAACCGCCCCATTGGTGAACGAACTGAGCCATACACATGAAACTAATATTGCTCCAACCAGGTCTGTCCTAGATGTACCAAATATAGCCAAGCCTGAAAATACGCCTACAATCGAGGAGCCTAAACAAAATATACCAATCGCCATACAGGTTGTAAAAATGCCCGATGATGATAGTGGGAACTATTCAACTAAGACAATATCCTCCAGTGAACATAATGCAGAGAGTGCTGAAGATACACAGCATGAAACTAATAAAGTTGAAACAGCGGGAAATGAGACAAAAACGGATAAAAAGGAGGGGGGAGATGATATTTCAGGAACGTATAATTTTTTTGGATTTGAAAATTGCAATCACCAAATAGGTGCTGATGAGATTTTCAATTCCAAAACAGGGCATAATTCTAAAAATGTTACCATTGCTGGTTCAAATATGTTAGCGGAACAACTTAATACCCCGTATGAAATAACCAAAGTGAATGAGAACTATGCTTTGAAACATACTAATATCTTGAAAGTCACAAAAATTGAAACCGGTACTAAAAACATCACCAAAGTAGAGGGTGCTGGTGAAATAAGGATGCAAGACAATAAGTACGTTTTAAGTGAAAAAAGAGTCTATACTAATTCTAAAGCTGATTTAAAACACCTTAACATGCTTGTTACCTATGAAATAACCCCACTCCCAAACAATAAAATCTCACTGAGACTTATTTCTACTGAACCGCCTACACCAATGTCCCAAGACCCTGATTGTAGTATAATTATGGTAAAGCAATGATTTTGTGAAGATTAGACCACTCAATTAATACTACTGGGCAAAGCTTGTCAATTTATACTTCGCACTAATAGTTTTTGTGCAAGTGAGTTAAAGGATAGCGCATTTGCCCCTCCTCGCCGCCTTCGGCGGCTCGTCGTGGGAGAGGGGTTTGGGCGGAACGCCCCAAACCCCTGTTTGCATAAAACCTAGTTTGCGCACAGTATAACATGTCCTACTCGTTATGAGCTTCAGTTTGTAACCGGGCTTAATTGAGGCCTCTTGGCCGATGTGCGATGGAAATACTGCCTGTGCCATTAAATCCTACTACTACCTACAATCTCCCGCCACAATTACCTTTCTTTGCCCCGAAACAAGGGTTTGAGGGTTTGAGTGGTTGAGGGTTTTGGGCAGTGCCCCTCTCAAAACCTCAAACTCCAAAAACCTCAAACCCTCAGTAAAAAAATGCCCTCAACCACCCTCAACATCCCCGTCCTCGTGCTGCCGACCAAATTGGATGGTCAGGCGGCCTACCAGGTGCAGCCCGTGTTCTTCGGGGCACCCACGGGGGTGCATCGGCGGTACAGCGAGGCTATCGGTTTGTTCAAAAAACAGGTGAAGCGCCGCTACGCCGCCTACACTTTTTCCCGGAGCACAGCGGAACAATTGCTTTGGTTCAAGTTTGGGCCAGAGGTTAAGCTTAACCAATATCCGTTGGAGTTCAGCATCGGCAGCCACTACATCAAGGGGCGCTTCGGGGTGGCGAGCTTCGAGTGGCAGGGGCTGACCTACGCCTGTCTGCCCGCCTTCGAGTCGTTCATTTTCATCGTAAAAAACAACGACAGGGGCAAGGCCGACCTCAAGGCCGAGACCGAGCGGGTGGTGAAGGAAATGATGCGAAGGCTCAAGCAAGCCGAAGGCAGCGACTTCGATGCCGAGCAATATTATTCCGAAAAGAAGGAGTTCGTGACCACCGTGCAACTGGAGGTCAATTACAAGGAGTCCAATTTCAGCTTCGAGGCGACGGGGGCAGAGGGCCTGTTTGCGGCCTTCCGGCAGCAGGAGCAGTTCGACGGCGGCGAGGAAATCGAGAAAGTGGCCACCGACCTCTGCGCCCGCTATCCTGACGAACTGAACCGGGCTTGGCAGCAAGAACCGTTGGTGGAGCAGTTGCATGAATTGATTTTCAAAAAAACGGGCAACAACCCGCTCGTGCTGGTAGGGCCGGAGGGCGTGGGCAAGCATACCGTGTTGCACGAGGTGGCCTATCGCTACATGGCCAGCGTCACCAAGCAGTCCGACGAGGATTGGCGGCGGCACTATTTCTGGCACCTGAACCCCAACCGGGTCATCGCTGGCATGAGCATCGTAGGGCATTGGGAGAAGCGGTTCGAGGCAATTTTGCAGTACGTGCAGTCGCCGAGCAACCGGGAGCGCTACCCCGACAAGTTGCTGGTGGACAACCCCGTGGCACTGCTCCGCATCGGCAAGGCCGCCCAAAGCGACCTTTGCCTCGCCACCGTGCTCAAGCCGTTTTTGGAAAAAAGAAAGATACAGCTCGTGCTGCTGGCCACGCCAGAGGAGTGGAAACTGGTGCAGGAAGCCGACCGCAGCTTCGCCGACCTGTTCCAGGTGATCCGGGTGCCAGAACCGGACGTGGCCACCGCCATCAAAATCGTGCTGCAAAACCGCAGCCTGATGGAACTCCAAACGGGCTGCTCTATCACCGTGCCCGCCATCAGCCAGTTGTTCACCATCCAGCGCAACTACCTGAAAAACAAGGCGTTGCCCGGCTCTGTGATGCGGTTGCTCACGCAATTGACCACCAAATACAGCCGCACAGTGATAGATGCGCCGGAGGTGCGGAAGGAGTTCAAGTCGTTCAGCGGGATGCAGGAGCAGATTTTCGAGGAGCAGTCGCCCATCGAAAAGGACGAACTGAACCGGTTGTTGGGGCAGGAACTCGTTGGGCAGCCGCTGGCCGTGGAGGCGTTGTCCGGGGCCATCCACCTCGTCAAGGCCCGCCTCACCGACCGCAACCGACCGCTGGGCTCGTTCCTGTTCATCGGCCCGACGGGCGTAGGAAAAACACATGCCGCCAAGCTGCTCTGCAAGACCATCCTCGGCAGCGACTCGAAGCTGATGCGCTTCGACATGAACGAGTACATTGACGGCGGGGCGCTGCACCGGCTCATCGGCGACTATCAAAACCCCGAAGGGCAACTCACGGGAAAGGTGCGTTACCAACCGTTCGGCGTGGTGCTTTTGGACGAAATCGAGAAGGCGCACCCCAGCATCCACGACCTGCTGCTGCAAGTCCTCGACGATGCCCGCCTCACCGACAGCTTGGGCCGCACGGTGGATTTTTCGAACACCATCATCGTCATGACCTCCAACCTTGGCGCACGGGAGGCTGCTTCGCAAATCGGCTACGCCAGCGAGAGCAAGGACGAAAGCGCTGTTTACCGCAAGGCGGTGGAACAGGCGTTCCGCCCAGAATTGGTCAACCGCATCGAGCAGATAGTGGTGTTCAATCCGCTGACATTCAACGAGATACAAAAAATTGCGCAGCTACAAATCCGGGAACTGCTCCAACGGGACGGCTTCGTGCGCCGCACCACCATCGTCAACGTATCGGAGCAGGCGCTGGACTGGGTGGCCCGCCGGGGCTTCGATGCCCGCATGGGTGGTCGGGCGCTCAAGCGCCAAATCGAGCGGGACCTGACGCTGCTTTCTGCGGAGCAACTCATCAAAACCACGTCGGACACGCCAGTCATCCTCGATATTTTGCTGGAAAACGAGCGGTTGGTGCCGCAAATTACGCCTATCGAGTTCGTGCATCCGTTGGATGGGGAATGGTTGCCAGAGATACCAGAGGAGAATAACGCCGTGCGATTTTTTGGCAAATTGCAGCACCGTTTGGAGCTGGTGGAAAAGGAAATCTCCAGTTTCGAGCGGCGACAGGAGCGCCAGGGCCGCCTCTACAACGTGGCCGGGCAGGACGCCGATTGGAAGCACTACGATTTCAAGAACAAGGTGGCGACCATGAAAGAAAGCATGCAATTCAAGGCGCTGCGGCTTCGGGAGCGACAAATGACGATGGTTCCCGCTGTGCCGTTCCGCCTCAAACGGGTGTACCTCAACGAGTTCGACGATTCGGGCAAGGCTCGCAAAGAGGCGCTACGCGACAAGCATTTCCAAGAAGAAGCCATGAAAACGCTGCGGGAAGAGTACCGCCATCTCAGCCCCGAGTTTGACAGTTTCCAGACGGACTACCTCGTCAGCTATTTCGACCTCACGTTTTTGGAGACGATGTTGGAGGGCTTTTTGGCGCAAAAAACGGATAAGGTTCGCCTACGGTTCGAGTCCTGTGTGACCCATGCCGGGGCATCGGAAATTGAGTTCCTTATCAACCAATACAGCTTGCTGCTCACTTCGATGGACATCACCCACCACGTCATGCCCGACCTGCGTGGCATTGAAGCGGAGGAGCACAGCCTCGGACAATTGCTCCGAGGGGAAGCGGGTCTGCACCTGTTTTATGTGAATGGCGGCAACCCGGTCCCGATCCGCATTTCGTTGGAAGTGGACGGGGTGGCGCTGCCCGCCCAGCAGTTAGTCATCCGCATCTACGACGGCAAGGACACCCAGGCCGACTTGCGGACGGGCTACACCAATACGTTCAGCATGACGCCGGATGAGTTGAAGCTGCTGTTGTTTGGGGGGATGGTGGGGATTAAGGTATGAGGTATGGTGGTCATCGTCCAACCTTGTTAGGGGGTCACGATGCCAGATTTTAAAAATGAAAAAAGTTTATGGTTGTGAAAATGAGCATTTTCATTTTTGGCTCATGACGTTTTATGGTGAAAAATAGGGGGTTTGGGGGCGGAACGCCCCCAAAAACTCTCTCCCCCCCGACGAGCCGCCGAAGGCGGCGAGGAGGGGGCAATAGCTCGTAAGCTCCTTGGTGAATAAATATTGCTTTTCACTCTGAAACGCCATGAGCCTCATTTTTGCAGCCATACCATAAAAATCAGAGGGAACAAGCACGATGGCTTGTCCCCTCCTAACACCCGTTTAAGGTCGTCGGTTATTGGTTCAGCGCCAACAGTTCCGGCTTTTTCGTGCCAGTGCGAAGCGCCTTGGTTCGGTGCATTTCGGCGCTTTTCTTGTCGCCCATTTTAAAGTAAATACTTGCCAGCGCCCCGTTCACGTCAATATTCTCTGGGCGGGCTTGGTATTCTTTTAGCGCATATTCCAGCGCCTTGGGTTGGTTGTCCATTAAATCCGAATATACATGCGCAAACTCCAAGTCCATATTATGGCCGTGCGCCTGGTCGTCTTCCATCATTTTTATTACTTCTTCCATGGTTTTGCCATATTCATTGGTTCGGCCACTTTCTTTATATACCGTCGCCAATTGTTCATAAAAGCTTACCTCCGGCACAATGGCAGCCGCTTGTTTCAGCAATTGCTCGGCTTCGGCATAGTTCTTCCGCATGATTTCGACGGACGCCAGGCCAGCCAATGCGAAGGGGTATTCGGGGCGTTCCATCAGTGTGTTCTTGAAAACCTGCTCGGCTTCGGCCATCTTACCATAATGCAGGTAGAGGTTGCCAAGTGTCACCATTGACCACGAGGTGTTGTCGTAGCCGGGGTAGCCCGCTTGGGCGGCCATGGTCATCGCTTCGATGGCACCAGGCACGTCGCCGTGTATCTCCCGCAGGTACGACACCCGGCTGTAGCTGCGCAAATCTGGCTTGATGCTCACCATCTTGTCCGCCATTTCTACAGCTTTGGGATAGTTGCCCAACTCCACATTTGCATCGGTCAGCACACCGTAGATGCCCGAGTTTAGCGGGTTTATTTTCACCGCTTCTTCGCCAGTTTTCAGCGCTTTTGAGAACTCGTGCAGGCTCATTTCAACGGCAGCCTTGGCACTCAACGCCCGGAATTTCAGGTCTTTTTCCTTGATGTTTTTTTCGTCAAACGTTTGTGCCAGCAGATAATCCAAGCACTGCAACGCCGCCGGGTAATAGTGCGGGTGCTCGCCCGTCACCCTTGCTTCCTGCACGAAAATTTCGGCGAGGTTCAGCCAAGGCTCCTTCGCTTGCGGGTTGTCCATTATCACCTTGCGCTCCTTGCCGTAGGCGTTCTGGACGGTTTCCCATTCTTTGCCATACTGGATTTTCTCGTTCCGGTCGAGCAGTTGTGGTATCTTTTCAATAAGGCCCATGCCAGCCTTTGCAGTGGTATTGGGTTGGTTGTTTTGGCAAGCTATAATGCTCACCATTAAATAGGCCATAAGGCCGATGGAGATGATTATATTTTTCATAAACGGGCGTTTTTAATAATTTAAAATGGAGAATTGAAAATTGAAAAATAACCCAAGGGATGCCTCATTCTCAATTCTCCATTTTCCATTCTCAATTATTGTTTTATCATTTTCAAAACCTCCAACAGCTTGCCGTTGCCATCTTTTGCTTTAGCAAAATAGACGCCAGCAGGCAGGTTTGTTGCGTTGAACTGAACGGAATAGCGTCCCTTGTCCATTTGCTCGTGGACGAGTGTGCTGACCACTTTGCCGCTCATGTCAACGACTTGGATGCTGATGTTTCCTGCTTCGGCCACCTCATACTGCACGGTCGTTTGTGCAGTAAACGGGTTGGGGAAGTTGGCCATCATCACCTGCGTCCCGGCAATTTCAGGGGTGCTCACGCCAATGCCACCATTAGGCAGCATGGCCATTTGCGCCGGGCCAGCAATTGTGCCGCTGCAATCGCCATCGCCGGACCAAGGCTTGACCATGAACGGAAACTTGTTGGTGAAAGGCGCATCGTTTTGCTCAACCCCCGTGGTGTAGGTCAGCACGTCCAACAAGTCTTGCGTGACGGGGCTGCCACCAGCCGTGTAATCATCGTACCAAAGCCCGATGGCTGCCAGTGCCACACCCGACACTGCTTGCAACTCAATCCGGGTCACGTCATCCTCCAACCGGCGACCGTTCGGAAAGCCGTCCATGTTCGGAATCCATTGCATGTTGGCGTTGGCGTTGTAAGCCGGGTCGGTCAGGCCAAGCACAGCGGCCTGAACGATACCCAGCGAACTGAATTTCGGGTGGTTGCGGGGCGTCGGGGTCACGGCCATGTTCAGCCGGAGCATGTCTCCGCCATTTGGCAAAAAGTTGTTGATGAAGGGTTTGCCTACGGCCAATGGGTTGCCGTTCTTGCCTGTCGCCAATTGGTAGGGCGGGAAGTTGGGCACGCCCGTGTGGAAAATCGGCCAAAGGTCCACCGACCTCGGCTTCCCTGGGCCAGGCAGTAGCAATGTGCCGAAGATGGCATCGTCCAATGCCGTGCCGGCCACAGCGGCAGTGCCTTTGAGAGCATAAAGGCCATCCTGGCCGTTGCCGAAGTCGAAAGCACCGAGCGAATTGCGTTGGATGCGCAGCGGCGCAAAGCCAGGGACTGCTCCACCGAATTGTGAGTCGTCCATGTAAAGCGCCAGTTCTGGATTGTAGAAGAAACCGTCCAACTGGGTGTCGGCCAATTCTTGGTACGGGGTAAGGGCGTTCCAGTAATCCTTGTAACCGATGGGGATGACGGCTTCGTTGGTCAACGGCATACCGAGGCGGCTCACCTGAACCCAGTTGCCAGAAAAAGCCTGGCTACCGGGCGACAAGGTGCGGATTTGCGGACGGCTTGCGCTCGCCCACACACCGATGATGAAGCGATCGTCGAGGATGCTGGTCGGGTTGACGGGAGCACCTGCTTTGCGAAGGAAAGCAATCGGCACTTCGATGGCGATGGCGCTGGTGTTCATGCAAGCGAGGCCATCCCGGGGGTCGCCGTTCTGGCGGGGCAGGTCGCCGAGGTCGAACACGCCGCCGAGGTCCACGAAGAACGGGTCGTCCACTGGGCCTACGAAAACCCGCTCGCCAGTAGCTGACTGACGAATGGCTTTTTTCATCAGCGCATCGTAAGTAGTGTTCAGGCCGACCGTGGAGTTGATGCTGCGCACGCCAATGTTTGGCGGTGGTACCGGTACGTTTTCGATTATTTTGATCCAACTGGTGCCGCCGTTGATGCTTTTCTCCAGCGTATAGGTGGTGTACAAGTTTTGCTTGCCCAGCCGGATGTTGAAAAACGTCGTCGGGTCTTGGTTCTTGATTTTGAACGTGAAACGGTACGTGATTTCGTCGCCAGGTATGGCGGCGTTATTGTCCACATGGATTTCGTAGCGGATGTTTTCGCCAAACTGGTAGTAGTTCGGGCCACCTTGCGGCAGTTGCATTGGCACATAAGTGGCGACGAGGATGATGTTTTGCGGACGCTCCGGGCTTCGGAAAGCGTAAACGTCCACGTTGTCAGCCAGCGGGTCATTGGCGATGAGCGGCGCCTCTCGGTGGCTGGAGGCCGTGGCGTTTAGGCTGAAAATGCCCATTGCCAACAGCAAGAATAATGATTTTATGATAAATTTCATTGTTGAATTGTTTGATTGTTTGATTGTTGAATTGCTTGATTGTTTCGAAGCAATGCGAGAACCAATTTCCTAATTTCTTAATTTCCAATTTCTACTCCCCGGTCTCCGTTCCCATCCAAGGCGAAGCCACATACGGGAAGCTGGTTTTGAAGATTTTGTCGTTGTTGTTGACGCCGGTGGAATAGCTCAATACGTTCACCAGTTTCGTGGTCACTGGGCTTCCTCCAGCCACATAGTCATCGTACCAAAGGCCGATGGCAGCCAGTGCTACACCACTGACAGCTTGCAACTCGATGAGCGTCACGTCATCCTCCAAGCGGCGACCGTTCGGGAAGCCATCCATGTTCGGAATCCATTGGAGGGTGGCATTGCTGGCATAGGTTGGGTTCGTTAGACCAAGCACGGCGGCGTTCACGATGCCCAGCGAGCTGAATTCAGGGCTGTTGCGGGGCGTAGGTGGTGTGGCCATGTTGAGGCGAAGCATATCGCCGCCGTTCGGCAAAAAGTTGTTGATGAATGGTTTGCCTATGGCCAATGGGTTGCCGTTTTTGCCCGTCGCCAATTGGTAGGGCGGGAAGTTGGGCACGCCCGTGTGGAAAATCGGCCAGAGGTCAACCGAGCGGGCCTTTCCGGGGCCAGGCAGCAGCAGCGTGCCGAAGATGGCATCGTCCAAAGCAGTACCAGCCACGGCGGCAGAACCTTTCAGGCTGTACAGGCCATTTTTACCATAACCAAAGTCAAAAGCGCCGAGTGAGTTGCGTTGGATTCGCAGCTTTGCCATTGCCGGTACGGCTCCTCCGAACTGCGAATTGTCCATGTAGAGCGCCAGTTCTGGGTTGTAGAAAAAGCCATCAAGTTGCGTGTCGGCCAATTCTTGGTAAGGAGTCAATGAATTCCAGTAGTCCTTGTACCCGATTGGGATGACGACCTCGTTGGTCAACGGCATGCCGAGGCGGCTCACTTGAACCCAAGTGCCAGCATCGGTAGGCTCGTTGCCAGTGGTGCTGAGGGTGCGCATGGCACGACGGCTGGCACTTGCCCACACACCGATGACGTAATCGCCGTCGAGGATGTTGGCAGGCGTGGCAGCGGCGCCCGTTTTGCGGAGCGTCGAAATCGGCACTTGGATGGCGATGGTGTGCGTGTTGTACTGGCCAAGGCCGTCACGGTAGGGGCCACTTTGGCGGGGCAGGTTGCCGAGGTCGAACACGCCGCCGAGGTCCACGAAGAACGGGTCGTCGGCAGGGCCGCAGTAGATGCTTTCGCCAGTGGTTGCAGACTCGATGGCATCGGCGATGAGCTGGTCGTAGGTGGTGCCGAGACCAACACCGCTTTCGATGGAGCGTGGGCCAATACGTGGCGGCGGCACTTCACCACCAGCAACGATGGTCGTCCAGGTTTGTCCGCCGTTGGTGCTGCGCTCGCAAGTGTAGGTCGTGCGGAGGTTGCGGGCACCGAGGCGGATGTTGAAGAAGGTGGTCGGGTCTTCGTTCACCAGTGAAAAAGTGAAGCGGTAGGTAACCTCGTCACCTACGATGGCGGCGTTGTTGTCAATGTGGATTTCGTAGCGGATGTTCTCGCCGAACGTGTAGTAGTTCGGCCCCCCGTGCGGCAGCTCCGCCGGGATGTAGTTGGCGATGATGGTCACCATGTTCGGGTTGTCGGGGCTTACGAAGGCGTAAACGTCCGTGTTGTCGGCCAACGGATCGTTGGCGATGAGCGGCGCTTCCCGGTGGCTGGAGGCCGAGGCCGCCACCCCCCAAAGGCAAAGCGCCACGGTAAGGATTTTTGAAACGAATGTTTTCATAAAATACTGATTTTGAATTAATTGATTGCTGAGATTGCTGAATTGTTTGATGGTTTTGGGGCAATAATTTAGCTAGCCATTGCATGTATGCTTTGGCAAAACATCCAGTTTGGGCAATAGAATGTCAGGGCAGGTTATGCCCGGTTTTTCACTTGGTGACCAACTAATTTGAACTTGTTTGATTCGAACCAGCCAATAAGGCTGGCAGGATGTTTTTGGAAAAGAGCAACGGAAGCTGCTCCTCCGCTTGATGTTGGTATTTACGAGTAATTGGTGGGAGCGGATTTTTTGGGACGGATTTTTTTTATTTTTTTTGCAGTGAAAATAGCTTGGAGTAATTTCGAGCCACTTTTTCAAATCTTCATCATTGTTCGTTGCCATGCAAAAACTCGCCATCTTCTGCCTGTTCGCATCGTTCCTGTTCTGCTACCTCGAATGGGCCGACCAATCGGCTTTCGTTTACGAAGTCGTTTACATGCTGCTCTTTGAAAAATCTGACAAAGCCAGTGCCTTTTCGCACCCGCTGGTTTTGTTGCCGTTTTTGGGGCAGTTGATGGTGCTCATTTCCCTGTTCATGCCCAAGCCCAAGAAGTGGATGGTCATCACTGGAATGGCGATGATGGGCATACTGGTGCTGATGTTGGTACTGGTTGGTGTGCTGGGTAAAAACTGGAAGATAGTTTTGGCGACGGTGCCGTTTTTGGTATCGGCGGTGTGGTGCTGGAGGGAGTTTAGGGTAAAACCGGGTGAGTGAGCAGCTGTATTCAATTGAGTTTATACTTTTGTCCGATGTGTTGCAAATTAATTCCTTGCATATCGAATAAATGGTGGATTTGGCTAAATTGCTTCGGAATATTTATCACGTTGTCATAATATCATTTCGTCATGAAAAACCATTTGCAAACATCATTCCCCATTGTCCTTTTCACCTTCCTTGTCAATATGCCTATTTTTGGCAAAATTGATTTCCCAATTGTTTTTTCATACGCAGATACCACCCAGATTTTTGCCACTTTTTGTGAAGGCGGTGAATATGAATGGAACGGCATGGTTTACAATCAAGCCGGAGATTACATGTTTGTCTTTGTCGGCTCAGATGGGCTGGATAGTGTAGTTATTTTGAGTATTGAGGCATTGCTAAATGATACTACGGAGCTGAGTTTTACTATTTGCTCAGATGAAAGCAGTCCTTTGACCGGTGAATTTTTTGAAGTCAATTCTTGGGAGGATTCCTTATTGGTTTTTGAATCTCAAAATTTACAAAATCAATTGGGTTGTGATAGCCTTATCAATGCAGAAATAACGGTGTATCCTGTAGAGTACATTTATGCTTGGGGTACAGGCCCAGTAGGGACTGAAATAGGAGGTATCGTTTTTGATACACCTGGTAGTTATGTAGGAACTTTTATTGATTGCTGCACTGGATATGGGTGCAATATTTATGTAGGGTACGAAATCTATATTTTCAGTGCCACCAACGAATTTGAGCATGAAATAAACCTCAACATTTTCCCAAACCCTATTGAAGACATTTTTTGGGTCAATTTTGAACTACCTGAAAGCGTAATTTTTTCAACATCACTGCATGATGTAACGGGCAAAAAAATCAGCGATTTGGCCAATGATGAGAACTTGCTCACAGGTCAGCACCAACTCAAATTTGAGCAAGCACAACTGCCGCAGGGAATTTACTTTTTGCGGCTTCAATTCGATGAACATGTGTTGATGAGGAAATTGGTGAAAAAATGAGCAACCTCACTGGTAAAAATTAAAAGTGGCGACACCTTTCCAAAAGGTGTCACCACGGGGCAAAAGCCATTCAAATATTAAAAGAAATAACTCACCCCTCCCTTTAAAAAGAACGGCGCCCCCGGCGTAAAATGCAGTTCCGTCACCGGCTCCAGTTCATCCTTCAATCGGCTCTCCGTATCAAACTGCGCATCGTTGTACTCCGTGTTCAGCAGGTTCTGTACCGAGAGGCTGATTTCGAGGTTGCGCTTCTTCCAGCCCACCAGCGCATCCACCACGAACTGGCCAGTGGCCACGGTGCTGTTGTCCTCGTTAGCAGGACGGTCGCCGATGTAGCGGTATCGGATGCTGCCGTAGAGACCGTTTTTCGCCTGCGCCGTCAACCCGCCGATGCTCGTGACTGTTGGGGCGAGGGGGATGTAATCCTGCCCATCGGGTTCGTCCTTGGCACGTGGTAGGGTGTAGTTGAAATCGGCGTCGGCGTACAGCCCACGCAGAATTTGCCAACGGGCACTCAGGTCG